>JANMTS010000090.1:0-21100 GCA_031390755.1 Holophagales bacterium
AAGTGGAGGCGGACGCCCTTCTGGGTGGTGAGGATGCGGGCGATCGTCTCGGGGTGGGGATGGTTGTAGCCGTGGCTGCCGTCGGCGGAGAAGAGGAAGTTCCGGCAGTCGAGGAGCTTGAAGAGGTCCGGGCCGTTGTTCCGGGAGGCTCCGTGGTGGGGCACCTTGCAGGCGTCCAGGCGGAGGCGGGTGCGGCCGGTCTCGTGGAGGAGCCGGCGGATGCTCTCCTCAAGGACCGGCGAGAAAGCGTCGGCGCCGAGCAGGAGGCTCTTGCCTTCGTACTCGGCCAGGAGGGCGATGCTGCTGCCGTTGGAGGGGCTGTCGTCCGGCTCGAACCGGGCTCTGGCCAGAGTCTCGATGTCGAGGCGGGCCGGTCCCAGGGCGTCAGGCTGAAACCTCGGTCGTTCCTCCAGGGCTTCGAGAGCCGCTTCGGTGTCCCCCGGGGCGAAGCCCTTCAGAGTCCTCTCCCAGGCGATTCGCAACTCCTCGAGCCGCTTGCGGGTCGGGGAGAGAAGGGTGAGCTTCAATCCGCCGGGCAGATCGATCCGCGGCAACGGGCCGTCTGCGGGGACGACCACCGACCCGCCATGCCACGCCTGGTTCCAGGCGAATGCCTGCTGGGTGAGGACGCCCGCGAACATCTCGCCGTGGATGGCCCCCAGGACATCCGCTTCGCTCGGGAGGTGCTTCCAGCCGTTGAACCACACATCGCCGATGTGCCCGGGCTTGATCTCCTGAAGGAAGGGGATGGCTCCGGCGATGTGGTCCAGGTCGATGTGGGTCAGGACGAGCAACTCGAAGCGGAGGTCCAGCCGATCCCGGAGCCGGGCGGAAAGCTCGCCATAGGTTTCCCAGAGGCCGCAGTCGATCAGGATCCGATGCGGGCTCTCCGCGGGTCCATACTCGATCCAGAGACAGTCACCGTGCTGGGCGGCGAGCATTTCGATTGTGAACACGGACGGCTCCTCCGAGGCTGGCGATGAGAAACGCGGTTGACGAAGGCAATGTGGTCACGTAGAGTGGTCATATGCGATCGATTCGGGCTTCCGAGTTCAAGGCAAAGTGCCTGGCCATCCTTGACGAAGTCGAGCGGACTGGAGAGACGGTGACGATCCTCAAACGGGGCCGGCCGGTCGCCCGCTTGCTTCCGCCGGTTCCGGCGGAAGGCCGCTATCCTCAGCACGCCCTCTTCGGAACGGTCAGAATTTCAGGCGACATCATCGAGCCCGTGTTGCCGGCCGGGGATTGGGATGCCGAAAGGGGAGAGCTCTGAAGGCTCTGCTCGACACGCACATTCTGCTTTGGTGGCTCGGGCAAAATCCTCGCCTTTCGCATCGGCAGTCAGAGATCCTGTCGCAGGCTAGCCCGGAGGCGCCTCTCCTGGTGTCCGGGATCACCCTTTGGGAGATTGCCACCTTGAACAGCCTCGGGCGGATAGATCTGGACCTGCCGCTTCGCGACTGGCTTGAACAGGCGGTAGCTCCGCCGCTCGTCCAGCTCATCTCCATCAGTCCCACTATCGCGGCTGAAGTGGCAGCCCTCCCGGACAGCTTCCACCGTGACCCGGCCGACCGAGTCCTTGTAGCCTCCGCCCGGGCGCTGGGGGCGGTGCTCGTCACGCAGGACCGGCGCATCATCGATTCCGGACTGGTCCCTACGATCACTTGATGCCAGTCCGAGAGGAAGGCTTCTGCGGAGGTCACGCACAGTCCCTCATGATTGCTTCGTCAGCACCCAGTCCGCATCCCCATACGCCGTAAGGCAGAGCGCCATCGGCGTCTGCGTCGCCAGGAGCTGGCGGCGGAGGTGGAGCATGATCTCTCCGAAGGTACCGTTCCCGTCTTCCGCTTCCTGGTCGAGGAGGTCGACGAGGAGGGCGGCTGCCGGGGAGGCGTCCCTTCCCAGGATGGTGGCGAGGGTGCTCACGACCACGGCGGCTCCCTTGTCGCGGAAGCAGGTGACGAAGCTGTCGAAGGCGATCTTTGCCTGGTTGGTGTCGCAGCCCAGCAGGAGCACGATTGGATAGGGACCGTCCTCCCGGCGGACATAGCCTTCCCGCACGAGCTCGGATTTGAGACGGTCTCCTTCTCCGATCTCCAGGATCTCCTGGTCGTCCTCATTCCGCTCGTGGTGGGGGAGGAGGACGAGAAGGGAAGGCGCGTCGGCACTGACCTGGTCCTCCCACTGCTTCCAGGTGCTCACCCGGACCGCGTGGCCCCGCTTCCCCAGGTGCCTGCCGAGGTCGTCGACGGCGGAGGGATTGACCTCGGAGGCCTTGGAGCTGGCCGCGAGGAGAGACGTTCCCGTGAGTGGCAGCGGGCTTCGCGGCCGCAAGGGCTCGGCCTGGAGGCGGAAGCCGTCGCCGACGGCATCCTCCAGCCGGTGAGCGTGGCGTTCGAGAATCCGGCTGAGGCCCCAGAAGGCGAGCGGACAGATGCGCCGACGCTGGTCGGCGGCGCAGCCGCCCAGGCACTCTCCGGCCCGCAGAGACTCGGACGCGCGGGGGCAGAGCACCGCGTCGTCGTCCGGCGGCTCCAAGCTGTAGAGAAGCTCGAGAGGGAGGAAGGACGCGGCCTGCGCTGAGGTGAGATGGATGCGTTTCGCGTCAGCGAGGGCGTGCAGGCCGGTGTGGCCGCAGAGCGTCTGGCGCAGGCGGCCTCCCTTCTGCGCGAGAGTGCGGAGAAGCTTCACGCTGCCGGGGCTGTCGAGCGCCGCGTAGTGCTCGGGCCTCGATGCGATGTCCGAGATCTGCTTGTCGAGGAAGCGGGTCAGGGCCTCCAGCGCGAGCGAGTTCACCTGGACGACGGCGGCCTTGCCGTCGGCGGCGGCGGTGAGATGTGGGCCTTCGCCACCGGCTCCGTCAAGAACGAGAGCGGCATCGAACTGCCGGCGGCCGTCGAGGCCGTCGAGGTTGGTCCGAGGCGCCGCGTCGAGCCGGAAGGTCGCGGCCTCCTCTCCTCCCACCCGCGCCCGCAGGACACCGGTCTGGAGCACCCGATTGGCGTGGAGGACGGTGATCCTTGCCTCAATGGCTTCGACACCCGCGGGAATCTCGAAGGGAAAGGACAGCTCGGCGCTGTCGGCTTCCGGCGGGAGCCAGAGGCTGGCGGCCTGGGCCTCGGGGCTGACCCGGGCCTCCCAGAACAGGACGGTGAGCTGGTGACCCTGGCGCTCGGGATCGTCCGGCGCGGGGAACGGCCTCTCGGCGCGCAGCCAGGCTTGGTCTTCGCGGCCGATCCGGACGGCGACGGCGTTGTCTCCGCCGCTGTGCAGGTTGGCCCGGAGGCGGGCCTGGAGGAACCGCGGTGAGGGCTCTGCCTTCCTCTCCAGCGATCTTCCTCCGGGCGGCGGGTCGGGCTTTGGGCGGGGGACCACCTCGTCGCCGTTGCCCTCAACGGGGTAGCTCTGGGTACCTTTGTCCCAGGCCGGGGAGATGCCCAGTCGAAAGTCGACCCCGACCTCGGGACGAGAGAGTGCCTCTTCCAGCCAGCGGGCCGTCTCCAGGTCGAGACTCGCCGGATCGAACGGGATCCAGGGGATGCGGGGGGGAGCTCTCCGCACGAGGACCCAGGCCTGCTGCAGGACTCTCGGGTCCAGCCGCAGAGCCTTCGGATCGAACAGCCATCGCCCTTGGCGCTGGAGCCGCTGTGCGATCGACTCCGCCAGGAGGACGGCCGGCCAGTCCGGGCTCGCCGCGGGATCGACCAGGCCCAGGGCGGCCAGGGCGCCCGCGCGGTCCCCCCGGTTGAGCTCGATTCCCCAGGTTCCGAAACTCTTTTTCATCCAGACGGGCTCCTTTGCAAGGGCCGCACATTCGAGGACATGATGATAAGTTGTCTCCATCCTCCGGAGGACCCGATGCAACTCAGGAAGACACGGTTTCAACGCAATCTGGTTATCGGAGCCGTGCTGGCTCTGGCGGCGTTGGCGGCTTCCGGCGCCCCTCCTCCCGAGCGCGACGCTCCCCGCCGTCCCCACCGGTTCGACAGCCCGGCCGAGGCCCAGGACTTCTATCGCAGCAAGCGCGCTCCGGTCGGGCAGGCGGCCGTCCCCGTGGAACGTTACTTCGCGGCTCTCGACCGGATGCGGGTCATGCCGCAACGCTCGACGCTGCGCAATGAATCCCTTCCGTCCCGGGCGGAGATGGCGGAGATCGGCCTGTCCTATGCGGACGAGGCGAAGGCGCTCGGCGCCTGGACGTCCCTGGGACCGGGCAACGTGGGCGGGCGGACCCGCGCGCTGGTGATCGATCCGGTCGATCCTTCGACGATGTACGCGGCCGGCGTGGCCGGCGGCGTCTGGAAGACGACGGATGCCGGAGCGAGCTGGCGGGCGCTGGACGACCTCATGCCCAATCTGGCCGTGGCCGCGCTTGCCCTCGATCCTGCGAACCGGAGCGTGCTGTACGCCGGTACCGGGGAAGGCTTCTTCAACGGCGATTCCGTGCGCGGCGCGGGCATCTTCCGGTCCACGGACGCGGGCGCGAGCTGGTCGCGGCTCGACGGCACGGGCAAGGGCGACTTCTTCTACGTGAACGATCTGGCGGTGAGCCCGCGGGACTCGCAGCGGCTCTACGCCGCCACCCGCACCGGGGTGTGGCGCTCCTTCAATGCGGGCGCGAGCTGGTCCCGGGTGCTCGATCCCAAGGTCAACGGCGGCTGCCTCGACCTGGCTTTGAGAACGGACGGCGGGGCCGAGGCCCTGCTCGCCGCCTGCGGCACGCTGCAGAAGACGGCCGCGGTGTGGCTCAATCCCAACGCGGACCAGGGCGGCGGCTGGAAGAAGGTGCTCTCCGAGCCGGGGATGGGGCGGACGACCCTGGCGATCGCGCCGTCCCGCCAGGACGTGGTCTACGCCCTGGCCGCGAGCAATGTGGGAGGACCGGGCGGGAGCTACCAGAACGGCCTGCACGGGGTGTTCCGCTCGGCCGACGGCGGCGCGACCTGGACGGCCCAGGTGCGCAATTCGAGCCCGGAGAGGCTCAACACCCTCCTGCTCTCGAACCCGGTCTACGGCTTCGCGGAGTCCTGTTTCGGGGATCCCAACGCCTTCTACAACCAGGGCTGGTACGACAACGTCATCGCCGTGGACCCGGTGAATCCGGACCGCGTCTGGGCCGGCGGCGTGGATCTGTTCCGCTCGGACGACGCCGGGGCGAGCTGGGGGCTGGCTTCGTACTGGTGGGGCGAGGCGTCCTCGTCGTCCTTCGTCCATGCCGACCAGCACACCCTGGTGTTCCACCCGCGCTACGACGGCGCGGCCGTAAAGACGTTGTATGCGGGCAACGACGGCGGCATCTTCCGCACGACCGACGCCCTCGCCCCCACGGTGAAATCCCCCTCGGGCGTCTGCGATCCCAAGGAGGGGAAGGTCCCGTGGGAGCGCCTCAACAACGGCTACACCGTGACCCAGTTCTACACCGGCACGGCCTATCCGGACGGCACCCGCTACCTCGGCGGCACGCAGGACAACGGCACGATCCGGGGCGGGCAGGGGAACGCCAACGCCTGGGAGACGATCTACGGCGGCGACGGCGGCTCGGTGGCGGTGGACCCGCGGAACACCAACGTCCTCTACGTCACCTACATCCGGCTGTCCATCGCGAAGTCGACGAACGGCGGAGGAACCTTCCGGGAGGCCACCTCCGGCATCCAGGAGCCTTCGGACAATTTCCTGTTCATCAGCCCCTTCGCCATGGACCCGTCGGACCCGGACCGGCTCTGGGCCGGCGGCTACTCGCTCTGGCGGACGGACAACGCGGCGGGCTTCTGGCAGAAGGCGAGCGCCAAGCTGACCGGCAAACAGCCCTCGGTCAGCGCCATCGCGGTGTCCCCGGCCGATTCGAACCGGGTTCTGGCAGGGACGAGGGAAGGGCTGATCGCCGGCACCACGGCGGCGTCGGCCGCTGGGGGGAGCACCAAATGGAAGAGCGCCAAGCCGCGGACCGGATGGGTCTCGTCACTGGCGTTCGATCCCCAGAACGGGAACGTCGCCTACGCCACCTACTCGACCTTCGGCGGCAAGCATGTCTGGAAGACCGTGGACGGCGGGAAGAGCTGGAAGGGGCTCGACGGTACCGGCGCCGGCCGCCTGCCCGACATCCCGGTTCACTCGCTGGCGGTGGATCCGGCGGACAGCCGGCGGCTGTATCTGGGCACCGATCTCGGGATCTTCGTCTCGGCTGACGGCGGGGCGACCTGGGAGGTGGAGAACAGCGGCTTCGCGAACGTGGTGACGGAGTCGCTGTCCATCGTCCCGGGACCCGAGGGGACCAGGACCCTCTTCGCCTTCACCCACGGCCGGGGCGCGTGGAAGGTCACGCTCCCGAACTGAGAGCCGCCGCCAGGGCGGAAACGACGGCCTCGACCAGCTCGCCATCTCCGGGCCGGGCGGCTTCGGCCGCGGGCTCGGCACCTTTCCTGCGCAGCTCGGCGCTGGTCACCGAACCGATCGAGGCGGCCTGCAGCTCGGGCCGCCGCCCTTCCCAGTCGCTCCCGAGCAGCTCCACGAAGTGGCGGACGATCCGCGGGCTGGTGAACGTGACCCAGCCGAGCGGGGAGGCGCCGAAAAGCTCTGCGGCGCGGCGCGGCGCGTCCGGGGGCAGCCGCTTGTCGTAGGCCACCACGGGCACGGCCTCCGCACCGGCGTCCATCAAGCCGTCGAGCAGGGTGGGCCGGGCGTCGGATGCTTGAGGAAGGAGAACCCGCTGCCGCCGGCTGACCCGGGGCCCCAGCTCGGCCACGAGGCTCTCGGCGTTGGAACGCGCCGGCGTCAGGGCGGGCTCAATTTCCCAGGCGCGCAGGGCTGCGGCCGTGGCCTCGCCGATGGCGGCGATCCGCAGCCGCGGCGGCAGGCCTCCGCCGGTCAAGGGGAGAAACGCCTCGACGGCGTTGACCGAGGTGAAGACCACCCAGTCGTAGAGAGCCAGCTCGGAGGCCGCGCGCTCCAGGGGCCGCGGATCGGGAGGCAGGACGATCTCCAGCAGGGGGAGCGTCTCGACGCGGAAGCCTGCGGCTTCGAACGCCCTGGACAGAGATGCGGACTGGTGCTCGGCGCGCGTGATGATGACGCGAGGGAAAAGCTTCATTTCCCGAGCCGCTGGAGGACCGCGTCCGCTCCGTCCGTCCGCATGGCCTGGACACAGGCTTCGGCGAGTGCCTCGGGGTCAGTGCCAACGGCCTCACCTCGGGAAGCGAGCGTCCCGTCAGGCGTGGCAAGGAGAGCCGTCATCCGCATCATCCGGAAACCGTCGCCCTCGGGCCGGGCCCACGCCGCGAGGGGGAGCGTGCAGTCGCCTCCGAAGGCGGACACGACGAGTCGCTCGGCCCGGGCGGCGAGGGCGGTGGGGAGGTGGTCGAGGGCGCGGACCAGCGGCTCCGCCGGACCTCCGGCGAGGACTTCCAGCGCCAGGGTCCCCTGGCAGGGAGCGGGGATCAGGACTTCCGGCGAGATCGGGTGGATCGGAAGGCCGCCAACCTCGAGGCGATCAAACCCGAGCCGGCTCAGCCCGGCGGCGGCGAGGATCACGCCTCCGGCCTTCTGCTCCCGCCACTTGCGGATGCGCGTGTCGACGTTGCCCCGCAGCGGCTCGACCCGGAGATCCGGCCGGCGGAGCAGGATCTGGGCGCGGCGGCGGAGCGCTCCGGTCAGGACCACGGCGCCCCCCGGAAGACCGTCGAGATCCTCGGCAACGTCGCTCACCAGGGCGTCGCGCGGATCGGCCCGCTCGGGGTACGCGGCGATCACCAGCCCGTGGGGAAGGGAGACCGGCAGATCCTTCAGGCTGTGAACCGCGAGGTCGAGCGAGCCGTCGAGCAGACCGGCTTCCAGCTCCTGCGTGAAGAGCCCCTTGCCGCCATACTCGGCGAGGTCGCCCTTGATCACGTCCCCCTGGGTGACGATCGGGACCAGATCGACCGTGAGCCCCGGATGCAGAGCCTCCAGGGCGCGGGCCATCATCCCGGACTGCGCCAGGGCCAGAGGGCTCCGGCGGGTTCCAAGCCTGAGATTCATGGTCAGCCGTTGTCCTCGTCGTCGAGCCGGAACAGCTCCCGGACCAGGTGGAGGCGGGAGCTGTCGTGACTGCCGGAGGGGTCAGTCTGGCCGCGGCTGCCGCGGCTACCCCGGATCTGGGTGCTGGGATGGTGGAGGATCTTGCGCACCAGCGAGCGGGTGAGCCGCACGAGGTCGGGGTGCGTGTCGGCGGGGAAGCGGTCCAGCACCGCCGCGATCTCCTGCTGGCGGATCTTCTCGGCCTGCTTCTGGATCTGGGCCACGACCGGCTCGGCCTCCAGGTTGCGGTACCAGATGCGGAACTGGGTCAGCTCCTCCTCGATGATCTCCTGGACGCGCGGAACTTCCTCCTTGCGCTTGCGAAGATTGCGCTGGATCAGGAGCTCCATGGAGTCCACGGTGTGGAGGAAGAGGTTCTCGATCTTGCCGGCCGCGGGCTCGACGTTGCGGGGCACGCCGAGATCCACCACCAGCAGAGGGCTCGTCGGCCGGGCCTTCATCGCCTCCTTGAGCTGCTTGCGGGTCAGAATCGGCTCCTCGGCCCCGGTCGACGCCACCACCACCTCGGCCTCGCGCACCGCGCTCAGCCGCTCCTCGAACGGGATGAGCACCGCCTGCGGGAACTCCTCCTGGAACTTTTTGGCGCGCTCGGCGCTCCGGTTCGCGACCTTGATCTCACAGGCGCCGCGCTCCACCAGCGGGCGGGCGACCGAGCGGGCGATCTCGCCGGCCCCGAGGATCAGCACGCGGCAGTTCTCCAGGCCGCTGAAGATGTTGCGGGACAGCTCCACCACGGCGTAGCCGAGCGACACCGCGCCGGCCGAGATCGCGGTCTCCTGACGGGAGCGGGCGCCGGCGATTCCCGCGCTGCGCAGCAGGCGGCGCACCGTCGGGCCGGACGCGCCGACCGTCTCCGCCAGCGCCGCGGACTGCTTGATCTGGCCCAGGATCTCCGGCTCGCCGAGCACCATCGACTCCAGGCCGCTGGCCACGCCGAGCAGGTGGCGGGCGGCCTCGCCGTTGCGCTTCACGTAGAGCCGGCCGGGTTTCTCCATCTCGGGGACCCGCCGCAGGAACGTCAGCTCCACCGCGGCCTTGTAGGCCTCGTCCTCGTCGCGCGGCCGGATGTAGACCTCGGTGCGGTTGCAGGTAGAGAGAAGGAAGGCCTCCTCGATCCCGGGCCGGGCGAGCAGGTGGATCAGCAGATCCTCGCTCTCGGTCCCGTGATAGGCCACCTTCTCCCGCACCTCGATGGGCGAGCAGCGGTAGTCGGTGCCGACCAGGATGAGCGACGGCTCCTGCGCAGGATTGGAAGGACGGGGGGGCATCGTCAGAGGAACCCGTGGAAGTCCGTGAAGAAGAAGTTCACGGCCATCAGGGAGAACAGGATCGCGCCGAGGCCGGCCAGGCTCGCGAGCGCCGTCTGCCGGCCCTTCCAGCGCCGCAGCCGGCGCAGCGTCAGGGCCACCGCGTAGAGCGCCCAGGTGGCGAACGTGACGAGGATCTTGGGGTCGTGCATCCAGGCGCCTTCGTACAGGCGCTCCGCCCAGACGGCGCCGGAGATGACCGCCCCGGTCAGGGTGATGAACCCCACCGAGAGCGCTCCGATCATCATCCTCTCCAGCACCTCCAGGGGGGGCAGCTTGCCGTAGAACATGGAGAAGCGGCCGGTCTTGAGATCCCGGTAGAGCTGAAGGAAGAGGAACGCATAGCCCGCGGCGACCACGAACGCCGCGTAGCCAAGCAGCGCGAGCGACACGTGGAGGCCGAAGAACGGGTCGTGGAAGATCTCCCGGTCCGGCGGGTTCGGGCGGCTGAACAGGGACGCCAGGAGCTGGAAGAAGAACACCAGCGAGACCATCCAGAAGCCGGTCGACCGCTCGCGCCCGTGCCACTCGACGAACACGTAGACCACGGCCACCGCGAAGGCGACGATCGACAGCGCCTGCGACACCGTGGCGGCGGGGAACTGCCCGTGATGGACGGCGAGGGCCACCAGCATGGCGAGGTGGAGCACGACCGTGGCGCGCAATGCGGGCATGGTCACGCGGTTCGCCACCGGATGGGAGGCGAAGAACACGAAACCGTAGCTGATCGCCGCTCCCAGGTAGAACAGGGGGAGCAGGATGTTGGCGACATCCAGGAGGATGGTCAAGTCAGATGATCCTCAAGCCCTCGGGCAGGTCCGGCTGTTGACGATTCCTCAGGGGACGATGCTAGCACTTCTTGCCGCCTTCTACCCCTCCCAGCACCCTCTGTGCTACTGTCCCCCGGTTTGAGCCTCTGAGGAGTTTGCGCCATGGCCAATGTCATCATCATCGGTATGCAGTGGGGGGACGAGGGAAAGGGAAAGATCGTCGATCTTCTCTGCCCGGCCTTCGACGCCGTGGTCCGCTATCAGGGCGGCCACAACGCAGGTCACACGGTCAAGTTCCGCGACCGTCATTTCTCCCTGCAGCTGATCCCGTCGGGAATCCTCCACGAGGGGATGCTCTGTGTGATGGGCAACGGCATGGTGATCTCGCCCGAGCACTTCCTCGGCGAGCTCGGGCGCCTCCAGGAGGCCGGAGTCGTCCCCGGCGGGCGGCTCTTCGTCTCCGACCGCGCCACGGTCCTGCTCCCATGCCATGCCATCCTCGATCAGGCGCGGGAAGCCGCGAGCGGCTCCGGCAAGATCGGCACCACCTCGCGCGGCATCGGTCCGGCCTATGAGAGCAAGGTCTCCCGCTACGGGATCCGGGTGTGCGACCTCTTCGCCTCCGACCTGGAAGAGCGCCTCGCCCTTCAACTCGGCCGCACGCAGGCGGAGCTGTCGAGCCTCGGCAACCAGCTCGTCCCGCATCCGGCCGAGTACGCCGACCAGTGCCGCGCCTGGGGCGAGAGCCTGCGGCCGTTCCTCCGCGACACCGCGCACCTACTCAACGGCTGGATCGCCGAGGGCAAGAACCTGCTCTTCGAAGGCGCGCAGGGGACGCTGCTCGACGTCGACCACGGCACCTATCCCTTCGTCACCAGCTCGAGCTCGACCTCCGGCGGCGCCTGCACGGGCACCGGCGTGCCGCCGACGAAGATCGACGGCGCGATCGGCGTGCTCAAGGCGTACACCACCCGGGTCGGCGGCGGTCCGTTCCCGAGCGAGCTGTCCGGCGACACCGCCGAGTTCCTCCGCAGCCGCGGCAACGAGTACGGCACCGTGACCGGCCGGCCCCGCCGGTGCGGCTGGATGGACACGGTCGTGGCGCGCTATGCCCGCATGATCAACGGCATCGACGTGGTGGCGCTGACCAAGCTCGACGTCCTCGACGACTTCGACGAGATTCCGGTCTGCACCGGGTATCGTCTCCGCGGCGAGATCGTCCGCGAGCTGCCCGGCGACCGCTTCGGCCTGGAGAACGCCGAGCCGGTCCTGAAGACGCTCAAGGGCTGGAAGCGCTCCACGGTCGGCATCCTCGACGAGCAGGATCTTCCCCAGGAAGCGCGGGACTACGTCGACTTCCTCCAGGAGGAGGTCGGCGTCCCGATCACCCTGGTCTCGACCGGCCCCCGGCGGGAAGAGACCCTGGTGCGCGAGGAGCCGGACTTCGTCCGCCTGACCTCCGGCCGCCTGTCCCACATCCTCGAACAGCGCTAGTAGGGGCAACCCTTGTGGTTGCCCTTGCCCGCGATACGACGAATTCTCCGACCGGCCACCCACCCAGGGCAGGCACAAGGCCTGCCCCTACAGTTCATCAAGGTGGCGTTGGCCGCCCGGCCGGAAACGATTCCGGCCGGCCTGTCCCGCTGGGCGCCTCTGCCGCACCACACTCTTCGTAAGGCTGTTGATCCACAACATCGTTTTTCTGCGGATGTCCTCAGCCCGGCATGGCGCCGGGCTGTCGCGATGGAGGATTGCCCTATGTCTATGAGGATGAGGTTCGGAGTGGTGGCGCTGGGAGCTCTGGCGCTGGCCGGTCTGGTGGCGCCGGCCGAGGCGCAGCGGGTCAAGGTGGGCGAGGAGCGCCAGTACGAGGCGTCGACCCCGGCGCAGTACCCCCGCGGCGCGGCCCATCGTCCCGTGGTCTGGTCGGAGACGGTCGTGTCGTCGGGCGCGAAGTTCCTGCGCGTCCACTTCACCAGCTTCAATCTGCCCGAGGGCGACTACATCACCATCTCCAGCCCCGAGGCCGACGAGTTCTGGACCTACAGCGGCCGCGGTCCTCTGGGCACGGGCGAGTTCTGGTCCTTCGGCGTCGAGGCGGACATGGTGCAGATCGAGCTGCACGCGGGCCCGCGCCGCTTCCCCCGGTCCCAGGCCGCGTCGTTCGGCGTCGGCATCGACCGCATCGCCCACGGCACCGCGCCGATCTGGGGCAACGGCGAGCCTCAGACGCAGATCCTGTGCGGCACGGACGGCCGCAAGAACGCCGCCTGCTACTCCACGATCAACACCAGGCCGGTCGCCCGCCTGTCGTTCCAGAGCGGCGGATCGAGCTACGTCTGCACGGGCTGGCTGGTCGCCGGCTCCAACAGCAGCACGCTGGTCACCAACAACCACTGCTTCACGACCCAGGCCGAGACCAACACGGTGCAGGCGCGCTTCAACTACCAGCGCACCACCTGCACGGGCACGACCACGGCGAGCTACACCACCTACACGGGCGGCACGTTCCTGAAGACCAACGCCAGCCTCGACTACACCCTCATCACCCTCGCGGGCAACCCCGAGGCGACCTGGGGCGAGTACACGGCCACCACGAAGACCCCGACGGTCGGCATGGCCATGAACTTCCCGCAGCACTCGGGCGGCAACCTGAAGACGGTCGGCTACTGGAAGGACTCGGCCGGAACCCAGCGCTGCGACGTGGCCGGAGCCAACGTCTCGGTCAGCGGCTATACCTCGAGCAGCCAGATGACCTACAGCTGCGACAGCGAGGGCGGCGCCTCGGGTTCGCCGATCATGGACGCCGGGACGGGCCGGATCATCGGCCTGCATCACCTCGGCGGCGTGGGCGGCGCGACCTGCCTGAACTCCGCCACGCAGATGAAGAACGTCTGCCCGAACGCGGGCGCGCTCCTGAGCTGCGCCTCCAACTAGCAAGCGGCGAGCTCAACCCAATCAAAATGCCCCGGACCTCCATCAAGGTCCGGGGCATTCCTGTCTGCGAGCTTGTCTGTGAAAATGCCGGGGGGAGTGGTGGGCCGTTAGGGACTCGAACCCTAGACCCGCGGATTAAAAGTCCGCTGCTCTACCAACTGAGCTAACGGCCCACGATCCGCGGAGTATACCCGGTCCGGGCGCCGCCGTCAGGTACGAGCCCGGAGGCCCGCGCCATCCCGGACCTCAGGGCAAGGGCATGCAGCCGACGTAGCAGTTGTTGAGCTGGTCGCGGCACCCCTGAGCACAGAAGAAGTGGCCCGGACCCGAAGGGCAGTTCTCGTCGCAGTCGCACTCCTCAACATCGCAGGCGCAGAGGCAGGCATAAGCCGGGTGCGCCCAGGGGCACGCGAACTGCGCGCAGTACGGCGAGATCGAGTCCACGTTCTTCTTGTCGAACGCCGCCGGCCTGGCCGCCGACTGGTTGGCTGACTGGCTGAAGAACAGTTGGCCGAGGTCGGACCGCTTGCATCCCGGTTGATCCTGGGACGAGCCTTCGTTCTTCGCAGCCTGGGCTGCTGCCTGGGCGATATTGGGCAGAAGAACCAGGGCGAGGACGAGGGAGAGGAAGACGGTACGAAGCGTGCTCATGATGCACCTCCTGCAGAAGGGCCGGCCGAAGCCGGCGGGTTGAAGAAGCGACGAAACAGCTTTACTGGCGCTCCTTGCAGGCGGCCTGCCAAAGCTTCGAAAAGTCTTCAAGTCTCCTTCCAGCAAAGATTTGCATAGAATGAGCGGCTCTCCGGCCGCAATTGCCGTGCGCGAATTCGAGCAGAGCGCGCAGGGGAGTGTGCGAATCCGCTCAGTCGTTCAGGCGCTCCAGGCGCCGGCGGAGGCTGTGGCGGGAGATGCCCAGGATCTTCGCCGCCTGCACCTGGTTGCCGTTCGCCCGGGCCAGCGCCTCCCGGATGGCGTTGCGCTCCAGGGCTTCCAGGTTGAGGGAGGGCTCGGAAGAGTCCGGCTGCGCAGGCGCGGGCTCGATGCGGTCGAGGAGGGCGCGCTCGATGGCGCCTCCGGGCGGGCAGAAGATCACGGCTCGCCGCAGGACGTTCTCGAGCTCGCGGACGTTGCCCGGCCAGGAGTGATCGAGGAGAGCGCGCAGCGCTCCCATGGTAACGCCGCGCACGGGCTTGCCCATCTCCTGGGCGAGACGGCTCACCATCCCCTTGACCAGCAGCGGGATGTCGTCGATCCGGCGGCGCAGGGGCGGCACCCGCACCAGCAGGCCCGCCAGCCGGAAGTAGAGATCGCGGCGGAGCCTGCCGCCGTCGAGCAGGGCCGGGATTTCGAGGTTCGTCGCGGCGACGATCCTCACGTCCACGGGAACGGGCGACTCTCCGAGAGGCTGGACGAGACGCTCCTGCAGGACGCGCAGGAGCTTGGCCTGCAGCTCCAGGGGCATCTCGGCGATCTCGTCGAGGAAGAGCGTTCCGCCGTCCGCCTCCTGGAAACGTCCGCGGCGCGGACTGACGCCCGTGGCCACGCGCGAGCCGATGCCGAACAGCTCGGCTTCGAGCAGCTCCGCCGGGATCGCAGCGCAGTTGATCGCGACCAGGGGCTTGTCGGCGCGGAGCGAAGAGCGATGAATGGTTTCGGCGAGGGGCTCCTTGCCGGCCCCGGTTTCGCCGACCAGGAGCACGGAGACGTCCCAGCGCGCCACGGCCTGGAGCTGGGAGTAGATCTCGCGCATCTCCGGCGTCGTGCCCAGGACGTACCCTTCGGGGAAGCTCAAGAGCGGACCGGCCGGGCTTGCCGCACCCCCCTGAAACGCCGCCGCCGACTCGACCGTAAGGGTCTCCAGAGGGCCTGAGGATTGAAAGACGGGCGGGGTCAGCTCGATGGCGAGCCGATCGGCCGTCGTATCGAGGTGATCGAGGTGCTGTAGGCGGAGCTCAATCGGGCCGAAGGCGATCTTATCTCCCGGAGACAGCTCGGCCCGGCGCACCTTCCGGCCGTTGAGGAACGTGCCGTTCTTGCTCTCCTGATCGATCACGGTGACCCGGTCGCCCTCGACGAGCAGGACGGCGTGGCGCCGCGAGACCCCGGTAAATGGCAACACGTGCCGGGCCGGGGAGTGGCTGCCGACCGGGTTCGTGCCGTCCTCGAGATCGAGGCTCAGCTCGACGCCGTCGCGGTGGCCGACGAGACGGAGGACGCGGTGGTCGGGGAGGACACTGCCGGAGTCGAAAGTCATCGCCCGGATCGTACACTCGCTGGCAGGTTCGATTTCATGGGGAAGGGGGCCGGGATGTCCTGGCGCGATGTGACAAAGACGATTCCGGAGCTGCGGGACCAGGAGAGCGCCTACGTTCCCGCCGACGCCGACGCCGACGCCGGCACCGCCGTCGACGCGGCCGCCGCCGTCGACGCCGCCGGGGAGCCCGAGGGCTCCGGCGCCCGGGGCACCGGCTCGCGCCTTGGGCGCTACGTCATTCTCTACCGCCTCGGCAGCGGCGGCATGGGCGTCGTCTTCGCCGCCTACGATCCGGAGCTGGACCGCAAGGTCGCCCTCAAGCTCGTGCGCCCGGAGACCGATTCGCCCGCGGCCCGCGAAGCCCTGCGCCGGGAGGCGCAGTCGATGGCCCGCCTCTCCCACCCCAACATCGTCGCCGTTCACGACGTGGGCAGCGAGGACCGCGACGTGTTCCTCGCCATGGACCTGATCGAGGGGGCCACGCTCGGCGAATGGCTGCAACTCGGCGAGCGCGGCTGGCGCGACATCCTGCGCGTCTTCGTCCAGGCGGGCCGCGGTCTCGCCGCGGCGCACGCCGCGGGCGTGGTGCATCAGGACTTCTCGCCCCGCAACGTCCTCGTCACGGCGGCCCGGGAAGCCCGCATCACCGACTTCGGTCTGGCGAGAGCGCAGGGGCAGCCGGGCTTCGAGACTCCGGACGAGGTGGTCCGAGGCACCCCGGCCTACCTCGCGCCGGAGCGCCTGCTGGGCCTCGCCGTCGATCCGCGCAGCGACCAGTTCAGCTTCTGCGCCGCGCTCTACAAGGCGCTCTGCGGCACCCTGCCGTTTCCCGCCGACAGCCCGGCGCTCTACCTGGAGCGGTTGAAGAAGAAGGCCTTCGCTCCGCCGCTGGCAGGGCGGCGCGTGCCCAGGCGGCTTCTGGCCCTGCTGCGCCGCGGCCTCGACGCGGAGCCGGAGAACCGGTTGGCCACGATGCCGGAGCTGCTCGACCGGCTCGAACGGATCCTGCGCCGGCCGCGCCTGCTGCTGCTCGCCGTGTCCGTCGCGATCCTGCTCGCGGCCGCGATTCTCGCCTTCCAGGGAAGCCGGCCGGAACCGGCGCCGGACCGCCTGGCCGGGGTCTGGAGCGGGCCTCAGCGGCAGCAAGTGCGCGAGGCCTTCCTGCGCGCCGACCCGGGGTCGGGAGCCGCCGCCGCCGCGCAGATCGAGGGCGAGATCGACGCGTACGCGGTGCGGTGGCGGGCCATCGACGAGGACGGTTATCGGATAGCAACGCGGAAGACGGGGATCGGAGCGGCACTGCTGCGCGACCGCCAGAGGTTGTGCCTGGACGCGCGGCGGGCCGAGCTGCAGGCTTTGCTCGCCCGTCTCGGAGCCTGGAAGGAGCCGGATCTGGAGCCCGCGATCACGGGCGTGCATGGACTGTCGGACCTCGGGAGCTGCGCCGACCTGCGGGCCCTGGAAGAGATGAAGGCTCCCGCTCTCGACGCGGCGGCGCGCCGTGCGATCGTCCCCCTGCGGGCAGGGCTGGAGGAGCAGTTCACCCTGTTCGAGACCGGAGGCGCGCTGAACGTCGACCAGGTCGACCGGCTGGTGGAGAAGGCCGGGCGGCTCGGCCATCTGCCGCTGCTCATGCGGTCGCACGAGATTCGCGCCGCCATCCGGAACGACCGCGGGCTGCCCGGCGCCCAGGCCGATCTCGAATCCGCTCTGCGCGCCGCCGTCGGCTCGGCCGACCGGCGCGGCCAGGTGCGGATCTTCGCCCTCTTGGCCGAGACGATCGGTCTCACCGAAGGCCGCTATGCGGATGCACGTCTCTGGCGGAACCTGGCCGAAGCGAGTCTCGCGGCGCTGGAGCCCGGCCACGAGGAGCTCGAGATTCGCGTCCAGCGCTCGCTCGGGGCGGTGGCGCTGGCCGAAGGCGACAACCTGGAGGCCCGCCGCCGCTACGAGCGCGCGCTGGCGCTGGCCGAGGGGCTCTGGGGGAAGGAGAGCACGCGCCTGCCGGTGATCCTGAACGACCTGGCCGTCGCGGTCCGGGATTCCCGGATGTCGACCGGTCTTCTGCGGCGCGCCCTGGCGATCCAGGAACGGGCCTACGGACCGGACAGCCCGCTTCTGATGAGCCCGCTGACGAACCTGGCCGGGGAGCTCGCCTACGCGGGAAGCTACCGCCAGGCTCTCGGGTTGACGCGGCGGACCCTCCGCATCCAGGAGGCGTACTACGAGCCGGACTTCCGGGATCTCGCCTACCCCCTTTTCCTGTCGGGGCAGATCCTGATCGCGCTCGACGAGCCGGCCGAGGCGGTCGCGCTGCTCGACCGGGCCATGGTTCTGGTCCGCAAGGGGTACGGCGAGCGGCATCACCTCGTGGGCGAGATGTGGTGCGCCCGGGCCGAGGCGGAGCTGGCGGAGCTTCGGACGGACGCCGCCGCCGGGAGCGTGGCCAACTGCCGCTCGCTGGTCGCCGGGGCCGTGCCGCCCAATCACCCGGTGCTCATCACGCTGCGCCGCCTGGAAGGGGAGGTCGCGCTCGCCAGGGGCCAAGCGGACCGCGCCCGGACCATCCTCGCCGAGGCGGCCGGCATGCCCGGAGCGTCGAATCTGGAGGCGATGCAGATCCTCGCACCCCGGGCCGAGGCCGAGCTGGCGGCCGGCGATCCCGCGGCGGCGCGCCGTGCCGCCGAGGCGGGCCTGGCCCTGCGCAACCAGGACAACGATCCGGCGCTCGCCGGACGGCTGCGGCTCGCCCTCGCCCTGGCCACCGTGGCTACCGTTGAGGATACCGAGCCCGAGCGGGCGAACGCCCTCGCACGCCAGGCGCTCGGCGAGTTGATATCTGCCGGCGCCGGCAGCCCAAGAACCCGCGCGCTGCGCACTCGGGCGGAGGCCTGGCTGAGCCGAGGGTCAGTCTGAGAAGCGGATCCGGTCGCGGAGGGTCTTGAAGCCGAAGCGGTCGAACATCGCGTCGACGGCCTTCCGGTCGGCGCCCCGGTAGACCAGCGAGTCCGCGTCCCCGTCGGCGGGCGCGTCCGTGGCGACCGTCGCGAGAACCTTGGAGAGCAGGGCCTCGTCCCGCGATTCGCCGAGCCGGAAGTAGAGGCTCTTCGCGCCGCGGATCTTGGCGAAGCGGACGGCGTCGAGCTGCTCGTAGATGTCCTCGACGTGGTCGTACGCTTCGAGCAGGTCGGCGGCGGATTTGGGGCCGATGCCCTTGACGCCCGGGATGTTGTCCACCGAGTCCCCGGCGAGCCCCAGCAGATCGGTGATCTGATCCGGCCGCACGCCGAATTTCGCCTTCACGGCCGCGGCGTCGTAGCGCTCTCCCTTGCCGAAGTCGAAGAGCGTGACCTGATCGCTCACGAGCTGCGCCAGATCCTTGTCCGAGGTGACGATCACGATCCGGTGCCCCGCCGGGGTGAGGCGGGCCGCGAGCGTCGCGATGAGGTCGTCCGCCTCGTATTCGTCGTCGATGAACACGGCGGCGCCGAGCGCCTGGGCGACTTCCAGGCAGGGATCGATCTGGGCGACCAGGTCGTCCGGCGGCGCCTGCCTCTGGGCCTTGTAGGGAGGGTAGAGCCGGTTGCGGAAGCTGCCGTTCAGGTTGCGGTCGAAGGTCACGCCCAGGTGGGTGACCTTGTCGTCCGCGATCAGCTTCACGAGGAAGCTCGCGAAACCGTAGACGGCGTTCGCCTTGACCCCCCCGGGCGTGCGGATCGAGCCCGGGACCGAGTAGTAGGCGCGGAAGATGTAGGGGCTGGCGTCGACCAGGTGAATCGTGTGGGGAGGCATTCGCGGGAAGCCTAACACGTGGGATAGCATCGAAACCGCCATGAGAATGATTCGTACCGCCGTCGCCAGCATCAACTCAACGGTCGGAGCGGTGCGGTCCAACGTCGACCGCATGCTCGACATGGCCCGGGAGATGGCCGCCGCGGACGTGACGCTGGCGTGCTTTCCCGAGCAGGCCGTCGGGGGCTATCCGCCGGAGGATCTGATCCAGTGGCGCGCCTTCGTGGACGCCCAGCGCGCCGAGCTCGAGCGCTTCGCGAAGGAGACCGCGGGCCTCCGCACCGTGTTCGTGATCGGCATCGCCGTGGCCGTGGGCGGGCAGATCTTCAACGCCGCGGCGGTGGTCCACGGCGGCGTCCTCCTCGGCTTCGTGCCCAAGGAAAAGCTCCCCACCTACAACGTCTTCTACGAGGCGCGGACGTTCTCCCGCGGCCGGCCGGGGCTCTCGATGGACGCCGGGGGCGTGCCGCTCGGCGATCTCCTGTTCGCGTTCGACTTCGGCACCATCGCGGTCGAGGTCTGCGAGGACGCCTGGTCTCCGGACGGTCCCATGCGGCGGCGGTCGTACTCGGGCGCCGAGGTGGTGGTCAACGTTTCGTCCTCTCCCTACCGCGTCGGAGTGATCTCCACCCGCCGCGAGATGCTGTCCACGCGCTCGGCGGACAACCAGGTCACGCTGGTGTACGGCAACTCGGTCGGCGCCCAGGACGGGCTGGTGTTCGACGGCGGCGGCTACGTCTTCCAGAACGGCCGGCTCGCCCTGGACGCCCCCCGCTTCCGCGAGGCCTGGACCTCCTGCGACGTGGATCTCGACCGCACCCGGCGCATGCGGCAGGAGAACACCACGTGGCGCAACGACCTGGAGATCTACCAGGAACAGCACGCTCTGGTGCCGGTGCTGGAGGCGACGGGGAAGACCGCGGACCGCTCCGGCCTGCGGTATCCCGCGCCGAACGGCGGCAGCTTCTTCCTCCCCGCGTCGAGCACGGCCCATTCCGACCCGCGGGACGAGGTGCTCGACGACCTGATCTCGTCGCTGTCATTGGGCATCCACGACTACTACCGCAAGACCGGCGCGTTCCGCTGCATCGGCGTGGCGCTGTCCGGCGGCCGGGATTCGATGCTCACGCTCCTCCTCGCCTGGCGCGCGGCTCTCCTGCTGGACGAGACGACCGAGGCGAAAGTGGGGGAGACGATCCAGGCCTTCTACATGCCGACCCGGTATTCAGGAGAGGGGACGCGCGGCGCCGCCGCGACCCTCTGCGGCGAGTTGGGCATTCCGCTGCGCGTGGTGGCCATCGAGGAGGCCTTCGACCGCGAGGTCGAAGCCGCGCGCCAGATGCTCGGCGGCGGCGAGCCCACGGCGATCACGCTCCAGAACATCCAGGCGCGTCTGCGCTCGGTGCGGATGTGGAGCTGGGCCAACACCGCGGGCGGTCTCTTCCTGCAGACCGGCGACATGAGCGAGAAGGCGGTCGGGTACACGACGATCGGCGGCGACCTCGAAGGCGCGCTCTCGGTCATCGCGAACATTCCGAAGACGGTGGTGGTCGCGCTCCTGGAGCGTTTCCACCGGCTCTACGGCTTCGAGGGTGTCGCTCAGACCCTGGCCACGGCGCCCGGCCCGGAGCTGGCCGCGGCCCAGGTGGCGGAGGACGAGCTGATGCCGTTCCCGGTGCTGGACGCCTGCCTGCATCTCTACGCGGGCGAGAAGCTGGCGCCCTCGGAAGTGGCCGTGGCCCTGACCGCGCTGTTCCCCGACGTCGATCCGGAACGCCTCAACGGTTGGGCGAAGCGCTTCGCGACGCTGTTCACGCGGTCGATCTACAAGTGGGTCCAGTCCCCCCTGGCCCTGCACGTGGGGTCGCTGGATCTGGACCGCGAGCGGGCGCTCCAGCTGCCGGTCGTCCAGAAGAATGAGTGGAGTTGATCCCATTCTCCCCTCCCCGTCCCTCCCCTCGCGCGGC
>JANMTS010000097.1:0-149286 GCA_031390755.1 Holophagales bacterium
CGGCTCCTCCGTGGCGCCTACAGGCGCCACGGCCAGCATCTCGATTTCAGGCTTGCTGTCCATGCCCACTCCTCTCTCGGTTACGAGGAGGGGGGGATTTTTAGGTGATCCCACGGGGGGAATTTAGGACGATCGGTGACACAGGGTGCGTGCTGGTGAGATACAGGAGACAATTGCAAGCGTTCTTGTCGGCCGAGACAGTCGAACTGTAAGGGTTCATTCTTTCTTTCCCCACCCGGAGCTAAACGCAGCAGCCGGCGAGGACAGAGGGTGGACGAGGTATAGCATCGTAACTTTACAAGGAGACAAATTATGAGCGAGAACAAGAGACAGCCTCAGGGCGATCGGGTAAAGACCACATTTAGAGATGGAGAGGAACACTACCGGGAGCCCATCCAACGAGAGCGTGAGCCGTTGACAAAGGACGAGACGTACAAAGAACCGCAACCCCAGGCGCCAGTTCAGGAGGGCAATAAGAAGTAGCCGCCCAACCCGAGCAGTCGAGCGGACGGAAATCGCAAAAAGCACGGTTCCGCCGCTCACCGCAATCAGCGTTCGGCGGCAGCAGGCAATGAAGCTAGGAAAGGACATATGAATTTTCGCGAGAGGATCGAGGACAATCTGGTTGTTTGGCTACTAGGCACGCTGCTAACAGGCTTCTTGGCCGGCGTTGGTGCATATAAAGCAATTCTCGAAACTGCCCAGTTGGAGGTTGTGCCAAGGGTAAAGTTAGAACAGCTACAAGCTACTGCATCATCGAGCCGAGCTGCTAGCAATGAATCTCCGTCGCTTGCAAATCACTCCGGTGAGGACACTGCTGATTCCAAGCCAACAGACAAAGCTCCCGCACCTGTGCCTCCCATACAGGCTGGCGAATTCAGGATCTCCGCTTCAGCTTCGCCGTTTCCTGAACACTACGACTCCGTAAGACCTGGCATGAAACTGTCAGAGGCGCAGGTCGTACTTCCAGGCGGAAAGCTAAGCGCCGACTTCTATGCCGCAGATTTGGATTCACCTATATTTTCTCGTGTTCAGTTTATTGCGTTCAGTCCTGAGAGTGACCCCAAAATTGAGTTCGCTGTTTTTCACTTTCGCGACGAGGGGGCCAGACAGATCGTAATCTCCTCGCTGCTTAAAGAAATTGGTAATCTACCACATAGAAGCGAATCTCTTGGCCAAAGGTTGAGATGGCCAGACGTAAACGGGTTCGATCTAACAGTTGAGGACAGCTATAATATAGCCCTAAAGGAAAAATAGAGAATGTCGCGACATATCGCCGAACCCAGGCGCTCAACCGGACGGATAACGCGCTATCGCGCGGCCCGCCGGTTAGCTTCTAGCCGTTATGCGTTAGGTGGCCCAAGTTGATGGACATAGAGGATGCTCGACTGCGTAGGTATTTCGCCCATTACTCGGCGGTTGGAGCAGCACTATGACCCGGAAGCGACTCCAGCGGTGCTTTGCAATTGCAATTAGCTGCTACGCGCTCGCGATTCTTCTTGGCATAGGACTCAAGGTGGTCTTTCCAGCTAGGGACCATCCTGTGTACTCAACCTACAAGGATCTTGTTCCGTTCCTTATCGCGATTCCGGCGGCTTGGTTGGGCCTTTGCATCCAGCAGCGTAACAGCTACATGCAACAGCTTAGAAAGCTTTGGTCAGACATGGTAAGCTCCGTCCAAGAAGGCATTCAGTACACGTTTCTGGCTAACCCAACCAGCGACCAATATGCCAAGGTGCTTTCCAGGTTAAGCTGCGCGATCGAGGAGGTGCGTGGTGTGTTCGAGAACCTGCCACGTGGCCAGTCCGGAATCGGACTGTATCCATTTGAGGGACTGAAGGTTATCCGACAAGAAGTAATGAATCTGGGATATAATGGTCCTACTGCACAGGATCGCGCCGCGGCCGCCCGGCGGGCCATTATTCGGCAATGGAACGAGCTGCGCAGTAAGCTGCTTCGGGAGTTTGATCGAGATTTACCGACTTGGCCACAGAGCCCGTACATCAACGATGTTGGAGAAACTGGGTAGCGCATAACACGGCTGCTCCAGCGGACTAGAAAGCTTCGCTTCCTAGCCGCTGAGCAGCAGAACCGTTAGGCGCAGAAGCAGGTAGTGGACGAAAGAGAAACAGGCGACCATACTATGATCGATATGCTTGGCAGATCTACCCGGGAGCAGTGCTGGGACCATGCAATCTACACCTTTGGGACTGGTTTCATCTTTGAAACCCGGGCAAAGAAACTTCGGAGTTACCTCCGCTGGCTTACCTTCTTGGGCATTGCGGTTCCAGTTGCCATAGGAGGTATAGTGCTGTCGTTTGGCACCCAGAGTGCAGCTCCCCCAAAGAAGTGCCTGCCGTTTCGATGAAGGTGGGGGCGGATAGCCCCTCGGAGTCGGTCTCCGCCCGATTGGATGCAAGTTCCTATCTCGAAAGAGGGCGAGCGTGCCTTCAGATCACCGGTAAAACGAAGTGCTCGCGGCGATTCATTGCCGCAAATGGAGGTATTCGATCTCCGGCTTTTGCACCGACCAGCCCTGCGGATACACCTTCCCCCTCCGCCCCAGTCAGGCGCGACGAAAACGAGCTGAAGGTCGGGCCTGGTTCCGTGATCAGGGAGGGCCGACAGCCTCCTCGGTCACGAATGGTAGCCGTGGCGGGAACGAGCCCAGAGGGAAACGCGCCAGTCGATCTCCGGCCCTGAGACGCTCGGAGGCCTCCCGGAAGGCGGCCACGAAAGTGGCGTAGGCCTCCCAGAAGGCCTTGCGGACGGCGCGGGTCGCTGCGTGGTAGAGCGGTGCAGGGGATCGCTTCGGCTTGATCGCTCGCGTTTCGTGGCTTTGGCCCAGCACGCCGGCCACGCCGAGCGGGATCCGGCCGCTTTCGGCAAGGGCGACGGCCGCCTCGGTCTCGATGGATTCGATGAGGTCCGCGACCCTCTGCCGGTAGGCTTCTGGAGTCAGATGCGCCCAGCAGGGGAGAGGCGAGAGCACGAGGGTCTCCTCGGTTGCGTACTTCAGGCGGTCGAAGTCCTCGCCTCGGTTTCTCGCGGCGAACTCTTGGGTGCGATCGAACCAGTGGCCACGGATCGGCTCGTCGTTCAGGATCTCCCGAACGCTGTGAATTCCCGGCCAGTCCCGGGCTCGGGCCACCGGATGCCGTTTCGATGGCCGATCTCTGGATGACCGCCACGCAGCTCCGGACGACCGCCACGCAGCTCCGGATGACCGCCACGCACTTGGCGGTGACCGCCGCACAGCTGGCGGTGACCGCCGTACAGCTGGCGATGACCGCAGCACAACTGGCGGTGACCGCCGTGCGGCTGGCGATGACCGCCACCAAGCGCGCGATGACCGCCAGCTGCGTGGCGGTCGTCCAGAGATCGGGGGGAACTACTCCCACCAGGCTCCGCGCGTCCTGCAAACAGATTGGGGACAGCGCCGAGAGGAGAGGGGAAGGCCGCGCGGGTCAGCGCGAGGACGGCGCGGCTTTGGCGGCGGCTTGGAGGATTACATGGGCAATCCAACGGCGGCGTGAGGTGGTCCACGCGACGGCCGTGTTAGGCTGGGACCGGGAGGCCGCCATGCAACACCGCTTGACCATCGATTACGGCGACGATGTCCTCTTCAGTAGCGGCCTGACGCGCGGAGCTTTCGACGAAGAGGCCCGCTTCCTCCTTGCCGCGAAGCTCTACGAAGTCGGCCGGTTGAGCTCGGGCCTCGCCGCAAAGCTCTGCGGGAAGGGCAGGGTGGACTTTCTTCTCGCCCTGCCGCGGATCGGCGTTGCCATGAGCAACCTCCAGCCCGAGGATCTCGACTCCGAGGTGGAGCTCATGCTTCGTGGCTGAACCGATCGTTGTGAACACCGGGCCGCTGGCTGCTTCACTTTTTCAAAGTGCGATTGAGGTGGAGGATAAGTTTCAGTGCCCGAACTTGCAAGATTCTTTGGAATCATAATCAGAATGTTCGCTGAGGCCGGCGGCCCTCATCACCGCCCTCACTTTCATGCCTACTACCAAGAGGAGGTTGCGATCCAGCCCAAAGGTACCAGCGTCTTCCGAAGAATTCGAGCTGAAGGTCGGCCTCGCGGAGCTCGTCCGACCTTCATGGGTCTCGATCGCTCGATTCGCAGGATCTTTCCTGAGCAGTGCTGCATGAAGTCGACCGTTGATTGTCTCCATATTGGAGAGCAATAGGCTCCGATCTGCGGCTCTTCCCGAGGCTGGGCCACACCTCTCCCCTCGGCTCCTCAGAGCGCATCGCTCAACCTACAGATGTGGTTCAGGTCTGCCCCGCCTCGGTCACGGAGGGCCGACGGCCTCCGCGGTCACGAACGGCGGTCCGGGCGGGAACGAGCCCACCGGAAATCTCGCTTTTCGATCTCCCTCTCGCCATCGATCGCCAGCGTCGCGAAAGGCGGCGAGGAAGAGGGCGTAGGCTTGCCAGAAGGCCTGACGAACCGCCTTGGTCGCGGCATGGTAGAAGGGCGCTGGCGACTTCTTGGATGAGTTGGGACGGGTGTGCGGCTGCTGGCGCAGGATTTCAGTGACGCCGAGCGGCTCGCGGCCAGATTGGGCAAGCTCGATCGCCGCGCTGGTCTCGATCTCCTCGATCAGGGCGGCCACTCTCGCGCGGTAGCTCTCCGGCGGCAGGTGAGCCCAGCAGGGTAGGGGAGTGAGAGTCAAGGCTTCCTCGGTGGAGTAGGTGAGTCGGCTGAATTCCTCCCCTCGATTTCGGGCCGCGTACTCCTGGGTTCGGTCGAACCAGAGGCCGCGGATCGGCTCGTCCGCAAGAATCTCCCGCACGCTGTGGACCCCCGGCCAGTCTCGGGCGTGAGCGACGAGCCCCTCCTTGACTCCATGGGAGAGGAGGTAGCGAAGGCGCTCGACCTGGGCGGATTCCTCCTCGCTGACAAGAATGGCCTGATACCGGCGGCCCCAGACGTGCTCGGGCCAGTCGACGAGGCGCTTGACCTCTCTGGCGAGGTTCGAGCCCACGTACTCCATGAAGCGGGCGAGCTGGTTCGCGTCGTCCACGCTCAGGAGAAGGTGATAATGCGTGGAAAGAAAGACTGCGGCGTGGCAGCGGACTTCGTGGAAGCGCTGGGCTCGGCCCAGAACGCCTCCGATGACTTCGTTGAGAGAAGAGCTCGGCCGCAGGAGGAACCGGGATTGGATGGTCCGGACCGTCACCTCGACGAGCGAGCCCTCGGAAGGTATGAAGCGTACACGTCTCCCCATGTTCCGTTAAGAAAACGGAAAACGCCTCGCGAATGTCACTTCAGAATAGGCTTCAGGATGCAACGGATCTTCGGCGGGCGGGGCTGTTGGAAGCTTACACCCTGTGGAGAGTGCGAGGGGGCCAAGGATTACGAATTCGTCGACGGATAGGCCCGGGGGAGGGGGGTCTCAGGGCGTCGCTTGGCGGATCCAGACCGACGCGCCGGAAGCGTCCAGCGCCCAGGGTGGCCGTAACGTTCATGGACGCGGTGCGGACATCCTACCGGGATTTTCCGTTCGCACGGGGTGGTTCGAGTCCAACCTGCCGTGGTCACGGAGGGCCGACGGCCTCCGCGGTCACGAATGGCGGTCCGGGCGGGAACGAGCCAAGTACACGGCCCGAAATCGAGGGGAAGAATTTGGCAGGCTGACCTATGCCACCGAGGAAGCTATGACTCTCACAGCGAAGGCGAGCGGACCTGGACGCGAGGCTTGACGACATGCGGCTCTCCGCCGTAGCGTGCGGCGGGCCGGGATTCACTCGCGCCTGCAGCTCAAGCCGTGACGGTCTCTCAAGCCGGGAGAGGGCTCATGGGGCTGACCTCGCTTTCATTCCGGAGCTTGACCATGGCGCGAAGCACCCCCTTCCTCCTGATCCTCTTTCTGCTGCTGGCCGGCGTCGGCTCGGCCGATGCTTCCGGCGCCCCGGAGGGGGACACCTTCACGAAGGAGCTGAAGGCGCTGGCCGGCACGTGGCGGCCCGTTTCCTCCGAGAACAACGGATTCAAGGCATCCGAAGGAGACCTGGCGGGACTCGTCTGGATTCGAGACGAAGACGGCAGGTGGACCATGCAGCGGGGAGGCAGACCTGTCGTCCAATGGGCCGTCAAGGCGATCGACACGACGAAGAATCCCAAGACGATCGACATCGAGGTCATGGCGGACGAATACAAAGGGATGGTCTACCTGGGCATCTATGAGCTCGACGGCGACACGCTGCGGATCTGCTTGGCGCTGCCAGACAGGCCCGAGCGCCCCACGGAATTCTCCGCGAGCCATGGGACCCTCCGCGCGCTCTCCGAGCTCAAGAGAGAGAAGGACTGAAGGCGGCCCGGCCCTGAGGTCTCGGGCTCAGCGGCCGGAGGCGTCGATCGACGCCGGCTCCTCCAGGAGAACCGCGCTTACGACCGCCCGGCTGGTCGCCCCGCCGCAGGCGCCGGCGGGGGTGACAATCTGCCTCAGGCCTCAGCTCATCCCTAACGAGACGACCTCGCCGGTCTTCCGGTCGAGGACCACGAACGACACCTGGCCGGGATGGGTTGCGTCGACGCCCTTGGCGTAGAAAGTGACTCTCCAGACAGCCCGGCCTTCTTCGGTCTCCTGGACCGCTTCGATGTTGCCGGGCTCGAAGTCGATGCTCTCGCGGGCGATCTCGATGGCGCGCTCCCTGGAGATCTCCTCTCCGGCGCTGTGCGACGCGCAGGCGGCGAGCACCAGCAGGGACAGGACGAGAAGGGCAAGGGTCTTTTTCATGAGGTCAGGCTCCTTGTGCTGCGCAAGGTCAGGACGACCGCGGCCAGGAGAAGGATAGCGCCTGCGGGGAAGGAGCTGCTCGGTGAGGGGTGCGAGGTTTTAAAGGCGGAAGTCTCTCAAGTGCTGCCGTCGTTACCCGTGCTAATGGCAGGCCGCCTGATTTGGAACGGAGAGACGGAAGGCCGGAGCTTCAGGGCAGAGAGAGTCTGGGTACCGACAGATGTGCCAGGACGATTCCTTGTGCTTTGGGCCGTTTCATTTCGCATGGAGAGTTGGGAATGCGTAGTTCGCGCTCTTGACGCGGTCGTCACCTCATTTGAGGTGTCGAAGAGGGGAAGTGCGGAATCACGAAGGACTGAGGGAGAGTCCAAATCATGGCTAACGAAGCTCTGGCAGAAGCGGCGGCCGTAGTCTTTGTCTACGGAACGCTGAAGGAAAGTTTTGCGAACGTTCATGTCAACGCTGGACGACGGGTGCCTGGCGACTTCGAAACGGTTGAGCGCTTTCCGCTGTACGTGATCGGCGAGTACCGGCCCAAAGAAGTGCGGCCCAAAGCGGTGGACCTGCTGCTGGCCGTCGCGGCCATGGAGCCGCGGCACGCGGAGGAGATCTTCCGCCGCATGTTGGCGAGGATGCCCGACCGCGCCCTGCCGATCTACCGCGCCTGGCTCACGAGCCTGGAGCGCGCCGGAGAGCGGGTGCGCTACGAGACGGTGCTCGACGAAGCGCGGGGCAGGCTGGGACCGGAGGCGTTTCCAGGGACGTAACCGAGGCTTGCCCTGGCGTAACCTGGCCTCTTGATCCGCGGCTGCGCGAGGCACCTGATCCCGGGACAAACAAGAAGGGGCTCCAAAACGGAGCCCCCTCAGAAGATTTTCTCAGGCCGTCCCTCCATCTATCGTGAGGGGCGAACCCAGATTGCAACTTAGTGGTCGTCGTGACCGTGCGACGCTTCGAGCGTCCAGAAGACGTGCGTGATGACCTTGTTGCCATTACCGAAGTCCTGCACGTGATAGGTGGCCATGCCGGGGCCGTTCTTGACGACCTTGACCACCGGGCCGAACTGCTCCACGCCGTTGAGGACAAGGTTCCGCATCGCCGGCGGAACCGTCGCCGGCAGAGCGGCGCCGACCGTGGTGGTGCTGTCGAGGTGCGCGTAGATGGTCTCGAGCTGCTGGAAGTCGTGCGAGTTCGGGTGCTCGTTCGAAGGATCGTTCGAGCTGGCACCGCCGGCGCCGCCGTCCGGATCATCCGTGTAGTCCATGCAGGAACCCAGGTTCGCGTTGGCGAAGGTCTCGTCCTGGTGGGCCAGGCCGAAGTCGTGGCCGATCTCCTGGCAGGTCACCAAACGGCGCCACGCCGGGGTGTTGTACTGGGCGGTGTCGAAGTAGGTGTCGTTCAGCTTGGTGTACCCCGACGTGATGTGGCCGCCACTGATGGAGATCCCGGCGATGCCCAGCCAGCCGGTGCCGCCGTACGCGGCGTTGCAGACCACGACCTGGCCGGTCGGCGCTTTGCAGGTCCTCGGGTTGACCGAGCTCGCGATCTCGGTGAGGTTCAGGACCTGGGACGGGTTCCAGTCAGCGATCGCTTGGTCGAGGTACGGATCCCAGGTCGCGTTGACCGCGTCGCCGACCTTGAGAGTGAACGGATTGGCCGTGCGCGCCCAGTGATAGCTACCCCAAGAATGGTTGGCCATGGAGATCGTCGGGATTGCGGCCACGAAGACCAGGACAAGGACGGTAAGCAACAAACGCTTGGACATTGGAGATTCTCCCTTTTCTTTTCCAAGAAATCTGATCAGGCACTTCCGCCAGATCAGCTACCTGGCTATATATCAATCTTTGTGCCAACCTGGGACTCGCCTCCAAACCACTTGCTGTCAATATGTTGAAGCCAATTCGTAGGTGGGGGGCTGGGTCAATCCCAGCTCACAAGTCAACGATTGAACCGGCCAGTGGGTCATTCGTTAACCCGGCGCCGTCCTGAGAACAGGCGGCCGGCGGCGATCCGGACAGCCTCTTCGGAGTCGGTCTCCGCCCGATTGGATGCAAGTTCCTATCTCGAAAGAGGGTGAGATTGCCTGAAAGTCGCCGGCAGACCGCAGTTTCGCGGCGATTCATTGCCGTGCGCAGGAGGAACTCGGACTGGGCAGTCCGGACCGTCACCTCCACGAGCGAGCCCCGTTGGGGCACAAAGCGCACACGTCTGGCCATGCCCGCTATACAAAACGGAAAAGGCGGGGTGGATGTCACTTCAGAATGAATGCAAGGTGGAAGGCAGGAGGGCGCCAGCGACGTTCCGAGACAGCGTTCGGGAAAGTGCCGGGGATAGGACGTGGAGGGTGAGGTCCGGCCGACAGCGGCCATGGAGATACAGGGGATCTCCGGTCCTCGGGTAACGAAGGCCCTATACTTGTTGCCGAACGAGACAGAAGTCCGGTCCTTGGGTTCGGCCCTCCGGAGCTCTCGCCCTCACATGAGCAGCCAGCAAGTCGGCATCCTCATCCTGGTCGTCGTCGCCGTGATCGTGGCGGCGGTGCTGCTGCGCAAGCAACAATCGTCGGCGACCGCTTCGCTGGACGTAAATGCCGAGATGCTTTTCCTCGCCGACGACGCCGTGAAGTGGGCGGCGGAGAAGAACGTGACGTTGGACTACACGCCGGAGTCGGTCGAGCGAGTGGAAGGACTGCTCGCAGAGCTCCACGAGAAGCGCGCGGCCGGTCAGCTGTTCGATGATCAGGTCAAGAAGGCGGCAGTTCGCTACGGGGCGTATGTCGGAGAAGTGATCCGTCGCATGCACAACGGCTCGTGGGCCATCGATCATGAGGCGGCAGGTCCCGGCAGCTTTCCCATCCGCTGGCGCGACCACGAGTCGTTCCCCCTCGGCTGGTGTAGCAAGCGAATCCTCAACGGCGAAGAGGACAACGTCTGGTTCAAGTTCCGTGTCCTGGTCCTCGGCGACGCGAAGGATGCGACCGTCTACGACCTTCGGGACGCAGCACAATCCCTCCGAACTTTCCGCAGTCGACACGGCGGGTTTCCCGTTGGCACCTGGCCCCACGTTGCCCATCGCCTGGTGACGGAGGGACTTGCAGCCGATCTGCCAGGGCGCCATCGGTTACGGTTTTCTGTATAAGTTTCACGGCTAAATAGCGGCTCCCCCCGACACGTTTCCGGGGTCTCGAGACACTATACGGTGAAGCCGTACAACCTGCCGTATCGAGATCCCTGTCTCTTCGGGTCGGGGAAAAGGAGCCATTCATGGGCAGTCGACGTAAGTTGCTGCTGTTGTTGCTGGTTTGCTGTGCCTTTGCCAGCTTCGTGTCCGCGCAATCGATTTCCATTACATTCATCAATGAATGGGGCGAGCAGGCTTCCAAGGTTCTGGAGCAGGGGAAGGCCCTGATCCGGGTGGTCGATTCCGGAGCCAGCCCCACCGGCGCACGGGAGCAGGTGACGGTGAACCTGAGCTCCCTCATCGGGAACGATCTGGCCACGACGGACCTCGTCGAGACCGGCGCCTGGACCGGAGTGTTCGAGGGCGAGGTGAACCTCACCACGGACTACTATCTCGACAACTATGTGGATGACGGCGGGAACCTCCTGACCCGCTTCTACCCGCCGACCGATCTCGACACCGTGACCGCGACCTATGGCACCGCCTCCGGGTCGGCCACGGCGTCGCCGTCGCTCACCGATCTTCTGGACGACAGCGCGTGGAGCCAGCCGGACTTCGCAGTCGGCGAGCGCGTCACCGTGCGGGTGCGGGATCTCCGCGCCGACCTCCATTCGGGCCCGGACACGGTCGTAGCCCAACTCCTCTCGTCCGGCGGCGATGCCGAGACGCTGACCCTGATCGAGACCGGCAGCCGGACCGGCGTGTTCGAAGCCGCTCTCGATCTGGTGGCAGGAGCGCCGGTTGCGGACGATGGCCAAATTCAGGCCGCGGTCGGCGAGACGATCACTGTGACGCATCCGGACGGGAACGGGTTCTCGTCGTCGTCCGACTCCGCTACGGTGAGCCCGGCCACGGTCCGCTTCATCAACTGGAGGAAGGCGGCGCCGGCCGATCCCTTCGTGGAGGGCGGCGAGGTCGCCGCGCGGGTCGTCGATCCGGCAGCCGACACGAATCCCGCGGCGATCGAAATTGTCCCCGTGACCTTCTACCGGGGGTCGGACAGGGAAGACGTCAACCTGCGCGAGACCGGTTTGGATACGGGTGTGTTCGAAGGCCGGCTGCCCCTGAGGAGCAATTCGTACGGCTGGAACAACGGCTTCCTCGAGCAGAACCCTCTCACGGATACCATCTATAGCGGCAGGGTCGGGGTCGCCTACGGCAGCCTGTTGAGCTACGCCGACTGGACGTACTCCACGATCCGGCTGTTCGACGAGGCTGGGGAGGAGGCTTCTAACGTGGCGCTCGGGCAGACCCTGCGCGTCCGGGTGAAGGCTGCCGTCAACCTGTATGGCTCCGATGCCGACCGGGTCCTGATCCGGGTCCAGGACACGCTCACGGGCGACGAAGAGACGCTGTCTCTCTGGGAGACGGGTGGCTACACGTGGCTGTTCGAAGGCGACCTCCGGCCCGAGCCCGGCGCCGCGGTTCCGGGAGACGGCCGCATCCAGACCCAGGCGGGAGACACGCTGCTGATCTCTCACCTCGACCCCTACGGCGCCGTCCATACGAGCATGAGCATCCCGGTCCGCCGCAGCCGGATCCGCTATCTGGATGCGAACGGGCGTCCTGCGCCGGTCCTCCTGGAGAACGACAAGGCCCGCGTGGAGGTCCTGGATCTGCTGGCGGGCGGCCAGTCTCCCATCGCCATGATCAGCTCCTTTCTGGGAGGCGACAACGAAGAGCTGTCTCTCTCGGCGAGCGGCGCTCCGGGTGTCTTCCAGGACACGGTACCGCTCACCACGGATTGGGTCGAGGACCAGGACGGAGACGGCGCCCTCCTGACAAGCTGGAGCGCGTATCCGGTCAACCAGCTCGACACGGTGACCACCACGGCGAACGACGCCTTCGCCAAGATCCGGACCGCGCCGGCGATTCTGGAATTCCGGGACGTCCAGGGCGGGTCCGTGGATTCGGCCGTGGCCGGTGCCAGGCTGTACGTGCGGGCCACCGCTCCTCGCGCCGGCGCGTCGCCCTCGGCGCCCGAAGGTATGCTCGTCTACATCAACTCCCTCCGGGGCGGAGACACAAAAGCTTTCTATCTGCAGGAGACCGGGGCTGACACGAAGGTGTTCGAAGGCTGGGTCGACACGGACGACGCATATGCCCCCTCGGCTCTGCATGTCGAGCCGGCCGACACCGTGCAGGTCCGCTACGACCCGCCGTACGGGAGCGACGCGTTACGGACCGTGGCTTCGCTGCCCATCGTCCCCTCGCGGCTGCTCTTCGTGGACGGCCAGGATCGCGTCACGTCGACGTTCCTGTACAACGAACCGATCCGCCTGAGAGTGGAGGAGCCGGCCGCGAACATCAGCCCCAACGGCGCGGAGACGGTGACCGTGAAGGTCCGCGCCTGGAGGCAGTCGGACGACCGGCTGGATGTCGAGACCGTGAGCCTCGTCGAGACTGGAGCGGATACCGGGATCTTCACCGGCAGTCTGCCGGGCTCGGCGATCCCCGTCTCCTCCTACCCGTCCCAGGAGAACGGCGTCCTGCAGTATCCGGAGCTCACACCTCCTTACAACGATACGACCACCGTCGTCGCCAGCCGCGGCAACGCCTCCCAGACCGCCACGCTGAAGGATTCCGAGCTCTGGCTTACCGACCTTCAGGGAAACGACACCACCGCGTTCCCGATCGGCTCCACAATGAAGGTCTGGCTGCGGCGCCCTCGTGGCAATGTCACCGCGGGCGTCGACTACGAGAGCGTCGAGGCCTGGACCCGCACCGACATCGTGGACCTGGAACCGCTGACTCTGATGGAGACCGGAGACTCCACGGGGCTGTTCACCGGCACGCTGCCGATCGTGGCTTCGCCGAAGACCAGTTATAACGGCACCCTCGGCGGAAGCGTGGGCGATCCGATCGAGGCGCACAAGATCTCGTACTCACTCCTCTCGTTCGACATGGGCGTCCTGGTGGGTGCGAGCGCTCCGGTTGCCGCCGACGACTTCGTGACCACGAACGAGGATGTGGTGGCCACGATCGAGATCCTGCTCAACGATTACAGCGCCAACGGCGCGCCGTTGACGGTTTCAAACATCACCCAGGGCGCCTTCGGATCGGTGGCGATCGACCCGTCCGGAAGCGTGACGTACACGCCGAACGCGAACTTCAACGGCTCCGACTCCTTCTCCTATACCGTTTCCGACCCGTCCGGCCTCACGGATGACGCCGACGTCTGGATCACGGTGGTCCCGGTCAACGACGAGCCGGTCGCGTCCGACGATTCGGCCAGCACGGCTCCGGGAACGCCGGTGACGATCAACGTGCTGGCCAACGACAGCGATCCGGATGGCGACACTCTTCTCGTCGATTGGACCTGGCCGGCGTCGAACGGCACGGTGACGATCAATGCCAACGGCACGGTCACATACACGCCAAACCCCGGCTTCCAGGGGATCGACTCGTTCTACTACTCGATTCACGACAGCCCCACCGGCTCGTCCTTTCTCAGCGACTCGGCCCTGGTAACGGTCACGGTGCAGGGCAACCGCGCGCCGGATGCCGTGAACGACTCGGCGACGACGAACGAGGACACGGCGGTGACCGTGGCGGTGGGAGCCAACGACACCGACCCGGACGGCGACACCCTGACGATCACGGCCGTGACGCAAGGGACCAGGGGATCGGTGGCCGTCAACAACGGCAGCGTGATCTATACGCCGGCCGCGAACGCGAACGGTTCCGATGCGTTCACTTACACGGTGTCCGACGGCCATGGGGGCACCGACACGGCTACGGTCTCCATCACCATCAACCCCATCAACGACGTTCCGAGGGCCAACGAAGACGCGGTGACGACGAACGAGGATACGCCGGTCACATTCGACCCGCGGCTCAACGACACCGACCCGGACGGGGATATCCTGACCACTACGTCCGTGAGTCTGCCGAGCCGGGGCTCGGCGGTCATCAACGCGAACGGCACCGTGACGTACACGCCGAGCGCCAATCTCAACGGGACGGACCTGTTCGTCTACGGGATCTCGGACGGCAACGGCGGCACCTGGTCGGCTCTCATTACCGTCACCATCACGCCAGTCAACGATGTGCCGGATGCGAGGAACGATATTGCCGGCACGGACGAGGATGCTCCCATCACCCTCTCGGTGCGGTCGAACGACGTGGACATCGACGGCGACACGCTCACCATCCAGTCGATCACGCAACCCACGAACGGTACGGCGGTGATCAACAGCGGCGCTACGATCACCTACACGCCGAACCCCAACTTTACCGGTTCCGATTCGCTCAGCTACACGATCAGCGACGGCAAGGGAGGGAGCGACACGGCAACCGTTTCCATCAGCGTCTATCCCGTGAACGATCCGCCGGTGGCGGGGAACGACTCGGCCACGGTTGACGAGGATGGCTCGATCATTCTCTCCGTGCGCGACAACGACTCGGATCCTGACGGCGGAACCCTCACGATCACGGCCGTCACCCAGGGAGCCCACGGCACGGTGACGATCGTGAACAGCGGCACCCAGGTGAAGTATCAGCCCGCCGCGAGCTACTTCGGCCCGGACACTTTCACTTATACGGTCAAGGACCCCGCGAACACCACCGCGGTGGGCACGGTGTCCATGACCGTCAACGGGATCAACGATGCGCCGGATGCCGTGAACGACTCGGCGGCGACGAACGAGGACACGCCGGCGACAATCCCGGTGAGATCCAACGATACGGACGCCGACGGCGATGCACTGACGATCACCGCTGCGAGCCAGGGGACGAAGGGCTCGGTGGCGATCAACGCGGGAACGACAGTGACCTATACGCCGAACGCGAACGCGAGCGGCAGCGACACGTTTACCTACACAATCTCCGACGGCAACGGGGCGACTGACACGGCCACGGTTGCGGTTACGATCACCTCGGTCAACGATGCTCCGGACGCCGTGAACGACTCCTTCACGACGAACGAGGACACGCCGGTGACGGTGGCGGTGAGGTCCAACGATACGGACGTCGAAGGCGATACCCTGACGATCACCGCCGTGACCCAGGGGACGAAGGGCTCGGTGGCGATCAACGCCGGAGCGATGGTGACCTACACGCCGAACGCGAACGCGAATGGCGGCGACTCGTTCACCTACACGATCTCCGATGGCAACGGAGGGACAGATACGGCCACGGTGGCGGTCACGATCAACTCCGTCAACGATGCGCCGGTGGCCGTGGGCGATGCGGCGGCGACGAACGAGAACGTGCCGGTCGCGATCAGCGTTCTCGCCAACGACAGCGACATCGACGGCGGCGCCCTGTCCGTGAGCGCCGTGACCCAGGGAGCCAAGGGTTCGGTGACCACGAACGGCACGACGGTCACCTACACCCCGGCGGCCAACACCAACGGCGCCGACGCCTTCACCTACACCGTCAGCGACGGCCAGGGCGCCACGGCCATCGCGTCGGTCACCGTTTCGGTATCTCCCATCAACGATCCGCCGGTCGCCGCGCCCGACGGCGGCGCCACCCGTGAAAACATTCCTGTGATCATTCCGGTGCTGGCGAACGATACGGATCCGGAAGGGAATCCGCTGACGGTCACCGCTGCCAGCACGCCCCCCAATGGCATGACCAGCCGTCTCGCGGACAACACCGTGCTCTACCAGCCGCATCCCAACTTCACAGGCAGTGAAACGTTCACCTACACGGTGAACGACGGACAGGGGGGGACCAGCGTCGGCCAGGTGACGGTCGTCGTCGGCGAGGCCCTGGAGCGCGTGGCGGTCCTGGCGACGAACAGCGTGGCGCTGCGGACCGGCTCGGACGTGCTCTCGGGCGACGTGATCGTCAATCAGGCCGGAGCGGGGCCGTTCCTCAACGGCGCCGAGCTGAGCGTGGGCGGCACGGTCACCACACCCTCCAGCTACGACGTGGAAGGTGACAGCCTCACGGTGGCGGCCGGAGCCGTGGTCTCCAGCGACGTTCGATACAACAACCTCACGAACAGCGGCACGATCAGCGGCCTTCAGACCTCACCGCTGCCGCTGCCGGTGTTCTCGGCGCTGCCGCCGTTCCTGACGGCGACGCCGGGCACCACGAACATCAGCGTGGGAACGAACGGCACCCGCACTCTGGCCGCCGGAAGCTACCAGGATCTGGTGGTGGGGAGGAAAGGAACGGTGACGTTCACCGGCGGTACCTATCACTTCCGTACGATCACGGTGGACCGCGAGGCCAAGCTCTACTTCACGGCGGCTTCGGTGGTCCGCGTGCAGCAGAAGCTCAGCACGAAGAACCTGACCACGATCGGTCCGGCCGCGGGAGCGACGATCGACGCGTCGTCCATCCTGATCTACGTGGCCGGCATCAACGGCACGTCCGGCGCTCTGACGGCGACGCCCAAGACGGTTGAGATCGGGGTGGACAACGTCCTCAAGGCCAACGTCTACGCTCCGAACGGCACCCTCTGGCTGCAGGATCGCACACAGGCGACCGGCGCCTTCCTCGGGAAGGACATCGACGTGGGAGTCGACGCGCAGGTCAACCTCGACAGCGCGTTCGCCGGCGGACAGTAGGACAACAGCAAGCGGGTCCCGGGGCGTCCGCTCCGGGGCCCAAAGAAGGGCCAAAGAAGGGCCTGCCGTTTCGATGAAGGTGGGGGCGGACAGCCTCTTCGGAGTCGGTCTCCGCCCGATTGGATGCAAGTTCCTATCTCGAAAGAGGGTGAGATTGCCTGAAAGTCGCCGGCAGACCGCAGTTTCGCGGCGATTCATTGCCGTTTGATGGTGACATTGGGTCTCCGAATCCCCTCCGAGTCGCCCTGCGGACACACCTCCCCCCTCCGCCCAACCAGGCGCGACGAAAATGGAGTTGAAGGTCGAACCTGCCTCCGAGATCAGGGAGGGCCGACAGCCTCCTCGGTCACGAACGGCAACCGCGGCGGAAACGAGCCCAAGGGGAAACGCGCCAATCGATCTCCGGCCCTGAGACGCTCGGAGGCTTCCTGGAAGCGACATGACGACCGCGGCATGGACACGCACCGGCACCTTGACTTGAGCGCGTCCGAAGACGCCTCCGGCAAGATCGTTCAGGGAAGGGCTCGGGCGCAGGAGGAACTCGGACTGGGCAGTCCGGACCGTCACCTCCACGAGCGAGCCCCGTTGGGGCACAAAGCGCACACGTCTGGCCATGCCCGCTATACAAAACGGAAAAGGCAGGGCGAATGTCACTTCAGAATAGATTCAAGTCTGAAGGGCGAGGAGGGATGATCTCAAACGCCGCGTGTCCGGCCTGAGGCTTCGGGCTCAGCGGCCGGCGGCGATCCGGATCACGTCCGCCCCATCCTCTTCATAGAGGGATGCCACGAGCGCGGCGCGGCGGTCGAGCACGGCGCGCTGGTTGAGGTAGCCCTTGTCGGTGATCTCCCCGGCGTCGATCGACGCCGGCTCGTCCAGGAGAATTGCGCTCACCACGGCCCGGCTGGTCGCCCCGCCGCAGGCTTGATTGTGGGCTTCGAGCGCGGCGGCGATCCGCTCGCGCAGGCGGCCGTCTCGGAACAGCTCGGCCCTCGCCATCCCTTCTGACGCGCCGATCTCCCGGGCGCAGGCGACGGCATCCGGAAACAGCAGCACGCCGACCGCGGCGCGGTCGTGGCCGGCGATCACCGCATCCTGCACCAGCGGCGACAGCGCGGCGAGGAGGCTGATGCGCAGCGCGCCGACGTGGACCCAGGTGCCCGACGTCAGCTTGAAGTCCTCGCTCAGCCGGCCCTCGAACACCAGCCCGCGGTCGGGATCGTCCGGATCGGCGAAGCGCACGGCGTCGCCGGTGGACCAGAAGCCCTCCTCGTCGAGCAGGGCGGGGAAGCGCTCCGGGTCCCGGAAGTAGCCGGGCGTGAGCTGCGGCCCCTTCACGCGGACCTCGAGCTTCAGACCGTTCGGCACCAGCTTCAGGCTCGCGCCGGGCACCGGCACGCCGATGTTGCCGGGCTCGTCGAGCGGGCCGTGGACCTGGGTGACGAGCGGCGAGGTCTCGGTCGCGCCCCAGGCGGACACGAACGGCACCGGCTCCTCGCGCACCCGGCGCGTGACGCGGACGAGCCGGTCCCAGGTCGGCCGGGGGAGCGCCGCCGCCGCGTAGAACAGCAGGTCGAGATCCCGGAAGAAGCCGTGCGCGAGCTCCTCGTCGTTCTCCAGGAACGGCAGCAGGGCGTCGAAGCCGCGCGGTACGTTGAAGTAGACCGTCGGCGGCGCGAGGCGCAGCGTAGCAATCGTCTCCTCGATCCGCCCGGGCACGGGCTTGCCGCGGTCGACCCAGAGCGTGCCGCCGTGCCAGAGCGCGAGGTTGAAGTTGTGGTTGCCGCCGAACGTGTGGCTCCAGGGCAGCCAGTCGACGAGGACCGGCGGGCGTTCGCGCAGCAGCGGCCAACCCTGGGTCATCGCCTGCTGGTTCGAGCACAGCATGCGGTGGGTGTTGATCACGCCCTTGGGCGCGCCCGTGGAGCCGGACGTGAAGAGGATCTTGGCGACAGTGTCCGGTCCGAGGCGATCGAAGGCGGAGTCGACCCGGTCTAAGTCCTCCGGGCGCCGGGCAAGCTCCGCGAGCGGCTCACCGGCCGCGCCGCTGATCACAACTCGCGTGGCCGGATCGAGCGGCAGCGCGTCGAGCGCGCGCAGGTATCCGGCTCCGTCCTCGGTGAACACCCAGCCCGGCCGGAGGAGCGCGTGGAGGGCGCGTAGCTTCGCGTGGTCCTGGGAGACCAGCGAATAGGCCGCCGAAATCGGAGCGACCGGCACGCCCGCGACCAGCGCGCCCAGGGTGACGAGAGCGTGGTCGATGGAGTTGTCCGACAGCACCATCACCGGCCGATCCGGGCCGAGCCCATCCGCGAGCATCTGGCCTGCGAGCGCCCGGGCGATCCGCCAGGCCTCGGCGTAGGTGATCGTCCGCACGTCCCGGACACCCTCTGCGTGGCGTTCGGCGAGGAACACCCGCTCAGGAACGCGCGCTGCCTGGGCGCGCAGCACGGCGCCGAGGTGGGGTGGATGCTCGTCGAGAAGGGCGCGGGAGCGGAGCACCATCACGCCGCCCGGACGGCGCTCGACCTCGATGGACGGCTGGGCGAAGCGCTGGCTTCGGGTCATGGAAGCGGAGCGTACCACCGCGGTCGTTCGCGGCCAGCCGTCAGGACGCAGACGGCCCCCAGCAGCCAGCCGGCGGCCACGTCCAGCAGGTGATGCTGGTGGGTGAGCACGGTGGACGCCGCGATCAGCGAGGCCCACAGCCAGAGCCCGATCCGGCCGGGACGCGAGGCGTGCTTCGACAGCATGGACGCGCAGATCACGGCGAACGCGACGTGCAGCGACGGCACGAGGTTGTAGGTGAGGTTCAGCTCGTCGGCCGCATGGAACAGCCCGGCCCAGATCCCGAGCTGGTCCTCCCGGACCGGCGGGTAGGCGAGCTGCGCGGGGATCAGGAGGAAGGCGATGCCGGCGGCGCCGACGGCCAGGGCCAGCGCGCGCACGGCGGCGGCGAAGTCGCGGCGCGTCCGCAGGACGAACGGGGCCAGGAGGAACATCCCGTACAGCGACATGTAGAAGACCGTCATCCCGGGGACGAGCGGGATGAGCAGCTCTGCGTCGAAGTGGACGGGGATCCGGAGAGCGCGCCGGGCGGTCAGCCAATCCGCACCGCCGTAGACGAGCAGGAACCAGAGGGCATTGGCAAGCGACAGCAGCGCCGCGGTGCGCAGATGCGGCCAGCCCGGCCAGGCCAGAAAAGGCTCGCCGCTCGTCTGGCTCAAGGGTCGAGCGTCTCGTCCAGGTACTGGCCTAGGTACTGGAGAATTGCGGCCACCAGCGCCCGCACGTCGCAGACGTCCGGCGGCGGCTGGAGGTAGTGGTCCGCACCCCAGATCGGATAGAGCAGTCCGGGCAGCGCGCAGACGTCGGACAGGACCAGCCCGCCGTCGTTGGGACCGTAACGGGAGAGGCGCTCGTGGCCGCTGCGCGACGCGCGACGGTTCAGATGCTTGCGTTGGGGGAAGCCCACGATGCTGATCAGCCGGATGTGCTCCGGCAGGCGCAGCGGGGCGGCGAGCGGCCCGCCGGACCGGTAGAGCAGATCGCGCAGGAAGCCGGATTTCTGGCCCAGCAGCAGGTAGCCGAACCGAATCAGATTCGGCCCCAGGCTGCGGGAGAGCAGCCAGTCCGCGATGGGGGTGCCGTCGAGGATGCCGCAGAGGCTGACCCAGGCCACGACGTTGCGGAACGCGTGCGCGGCATCGGCGGGATTGGGCTCGGCGAGCGCCACCTTCACATCCGGCCCGCCCTTGCTCAGAGAGGCCAGGATGATCTGCCGGTCCCCCTGTGCGCCGAGCCAGTCGCAGATCGTCCGCGCGTTCTCCTTGACCGAGCCGGTGGTCGCGATGGGGATCAGGTCCGTGCGGCAGCCCATCCGCTCGGCCTGCTCGCGCAAGAGCCGCCCGTCCGCGCCGGACCGGGGGTTCTCGCGGTAGGACACCCCGGGCACGATCGCGAGGACCGCGTCCCGGTTCCAAACGGGGGGCGATGTCAGGGGAGCCCGGGAAGCCTGCGAGCGGATCTCGTCGACGCGGCGGATGAACGGCCCGTGGACCGGCGACTCGACAATCTCGCGGTAGAGCCGCTCCGTGGCCGCGTCGACGTCCTCCAGACCCGTTGACCCCACGGTCACGCCGTCCGGCGCCTCCGTCCGAGCAGCACGCCGAGCGCGATGCCGATGACGAACGCGCCGACGCCCGCCCACCAGGTCATCCGCCGGGCGAGGTTGAGCAGCGGGTTGTCGAACAGGTTGTCCGAGGCATGCAGGCTGGCGATCAGCCAGGTGTCGCCCTCCTTGACCAGCGTCGCGCTCCACCGCGCCGGGAGGTCGAACGTCCGGCCGCCGATCATCTCGAAGTGCTCGACGGCGCTGCCAAACGAGATGCCGGTCGTGCCGCCGTTCGTGCCGCCAGTTGCCCCGCCGTAGAGGATGGTCAGCTCGTCCACGGTGACGTCCGCCTTGAAGCCCTGGACCGCCTTGTCCGGGCCGGACAGATTCTTCTCCAGGTACTGGCGGATGCCGTCGCGGCCGCGGCTCACCTCGGCGTTGTGCCAGGTGACCACGGCGTTGGGGTGGAAGTAGGTGAGCTGGCGCTCGATGTCGCCCTTGCCGATCGCGTCGAGCAGGCCGTCGCGCAGCGCGCGCAGGGCGTCGTGGGTCTCCTCAACCGTGGCGGCCGGGTAGACCGGATCCGCCACGACCACGACCGGAGGAGTCGTTGCCGGCGGTGTTGCCGTGGGAGCCGTTGCCGGCGGTATTGCCGTGGGAGCCGTTACCGGCTCCTGGGCCGACAGCGGCGAGGCGAGGCACAGCGAGACCATCAGGGCTGCGAGCGGAGTCTTCATGGCCACCTTCCTGGGGCAGGGATGCCACCCAATGGAAAAAGTCGATCATGTCCTGGTCGTTCGGCCCCAGGCTCTCGGGTCTGTAGCGGGTGGCGCGCAGGCGGCGCGCCTCTTCCTTGAGATAGCTGTGGGTGAAGAGCCGGCGCAGCCGGAGCTGGAGCGGCGTCAGCGGTCCCTTGCGGGGCGCGCAGACGATGCCGTGGCACAGCGTGCGGCCGTCCTCCAGCGGCTCCATGGCCATGAGGAAGCCGCTCTTCACGCGGTCGAAGTCGGCGGTGATCACCGCGAACGTCCCGCCCCAGATGGTCAACGTGGTCTTCACCGTGCGCCCCGCGGTGAGGCGCAGGATGCGGTCCGCGAGCGTGTCTCCCACCACCCTGGCGGGATAGCTGTTGCGGCGCGCGTAGGGGGCCGGGCAGTCGACCACGGGCGGTCCGAGCAGCTCCCGGTCGTGGACCGCCGCGAAATGCTGCCGGTCGAACGCGTGCGCCGAGTTCATGAACCACGTGCAGTCCGCCACGTAGCGGAACACCGGCGCCGCCTCGAAGCCGGCCGGGTCCTCGCCGAGCAGGAACGGCAGCGGGAAGAGCGGTGCCTGGCCGGGTCGGCCGTTGAAGAAGAAGAGATACCCGTGCCGCTCCTCGACCGGATAGGTCTGCTGCCGCGCGAAGGCCGGCACCCGGTCCTGGCCCGGAACGGACTCGCAGACGCCGTCGCAGCCATACCGCCAGTGGTGGAACGGGCAGCGGATCGTCTCGCCGACCACTTCCCCGAGCCCGAGGTCCGCGCCCAGGTGGGAGCAGTGGGCGTCCATCACCGACACGCGTCCGCTCGCGGTCCGGAACGCGACCAGCTGGCGCCCGAGGATCCGCCGCGAGACCGGACCGCGGCTCAGCGCCCGGCTCTCCCCGAACAGGTACCAGGACGCGGGCCAGGCGGGAAACGCGGAGATCGGAGGCGCCTGGCTCAAGCCACCCCCTTGAGCCGGGACAGCGGCGCCCGGGGACGATACCCGCAGATCCGCAGGCTCCGCAGCTCCGGCGTCTCGTCGAAGCGCGCGAACGTCCGCGGCACGATCTCGCGCGAGTAGAGCGTCTCGAGGTAGGCCTCGTCCCCGGAGAGCGCCAGCAGCTGCCGCCGCATCTCCGGCAGGAGCGCCTGAAGCTCGGGATGATCGAGAACGAGCTGGTCGATCACCCGCAGCTGCGCGCGCTTCGGGGCGCCGAAGAACTCGTCCAGCATCCAGGCGAAGACCCGCGCGTTCAGGGTCCGCACGAACGGCGACGCCCGCCGCCACACCACGTCGAGCATCTCCTCGTCCCAATGAACGTGCCGGGCCTCGTCCGCGAGATGGATGCGGTGCGTGTCCGCAAACGACGGCTCGACATCTGTTGCCGTCCGGAGATAGGCCCGCGAGTAGTAGAGGGATCGCTCCTCCTGGAGCAGCATCAGCCAGAGGAACAGCGGCAGGAGCACCGGCCGCCCGACCGTCCACCGCATCGCCGCCGTCCAGAGGGCCGGCACCTGCACGAAGCGATGGAGCTCGGCGTCAGCACTTGAGTAAAGCTCGGGGGCGCAAAGCCGGTTCAGCCGCCGGAACATCTCCGAATGCCGCACCTCTTCGGCCTGGAACTGCCGCAGCCCCGCCGCCAGCCGCTCCGGCCACGGCGCGCGCAGTAGCGCCGCCAGCACCGGCCCGCCGAGGGCCGTCTCGAAGAACACGATCTGCTCGTTGAAGAACAGCGCATGAAGCTGGTTGTACCGGAGTCGCTGCGGCTCGGAGAGATCCCGGTAGACCGCCGCGTGGAACAGCGGCGTCAACGGAGCCGGGATGAAGGGCTTCCCCAGGTCGATATCAGGCGGATTCGCCAGGGGTTGATCCGCAAGGAATAGGGCCGACTGCAGGGCCGTCATCGCTGTTCCCGATTCGCCTCCCAAGGAATGGAGGCAAGCCTAGCATAGGCTCGGCGTCTCCTCCGAATGACCAAATGTAAAACGCTTTTTGCGCCTGGTCAAACCAGGTGTAAAATCCGGTTGCCATGCGGTCAGCCTACGCCATCGATCGTCCCCTATGGACAGAACGGCTTCTCAAGGCCTGGGAAGCAGTTCCCGTGGTCTGGTTGACGGGAGTGCGCCGGGTCGGCAAGACCACTCTCGCGCGCGAGGTTCCCAACGCCCTCTTTCTGAATTGCGACCTGCCCAGCACCGCCCGCCGTGTCGAGGATCCCGAGCGCTTCTATGCCCAGATCGAAGAGAGTGTCGTCGTCTTTGACGAGATTCACCAACTCCCGGACCCGAGCCGGCTGCTGAAGATCGGTGCGGACGAGTTCGGCGATCGCCTGAAGATTCTGGCAACGGGCTCGTCCACATTGGCCGCGACCCAGAAATTTCGCGACAGCCTGACCGGCCGGAAGCGGACCGTCCACCTGCTACCGGTGCTTCATTCTGAGTTGGCGGCCTTCGGGATCAGCTCGATCGAACATCGACTGCTTCATGGTGGATTGCCTGAGCCCCTTCTTGCTGGAGGCACGAATCCGGAATTCTTTGCCGAATGGTTGGATTCCTACTATGCCCGCGATGTCCAGGAGCTCTTCCGGGTCGGGAAGCGCCAGGAGTTCCTGCGGCTCATCGAATTGATCCTCCGCCAGAGCGGAGGTCTACTCGAAGTCTCCAGTCTTGCGAAACACGCGGGGCTGAGTCGCCCCACGGTTTCGACCTATCTCGAAGTGCTGCAAGTGACCCATCTTGCTTTCCTCGTCCGCCCCTACCACGCAGGAGGCCGGGGAGAAATTCTCCAGCAGCCGAAGGTCTATGGCTTCGACACCGGCTTCGTGAGCTTCAACAAGGGATGGAAGAGCCTTCACGACGGGGACAGGGGGCTGCTGTGGGAGCATCTCGTCTTCGAGTCGCTCGTAGCCCGCTTAGGCGAACGTCGAATCTATTACTGGCGCGACAAGCAGAAGCGCGAGGTCGACTTCGTCGTTACCGGTGACGAGGGGAGATGCGATGCCATCGAGTGCAAATGGGAGTCCAGGGATTTTTCGGCTCGCAACCTTGCGGCATTTCGATTGCTGCACCCGGAAGGGAGCAACTTCGTGATCAGCCCTCAGGTGGATCCGCCGTACGGCCGAGAGATCGGAGGCCTGCCCGTCGTCTTCTGCAACCTTCAGCAGTGGGATTCGGGCGAGGCGGAACGTCTTCGCCGATCACTCGTCACGCCCTCCGCTTGAAATGGAGGCAAGCCTGAAATAGGGGGAAGCTTGGCATCGAGGCCGCGGTGGAGTATCCTTCTGGAGAGACAGCAGGAGCGAGGAGGCGGAACATTGGCCGAGCCGATCAGGACTTCCCAGATGGAAACACCCGAGAGCTATGTCGCGCGTCTCCGCGACATGGTCGAGCGGGAGCATGTTTCCTCCGCGCGCAGTTTGATCCAGGAAGCCCGGCGGAGATTCCCCAAGGATCCCGCCCTCGCGCGGTGGGCGGAGCTTCTGTCTCCCGCGAGGCTTATCGGCCGAAGCCCGGCGAGCGGTGTCGATCGCACCCCGGAGATCCGGTGGCTGGACGCCCATGGCTCCCGGTATCCCGGTGAATGGGTGGCGGTTTCGGGTGACCGCCTGCTCGGGCACTCCAGAAGCCTTCAGGAGCTGAAAGCCCTGCTGGCCCGGACTTCAGCGAATCCCCGTCCTTTCCTGCATTACATCCCCGACTGAATCCGAGCATGCTCCGCCTCGGTCGTGAATCCTTCACCACCGGCCGGTCCAGGTTCGCGGATCACTCTCCCGCGGCGAAGGATCCCACGGCCAAGCTACTTCGGTCTTTCCGACGAGAGCTGGTAGCGGTCCACCGTCACGCCTTCCGCTTGATCACCACCACCGTCGTGTCGTCCGGCGGCGCTTCGGAGCGCAGGTGCTTCCTCCAGTCCTGGAGGAGGATGTCCACGACCTCGGCGGCGGAGCGCTCCTCCAGGGTGCGGAGGATCTGCTGCGGACGGTCGAAGCCGTAGGGGGACGAATTCCAGTCCACCGCCTCGAAGAGGCCGTCCGAGCAGAGGACGAGCATTCCCCCGGGCGGGATCTGGATCGAGATGTCCTCGTACTGGCGCGCCGGACCCTGGCCCAGCGGGAGGCCGGAGACCTCGATCTCGGAGACCGTGCCGCCCGAGAGGGCGAGCGGGTAGGGGTGGCCGGCGTTGCTCAGCAGCGCCTTGCCGGTGTCCGTGTCCAGCAGGAGAAGGACGAGGCTGGCGAAGTTGCGGTACGTCGCCCGGCGCAGCACCTTGTCGATCAGGCGGAGCACCTCGGAGGGCGTGCGCTCCGGCGTGATCAGGCTGGCCAGCGCCGCCGTGGTCATGGCGTGGATGATCGCGCAGGAGTAGCCGTGGCCCGCCACGTCGCCCGCCGCGATCCAGAGACGCCCGGCATCGTCGCGCACGAAGTCATAGAGGTCGCCGCCGGCCTCGGTGGCGACGATCGACCGCGCGGCGATCTCCCAGCCCTCGACCTGCGGCAGGTTGACCGGCAGCAGCCCCACCTGCATCCGGGTGAGCAGCCCCATCTCGTAGCGGATGCGGCGCTCCTCTTCCAACCGGCGGATGAACGGCGGCGGCTTGAGGCGCTCCAGCTCCACCTGCTCGGGCCGCCGGAGGCCGATCAGCCCCAGCGCTACGATCGCGGTCAGCGAACCGGCCGTGGCCGCGAACGTGCCCGTCAGCCAGCTCAGATGCCAGGCCGAGAGGGCCGCGGCCGGCAGGAGGAACGAGGTCAACGAGGCCGTCAGCACGGTCGTCAGGCCGAACCGCCGGCCGAGCAGGATCAGCGGCGCGATCACGGCCAGATTGCCCGCCAGCTCCAGCGGAAAGGGATGGATGCGCAGCGGGCCGAGAAGGAGAGCGCTCGCCAGGATCGCCGCCGCCGGCGCATACTTCGGCGGAACGATTCGGCGAATCACCGCGATCACCACCACCAGCGCTCCCGCAAGGCCGATGCCCTTGCTGAACGGGGTGCCTCCGGCGCTGAACACCGGCAGTCCGACGCTGGCCGACTCGGGCCAGGCCCCGGGAAGGCGCGCGGCCACGGCTCGGACGGCCAGCTCCAACCCGGCCAGCCCGGCTCCCAGAGCGAGCCCGTAGAGCAGCGAGCGCCCGCCCCGGGGACCCAGCCGGCCGGCGCGCAGCGCGTCCAGGCTCGTGGTGAAGCCCGGGTCCGCGGCCCGGAGAAACGATTCCCCTGCGGACCAGATCACGAACACCCAGAGAGCCACGGCTCCGGCACCGAGGATGGCCGAGACGACCTCGCCGGTGGTCGACGCCCCGGCGAGGCCCGGCAACAGCGAGGCCGCGAGGGTGAGGGCGCCGAGGATCGCACCGTTGACCACGTCGATCCGCCCCTTCGAGACCAGCACCACGAACAGGCCGGCTACGGCCAGCAGGCGGAGGGCCGGCAGAGCCGCAAGCCAGAAGAACTCGGAGAGCCGGAAGCGGTCGACGCGCGACTGCCCTGCCTTCAAGCTCCCCGGGTGCCGGCTCAGAAACACGTTGCCGCCGGGGTACGCCTGGATCTGCAGGTGCCAGGGGCGCGAAGCCCCCAGGATTTCGGCGAGGAGAATGGGGTTTCCCGCCATGGTCGAAGTTGTGAGCGGTCCCTGGGTTTCGCCGGGCCGCAGAACCGCTGCGGCGAGACGCTGGATGCGCGCGGGATCGGCTGGAGATCCTTCCTGGGGAAGGAAGCGGCCCCAGCCCGGAACCGCCCACTGCACGGCCCGCGGCTGGCCGGACGGCGCGAGCTCGATCGTCAGCTCGCGGTTCGTGCGGTCGGAGGCGAGGGTTCCCGCCTGGCGGACCCGGATGCGGACGCTTCTCCCGATGCTGTCGTTCCAGGCCTCCGGCCCGTAACCGTCCAGGCCCAGATCGTCCTCCAGGGTGCCGTCCGAGCTTCCCGTGGACAGATCAAGCCGGGGTTTCCCGGGGTCCAGACGGATCCCGATCTGCCCCGCGAGCTCCCGGTGGAGCCGGACGAAGACCGCCTCTTCCGGCAGAGGCCCGCTCCGCCATTCGGGCAGCCAGAGCGCCGCCAGCGCGAGGCCGGCGGCGAAGGCCAGCGCCCCCAGGACGAGAAGAACCGGCAGACGGGCAAAGGGTGTGCGTGTGGTCATAGAGAGGTGGCAGCTCCAGATACGGTAATCGAGTCCCCGGGTTTCCGCGACCCCATCCCAGACCCGTTTGTTACAATCCCCCCGTCTCGGACGCTCCGACCCAGTCAATTCCTCTTTCGGGAACCCATGATGCCAAGAAAGACGCTCCGCCTGCTCCTCACCCTGATCGGGCTTCTCGCCCTCGGTCTTCTCGTGGCGCCCGCGGCGCCCCTCGCGGCCCAGGAGTCGCCGAAGCTGATCATCCTCGGCTTCGACGGTGCCGACGCCGATCTCGCCCGCCAGTGGATGGATGAGGGCAAGCTGCCGAACCTCGCCAGGCTCCGCAGCGAAGGCACCTTCTCGCCGCTGCGCTCGACCATCCCCTCGCAGACCCCGGTCTCCTGGTCGACCTTCGCGACCGGCCTGTCACCGGGACGGCACGGGATCTTCGACTTCCTCAAGCGCAACCCCGAGGACTACAAGCCGAGCTTCGCCGCCGCCGACATCGGGAGCGAGCCGTTCCTCTTCGGCAAGAACAACCCCGCCGTCCTGGGGCTGATCGCCGCCGCCGCGGTGATGCTCCTCCTCTTCCTGATCCTGAAGATCTTCAAGGTCCGCACCGGGCGCGCCGCCACCATCGCGGGCGTGCTCGCGGTGGCAGCGGGCGTCGGCATGGGCGTCGCGGCCAGCCGGCTGCTCCCCGTGTCGCGGCCGATCGCCATCAACCGGCAGCAGGGAGACACCTTCTGGAAGATCCTGGGCGACCAGGGCAAGCGGGTGCGGGTGACGCGCGTCCCCGTGACCTTCCCGCCCAAGGCCTACGAGCACGGCACGCTGCTCACCGGCCTCGGCACGCCGGACCTCTCCGGCCGCATCGGCAAGCCGTTCTACTTCACCTCGGAGCTGTTCTTCCAGCCCAAGGGCGGCGGCGACTTCTCCGTCGAGGTCGTCGAGCTGGTCGACAACAAGGGCGTGATCGAGACCGAGATCAAGGGTCCGCCGAACGAGCTGTTTCCGGAGAAGGGCGGCTACATCACGATCCCGATGACCTTCACGGTGCCCGAGGATCACAGCAACGTTCGCATCCAGGTCTCGGGCAACGACCTCACCCTGAAGCCCGGGGAGTGGAGCGACTGGGTCCACTTCAGCTTCCCCTTCAACTCGCTGATCAAGCTCGGCGGCATCGGCAAGTTCCGCGTCCTCTCGGTCGAGCCCGAGGTGCGGGTCTACCTGTCGCCCGTCCAGTTCGACCCCGAGAACCTGCCGCCCGGCTTCGACATCACCACGCCGAGCGACTGGGTCCACGACCTCACCGCCGAGCTCGGCCCGTTCAAGACGATCGGCTGGATGATCGACACCTGGTCCCTCACCAACGGCACGATCGACGAGCAGATCTTCCTGGAGGATGTCCGCCAGACCACGGACAAAGAGCTGGAGATGCTCAACGCCTTCCTGGCCCAGGCCGACCAGTGGGACGTGCTGGTGCACTACTTCGAGTTCACCGACCGGGTCCAGCACATGATGTTCCGCTACTTCGACCCCAAGCACCCGCTGTACACCCCCGAGGGCGCGGCGAAGTGGGGCGGGTCGATCCTGGCGGCCTATCAGGAGATGGACAAGATCGTCGGCGAGACCATGACCAAGATGCCCCAGGGCACGAAGCTCATGGTGGTTTCCGACCACGGCTTCGCGTCGTTCCGGCGCGGCATGAACTACAACACCTGGCTGGCGAAGAACGGCTACATGACCCTGACCGGCGAGGACTCCCAGCGCAAGAACCTGGAGGATCTCTTCGACCAGGGCGACTTCTTCGTGAACGTGGACTGGTCGAAGACCCGGGCCTACGCCCTGGGCCTCGGGCAGATCTACATCAACCTGGAAGGGCGCGAGAAGAAGGGCATCGTGAAGCCCGGCGCGGAGTACCAGGCGCTCGTCAAGGAGATCCAGGAGAAGCTGGTCGCCTACGTGGACGAAGAGACCGGCGAGCATCCGGTCGCCCACGTCTTCAGCCGCGACGAGGCCTACGGCACCTACGATCCGGTGCTGATCCCCGACATGATCCCCTCGAACAGCGAGGGCTACCGGGTGGGCTGGCAGGACAGCCTCGGCGGCATCGCGAAGACGATCGTCGAGCCCAACCTGGAAATCTGGAGCGGCGACCACTGCTCGGTCTACCCGCCGCTCGTCGAGGGCATCCTGTTCAGCAACTTCAAGCTGAACGCCCAGGGCGCCTACATGGGCGACGTCATGCCGACCATCCTGGGCCTGTACGGCGTGAAGCCCACCGCGAAGCTCGACGGGAAGAGCCTGCTGCCGTAGGTTTCGGGAGCCTCGTCCGCCGCAGGGCTTCAGAGCCTTGCGGCGGGTCCGGCTTCAACCGTCGTCACCGATCCACTTGTCGGCGCCGTCTTCGAGCATGTGGTAGCGCCCGTGGGCCCAGCTGTAGAAATCCTGCCAGGTTCGAAGTGGACCTGAGCCTTCGACCTCCACCACGACATCCGCTTCCACGGCACGCCGGATCTCGCGAAGCTCCTCGACCAGGGTGGCCCAGCGTTCCGGGCGTCCCTCGGCGGATCGTTGCTCGTACAGAGCGTCGAGCTTACCGACCGCCTCGGCCGAGAGGGTGAACGTCTCCAGCGGCATCTGGATCTTGATGCCGCTCGTTCGGAGCGCTTCCTTGAAGCCTGGATTGCTCTCGAGCATCCTGGCAAGAAAGGCTTTCTCGAAGCTTAGCCAGGGAGTCGGCCAGCCTTGACGCTTTGCCCAGTCGCGCAGAGCCTTGAGATCAGGCCAGGCGATCTGCAGGGTGCCGCGGCGATGCGATTCCCCGAACGCGACGTGATCGTCAGGGCCGAGCGTACGCAACGCCCACGAGGGGATCTTTGTGTGCATGTAGGGTTTTCCTTCCTGGAGCGACTCTACTCGAAGCGAGCCAGAAGTAACCTCACGCCCGGGGCTTGCCCTTCTGACGCGGTGTCGGTGTCGTCAGGTAGGTCTCGCCTGTCGAGGTGACGCGATATCTCTGCAGGCGGCTGTTGGGTTTGTCGGGGATGGTCATCCGGATGAGACCGGCTTCGAGAGCCGGCTGCAGGTAGCGCTCGCGGAAGGATTTGCGATCCTTGAGAGCGAGAGCCGCCAGCAATTCGTCCCGATCCATGGTCCCTTTGATCACCTTCAGGAGGCGTTTGACTTGGGGGGTGACTTGGGGGGTGACTTGGGGGGTGACTTGGGGGGTGACCTCCCCGGATTCCACGGCTTCGGCGGTAACCTCGGGGCCGGCCGGAAGCCCGTGCTCCGGTAGAAAAGGGAGCACCAACCACAAGCCGGAAGCCTCAATCCGGATCTCCGGCTCGGGGTTGCCCGCCTCGCGGCAAGCCTCCAGGATTCTCTCGATGCCGCGCCCCCACGACTCGACCATTCCCGCCAGGAAGAACACGCTGGCGATGTCCGGATTGAAGGGAACGGAGGCGTGCTTTTCGAGGAGCTTGGTCACCGTCCAGTCAGGCGGCAGCTCGCCGGGGTTCCAGATCATCAGCTTGTCCGGGTAGACGCTGATCTGGATCGTCGCGCTGCTGGCATAGTCCTTGTGGACCACCGCGTTCAGGACCGCTTCCCGCAACGCGGGCATCGGCACCGGCCAGGTCTCGATCCGCTGCAGCCCTTCGTAGCTGATCCAGGCCCGCAGGTACTTGGCCTGGAGCACCTCGATGGTCTGGTTGACCTGATGGAACAGATTTCCCTGCACCTCATCCTGGTAGCGCAGATCCACGTTGCTCTCGAAGTAGCCGACCTTCACGTAGGCGCTGGTGAAGAAGCGCTGAGGCGCCGGGTGAAACAGGAGGGTGCCCGCCCGGGTCAGGTATTGGCCCTCGGTCAGATGGAGCTTCTCCAGCAGATGCCGGTCCGGTTCGTTGAGCACCGCCTCGGGAAGGCGTTGGCTCCTCCGTGCGAGCGTGCGGAAGCTCTTCAGGGCGTCGGCATCCAGGTCGCTCAGCTTGACTCCCGGCAGCGGCACGCCGTCCCAGGTGCGTCCATGCTTTCGCAGCAGGAAACGGTCGAGAGCCGCTCCTTTGAGCATCTGGTTGGTGCTGCCGCTGCGGTAGTAGTACTCGCCCTTGTAGCTGACCGGGTTGGGGTAGGCGTCGACCCGGATCTCCACCAGCTCCTTGCCCTTCTCCCGCCGCAGGTTTACGTCCACCAGGATTCCCAGGATGTCGCGGGCCTTGTTGGGAATCTCCTCAATGAGCCTCTTCGCATCCTGCACCCCGACCGCGACTCCCCGATCATCTCGCCCGATGACCAGGAGGCCTCCCTCCGCGTTGGCGAAGCCGCTGACCCACTTGAGGTAGTCGTCACGCCAGGTGCTCTTCCATTCGACCTGCTGGCTTTCCTTCAAAGGAGCTTCACGCCTCGTTCCCGAACAGGGCCGCGATCTCGGCGTCGCCCATTCGATTGAAGTCGTCGGGCACTTCGATCTCGCCCGCGAGGAAGCCCAGTCGCAGGGGCTTTGCAGGAGCTTCCAGCGCCGCCACCTTCACCAGGGGCTTGCCCGCCTTGGCAATCACGAAGGCTTCGCCCTTGACGGCCTGGTCGACCAGCTTCGAGAGCTGGGTCTTGGCTTCATGAATGTTGACGGTGACCATTTGTCCTCCTGAAACTAGACTAACCAAGTCTAGTTCAGTTCGTTGCTCCTCATCAACGCAGGTTGCTGCGCCGCCGAGCCCGAATTTTTGATGCGACAAACGGGATTTCTGCTGTGACATACGGGTTTGTCGCAGCGGAAAACTCGTTTTTCGCAGCAGAATACAGGTTAGTCGCAGCAGAATGCCTGTTTGTCGCATCAACGCGAGGGATCTCCGATGCGACAAGCTTGAATTCTGATGCGACAATGATGTGAGTTGTTGTGACTCGGCCGTGTTCTGGTGCGACAAAGGGGGCGTTTGCTGCGAATGGATGCGAGTTGCGGCGCGAAAACGAGGTTGCCGCTGCGAATTGCGGGCTGGTTACAACAAAATTCAAGGGCCGGCGGGAGGCCGGCGAGGCATCGGGTGATGCGAGCCCGAGGCGACGGGTGGGTGACGAGGCGTCGTCAGTCGGGCGGTGACGAGGACATGGCACACGAAACAACTCGCCCACTGGTGTCCTCTTGACACGGTCACAGCACCGTCACTAGGCTATGTAACCGGTTACAGTCCGACTTGAAAGCGGTACCATCGGCCTCATGACAGCCGAAACACCCTCACGGAACGCCGAGCCTGCCGGAAGTGGCGGAAACGCCACGATCAAGGAAGTGGCTCGCCTCGCGCGTGTCTCGGTGGCGACGGTGTCCCGGGTGCTCAACGACAAGGGGCCGGTCCGCGACGAGACCCGCCAGCGCATTCTGGAGGTGGTCCGGAGCCTGAGCTATGTGCCCCACGGCGCGGCGCGGAGCCTCACCACCAACCAGACCGACACGCTGGGCGTCCTGCTTCCCGACATCTACGGCGAGTTCTTCTCCGAGCTGATCCGCGGCATCGACTCCGCGGCGCGGCGGCGGGGCTATCACGTGCTGGTCTCCGGGTCGCACGAGGACCGGGAGGAGGTCCAGGCGGTCCTGCGCACCCTGCGCGGCCGGGTCGACGGGCTGATCCTCATGACCCCCTCGGCCGACATGCTGGAGGCGCTGCGCTCGGTCCCTCCCGAGACGCTGCCCACCGTGCTGCTCAACTGCCCGTCCACCTCGCTCCCCTTCGACTCCCTGAACGTCGACAACCGGGGCGGAGCCCGGGCCATGGTCCGGCACCTGTTCGGCCTTGGCCACCGGCGCATCGCGTTCATCCAGGGGCCGCTCGACAACCACGAGGCGCGGGAGCGCCTGGGCGGCTACCGCGACGCGGTCCGCGCGCTGGGAGCCGAGATGGACCCGGCGCTGGAGATCCGCGGCGACTTCAGCGAAGAGGCCGGCTGCCGGGCAGGGGAGAGGATCCTCGCGGTCCGGCCGCGGCCGACGGCGGTGTTCGCGGCCAACGACGCCATGGCCATCGGATGTCTCTATGCGTTGCGCGAAGCCGGAATCGAGGTGCCCGGAGAGGTGGCCCTGGCCGGCTTCGACGACATTCCCATCGCGCGGTACATGAGCCCGGCCCTGACCTCGGTGGGAGTGCCCATCGCCGAGCTCGGCGCGCTCGCGATGGAACGCCTGCTCGACGCGATGCGGCAGAAGGGAAGCCGCCCGCCGCGCCACGAGAGCCTGCCGCCAGCCCTGGTGGTCCGAGGCTCGTGCGGCGCACCAGGGGTGCCTGGAGATAGAAGCACTTCGAGATCGATCCGGAAGGAAATCCTGTGAAACCCATTTCGAGAAGGAGGTTCGCAACGATGAACAGCCATTCGGGCAAGGGCCGGCTCAAGGCTCTGGGACCTCTGCTTCTGGGCGCGGTGCTGGCCCTGATGGCAGTGGCTCCCGTGGCGGCACAGAACAGCACCTCGTCGATCCGCGGCGTGGTGGCGGACTCCTCGGGTCCGCTCGCCGAGGCGACCGTCGAGGCGGTGAGCACCGCCAGCGGCTTCCGTTACTCCGCCACGACCGGCACGGACGGAAACTTCGCCCTGCAGGGGCTCAACCCGGGGGTCTATGAGGTGACCGTCTCCTCCGGGGCCTACTCCCCCCAGAGCCGCACCGTCCAGGTTCTGATCGGCCAGGACGTCGACGTGAAGTTCGTGCTCTCGCCGAGCGAGATGTTCACGGAGGACGTGACCGTGGTCGGCGACGCCGTGCAGCTCCTGGTGGAGACCCGCACGTCGGAGATCGGGACCAACATCACGCCCCGGCAGATCGAGTCGCTGCCGCAGAACAACCGGAATTTCCTGGGCCTCGCGGCCCTGGCGCCGGGCGTCCGTTTCACGGACAACCAGGATGAGGCCGGGCAGAAAGCCCGCAGCGGCGGTTCGGACTCCCGCCAGATCAACGTTTTCATCGACGGCCTGTCGTACAAGAACGACATCCTGCAGGGCGGTGCGTTCATGCAGGACTCCAGCCGCGGCAACTCCTTCCCGCAGAACGCGGTGCAGGAGTTCCGGGTGCTGACCCAGAACTACAAGGCCGAGTACGAGAAGGCCTCCGCGGCCGTGATCACCGCCGTCACCAAGTCGGGCGGCAACGAGTTCCACGGCGACCTCCTCTATCTGTATCAGGACAAGGATCTCGTGGCCCAGGACGACTTTTCGCGCGACCGCGGCGACAAGAAGCCCGAGTACGAGCGCAAGCAGTCCGGCCTCTCGCTCGGCGGTCCGATCCAGCAGGACAAGCTGCACTTCTTCCTCTCCTACGAGGGCAACGAGCAGGACCGTCTGGCCACGGTGTTCCGCGGTGGCTCGTACAGCTCCGCTCCCGCCAACGTGCGTCAATTCATCGACGGGTTCGATACCGGCGTGCTGACCTCGCCCTTCGAATCCGATCTGTTCTTCGGCAAGCTCTCGTGGCAGCCCACCGCCGGCCAGACGCTCTTCCTCACCGGCCACCGCCGAGACGAGCAGGAGGTCCGGGGCTTCGGCGGCCAGCGCACCCGCGACGGCGCCGAGAGCCTGGAGGTCGGCACGGACGCCTTCGTGGCCAAGCACACCTGGGTGATCGGCGACTACCTCAACGAGGCCTCGCTCACCTCCCAGACCCTGCAATGGGCCCCGACGGGGCTGTCCACCGATTCGCCCCGGCTCAACTACATCGGCATCCTCGACGTGGGCGGCAAGGACGCGACCCAGGACTTCAAGCAGGACCGCATCGGTGTGCGCGACGACGTGTCCACCGCGTTCGAGTGGCGCGGCACCCACACGGTGAAGGGCGGCCTGTCGTTCAACTGGATGGACTACACGGTCTCCAAGCGGACGTTCGAGAACGGTCTGTTCGAGTTCCGGTCGGACGAGAGCTGGCAGTTCCCGTTCCAGGCCCGCGTCGGCTTCGGCGACCCCGAGCTGGAGTTCAGCAACGAGCAGGCCGGCCTCTATCTCCAGGACGACTGGCAGGTCACCAGCAACCTTACGCTGAACCTCGGCGTGCGCTGGGACTACGAGTCGAACATGATCAACAACGACTACCGGACTCCGCCGGAGCTGGTGTCGTCCCTCCAGAACGCCTGCCGCACCTACGGCCAGCCGGTGGGCGGCAAGACCACCTGGTGCCTGCGGGACTTCCTCGACCTCTCGCGCTACACCACGGACGGCAGCGACCGCGATCCCTACTACGGTGCGGTCCAGCCGCGCATCGGCTTCGCCTGGGACGTGCGTGGCGACGCGAAGAGCGTGATCTTCGGCGGCTGGGGCAAGTACTATGACCGCGTCAACTTGAACGACATCTTCGACGAGCAGTACCGGCAGCAGTACAAGATCTATTCGTTCTGCTTCTCGGCGGACGGCAGCCCGACGCCGAACTGCAGCGTGCCGGCGATCGCCTGGCGGCCCGAGTATCAGTCGGCCGAGGCCCTGAGGCAGCTCGTGGCGCGCGGCCAGGCTCCCGGCCCCGAGGTCTTCCTGGTCGACAACGAGATGAAGCCGCCGCGGTCCGATCAGTTCACGCTCGGCCTGCGCCAGCAGCTGGGAAGCTGGTTGACCTCGGTGTCGTACGTCGGGGTGCGCGGCTACAACAACATGATGTATTTCTTCGGCGACCTGCCGCCGGGCACCGGGTTCAACGACCGCTTCGGCAACAACGTGTCGGTGCCGGGGTACGCCCGCGTGTTCATCACGACCCAGACGCGCCGCAGCTGGTATGACGGCATCCTGGTGAACCTCGACCACCCCATCACCGCGAACGGCAAGTGGGGCTTCAACCTCGCCTACACCTACGCCGAGGCGAAGCAGACCGGAACCGACAACCCGGGCGAGGGGATCGCGTTCGGCGCCTTCGACTATCTCAATCCCGAGAGCCTGTACAAGTTCCCGGGTACGAACGACGAGCGTCACCGGCTCGTGATGAGCGGCATCGTCGCCCTGCCCTGGAACTTCACGGCGTCGTCGATCATCACCCTGGGCTCGGGCGTGCCGTTCACCGTGTTCGACGACTCCACCGCTCCGTTCACGGTGCGCTGGAACGAAGGACGGCCGGAGAAGAAGGACTTCATCATTCCGGACGCCTGGGCCTACCGCAGCGTCGACGCACGGCTGGAATGGCAGGCTCCGACGATCGCCGACCGGGTGACCGTCAGCCTGATCGGCGAAGGGTTCAACGTGCTCAACTTCGACAACGGCGGCTGCTTCGAAAGCTTCAAGCCGCGGCTGCCCTCGACCAACCAGCGGTTCGGCGAGCCGAACTGCCAGTTCAACACCCGCCGGTTCCAGGGCGGAGTGAGAGTGGGGTTCTGAGTTGAAAAGGGTCGGCGGATCGCTCCTGCTCCTGCCCCTCCTGCTTCTGCATCTGGCAGCGGCGGGGTGCGCTCCGCCGGCCCGCCCTTTTCCCGCAACCGTCGCAGCGCCGCCGTTCCCGTCCGTCTCGACGGCGGTCTCGGCATCCCCTGTCGTCGACAGGCTCCAGGAACAGACCTTCCGGTATTTCTGGGATCTGGCCAACCCGGAGAACGGTCTGGTTCCCGACCGCTGGCCCACGCCGTCGTTCTCCAGCATCGCCGCGGTCGGCTTCGCGCTGACCGCCTATCCGGTGGGCGCCGAGCACGGCTGGATCACGCGCGGGCAGGCCCGGGACCGCGTCCTCACGACGCTCGATTTCTTCCTCACGGCGCCGCAGGGGCCGCAGGCCTCCGGTGCGACCGGCCACCGCGGTTTCTACTATCACTTCCTGGACATGGAGACCGGCCACCGCTTCGAGACGGTCGAGCTGTCCACGATCGACACCGCGCTGCTGGCGGCGGGCGCCCTGTTCTGTCAGTCGTATTTCGATGGCGATGATCCCGACGAGACTGCGGTCCGCGAGAAGGCGGAGGAGCTCTACCGCCGGATCGACTGGACCTGGATCCAGCCGCGGGCGCCGCTCGTCTCCATGGGCTGGACCCCCGAGGAGGGATTCCACACCTACGACTGGCGCGGCTTCAACGAAGCCATGATCCTCTACGTGCTCGCGCTGGGCTCGCCGACCCATCCGGTCGAGCCCGCGGCCTGGGAGGCGTTCACCGAGACCTACCGGTGGGGCACGTTCCAGGGCCAGGAGCACCTGAACTTCGCGCCGCTTTTCGGCCATCAGTACTCGCACGTCTGGATCGATTTCCGGGGCATCCAGGACAAGTACATGAAAGGCCGCGGGCTCGATTATTTCGAGAACGCCCGGCGCGCCACGCTCTCGCAGCGGGCCTACGCCATCGCCAACCCGGGCGGTTTCCGCGGCTACGGCGAGAATGTCTGGGGGCTCACGGCCAGCGACGGTCCGCTGGACGGTGACGTGGAGATCGACGGCCGGAAGATCCGTTTCATGACCTATGCGGCACGCGGGGCCGCCATGGGGGAGATCCGCGACGACGGCACGATCGCGCCCACGGCCGCGGCGTCGTCCATCCCGTTCGCGCCGGAAATCGCGATCCCGGCGATCGAGGAGATGGACCGCCGGTGGGGAACCCACCTGGTCTCCAAGTACGGGTTCCTCGACGCGTTCAATCCCACGCTGGACAAGCCGATGGCCACCCATCACGGCAAGGTCGTGCCCGGCGTGGGCTGGTTCGACGGCGACTACCTGGGGATCGATCAGGGCCCGATCGTCGCGATGATCGAGAACCATCGCACTGACTTGATCTGGGAGACGATGCGCCGCAACCCCCACATCGTCCGCGGCCTGCAGCGGGCCGGCTTCACGGGAGGCTGGCTGGAGTGAGGCCGGGCCTTCCCGGATCGGCCGTGCTGGCCATCGCAGTGCTCGCCGGGTTGGCGAGCTGTGCGAAGGACGCCGACCGTCCCATCCAACTCTGGGGCCTCGGGCGAGAGGGCGAGGTGGTGCCCGAGCTGCTGCCGGCGTTCGAGGCGGGCCACCCGGGCATCCGGGTCGAGGCCCAGCAGATCCCCTGGACCGCGGCGCACGAGAAGATCCTCACCGCCTTCGTGGGCGACTCCGCTCCCGACGTGGGGCAGGTCGGCAACACCTGGATTCCCGAGCTTGCCGCGATCGGCGCCATCGAGCCGCTCGACGACTATCTGAAAGGTTCCAAAGAGATCCTGGCCGGCGACTACTTCCCCGGCATCTGGGACACCAACGTGGTGGACGGCCACGTCTGGGGCATCCCCTGGTACGTGGACACCCGGATCCTCTTCTACCGCAGCGACCTCCTCGCCGAGGTGGGGTTTCCGGAGGCTCCGCGCACCTGGAGCCAGTGGATGGAGGCCATGGACCGGCTGAAGAAGCGCGCCGGGCCGAAGGGCTACGCGATCCTCCTGCCCACGGACGAGTGGCAGCCGCCGGTGGCCATGGCTCTCCAGCAGAAGGCGCCGCTGCTGCGCGACGGCGACCGGCGGGGCGGCTTCCGCGAGCCGCGCTTCCGCGCCGCGTTCGACGCCTACCGCGCGATCTACGACCGCGGCTACGCCTCGGTGGTTCCCAACAGCCAGGTCGGCAACCTGTATCAACAGTTCGCCGAAGGCGCGTTCGCCATGTACATCACCGGCCCGTGGAACCTGGGAGAGATGCGGAGCCGCCTGCCGCCGGAGATGCAGGACCGCTGGGCCACGGCGCCGCTGCCGGCGCCGGACGGCCAGGCGTGGCCCGGAGCGTCGGTGGCGGGCGGCGCGAGCCTCGTCATCTTCCGTTCGTCGGGCCGCTCGTCGGAACGGAAAGCCCAGTCCTGGCAGCTCATCGAGCACCTGTCGCGCCAGGACCAGCAGGTCCGGTTCTTCCAGCTCACCGGCGACCTGCCCGCCCGCAAGGCCGCCTGGTCGACGCCGGAGCTGGCCGGCGATTCCCGGGCGCGGGCCTTCTGGATTCAACTCCAGAACGTGCTGCCGACCCCCAAGGTGCCGGAGTGGGAGCAGATCACCACGATGATCGTCGAGCGGGCCGAGTCCGTCATCCGCGGCCGGACCACACCGGATCAGGCGCTGGAGATCCTGGACCGCGACGTCGACCGGCTGCTCGAAAAGCGCCGCTGGCTCCTGGATCGGAGGCGGCAGCCGTGACCGCGCCGTGGCGCAAGCGCGAGGCCTGGGCGGCGGTCTTCTTCCTGGCGCCGGCGATGGGCGCGATGATCGCCTTCTTCTTCCTGCCGGTGATCGCGTCGCTCCTGCTCAGCCTGACCGACTTCGACATCTATGCGCTGGCCGATCCGGCCAACGCCCGCTTCATCGGCCTGGCCAATTACATAAGGCTGATGCAGGACCCGGTGTTCTGGAAGGCGCTCGCCAACACCTCGATCTTCGTGGTGGTATGCGGTCCGCTCACCCTCGCGCTGGCGCTCGCGGCGGCGCTCCTGGTCAACGCGAAGATGGTCCGCGCGAAGGCGCTCTTCCGCACGGCCTACTTCGCGCCCGTGGTGACCACCCTGGTGGCGGTGGCCACGGTCTGGCGCTATCTCTACCACCCGCGCTTCGGGCTGCTGAACCGCTTCCTGGAGCTGCTCGGCATCGCGCCGATCGACTGGCTGGGCGATCCGCACTGGGCGCTCCCGGCGATCATCCTGCTCTCCGTGTGGAAGAACTTCGGCTACGACGTGATCGTCCTGGTCGCCGGGCTGAACAGCATCCCGGAAACCCTCTACGAGGCGGCGCGCCTCGAAGGCGCGGGAATCCGGGCGCAGCTCCGGCACGTCACCGTGCCGATGCTGCTGCCGAGCCTGTTCTTCTGCGGTGTGATCACGACCATCGGCTACTTCCAGATTTTCGCCGAGCCCTACGTCATGACCAACGGCGGCGGCCCCCTCAACGCCACGCTGACCCTGGTGCTGTTCATGTACAAGCAGGGTTTCCGCTGGTGGAGCATGGGCTATGCCGCGACCGTGGCGTTCGCGCTCTGCGCCGTGATCGTGGCGGTGACCACGGTCTTCAACCGCCTGCAGCGCCGGGGAGAGGCCTGACGCCCATGGCCCCAGCCATATGCCTATGACGGCGCAGCGGAAGAAGGCCGCGACCTCGCTGCTGGTTCATCTCCTGCTGGGGCTGCTGGCCGTGGCGACGATCCTGCCGCTGGTGTGGATGATCTCGGCCTCGTTCATGCCGCCGGGCGAGGCGACCACCGATCCGCCGCCGTTCTTCCCGAGCCGCTTCACGCTGGAGAGCTACCGCACGCTGTTCACCCGCCTGGACGTGGGGCGGCATCTGATCAACAGCCTCGGGCTCTCGATCGGCGTGACGCTGCTCTCGCTGCTGTTCAACTCCATGGCGGGCTACGCCTTCGCCAAGCTCCGCTTCCCCGGGCGGGACCGCGGCTTCGCGATCCTGATCGGTGCGCTGGCGATTCCGGGCCAGGTGGGCATGCTGCCGCTGTTCCTGCTGATGCGGCAGCTGGGGCTGGTGAACAGCTACTGGGGGGTGGTCATCCCGGGGCTGGCGAGCATCCTGGGGATCTTCCTGGTCCGCCAGTTCGCGCTGTCTATTCCGGACGAGCTGCTCGACGCGGCCCGCGTCGACGGCGCGAGCGAGCTGCGGATCTTCGTCTCCGTGGTGCTGCCGCTCTGCCGGCCGGTGCTGGCGACGCTCGCCATCATCACCTTCATGAACACCTGGAACGATTTCCTCTGGCCGCTCATCGTGCTCACGGATGGGGCGAAGCAGACCCTGCCCGTGGCTCTGGCAGGACTGGTGGGGGAGCACGCCCTGGACACCGAGCTGATGATGGCCGGGGCGGTGCTCACGGTTCTGCCGGTGCTGCTGGTCTTCCTGGCGCTCCAGCGCTCCTACATCGAGGGCATCCTCATGGGGAGCGTCAAGGGATGAAGGGTGCCGACAAGTCTCTAAAAGCTGTTTGTGCGCGTCGAAGCATTTCAAATGCCATTGGCGTGATCTTCTGCGTGGCCGTGCTCGCTGCGGTGTCGGCCGGAGCGGCCCGGGCGGTCGTGCTCGACGGCTTCGAGCAGGTCGCACCCTGGGTCGCGGCGCCGGCGGACGGCGTGGCGCTCTCGCTGTCGTCCGCTCCCGGGTTCCAGGGCAACGCGCTGCGCCTCGACTTCGACTTTCAGGGTCACGGTGGGTATGCGGTGGCGCGCCGAGAAATCGACCTCGATTTTCCAGAAAACTGGGAGATCACCTTCCGGGTGCGGGGCGAAGCGCTGCCCAACCATCTCGAATTCAAGCTGGTCGACTCGTCGGGCGAGAACGTCTGGTGGTCGGTGAGGCGCGACTTCCAGGTGACGCCCGAATGGACGAAGATCCGCATCCGCAAGCGGCAGCTCCAGTTCGCGTGGGGGCCGGCCGGCGGCGGGGAGATGAAGCACGCCGCGGCCCTGGAGATGGTGGTCACAGCAGGCCAGGGCGACAAGGGCTGGGTCGCGTTCGACGAGCTGACCTTCGAGCCGCGGCCTCCCGATCACGCCTACAGCCTCACGCCGAAGCTGACCCGGTCTCGGGAAGGCGTCGACCTGGACTTCCTGGAGCCCCGCGAGTACGGCGGTCTCGTGGTCGATTGGGGAGTTGGCTGGGGAGCCGGGCCGCATCCGTCCCGCTACGAGGTCCAGATCTCGGACGACGGCGCGGCCTGGACCACGATCCGCGCGGTCGCCGGGAGCAACGGCGGCAAGGACTGGCTCTTCCTGCCGGAGACCGAGTCGCGCCACCTGCGGCTCCGGTATCTGGCGGGGCTGGAAGGCTCGGGCGACCCGCGGATCGACGTGAAGCCGCTGGGCTTCGACGTCTTTGCCGCCATCGCCGCAGACGCCTCGCGCGGCGTTTATCCCCGCTATCTCCTCGGGGAAGCCGCGCCCTGGACGGTCGTCGGGGCCGATGGCGACACCGAGGAGGCGCTGTTCGGCCAGGACGGAGCCCTGGAGCTGGGCAAGCGACTGTGGTCCGTCGAGCCCTTTCTCTGGGTCGACGGCAAGCTGGTGAGCTGGAGCGGCGTCGAGTCCATGCCGTCTCTGGAGAAGGGCTATCTGCCGATCCCCACCGTCCGCTGGAGCCGGTCTCCTGTTTCGCTGGAGATCACCACGTTCGCGGCAGGCGAGGCCGGCCGTTCCGTGCTCCACGCGAGATACCGCCTGCGCAACGACGGGCCTGAGCGCAAGCGCGTCCGCCTGCTGCTCGCCGTCCGGCCGTTCCAGGTCAATCCGTCGTGGCAGTTCCTGAACGCGCCCGGAGGCGTGACCGAGGTGAGGGACATCTCGTGGGACGGCCGCGCGGTGAGCATCGACGGCAGGACGCTCGTCCCCCTTCAGCCGCCCGCCGCGTTCGGAGCCGCGACGTTCGATCAGGGCGAGATCGTCGAGCATCTCCTGCGCGGCGCGCTGCCGGCGGACCAGAGCGTGTCCGATCCGCAGGCCCACGCCTCCGCCGCGCTCGCCTGGGACTTCGACCTGGCCCCGGGAGAGGTGAAGGAGACTAGCCTCGCCATCCCCTTCCATCCGGAGGCGCCGATCCAGCCCATCGATCAGGCGCTCGCGGAGACCGTCCGCTCGTGGGAAGAGAAGCTCGGCCGCGTGGAGATCCGGCTGCCGGCCGAAGCGGCGGGTGCCGCCGGCTTGGCCTCCACGATGAAGAGCACGCTCGCCTGGATCCTGATCCACCGCGACGGCCCCGCCATCCAGCCGGGCTCGCGCTCGTACGAGCGCTCGTGGATCCGCGACGGCGCGCTCACCTCCGCGGCCCTGCTGCGCCTCGGCCACGAGCCCGAGGTGCGCGAGTTCCTCGCCTGGTATGCGCCGCACCAGTATCCCGACGGCAAGGTTCCGTGCTGCGTCGACGCCCGTGGCGCCGATCCGGTCACCGAGAACGACAGCCACGGCGAGCTGATCTTCCTCGTCGCCGAGCACTGGCGCTACGCGCACGACCGGGTCTTCCTGGAGCGGATGTGGCCGCACGTCGAGAAGGCCGCGGCCTGGATCGACACCCTCCGCAACCAGCGGCGGACCGAGGAGTACCGCAAGCCGGGCAATCTCAGGTACTTCGGGCTCCTCCCCGAGTCGATCAGCCACGAGGGCTATTCGAGCAAGCCCGTCCACTCCTACTGGGACGACTTCTGGGCGTTGCGCGGGCTCAAGGACGCCGTGGACCTGGCCGAGGCGCTCGGGAAAACGGACGCGCAGGCCCGCTTTGCGGCGAGCCGCGATGAATTCCACGCCGATCTGCTCGCCTCGCTGCGGCAGACGATTGCGGACCACGGCATCGGCTTCATCCCCGGCTCGGCCGAGCTGGGCGACTTCGACGCCACGTCCACGACCATCGCCCTCGACCCGGCCGGCGAGATGGACTCCCTGCCGCGCAGGGAGCTGATGCGGACCTTCGAGCGCTATTGGAACGAGTTTGTCACCCGGCGCGACGGCACGAAGGAATGGGACGGCTACACTCCCTACGAGCTGCGATCCGTCGGGGCGTTCGTCCGGCTCGGCTGGCGCGACCGCGCCCAGGAGCTGCTGGCCTTCTTCCTGGCCGACCGCCTTCCCGAGGCCTGGAACCAGTGGCCCGAGGTCGTCTGGCGCGACCCGAAGGCGCCGAAGTTCCTGGGCGACCTGCCGCACGGCTGGGTCGGCTCGGACTTCCTGCGCTCCTTCCTCGACCTCTTCGCGATGGAGGAGGACACAGAGGACGCGGCCGGCGGCCGGCTCGTCCTGGGCGCGGGCGTCCCGGACGCCTGGCTGGCCGGTGAAGGGGTTTCGGTCCGGGGGCTCCGGACCAGATGGGGTACCCTCGACCTCGACCTGCGCCAGGAGGGCGACGCGGTGCGGGTCCGGATCGGGGGAACGGTGACGATGCCGCCGGGAGGCGTGGCGATCCGCCTCGCCGGCAGGGAGAGGAGCGTCCGCGAGCTGCCGACGCTGCCCGCTGAATTCAAGGTCGAAAGGAATCCGCAATGACACGAGAGATCCGGTTCCCCAAGGGGTTCCTGTGGGGAGCCTCCACCTCGGCCTTCCAGATCGAAGGCTCGCCGCTCGCGGACGGCGCGGGACAGAGCATCTGGTACCGCTTCACCCACACTCCGGGCATGGTGGCCGACGGCGACACGGGCGACGTGGCCTCCGACCACTACCGGCGGTGGGAGGAGGACGTCCGGCTGATGAAGGATCTGGGCCTGACCTCCTACCGGTTCGGCATCGCCTGGCACCGCGTCCTGCCGGACGGCACCGGCCAGGTGAACGCCCGCGGTCTGGACTTCTACCGGCGCCTTGTCGACGGCCTCCTGGAGAACGGCATCCAGCCCATGATCACCCTGTTCCACTGGGATCTGCCGGTGGCGGTGGAGGACCGCGGCGGCTGGCTGAACCCCGACGTCGCCAACTGGTTCGCGGAGTACGCCCAGGTCTGCTACCGGGCGCTCGACGACCGGGTCGACCTCTGGACGACGCTCAACGAGCCCTGGGTGGTGACCGACGGCGGCTATCTCTTCGGAGCGCTGGCGCCGGGCCATCGCAACCTGTTCGAGACCCCGATCGCCTCGCACAACCTGCTGCGCGCGCATGCGTCCGCCGTGGCCGCCTACCGGGCCGAAGGCCAGCACCAGATCGGCATCGTGGTGAACCTGGAGCCCAAGTATCCGGCCTCCGACAAGCCCGAGGATCTGGAAGCCACGGCCCGCGCCGACGCCTACATGAACCGTCAGTACCTGGACCCGATCTTCCTCGGCAGGTACCCCGACGAGATGAAAGAGATCTTCGGCGAGGCCTGGCCGGACTTTCCCGAGGCGGACCTGGAGCACATCCGCCGGCCGATCGACTTCCTCGGCATCAACTACTACACCCGCCGGGTGACGAAGCACGATCCCGCGGCGAAACCGGTCTGCGCCGGCGGCGTTCGGCAGACACAGGCCACGTACACCGAGACCGCCTGGGAGGTCTATCCCGAGGGTCTCGCCGACACCCTGCTCGGCGTTCAGAAGCGCTACGGCGACATTCCTCTCTATGTGACCGAGAACGGCGCCGCCTTCTACGACCCACCGACCGCCACCGACGGCCAGGTCCACGACCCGCTGCGCGTAGACTACCTCAAGGAGCATCTGCGCGTGGCCGACCGCGTCATCCGGGAAGGCGTGCCCCTGCGCGGCTACTACGCCTGGTCGCTGCTCGACAACTTCGAATGGAGCCTCGGCTACTCGAAGCGCTTCGGCATCGTCCACGTCGACTACGCCACGCAGAAGCGCACCCCGAAGGCGAGCGCGAAGTACTTCGCCGAGGTCATCCGCAGCCGGGGAAGCGTGCTCGGCACGCCCGGCTAGCCGGGAGATCCGTTCAGAGAAAGAAAGGACGGGGCCGCGAAGCCCCGTCCTCGTTCTGTCCGGCGTCAGTACTGCCAGTTTTCGTTGCGGGTTCCGGAGCCGGTCGACGGCACCGAGTAGGTGCGGTTGCTGCCGTTCTCCCAGGCCGTCGAGCCGCCGGAGCGCATGATGTACTTGTACTGGATCGACGTCCCCTTGCTCGCCGTGAAGAAGACCGGTCCGCTCCAGGTGTCGCTATCCACCCAGTTGAGCTTGACCGCCTTGGTCACATCCCAGTTGCCGAGCTCCGGCACGTTGCCCACCACGTAGAGGTCCTGGCCCACCGAGGTCACGTAGTTGTTCACCGTGAAGTCCACCCGCACGGCCGCGGCGTCGGTGCAGGGCCGGGCGACGAGCATCAGCGTCGAGCGCGCCTGCACGCCGTAGGTCGAGCCGGTGACCTTGGGCAGGATCTGGCTGCTCCAGGTGGAGACGGCCGGATCGTAGTAGATGTTGCCCGTGCCCTCGGCCCAGTCGGCGGTGTCTGCGAGGAGCCACCAGCACTTGCTGTTCGGAGCCGTCGGGATCGTGAAGTTCAGGTTCGTCCAGTAGGAGTTGTAGGCCACGTAGAGATCCGGCGCATCGGCCGGGCCGCCGGTCTCGGACGAGCTGCCGTCCATCAGGAAGGCCAGGGTGTGCGAGGTCGCGCTCCAGTCCGGCGTGTCGGGCGACGTGCCGTGCCAGCCGAGATCCTTGTAGCCGTCGCCGTCGTGATCGGCGCCGCCGACCGCGGTGGTCCGCCGTAGCGCGGGGTGGGCCTTGCGGAAGTTGGCCAGCTTGCGGAAGAAGTTGTACATCCCCGGGTTGTCGAGCTTCTTCTGCCAGTCGATCCAGCCGCAGCTGTTGTCCGCCATGTAGCCGTTGTTGTTGCCGTTCTGGGTCTGGCGGAACTCGTCGCCGGCCAGGAGCATCGGCACGCCGTTGTGGACCAGCAGATGGGTGGCGAAGTTGCGGATCTGCCGCCGCCGCAGCACCGCGTCGCCGCCGCTGTCCCAGGAGTCGTTGGTGTCGCTGCCGCTGCTCGCGTCCGCGCCGGTCGGATTGCACGCCCCGGTGCCGTTCTGCTTGGTGTTGTAGGAGACCAGGTCGTTCATCGTGAAGCCGTCGTGCGCGGTCACGAAGTTGACGCTCTCCGCGGGCGAGCCGAAGCCGCTCCACGTCCCGGTGATCGACGAGCCGAGGCCGCCCGCCTGCGAGTTGTCGCCCTTCGCCCACTTGCGGATGTTGTCGCGATAGAAACCGTTCCACTCCGACCAGCCGGCCGGGAACTGGCCGACGCCGTAGCCGCCCGTGTCCCAGGCCTCGGCCACGACCTTGAAGCCCTCGGTCTGCGCGAGCTGGGCGATCTGCACCAGGGTGGTGGCGTTCGAGTTGAAGTTGCGGCCGTCGCTCCCTTCGCGGCCGAGCTCGTAGGCCAGGTCGAAGCGGAAGCCGTCCACGCCCATCTGGTTGTGCCAGTAGGTCAGGCTGTCGAGGATCAGCTTGCGCACCGCGGGGCGGCTGGCGTTCAGGTTGTTGCCGGTGCCTGTCGAGTCCCAGTAGCAGGTCTTGTCGTCGGCGAGCGTGTAGTAGGTGGCGTTGTCGAGGCCGCGCAGGTTGATGTAGCGCACCGCGTTGCCCGAGCACGCGCCGCCTTCGAACGTGTGGTTGAACACCACGTCGAGCCAGACCTCGACGCCCGCCGTGTGGTACGCCTTGACCATCTCCTTGAACTTCGTCACCTGGCTGCCGTCCGTGGCCGTGCAGGTGGAGAAGTCCGGGCACAGATACTCCCGGTTCGGCGCGAAGAACTGGGTCGTCATGTAGCCCCAGAAGTTGAGCCGGTCGGCGGCGGCACCGCCCACGGGGTCGTCGAACTGCGGGTATTCGTGGATGGGCAGCAGCTCGACCGCGGTCACGCCAAGGCCCGAGAAGTAGGAAGCCCGGCCCTTGAAGCCGTCGTAGGTGCCGCGCTGGGTCGAAGTCACGGCCGAGTCGTTGCGGGTGAAGCCGCGCAGGTGGACCTCGTAGACGATCGAGTCCTTCATCGCCTTGTTGGGAGGCGTGTCGCCGGTCCAGCTGAAGGCGGCGTCGTTCACCACGATCGACTTGGGCATGGCGGCCGCGCTGTCGACGAAGGCGTAGGTGTTCGTGCCGCCGAGGATGGCGGTCGAATAGTGATAGTTGCCGGACCCGTCCATCACCCGCAGGGGCTCGCCGCTGACCGCCTTGGCGTAGGGGTCGGTGAGCAGCTTGTTCGGGTTGAACCGGTTGCCGTTCGAGTCGGCGTGGGAGACGAAGCCCAGGTTGCTGCCGGCGGTCCAGCTCGCGTTGTAGGTCCAGTTCGGACCCCACGCGCGGTAACCGTAGAAGGCGCCCGCGCCGACGCCCGAGACGGTCACGGTCCAGATGTGGTTGACCGCGTCGGTCTTGGTCAGGGCCGTGCGGCTGGTGGGCGTCGAGGCCGTGGCGGTCGGGAAGATCCAGACCTCGATGCGGGTGGCGTTCTGGGAAAAGACGGCGAACTGGACGCCGCCGGCGACCGGGGTGGCCCCGAGCGGTGTCTGCGCCGAGACGGCGCCGGTCAGCAGCGCCGCGGCCGCGAGGGCCAGCAGGACGCACCGCAACCGATGGAGACGATGGACGGACATGGATAGACCTCCTGCCGCCTTCGAAGCGGCAAAAATGCACGACAGGCTATTTTAGCGCCCCTTCTCCTTCCGACGCCGGTTTCCAGGAGTGTCTCCGGCAGATCGGATGACATTCGCGACCCGTTTTCCGTCTTCTATAGGTCATCTCTTCTTTTTTCTTTTCGGAGCTGGGTTGACAATGTGGCCACTTGAGGCTACATTGGGGTCATGAAGGAGGTCGGCATTCGTGAGCTCAAGAACCGTCTCAGTGAATATCTGCGGCTGGTCCGCGAAGGGGAGGTGGTCAAGGTGACGGACCGTGGAGAGATCGTGGCGGAGCTCCGGCCGCCGTCGGGCGGGGGAGGCGCGGAGCAGCATCCGGGACTGGAGGACATGGCGCGCCGGGGGATGATCCGGCTGGGGGCGGCGAACCGGCCCGGGCTCTACCCGACGCTCGAACCGGTGGCGCCTCCGGGCACGGCGGCGCGGCTGCTCGACGAAGAGAGGGGGGACCGATGAACCTCTACGCCGAGTCGAGCGCGGTGCTGAGCTGGCTCCTGGCCGAGGGGGCGGGCGAGGCGGTGAAGGGGGAGCTGGACGGCGCGACGCTGATCGTCGCGTCCGACCTGACGCTGATCGAGTGCGACCGGACGCTCCTGCGGGCGAAGGCGGCGGGCCACCTCTCGGAGTTCGAGACGGCCCGCCGGCGTACCCTTCTGGAGGCCGTGTCGTCGCACTGGAACCTGGTGCCTCTGGGGCCGGAAGTGGTGGAGCGCGCGCGCCGGCCGTTTCCGGGCGAGCCGCTCCGGACCCTGGACGCGCTTCACATCGCGAGCGCCCTGGCAGCGCGTTCGGCGATGCCGGGCCTGGCCCTGCTCACGCTGGATCAGCGGGTGCGGGGGAGCGCGTCGGAGCTGGGCTTCAAGGTGCTGCCGTCTTGACCATGGGGGCCGCCGAGCCGCCCGCGGCGAAGAGCCGCGTCACCTGCTCGGCGGTCCGCGCCAGATCCTCCGGCGCCCGTTCCAGGGCCTGAGCCAGGCTCATGGGGCCGTACGCCGTGCTGAAACAGGCCACGACGCCGGCCGGGAGAGTCTCCACCGTGGCGACCTGTCCAGCCAGGACGACGGCCGGCACCCCTTTCTCCGCCGCGAGCGCGGCGACCGTCGACGTCAGCTTGCCCTGGCCCGACGTGGCGTCGAACCGCCCTTCGCCGGTCAGCACGAGCGCCGTCCCCTCCAGGTGATCCGAGAGGTTCGCGAGCCGGCAGATCGTCTCCGCGCCGCCCACGGCCCTCGCACCGGCGAACGCCACGAGCCCGCCCGAAATACCTCCCGCGGCGCCAACCCAGGGGAGGCTCGCGAGGTCGAAGCCGCGTCGGGCCGCCAGCTCCCTCCAGCGCCGGAAGTAATCCTTGAGGGAATCGACGTCCCCAGGAGCGAGCCCCTTCTGCGGCCCGTACGCCTCGATGTTCCGGTCGAACGGAGTCGTGACGTCCGCAAGAACGGTCAGCTCCACGTCCGCCAGACGGGGATCGAGCCCGGAGAGATCCGACTCGGCGATCCCCGCGAGATCTTCGGGGATGGGCTTCACGACCCTTCCAGCCCCATCGCGGAACACCGCGCCGAGAGCGGCCAGAGCCCCCGCGCCCGCGTCGATCGTGGCGCTGCCGCCGACCGCGAGCAGGATTCGCCGGGCGCCGAGATCGAGCGCCGCCCGGATCAGCTCCCCCGTGCCCCGGGTGTTGGACCGCATCGGATCGCGAAGCTCCGGCTCGACCAGCCGCAGCCCGCTCGCCTCGGCCATCTCCAGAAGAGCCGTGCCGTCGGCCGTCATCGCGAACCGCGCCGTGTGCGGCCGGCCCAGCGGATCGGCCACCGTGCGGGTGAGGATTTCCCCACCCAGCAACCCCTGGAGAACCGCGAGACTGCCGTCGCCGCCGTCCGCGAGCGGCAGCTCGATCACCTCGACGGTCTCGGCGGTCTCGGCGGTCGGAAGAGCCCGCCGCACGCCGCGCGCCATGGCTGCGGCGACCGCTCCGGCGTCGAGACCGTCCCGGAAGCTGTTGGGAGCGATGAGAATGCGGAGGCGGCTCACGCCGCAGACAGTACAACGGTTGCCGGACGCCGGCGCATCGCCGACGCGGCTCGGCGGCCCGGGAAGGCGTTGAGGCGTGGTGCCGAGACGCTTCGCCGCGATCCCGAAGCGGTTCGCGAGCCGACGAAGCGCTTCGGAGCGCGCCGAAGCGCTTCGGGACCGTGACGAAGCGCTTCGGAAACCGCCGAAGCCCTTCGCCGGCCTGACGAAGCGCTTCCGGAGACGACGAAGCCTTGCGGGACGCGCCGAAGCCCTTCGCCGTGACGCCGAAGCCCTTCGGCGGTCTCCGAAGCGCTTCGCCGCGACGCCGAAGCCTTGCGGAAAGCGCCGAAGCGCGTCGTCACGGCGCCGTTTTCACTCCCGGGCGACGATCCCGCGGATCTCCTCGCCGTTCCCGGTGAGCTGCCAGCGGATCAGCGAGACCGGGATGATGCCGGCGGAGTGGACCTCCTCGAACCAGCGCTTCAGGGTGAAGGAGTCGCCGAGCTGGCCCAGCTGATGGCTGCGCTCGCGCATCAGATCCTCGAGCTGCACCTTGCCCGTGATGTAGCTCGTGCCGTAGCCCGGCTGGCGCAGGTAGAGCTGCTGCTCGAAGCCGAGCAGGTCGAGGTCGGGGCGCATCCAGCCGCGCGGGGTCCATTCAACCTGGAAGGCCTTGGCCTGCGCGAGGTCGAATTCATTGGCCTGGAGATAGAGCGAGGCGAGCCCGCGGGCGGCCCGCTGGGCGAGCATGATCCAGACGATCTCGCGCGTCCGCGGCTCGTCGTCGAACAGGCCGGCGTGGAGCAGGATCTCTTCCATGGCCGTGGCCATGCCCTCGGAGCGGGTGTCCCAGAGGTTGTAGAGGAGCGGCCCCTGCCGCACGGGGTCCGGATGCGGCTCGTCGCGCATCCGCGCCAACTCCCACCAGTGCGAGGAGTGCGTGTAGAGAGTGAGCGGCTCGTAGTGCATGGCGATGGCGAAGAAGTTTCGCTGCTCGATCGGCACGAACGCGCCCCGGCGCAGGCGCAGCTCGGCGTCCATCGTGTCGCGCATCGGATAGAGGCCGCGCTCGCCGAGGAAGGCGACGAGCTTGCGGATCGCCCGGTCGGCGCGGCGCTGGTACTCGGCGTCGTCCTGGGCCGCGGTCATCGGCGGCAGACCGCGGTTGCGCTCCTCTTCGAGCTTGAGCGATGCATGCGCCCGCGCCAACTCGCGCTTGAGGATCGCCACTTCGTCCTCCCAGGTCATGGGCAGGAGATGCACGTGCTGCTGCGACCAGGTGTAGCTCTCCTTGCCGATCCCCGAGGGGCCGGTCTTCGACGGCGCCTTCTCGTCGAGCCAGGCGACGAAGGACTCCGTGGCCGTGCGAGCCTCCGCAACCGCCTTGCGCAGCTCCGGGCCGGCGGAGGCGACCTTCGCTTCGAGATCCGCCAGGTCGGAGGCCTGCCCGCGCATCGTTCCGATGCCGGTCGTCCACAGGTCGCGGGCGTTGCCCGTCAGATTCCCGCGAGCCTGGGAAAGAAAGGCCGGGATCGGGCGCAGCTCGCCAGCCAGCCGGGTTTCGTCCTGGGGCGACAGCGGAAAGGAGTACGTCCAAAGCTCGGCCAGCCCATGCGCCGTCGGCCCCTCGTGAGCCGGCGTGTCGCTCTGCTCCGTCCAGACCGTGGCATAGAAGGCGGGATCGCGGACCCAGGGCTGGAGGACCCGCACGTTGAAGTCGAACCCGTTGATCTCGGCACGCAGCAGCGCGAGATCGATGCGAGCCTCGGTCGAAAGAGTACCCGCCGCCAGCGCCGCCGCCCGGCTCCGAAACCGCGCCAGCTCCCCCCGACGCCGCTCGAACGTTGCCGCTCGATAGTCGGGAGCGCCTTCGTGAGAGGGGGGCGTCTCGAAGGCGCGCCAGTCCGCGAATAGTGCCTCGATCGGTGGTTTTCCTCCGGCTTCAGCGGGTGGCTGCGCGCCGACGGTTGCGAAGGGCAGCGCGAGAGCCACCGCCACCATGAGGACGATGCGACGTGGCCAGGTTCGTGCTCCAACGTTTGTGCTCATCTTGGATCTCCTCGTTCTATCCCGGAATCGTTCGACAAAGAGAACAGTAATAACATCATGTGGCCATGACGACTATCGATAAGGAAGGGCTTGTGGTCATCCCCGCCGAAATGCGAAGGCAACTTACCCCGGGCATGCCGCTTGTGGGCGGCCCACAACTCGTTCGGAGGGGCGACCGCCTCGTGGCCTGTCCACGGGCAAAGGAAGAACAGAGCACCGAGATCGACGCGGCACAATTGGTTCGAGAGGAGCGGGACCGGTGACCAGCCGCGACGGGCAAGGCCCGACGGGATCCGGTGATGAAAATCGAAATGGTGGAGCAACTGCGCGCGGGTTGGAACGCCCTCCTGTCCTGGCTGCGGGACGTTCAGGCATGGAGCCTTGGCGGTGGAGGTGTGGGTGAGTGATCCTCAGGTGGCCGCGGCCCTCTTGGCACAAAACTAAACCCTGAGTTAAGGTTTGTGCCCCATGGGAAGCGCGCAATCCCAGAGCGGCGGAGGTGGGTGGGTAAAGCGGCCGTAGGGGTGGTCTCAGTGGCCGTGGCGGGCGATGAGCTCGCGTACGGCAGGCACCAGCTCGGTGGGAATCTCCATGACCGTCTGGGTCTGGTCTTGGAAAGCGGCTTCATCCTCCGCCACTGCCTCGGCTTCGGTCTGCTCTTCATAGTGAGCAAGAGCCCGCCGGACTCGCTCTTCGTCCCAGCCTGGGGGAAAGTTGTTCTGCTTCACTTGCGTCTCCTGCGTCTCCTGCGTCGGCGGTAGGCCGCCAGCGGCTTACCTACCAGATCATACGCCGTTATGACGAACACGCTTTGGGGAATCGAGTCCGGGACATAGACGACCCGCAGGTGCCGCCCGGTTTCCGTCTGACCCAGGGCAATCCGAGTGTCGTTGTCGCCGGGGCGATCCTCCCCTGGCCGTCGGAGCACATCCTCTACTTCATCCTCACTCACGTTGTGGCGATGGATGTGAGGCTCCCCAGTTGCCGGGTCGATGTAGTAGCGAATGTCCATTATCCCAATCCTCACACCACTGGCGATGGCGATGACGAGGCTCCCCTCGATCATGCGATCAGGATACTACGTGCGCGGTGCCGCTACGAAATGTTCTTCGGGGAATATGAATGGTGGAGCAGCTGCGCCGGAGTTGGAACTCTATCCTCTCTTGGCTGCGGGAGGTCCAGGGGTGGGGGCAAGCCGGGATGTAACAGTCTGCGTCGGACCGGACGGGTCTCGGCTCACACGCGCTGGGCCATGCGTGACAATTCGGCTGCCTCTCGGCGGCCGAACTCCGCGGGTGCCCATCTCGAGCGCCTGCTCGTCGATCGGGAGCGTTGCGCGAATCGCAAGCCGCGGGGACTCGACCCGCGGCGCGCACCTCATACGTCGCCGGCTCCGCTGGGCGACGAAAGAGTGGCTGGGAGAAAGGACGTTCATGGCTCTCCGGCACGGAAGAGCCGGGGCGAGGTTGCATCGCCGTCTACGACCCGAGCGACGCGCTCCGGATCTTTTCCACGATTCGTTCGGACAGGGGCACCAAGTGATCCGGTATCAGAGGCTCGCTTGCCTCGGGTCCTTGGGCGACGAAGAGCTTCACGACAACCTGGTCCACGCGGAAGATGTAGTAGAACGCCGTCATGCTGAGCGTGGTGCTCCCGAATTGCAACGAATCCGTCCCACCGAAGACGTGGCATTCCTCTCCCACTGCGCGCGCCTCCGGGATAGGAGGCTTGCCTTCGCTGTTCACATGCAAACGCTCGCGGTGATATGCCTCAGCGTCGGACGCACTGTCGAACAGGAATCGGATATCCACCATCCGCCAGATCGGCTCATCGGGAGGCGCCAACCAGACCGAGAGCCCGGAGCAACGCCCCCGCAGACGCACGAACGCGTCGTCGTCAGGGTCGGGATGGCCGAGGCGCGAGTCCTGCACCCAGCGGAGCGACGGCCCGACGTCGGCCTGATCCAGGTAGGTGGCCAGGTACGCTCCGAGCCACTGGGCTGCATCCGAGGCCACTTGCAGAGCCTGCTCCCGTAGGGGAGGCGGGAGCACGCCGTCGAGGTGATCTATCGGTTCCGTGGAAGGCACGCGCGCCCGCAGCACGCCTTGCGCCCGCCGCATCGCCAGGTCCATCTTCTCGACGATCTCGGGGCCGGCTGCGGTGACGAGGTCCGGCATGGCGCGGCGCAGCCCGTCGACGAACACCTTCCAGTCGGCGTCGAGCAGACGGTCGAGAGCGCTCGCGACGAGCGCCGAGTCGCCCGCGGCGACAGCAGGCCCCAGCAGATCCGCCACGGCATCGCTGCGCAGATATTGATTGCCGATCTCCTCCGACGAGCGGAGCGCTCGTGACAGCATTGCCGATCGTTGCGCTTCCGGCGCGACGGAGGACAAGGCGATCCATCCGCGCGTGATCATCAGCGGATCTCCGGCCTCGAGCTGCCGGAGCCCCCATTCCAGGATCCTGCCCGCATCCTGGCCCTTGGACTCGCACACATCTGCCGCGGTGGCGGCCAGCTCGGCTCGATGCAGGGGCAGCACGTCGTCGTTCAGCGCCTCGAGGATCTGCAAAGCTTCCGCAGGAAGCGCCCTGCCGTCCGGCCCCTCGAAAGCGAGACAAAGCAGCCTCGCCAGAACCTTCAAAGAGGGATGCGCGATGCGCTCGGCTCTGGCGCGGGCCCGAAGGGCATCCTTGGGCGCGAGCGCGTGGATTGCGGCCACTCGTACCAAGTCCTTCAGCATATCGTCAACGCGGAGATAGCTCTCAAGCCAGGCGTCGATCTGTTGCTCGAAGTCGTCGGCTGCAAGCTCGGCAAGCTCGCCGGCCAGGAGCGCCTGGAAAAAGTTTTCCGACAGAAGCACCATCTGGAGGAACCAGAAATCCTGGCCCTCTCTCTCCAGAAGGAGGTACGGGCCGCTCTGCGCCGGCATCAGGAGCGTCGCCTCGAATCGGGCGCGGACCGTGGGATCCAAATAGAGCAGGATCGGCCCTTGCGGAATGGCGCCGAGGTCGACCTCGGGCTCGTATTGCGGAAGCTCATCGAGCGTGGCTGCGAGCACCGTGAGGACCGTCTGCAACCGCGGATCCGTTTCGTCCAACGCGCCCGCCAGCGCGGCGAGCCCGATCAGACGCTCGCCGGGGTCCGCCGGCCAGTATGTCAACGCTAGGGCGCGCTCGAGATCCAGGGCGGCGACGCTCTCGACCGCGGCCGCGACGGCGCGGGCCCAGGAAGCTGTCGCGGGGAACACCGCGTCCATGCTGCGCAAGACATCGGCGGGCGTGCGGAAGAACCGCCACTTGAGTCCACCAGTCCAGTAGTTCACCGCGTTGGTGATATAGGCGATCGCATTCGCGGCCTGCAGCCGTCCCGGTGCCGCAGAGTTGATGCTGCCTGCCGGCTTGAACAGGCCGGCGTCCGCCAGCCGCGGATCGGCGCGGCCGAGCCGCACGTCGCGCTCTTCTTCCGCGAGGCATTCGGACAGCAACTGTGCCGCGAGCACCGGGTTGTCCCCGGCCGCGTCAAGGCCGAGGACGGCCAATGCACCGCTGCGGCCGTCGGTGCTGTCCCAGGCCCCACCGTGAATCCACCCTCCGGTGTTCCAGCGGGCCACCCTCAGCGCCCGTTCCCGATTGCCGTCGCGAAACCGGTCGACCATGCCCGCCAGAATGCCATCTAGCCGGCTTCGCTCGTAGCTGTCGGCCCGCTGGACCTCGAGCTCGACGAGCGCGATCGCCTCCTCCGCCAGCTCCTCGCCCCAATGCGGATCAATGGCGGCGGCCACACCCGCTGCCTCGGCGATCTCACGCGCGGGTCCGTACCAGCCAAGGGCGCGAAGGGCCTCCAGCGCCCTGTTCAACCGGAGCCGGGCCTCCTCCATCCTTCCCCATGACGCCCAGACTCGTGCTGCGCGTATCAATATGTGCGCCAGTAGGGAATCGACCTCGGGACGGTCGCAGCTCTTCAGGACTCTCACTGCCAGCTCGCCATCGACGTCGTGCAGAATCTCAGCAGCTTGCACGATACCCCAGGGGAAACCGGACGACGATTCCTCCGCGACTAACTGATCGAGCGTCGTGCGCAGCCTCGCAGCCGTCTCGTGAGCGTGATCCGAGCTCTCGGTGCTCAGCAGGCCGATGAGCCGCGCCACGAGCGGCACCCGCTGGCGGAGTTCCTCATCGTCCAAGTGCTCGATGGCGAACGCAATCAGATCGTCTTGCGCGGGTCCCGCGTTCGCCTTCTCCGCCGCTTCCACCGCCGGCTGCAGCCGGTTGCACTTCATGGAGGCGAGGAACTCTACGAGCGCCTTCTCGGGCGTGACCCGCGTTGCAGCGGCCCCGCGAACCGCGTCGCTCGCCCGGCTGCTTCGATCATGCCTGTCCGCCATCTCCGCAAGGTGCAGCGCCCGGTCGAGGTCCTGGGGGACCAGCGCAAGAGCGGCATCGCGGAGGCACGCTGCGAGATCAAAGCCGAGCGCACCGACCAGCGGGGTGGCCGTGACTGGCACTTCGACGGCGGCGCCCACGAGATGCTCGACGCCGTCCAAGGGTCCGAGCTGCGAACGCAAGTCAGCGGGGGTCGAGCGCCAGATGGCTTCGAGAGCGCGATACTTGTGAAGACCGGGCTCCAGCACTTGCGCGCGTGCCAGAGCTTCCTCGACGCGGCCCAGGCGAGCCATCAGTCCGTAGACGGCGGGAGCAAGTTGGCTGGCGCCCTCGCTCAATCCCACGAGCACGAGCTGGAGGAACACGCCGTCTGACAGGATGCTGCCGATGCTTTGCGCGGCGTTCACGCCGTCTCGCACCGTCTCCACGATGCGCCGGAACGGCAGATCGCTGAAGAAACGCTCCTTCGATGCCGCTCGCAGACTGGACGTCACAAGCTCGGTGACAGCCGCCGGATCTCCGCCGCTCGCCGCGAGGTGACCAGCCACATGCAGCAGGCCGTACGAATCTACGGATCTCCAATCGACATCTGCCCAGCGCGCGGTGCCCTGATAGTGGCGGACGATGCGTGTGTGCCATTCCCTTGCATCAATCGCGACATCCAGGGCGCCTTGCCGGTCCGCCGATCTCAGGAACTCGCCCAGCGACGGGTGAAAGAGACTCCAACCCGCCTCGGTTTCGTTCAGGAATGGCATCAGGGTCTGGAGCACGTTGGCCACCGCGCTCTCCCAGACGCGGACTCCGCCGAGACGAACGAGCTGTTTTAGCGAAAGCGGAGCGAACGCGACGGCGAGCACGCCGAGGAGCCGCTGCCCGACACCCTCCCAAGCAGGTGCCAGCTCGTCGCCCTGCCCGCGCGGCGACGCGATCTCGATATAGCCGAGCCCTTCGATCTGGCGGCGCATGCGCCGGGCGAACGCGGCATACAACTGCGGCAGGCCGGCCGGCAGGGTCTCGAATTCTAGCAGCTCGCCGAGCTGTTGGGCGTTGCCGGTCGCGAGGGCGGCACGCAAGGAGCGCGCGTAGGCCGTGAGGTAGGCAAAATTGCCTTGCGCGGTCCGCACCAGCGAAGTGATCGCGTGCTCGCGATCGACGTCCGGCGCTCTGGCCAGCACCTGTGTGTCGTCGAATAAGCTTGTCGAAAATAAACGGACGTCTCGCGCAACGGGCTTGGACTGCGCGTCGATCTGGATGATTTCGAGCGCGCTGCCACGAACACTTTCGAGCATGCGCAGGCGCGCGTGCGGTCGCGAGCTCAGCACGAAACGGAGGTTGGGCGCCGGCTCCGCAAAAGTCTCCAGCCAGTCCAGAACGGTGGTGGTGCCGTGCCCCGCCATCAACTCGTCGAGTGCATCGACCAGCACCACGATCGTCTCGCCGGGCGCGTTGCGCGCGAGGACCAGCGCGGGATCGAGCAAGGCGAGGTGGCCGAGCCTGCCCGGCTCAAGCAAGCGAGGCTCGACGGTGGCCCGCGCGATCTCGATGCCGGTGAGGCCACCCGCGAGAGCCTCGACGCTCTGCTGGACGCGGATCGCAGTGCGGTAGAACGGTGACACCTGGAGATCCTCGATCTTCACACCCACCACGGAGGCGTCCGCGCCCGCGTGCTCGATGCGTTGCTTGACCTCGATCTCGAGCAGCTCGGGATCGAAGATCTCGGGGTGGAGGTGCGCGAGCTGGTGCCCGACGCGCAGCATCATGCTCACCGCATCGCCGCCGCTCAACGGCGCGGTGCTATCGAGCCGGACGAAGTAACGCAGCCAGTCCGGATGGGCTCGAGCCAGCGCCGCAATGGCTCCGGTCTTGCCAGCGCCGGGCTCGCCCAGGAGCAGCACGAACCGGCAGCTTGGCCGCGACAGGTGTTCCTGAATCTCGTCCCGCAGCCAATCGCGCGGAATCACGCCCGAGGCGTCGAGATAGGTCGAGATCAGCGGCTCATAGAACAGGTCCGCCAGGGACGGCTCGCGAGGGGCCACGGGCGTTGCCTACTTGCCGCCGACCGTGTTCGCCTTGAAGCCAGTGACGTTCTGCGCGTCGCGAATCTCCTGCTCAACGTGGATGTGCCCGCCAACGAGCGAGCCGATATCCGCTCCCGTGACACCGCGCGCGACCTCGATCTTCTGAATGACCTTGACGGAAGGCCCGAGGCCCTCGACAAGTCTGCGTAGCTCGCCGGCGAACGCTTCATCCTTCGCCAGGTCGTGCTTGAGCTGCTCGCCCAGCACCTTGGCGTAGTGCTCGGGGTCCGACTTGAAGGACTTGGCTGCCGCCTCGGCGACCGGCTCCTGGCTCCACCAGCGGCTCAGCCGCGCAATGAGCGCCTTGGCGCCATCGAGCGCCGCAGTGCCCGCCGACTTGGCGAATTCTTCCGCACCTTTGGCCAGATAAGGGCCGACGATGCTGATGACGGTCGCGACGAGTGCCTCCATCTCACGCTTCCTCCTGGTTGAGTGGCTTTGATAAGGATGGCGAGGAAAATCGATTCCTGCAGGAGCACATGGCACGCATTCCTACCGCATTACGGAACCGCCGGGCCTCGTGCGAGCCCAGTGCATACTCCGGCAGCTGTTCCAATTCTACACCGGACTCCCGGCGCAGGACCTTGAAGCTCTTATCCCTGATCCTGGCTTTGGACGTTCGAGTCCATAGCTGAGATTGTGTCGTATCACGCTTTCCCGGGCGCGACTCTACCATGGGATCTCGAAAAAGCGGCATAACTTTCTTGAAAGGGTAATGGTGGAGCAGAAGGGATTCGAACCCTCGACCCCCACGTTGCGAACGTGGTGCTCTCCCAGCTGAGCTACTGCCCCACGGTGCGGGAGGCCGGTATTGTACTCAGGTGGCCCCCGGGGAGCAAGCGAAATGTTCAGACGGACAGGGTTTCGTCCCCCGGCGGGGCGATCAGGTCGGCGACGGTGAGGTCTCCGAGGCGCTCGGCGCGGAGGTGGGCGAGGTCGCCGATCAGGCCTTCCAGGCGTGCCGAAAGCTCGCCTCCGGCCAATCTGGCGCCCCTCTGGGACCGGTGGTCGTAGGTTTCCAGCACCTGCTCGACCCGCAGCTTCTGGGGATCCGCGCCCAGAAAGTAGCCCTGGTCCTCCAGAACCCGGAGCAGGTTGCCGGCCAGGAGCGGCCTGAGAATCAGCTCCATCTCCCGGCTCGGCAGGCTCAGGCGGTCGGCCAGCGCGTCCAGCGACAGGATCGATTCCCCCTTGGCAAACCGGCGGGCGATCAGCGCCACCGCTCCCAGCCCCACCCAGGCGGCCTGGACCGGCGGATGGCGGTTCAGGCCGTGGGACAGGACGCGGAAGTGCTGCGCCGTGTAGGCCGCCTCGCTCCCCAGCAGGATGATCATCCAGGTCAGCTCGATCGACAGCATGAAGAGCAGCGCGAAGGCGAAGCTGCCGTAGACCACGTTCACGCCGTGGAAGAAGCGGATGTACGAGCCGAACCCCACCCGCAGCATCTCCAGGAGGATCGACGCCACCAGCGCCCCGGCCAGGGCGTTGCGCAGTCGCACCGGCGTGTAGGGCACGAGCCAGTAGAGGGTCGTCAGACCCACGATGGTCGCCGCCAGGGGCAATAGATGGAGAAGGAACGACTCGGCGAAGAGCTGGCGCAGCGCCGGGCTCTGGCGCAGGACGATCAGGCTGGAGAAGGTCACGCCGATCAGCACCGGCGCCCAGAACAGCAGGAGGAAGAAGGACAGCAGCCGGACGCGGAACGGCCGGCTGCGCGAGATGTTCCAGATCCGGTTCATCGCCTCCTCGACCGTCGCGAAGCCGAGGAGGGCCGTGGTCAGGAACACCGCGAGCCCGAAGCCGTGAAGCGTCTCGGCCTGGTCCAGGAACTCACCCATCTTCTCCACGACCGTGGCTTCGGAGTAGGGAAGAACCTGGACGAACACCTCCAGCGTGCGCTGCGGATACTGGTGGAACACCCGCGCGCCGATGAAGGAGAAGGCCGTGAGCAAGGGGATCAGCGAGACGACGGTGACGAAGGCCAGGGCCGAGGCGAACAGGACGATGGAGTCCTCGTGCGCCTCCTTCAGGGTCAGCGAGACGTACCGCGCCAGCTGCAGCGGAAACGGCGGGCGCGGCTCCTTCGCCCGGGCCGCGGACACCGGCGGAGACGCTACCAGGGGACCGTCTCCCCGGTCTTGGGCAGCGCCGGCCGGGGCCATCCCGTACCAGCGCCCGTACCAGCGCCCGTACCAGCGGCCATCCCGGCGCCCGTTTCGCCTCCGCCCATCTCGCCACCCATTTCAGAGATCGCCTCAGACAGCGCCTTGCGCGCCGGGTCCTCGCCGTGGTTGAGGAAGATCCGGTCCGGCGTCCCCGGCAGGTTCCCGCACCAGCGCACGAGCTCGTCCCGGTCGGCATGGGCGGAGAGGCCGTGGAGCTGAAGGACGCGGGCGCGCACACGGACGGTCTGGCCGTGGATCGCCACCATGTCGGCGCCGTCCACCAGGGCCCGTCCCCGGGTGCCCGCGGCCTGGTAGCCGACGAAGACGATGGCGTTGCGTGGGTTGGTCAGCCGGTGAAGCAGGTGATGGACGACCCGGCCGCCGTTGGCCATGCCGCTGCCGGCCACGATGACCATCGGCTCGTTCTCGACGTTCAGAGCCTTGGACTGATCGATGTTTCGGGTGCGCTGGAACCGGCCGGGCTCAAGGGGATCGTTGCCGGCGTCGATCAGCGCCACCAGCTCCTCGTCGTGCTCGCCGTCGGCGCGTATGTAGAGGTCGGTCGCGTCGATTCCCATCGGGCTGTCGAGGAACACCCGGCTCGGGTCGAGCTTCTTCCGGTCCACCAGGAGGGAGAGATGATAGAGAACCTCCTGGGTGCGGCCCAGGGCGAAGGCGGGGATGACCACGACGCCGGTGTGCGCGAAGGTCTCGTCGATGATCCGCTCCAACTCCAGCGCCGCATCCTGTTCGACGTGGAGGCGGTCGCCGTAGGTGGACTCCAGGACGAGAGTGGAGGGCCGCTCCAGCGGCGGCTCGGGATCCTTGAGGATCGGCACGCCGTAGCGGCCGACGTCGCCGGAGAAGCACCAGGTCCGGCGCTCGCCGTCGGCGCCCTTCGCCGTCAGCTCGACGCTCGCGGCGCCGAGAAGATGGCCGGCGCGGCGATAGCGGAAGCGGACTCCGGCGAACAGCTCGCGGTCCTCGTCGAACGGGACTGTCCGGAGGAGCTTGAGCACCCGCCGGGCGTCCCCGACCGTGTAGAGGGCCCGCGGGGCGTCGTGCCGGGAGAAGCCCCGGCGGACGGCGTAGCGGAGCTCCTCCTCCTGGAGTCGGGCCGCGTCCTGGAGGACCAGGGAGATCAGGCCGCGGCTGCTGGAGGTGCAGTAGATCGGCCCGGAAAAGCCTTCGGCGACCAGCTTCGGGAGGAGCCCGGTGTGGTCCAGGTGGGCGTGGGTCACGACGACCGCGCCGAGATCCCGGGCGAGGAACGGGAACGGGCTGAAGTTCCGGTCCTCCAGCTCCTCGTCCCCCTGGTAGAGACCGCAGTCCACCAGGATGGAATGGTCACCCCAGGTGAGCCGCGTGCAGCTCCCCGTGACGACGCCACAGGCTCCATGAAAGGTCACGCTCGCCATCGTTCCGCTCCCTTCCTGCCGATTGCTCTGGCTCCAGGGCGCCAAGTCTACCCCGGTCCATCCCGGAAAGCAGAGGCACCGAGGGCATGAATCGTGCTACTAATCGGGAGGAGCGGGGCGCGGTTGTCCGGGCCACAGGGCAGAACAATGCAGGGCAATCGGGAAGTTCGAGAAAAGACCCCCGCATTCCCAAGAAACATGGAGGTGGAAAAGATGGCTGAAAACGGAAATACCCTCAGTGCCGATGCGGAAGCCGTGGCGGATAGCGTCTCTGATGGCGTGGTCGCAGCTCGGGACCGGTTCCAGCGCCTGAGTGAAGACGTGCGCGGCAAGTACGCCGATGTGTCCGACGAGGTCCGGCGGGGTGCCGAGCGGGCTTCCAAGCAGATCCGCCGCGAGGCCGAGCGGGCCTCCAAGGAGATCCGCCGGGGCGCCGAGCGTGCCCGCGACACCTACAACGACGTCGCCGACAACGCGCGGCGCCGGTATGGCAAGCTGCGGGAGGATGCCGGCGGCGTCTCCCGCGACGTGGGCTTCTACGTGCGCGACAATCCGGGCAAGTCGCTGCTGATCGCGGCCGGGGTAGGATTCCTCCTGGGCCTCGTCGTGCGCGGCCGCAACAGCGACGACATCTGACTTCAAGCATGAGTATGAGGAAAACCATGGAAGACTTCGTCGACGAGGGGTTGAACAAGGCGGGCGGGGCCGTGGAGGACATCCTCGACGAGCTTCTGCCCGAAGACCTGGAGTGGGAACGTCTGGTGCGGAGCTATCCGGTGCCGGCGCTGGCGCTCGCCATTGCCGGCGGGTTCTACCTCGGGCTGCGGCACGGGCCCACGATCCTGACGGCCGCCGCCACCTTCGTGGCCGGCGAGATCTCCCGCCAGGTCGGCGGCGGGCTGTTCGGCCAGCGGGGCTAGACCCGGCTCTCGTGCGGACGATCTTTCATATCTCGGACGTCCATTTCGGGCCCCCTCACCTTCCGCGCGTGGCGCAGGGGGTGCTCGATTTCATTGGGCTCCATCAGCCGAGTCTCGTCGTCCTGTCGGGCGATCTGACGCAGCGCGCCAAGCCCGAGCAGTTCCAGCAGGCGCGGGCTTTCGTGGACAGCATCCCGGTGCCCACCGTCGTGGTGCCGGGAAACCACGACGTCCCCCTGTACCGGGTCTGGGAGAGGGCGTTCAGCCCTTTCGGTTGCTATCGGAAGCACTTCAGCGAGGAGCTGGAGCCGATCTACCGGGACGACGAGCTGCTGATCGTGGGCATCAACACCGCCTTCGGCTGGACCCTCAAGGAAGGGCGGATCAAGCTGCGCCGCCTGTTGGAGGTTGCGAAGGTCTTCGAGGAGGCGCCGGAGAGCCTGTTCAAGGTGGTGGTGGCTCATCACCACCTGATTCCGCCGCCGAACTTCGGTACGCAGCGGGTGCTCGGCAACGCCTTCGAGGCCATCGATCTCTTTTCGACGGCCGGGGTGGACCTGATCCTCTCCGGCCATCTGCACCAGACCTACATCGGCAACTCCGAGGAGTTCTATCCGAAGGGCCGCCCGCCCTTGGTCATCCTCCACTCGGGGACCACGACCTCGCGCCGCGGGCGCGGGGGGGAGAGGCAGAAGAACTCCTGCAACTGGATCCGCATCGACGAGGCGTCGATGGTCGTCTCCCACTACCGGTGGCACGACAGTCTCGGCCGCTTCGCCGAGCACAGCCGTCATTGGTACCCGCGCCAGGAGGTTCAGCCGTACACGCTGGAGGGCCTGGAGCAGGACCAGCCTGCGCCGGTTCCGCAGCCGGACGGCTCCGAAAGCCGGGACGCGGGCGCTACGATATGATCGAAGAACTTCAGGGACGGAGGGATGCAATGGCTGATACTGACATGGGCGAGGAGTGGGCGATCGTGAAAGTCGTGGGCTCGGAGGAGGAGGCCAGCGTGGTGCTCGGCTTCCTGGAGAGCAGCGGCGTCCCCGCCGAGGTGGAGTCGCTCCATTCGAGCGATTTCCCCACCGACGTCGGGGAGCTTTCGAACGTGCGCATCCGCGTGCCCGCCGACCGCGCCGAGGAGGCGTCGGCGCTGCTCAACTCGCGCGAGGATGTGGCCACGGGTGAGGACGGCGACATGGCGGGCGCTCCGCTCGACGGGCCGTCGGAGGACGGCGAGGGCCCGGTCGAGCCGTGACCACCCCGGGCGACGGCCAACAGACCGTCGGCCGCTACCGCATCCTGGGATTCCTGGGTGCGGGAGCCATGGGTGAGGTCTACCTCGCCGAGGATCCCCAGATCGAGCGCAAGCTCGCCATCAAGACCGTCAAGCTGGTAGGCCGTCCCAGCGAGGTCGACGACCGCAAGAAGCGCCTCCTGCGCGAGGCGCGGGCCGTCGGCCGGCTGCTTCATCCCAACATCGTCACGCTGTTCGACGTGGGCGAGGCCGACGGCCAGCTCTTCCTGGCCTTCGAGCTCGTCGAAGGGACCGACCTGGCCGCGCGCATGGAAGCCGGTCCTCCGCTCTCGTTGCGCGAGGTGCTGCGCATCGTGCGGCAGGTCGCGGAGGCGCTCGACTTCGCCCACCGCCAGGGGATCGTCCACCGCGACATCAAGCCGAGCAACATCCTGCTCGACAAGATGAACCGGGTGAAGGTCGCGGACTTCGGCATCGCCAAGGTGACCGGCCAGAGCACGGAGCTGACGGTCGCGGGCTCGGTCATGGGCAGCCCGCAGTACCTGTCCCCGGAGCAGATCCGCGGCGACGAGCTCGACGGCCGCACCGACATGTTCTCGCTCGGCGTGGTGGTCTACGAGCTGCTCTCCGGCAAGCGGCCGTTCGAGGGCGAGACGATCACCACCCTGGTCTACCAGATCCTGCACAAGGAGCCGCCCTCGGTCTCGGCGCTGCGGTTCATCCCGACGCGCCTGGAGCAGCTCCTCGACAAGCTGCTCGCCAAGGACCGGGACGAGCGCAGCGCGACGGGCGCCCTGGTCGCCGCGGAGCTCGCCGCGATCGAGCGGGATCTCGACGACGAGACGCTCTCGGCGCCGGCCGCGGCGGTCGGAATGACGGTTACGCACCTGCTGCCGCGGCGCACCGGGAGCGGGGATGTGCCCTCGTCGCAGGTCCGACCGGTGCCCACGGCGGACCAGCGCAGCGCAGTCCCCCCTCCGCCGCCTCCTCTTCCGCCGGTTCCAGCGGCGGCGACCCCGGTAGACATCACGACGCATCGCTCCTCGCCTCCGGTCCCGCCGCCGATCCCGCCTCCGGCTCAGGCTGGCCATGCCGGTCCGGCTGGAACCATCACCGGAGGCATGTCGCCGAAGCGCTGGATCCCTCTGGTGGCCGCCGTCGTCCTGGTGGTCGTCTTGGCGGCCGCTGCCGCGGGCTGGCTGCTCTTCCACGATCCCGAGCCGGCGGCAAGTCAGGTGGCCGTTTCCGAAACGCCGCCATCACCGGAGCCCGCCTTGACCTCGGCGCCGACTCCGGCGACCCGGCCGTTCACGGAACCGACGGCCACGCCGTCGTCCACTCCTTCGATTCAGGCCACGCCCGTGACGCCGGCCGACACGCCGCGCGGCCGTGCATCGATTCCCCAGGATCGACCGCGGGAGGAGCCGACCGCTTCCGAGCCGTCCCGCCCGCCGTTCGTGGAGACACGCCCCGTTCCGTCGCCGGCCCAGCCCCGCGTTTCCGTGCCGGCCGAGGTCCCCGATGCGCCCGAAGCGGAGCCCGAGGACGAGCGGCCGTCGCGGCCCGCCTTCGTGGCCGACCGCTCCGTGAGCTCGGGGCTGGGCCTCGCTTTCAAGGTGACTCCCCCGGACGCGCTGATTCTTGTCGACCGCACCGTGATCGGAACGGCCAAGGCCTGGAGCGGCGAAAGGGGATCGCGCACCTACACCCTTCCCGGTCCCGGCGACTATGAGATCCGGATCAAGAGGGACGGCATGAGGGACTTCCGGATCGCCCTGGAGGCGAGCGAGACGGGGGGGATCACGCCGATCTACGCCAAGCTCTCGCCGCTGCCGGCCGCGTCCGTGGAGTCGGGCGACCTGAAAGCAGTGCGGGTGAGCGAGGGCGTGTGGTTCCGGGTCCGTCCCGCCGGCGCGACGATCCTCGTCGACGGGCAACCCGTGGGGCCGGCGTCCCAGTTCGGCGGCGGCCTGCGCGGCGGGCTGCTCAAGCTCCCCGAGGGGCGGCATCGGATCTCCGTGGTGGCTCCGGGCCATCGCCAGCAGGACGTCATGGTCGAGGTCATGGCGGGAGCCATTCAAAAGAAAGAAAAGATCGAGGTGAGTCTGATGACGGGAGCGGGCGATTGAGGCGTCGGGGTTCGAAGCTCAAGGCGGTGCCGTCTGCGGCCGTGGAGATAGCGCCGGTCCTGCCGGGGACTCCGCGCCTGGAGACGCTCGGCAACGGGCTGACCGTCTGCCTGGTGGAAAACCATCAGGCGCCGATCGTCACCTCGGCCCTGTTCTACCGCGCCGGCACGCGCGATGAGCCGGCGGGTCACGGCGGCGTCGCCCACTTCCTCGAGCACATGATGTTCAAGGGCTCGGCCCGCTACGGCCCGGGCGAGATCGACCGCCGCACCCAGGCGCTCGGCGGCAGCAACAACGCCTTCACGAGCCACGACGCCACCGGGTACTACTTCAACTTCGCCTCCGACCGCTGGGTCGAGGCGCTGGCGATCGAGGCCGACCGGATGGTCGGGCTGACCCTCGATCCCGAGCAGGTGGCGAGCGAGCGCCAGGTCATCCTGGAAGAGATCGCGATGTACGACAGCGAGCCATGGGACGCGCTGGAGACCGAGGTGCAGGCCCGGCTCTTCCCCGGGCATCCCTACGGCCGGCCGGTGCTCGGCACCAAGGAAGAGCTGCTCACCACCGGTGCCGAGGAGCTGGCCGGCTTCCACCGCTCGCTCTACCGGCCGGACAACGGCATCCTGGTCGTGGCCGGTGACATCGGTCCCGGCGCCCTCGACGAGATCGAGGCCGTGATGGGTGCCCTTCCGGCCGGCGCCGGGACCCGGCTCGGCTTCACGGCTCCGGTTCCGCCGACCTCCCTGGTGCGGATCGAGCGGCGCAAGGGCGAGGTGGCGCGGCTGCTTCTCGCGATCCCGACGCCCCCCGGCTCGCATCCGGACCACCCGGTGCTCAAGCTCCTGGTCACCCTGCTGGCGGGAGGGCGGACCAGCCGCCTGCACCGGGCGCTCGTGGACGAGGGCCAGCTCTGCTCCTGGGTGGCGGCGGATCTCTCGGAGAGCCTCGACGCCAGCCAGATCACGATCGGGGCCGAGGTCGTCCCGGGAATCGAGCCCGAGCGCGTCGAGGCCGAGCTGCTCCGCCTGCTGGCCGAGGTGCTGGCCGCGCCGCTTCAGGACGAGGAGCTGGAGCGGTCCCGCCAGATCGCCACCGCGGACTGGGTGTTCGGCCACGAGCGCGTCCACCAGCAGGCCCTCTCCGCGGGGCTCGCTCTCGCCGTCTTCGACCTGGGCCACCTCGAACGACACCTGCGCCAACTGGTGGAGGCCGGCCCGGAGCGTCTGTTCGAGGTCGCGAACCAGTACCTGCAACCCGACCGGGGCGGCGTGCTCGGCTGGTCGCTGCCCCGGGTGGAGCCCTGACCGCATGGCCATGATCGACGACACGGATTCCCGGGTGCGGCGCTGGCGCCAGCAGACGCCGGGCTGTGAAAGCAAGATCCACCTGAACAACGCCGGCGCCTCGCTGATGCCGCGCTCGGTCCTCGACGTCATCCACGGCCATCTCGACCTGGAGTCGGAGCTCGGCGGCTACGAGGCCGAGGACGCGGTGGAGGAGCGCGTCCGCGAGACCTACGGTCTTCTGGGCCGCCTGCTGGGTACGTCTCCGGAGTGCGTGGCCCTGGTGGAGAACGCCACCGTGGCCGTGGCCCAGGCGCTCTCCGCGTTCGACTTCCATCCCGGGGATGTCCTGGTGACCACCCGCAGCGACTACACGTCGAGCCAGCTCATGTATCTCTCGCTCTCCCGCCGGCTCGGGATCGAGGTGCTGCGCGCCGACGATCTTCCGGAGGGGGGCGTCGATCCGGACTCCGTCCGCCGGCTGGTGGCGCACCCGCGCTGCCGCCTCGTGTCGTTGACCTGGATGCCGACCAACTCCGGGCTCGTCCAGGCGGCGGAGGAGGTGGGCGAGGTCTGCGAGGCGGCCGGGGTGCCTTACCTCGTCGACGCCTGCCAGGCCGTCGGCCAGATTCAGGTCGACGTGGGCCGCCTGCGCTGCGACTACCTGGCGGCCACGGCCCGCAAGTTCCTCCGCGGCCCGAGAGGGCTCGGCTTCCTGTACGTCTCCGAGCGGGCCCTGGCGCGCGGCGAGCATCCGCTCTTCATCGACATGCGCGGCGCCGGTTTGGTTGATCCGGCGCACTACCTGCTCGCGTCCGGAGCGAAGCGCTTCGAGAACTGGGAGTTCTCCTACGCCCTGGTGCTGGGGTTGGGAGAGGCCGTGCGCTACCTGCTGAACGAGGTGGGGATCGACGCCGCCCGCGAGCGTTCGCTCGGGCTCGCCACCGAGCTGCGGGAGAAGGCGGCGGAGCTGCCGGGAATCCGGATCGCCGACCGGGGCTCGCTCCTGAGCGCCATCGTCACCCTGGAAACCCGCGGCCGGGACGCCAGGGAGCTGGTCAAGCATCTGCGCCGGGCCGGGGTGAACACCAGCGCCGCCTTGCTGGGCGAGGGGCCGTTCAACGCGCCGGAGGCCGGAGCCCTGCCGATCCTCCGCCTCTCCCCGCACTACTTCAACACCCGCGAAGAGATCGACGGCGCTCTCGCCGCTCTCGGCGACGCCCTGCGCGAGCGCCCGTCATGACGGCCCCGGCGGGCAGGGTCATCCGGGTGCGCCGGGTCGAGGGCGCGCAGGTGGTGGCGGTCCGGGTCTGGCTCCGGGCCGGTGCGCGGGTGGAAGCCTTACCGGGCCAGTCGCTGCTCACGGGGCGCATGCTCAGCGAGGGGAGCCGCACCCGCGACTGGCGCCGCATCGCCGACGAGGCCGAAGGCAAGGGCATGGTTCTCTCCAGCTTCGGAACCTTCGAGTGCCTCGGCGTGGGCGTCGACGCGCTGGCCCGGGACTGGGAGCTGGCCCTCGAATGGGCGGCGGAGCTCATGCTCACTCCCAGCTTCCCCGAGGACCGCTGCTCCTGGCTGTCGAAGCAGGCCGCCGCCGAGCTCGAAAGCATGGCCGACCAGCCCGAGGTCAAGACCTCGTGGGGCTTCCAGGAGCAGCTCTACACCCCCCATCCGCGCTGCCGGTCGCTCCACGGAACCATGGAAGGCCTGCTGGCCTTGACCCCGGGTGACTGCGCCGCCTTCCATGGCCGCGCCCTGGGCAACGGGCTGCTGGTTTCGGTGGCCGGGATTCTGGACGAGGAGGCCGTCCGCTCCCGGCTGGAATCCCTGTTCCCGGAGACGAATCCCTTCGCCCCCTTCCCGGAGCCGCCCGCGCCGGTGGGCACGACCGAGCCCCGTTTCGTCGAGACCGATGCGGAGGATCAGGCCCATCTCTACATCGGTCATCTGACCGTCCCCCGCCGGCATCCGGACTTCGCGTCGCTGGAGGCCCTGGCCGTGATCCTGGGCTCGGGAGCCGGCTTGACCGGGCGCATCCCGAACCGCATCCGGGAGAGCGAGGGGCTCGCCTACAACGCCCATGCCCAGACCGTGGCGGGAGCGGGGCTCGATCCCGGCCGGCTCATGGCCTACATCGGCACCTCGCCGGCCACGGTGGAGCAGGCGCAGACCGGGGTGATCGAGGAGATCACCCGGCTCGTGGAGGATGGCATCGAGGAGACGGAGCTGGAGGAGGCGCGGGCCTATCTGCTGGGCCGGGAGCCGTTCCGGCGCGAGACCGCGCGGCAGTGGGCCGAGCTGCTGATCGAGAGCGAGCACTACGGCCTGCCGCTTGACGATCCCGACCGGCGCAAGGCCGAGCTGAGCTCCCTGGACAAGGCCACCGTCGAAAGCGTGGCCCGGCGGCACATCCGTCCCGCCGATCTCCGCGTTACCGTGGGCCTCCCACCAGAGCCTCTTCGGGATGCTCGATCCCGTCCTCCAAGGCCATGAGCTCGCCGGTCCTAAGGTGACCGTTTCCGTCGCGCCGCGATCAGGACGTTGGCATAGGGGGTGCCCATCCCCATCGGCCGGACCTCGACGGCGAAACCGGCCGATTCCAGGAGGGTCGCCCACTCGGCCGCGCTGCGGTAATGGAAGCGCTGGCGGAAATGGCGGCGGGCGAGGGCGCAGGCCCGCTCCTGGATGCGCGTCGCGGCGAAGCGCCAGCCGCCCGCGGCATCGGCGTCCCGGATCAGCAGCAGGCCTCCGGGCTCCAGGACCGCGGCAATCCTGGCGAGGAGATCCTCCTGGCCCTGGGCCGGGATGTAGTGAAGGACGTCGAGCAGAAGGGCGGCCTGGGCGCGGGGCAGCTCGGCATCGCGGAGGTCGGCGATGTCGATCGTCGCAGCATCACCCAGGGTGCCCAGGGTGCCCAGGGCGGCCCGGGCGGCCTGGGCGGTTGCCGGCCCGGTCTCGATGCCATGGAGCTCCAGGGAGGGAGGCGGAGCCCACCCTTCCGGGTAGACGCCCTGGTCGAACCGTTCGCGGGCGGTGACGAGCAGGGAGAGAAGGATGCCCCGGCCGCAGCCCAGATCGAGAAGGCGGCCCTCGGGAGGCAGGAGCCCGTTCTTCAGGATCTGAAGGTAGACCGGATCGTGCCGCAGCTTCCCCCGCGTGAATTCCCAGTCGAACATGCCATGGCCGAGATAGCGGTAGGCGGTCTCCTCGATCAGGTCGTGGATCAGGGGCTCCCGCCGCCTCGCGACCGCGGAGCGGTAGGTGAGCAAGGCGAGGGGGACGGCCAGTGCAACCCCCACGACGGCGCTGCCAAGCAGCAGGTCGATTCCGAACTGCCAGGGGTTGTCGAGCTGCCGCAGCTCGGACAGCTGAAAGGGCAGGGCGCCGCCGCCGCGCAGCCAGTGGCCGACCTGGAGCTCCCCGAAGAGCAGGAAGGGGAGCAGGAAGGGCAGGCTGATGTGCGCCGCGAGGTAGGTGAGACCCCGGTTCAGGCGCAGCAGCCAGGCGAAGAAAAGGCAGAGCGGCAGGTGGAGACCGTAGAAGGGAGAGCAGCCGATGACCACGCCCAGCGCGACCGCGCCGGCCTGGCGGACCGGTGTGTCTCCCTCGGTGCGGAGGCGGTAGAGCAGCTCCCGGAGCCGCCGGGCGAACGTCATGCCGTCATCCTTGGGGGCCGTCAGGGTCCATGGGGACCGGGCGCAGACCGCGGGACGCGAGCCCGTCGAGCACGCGGGGGAGAACGTCGAGAACCACCCGGTTGCCCTCGCCGGTGACTGTGGAGCCGTCGTGGAGCAGGAGCACGTCGCCCGGCCCGACGCTCCGCAGGAGGCGGCGGGCCACGGCCGCGGGATCTTTCGCCAGCGTGTCGTAGCCGCGGCGGGTCCACGACGCGAGGGTCAGCCCCTCGCGGTGCAGCTCGCGCTCCAGCAGGGGGTTGCGGAGACCGGCCGGCGCCCGGAAGAGCGTGGGAAGGCGGCCGGTCGCCTTCTCGATGGCCTCCTGGGCGCGAGCCACCTCCCGCCGCAGGCCCGAGGGCAGGTAGCAGGCGAAGGCGTGGGGATGGGACCAGGTGTGATTCTCGACGCGGTGGCCGCGCCGGACGATCTCGGCGGCGAGGTCCGGCCGGGCCGCGACGCGCCGCGCGATGCAGAAGAAGGTCGCCCGGACTCCGGCCCCGTCCAGGAGATCCAGAACCCTGGGGGTGACGCCCGGATCGGGACCGTCGTCGAAGGTGAGGCCGACCTCCCCGCGGCCGGCCGCGTCGTCGGTCAACCGGCTCCGGTTCGGGCCGAGCAGCCGGCTCTGCGGCCAGAGGCTGACCGCCGTGAGAGCCACGTGGTTGGCGAAGAGGGTGCCGGCCACGAGCGGCCACTGCCTGGGGGCCAGGGCCAGGGCCGCCAGGCCCGCGGCGTGCAGGGCGATCGATCCGGCCAGGACCGGAGTGGGCCGGTAGGACCGTTCCGGGCCGCGGCTCATCCTTCCGCTCCGCGGAGCGCCTGAAGCTCGCGGCGGTCGAGCTTGCCGCGCGGGTTGCGGGGCAGCTCTGTCACGAGGACGAAGCTGCGCGGCACCTTGTGCGGCGACAGGCGCGGCCGGCACCAGGCCACCACCTCCTCGACGGTGAGGGTGCCGGGGAGGCAGGCGATCACCGCCCGCAGGATCTGGTCGGGCCGGCCCTCGACGGCCACGCCCAGGACCGCCACCTCGAGGACGCCGGGGAGCTGGCCCACGATGGACTCGACCTCCCGGGGATTGACCTTCTTCCCCTTGATGTTGATCACGTCGTCCGCGCGCCCCTGCAGGACGAGCTCGCCCGCGGCGTTCCAGGACGCGAAGTCGCCGTTGACGAAGCGGCCGTCCCCGAGGCGGGCGTCCCCATCAGGGTTCCGCGGAGTGTAGCCGGACGCCACGGCCGGCGACCGCACCGTGACCCTGCCGTCCTGGAGATCGATCCGCACACCCTCGACCGGCGTACCCACGGTGCCGCGCTCCCCGGCCGTGCCCTCGCGGTCGTAGCAGATGCCGCCGCACTCGCTGGCACCGTAGAACACGTGGACGGGGAGGCCGAACGTCTCGCGGAACCGGGTGGCGGTGGCCGGGCTCAGCGGCGCGCCGGCCGTGAGGACGAGGCGCAGCGACTCCGGCCGGGCCGGCGGATCGCTCAGGCGAAGCAGGGCGTCGAGCACGGCCGGGGCGGTGGGGAAGACGGTGGCGCCGGTGCGGGCCGCGGCGTCGAACGGGTCGAAGACCCGGCCTTCCTCGGGAAACACGAGCAGGGTGCCGCGCATCAGCGCCGGCAAGGCGAGGCTCGACAGGCCGTAGGAATGGGACAGCGGGATCGTGGCGAGGAGGCGGTCGTCGTCCCGGATACCCATGGTAAAGGACAGGGCCGCGTCGTCGGCGACCAGGGCTTCGGAAGGAGTGACGATGCCGCGCGGCGCCCCGGTCGATCCGGACGTGAGCTTGATCACCGCCGTTCCCCGGGGAAGCTCCAGGGAGCCGGTTTCCGCCGCCTGCACGGTGAGGGTCCAGTCGTCCGGACCCTGGGGCCAGCCGGCATGACAGCGCAGCAGCGCTCCGACGCCGAAGGCCCGGACCGTGCGCAGGGCCTCGGTCTCCGGCGTCTGCGGGTCGAGAAGGATGGCGGCGAGACCGGCCCGGCGCACGGCGAGCAGCGAGGCGAGGAAGCCGGGTCCGTTGGCCGCGACGAGGCCCACGCCTGCGGTTCCTGGCGCAGGAACTGCAGCCAGCCCGGCCAGGGCCTGGCCCGCCGCCCTGGCGAGCGCGTCCACATCCTCCACGGTGGCCCGGCGGCTGGGGGTGGCCAGCAGGGGAGCCATGGGGCTGCGCCGGACCTGAAGGTCGAAGGCGCGGAGGATGGGGTCGTCTTGAATCATCGTCGGTTCGACAAGGCGCGCCGCCCTTCCTGCGCCGGGGCTCCGATTTGTTGAGGCGGAGGGGGATGATACGCTAGCATTGTCGACCCGGCGCATCGACAGCGTGAATCCAAGCTGGACAGGCTGACGAGACGTGTGCGCTCGATGCCTGCCGACCGTAAGACCTGACCGGGCCAGAGGTTTTCAGTTTATGCCGGAAGCATCCGCGATCCCAAGCCGGATCAAACGCCTGATCGTCGACAGTCTTCATCTCGAAGGGATGAAGCCGGAGATGATCGAGGACGAGGCTCCCTTGTTCGGAGAGGGGCTCGGCCTCGACTCCGTCGACGCGCTGGAATTGGTCGTAGCGCTCGAAAAGGAGTTCGGGATCAAGATCAAGAGCCAGGAGCTCGGCCGGGAGGTCTTCTCCTCGGTGTCGAGCCTTTCCCAATTCATCGAGGCGCGGACCTCCCCCTGAGAGGCCTTCCTCCCGGATGAAGCGCGAAACAGGAGGCCGCCGCGTCGCCGTGAGCGGCGTCGGTGCCGTGTGCGGGCTCGGGTGGGGCGTGGCTCCGCTCTGGGAGGGGCTGCGCGCGGGCACCAGCGCCATCGGCCCCTTCAAGCGTTTCGACCACAGCGCCCATCGAACCCATCTCGCGGCCGAGGTCGCCGTCGAGACCGCTGGCGAGACCGGAGGCGGACCGCTCCTGGAGCGCCTGGGAGCCGACCCCCGCTGGGAGCGATTGAGCCTCGCGGACCGGTTCGCGGTGTTCTCCGCGGTCGAGGCCCTGGCGCAGTCCGGTCTCGCCGCGCCGCTGACCGGCGCCGGAGTCTTCTTCGGCAGCAGCACCGGCGGCATGTTCGAGAGCGAACGGTTCTTCAGCGCCTTCCTGCGCGGGCGGCGGCGCCAGGCGCACCTGCGCGACCTGGCCGCGCAGCAGGTCAACGCGCCCGGCGACGCGGTCGCCCGCTGGCTCGGCGCGACCGGACCGGTGCGCACGATCTCCTCCGCCTGCTCCTCGGGCGCGCTGGCGCTCGGCGCGGCCCTGGAGGCGATCCGCTCCGGCGAGGTCGACGTGGCGATCGCCGGAGGCTCCGACTCCCTCTGCCAGCTCACCTATGCCGGATTCAACGCCCTGCGCTCCGTGGACGAAGGGCCGTGCCGGCCGTTCCGGTCCGGCCGCGAGGGGATGTCGTTCGGCGAGGGCGCGGCCGTGCTGATCCTGGAGCCGCTGGAGCGGGTGTTGGCGCGAGGCGCGGAGCCGCTCGCGGTCCTGGCGGGTGCGGGCTCGGCCTGCGACGCGCACCACATGACGGCCCCCGATCCGAGCGGCACCGGCGCCGCCGCGGCGATCGAAGCCGCGCTCGCGGACGCCGGGCTGCCGGCCGCCGAGATCGGCTTCGTCAACGCCCACGGCACCGGCACCCCCCTGAACGACGCCGCGGAATGGAACGCCCTGCGCTCGGTCTTCGGCGAGCGGGCCGGAGAGATCCCCCTGTCCGCGACCAAGGCCCTGCTCGGGCATCTCCTGGGCTCCTCGGGAGCGATCGAGGCCGTGGCCACGGTGCTCTGCCTCCTCCACGGCGAGCTGCATCCCGTGCCGTCGATACCGTCCTGCGAGGGGGCCGGCGTCGATCCGGCCAGCCCGGTCGCGCTGGTGATGGACCGGCCGCTGCCCCTGCCGGGAGTCCGGGCCGCGCTGTCGACGAGCCTCGCCTTCGGCGGCTCGAACGCCGCCCTCATCTTTTCTCAGGCAGGCAAGGCTCGGGCAGGCAAGACTTGACGTCCATCACCGCCTCCCCGGGCATCGTGGTGACCGGTCTCGGAACGATCGGCGCTTATGGCAGCGGCGCCGAAAGCCTGCGCCGAGCCCTGGCGTCGTCTGCTCCCTTGACCGCCTCGGAGGTCGACCGTTCCTCCGGCTACCACCTGGCCCGCGCCTCCCGCCAGGCGCTGCTCGTCGATCCCGCGCTGGTTCGGGAGTGGCTCTCGCCGGCCGAGGCTCGCCGCATGAGCCCGCCCTCGAAGCTCGCCGTGGCGGCCTCCCGCATGGCGCTGCGTTGCGCTGGCCTGGAAGGGGCCGCCGAAGAGCCGGCCCCCGTCGCGGGCGTGGCGCTCTCCACCGCCTTCGGACCCTCGTCCTTCTCCGAAGGGCTGCTCCGGCAGATCCTGCTGGAGGGGCCGGAGGCCGCCTCCCCCTTTCTGTTCACGGAGAGCGTCGCCAACGCGCCCGCGGCCCAGATCGCCATTGCGTCCAAGGCGCGGGGGCCCAGCATCACGCTCTGCCAGCGCGAGGCCGGCGCCCTGCTGGCGGTGGGGCAGGGCGCGGCGGACCTGGCCTCGGGCCGGGCGGCGCGGGCGCTCGCCGGCTCGGTGGATGAAATGACTCCCCTGCTCCACGCCCTGCTGGACCGCTTCGGGGCGGTGACCCGGAGCGGCGTCGACGGGCGCGAGCAGGCGCGTCCGTTCGACCGCCGCCGGTCCGGATTCGTGGCGGCGGAAGGGGTGACCCTGCTGGTCCTGGAGAGCGACGCGGCGGCCCGGGGCCGGGGGGCCACGAGCCTCGCCCGGATTCTCGGCTGGGGCAGCGCCTTCGATCCGACCGCGCCGGCCATCGGCTGGGGCACGGGGCACGCTTCTCTCGGGCGGGCTCTGCGGAAGTCCCTCGACCGCGCCGGCATCGACCTCGCCGCGATCGACCGGATCGTCGCCGGCGCGTCGGGCTCCGTCGGCGGCGACCGGCTCGAAGCGCTGATGCTGCGCGAGGCCTGGGGGGGAGCGGCCCTGCCGCCGGTGCTGGCTCCCAAGGGGGTGACCGGCGAGTACGGCGGCGGCTTCCTGGGAGCCGTGGTGCTGGCCGCGTCCGGGGCGACGTTCGGCCCCGCGGCGGGCTTCGCGGAGATGGACCCCGATCTCGGCGTCGTTCCGCACGACGGTTCGCCGCTGCCGGCGCCGTCCCTCGTCCTCGCCACCAGCGTGGCGGCCGGCGGCGCCGCCTCGTGGCTTGTTCTGGGGGCACCCCGACCATGAGCCCGATCCACTCCGACATCGCCAGGATCGCCGCGGTCATCCCCTCCTACCAGGCTGCGCCCTCGGTCGGCGCCGTGGTCCGGGGCACCTTCGAGCACCTGTCGGAAGTCCTGGTCGTGGACGACGGCTCCACCGACGCCACGGCCGAAGAGGCGCGCCGGGCCGGGGCGCGGGTCATCTCGCATCCCACGAACCTGGGCAAGGGACGGGCTCTGTCCACGGCCTTCCAGGATCTGTTCGGGCGCGGCTTCGAAGCCGTTCTCTCTCTGGACGCCGACGGCCAGCATCTTCCCGAGGAAATTCCGAAGCTCCTGGCCGCCCGGGGCGGGGGCGATCTCATCCTCGGCGTCCGCGATCACCTGTTCGGCGAGATGGGCGCCGTCCGCCGCCTGAGCAACCGGCTGTCGTCCAGGGCGATCTCGTTCGTGGCCGGCCAGCCGCTGAGCGACATCCAGACCGGATTCCGGCTCTACTCGAAGGAGCTGATCGACACCGTCGGCTTCCCGGAGGCCCGCTTCGAGGCCGAGAGCGCCGTGGTGGTGCGGGCGTCGCGCCGCGGATTCCGGGTCGTCACGCTGCCGGTCCGCCTCGGATTCGCCGATGGCCGCACCACGAGCCACTACCGGCCGCTGGTGGACAGCCTGCGGATCGCCGGCGCCGTCACCCGCGCCCGCATGGAGATGCTGAAATGGGCACGATCCTCGTAACGGGAGGCAGCCGCGGCATCGGCCGGGCGGTGGTCGAGGCTCTTGTCGCCACGACGCAAGAGGCGATCGCCTTCACCTGGAGCACCTCCGAGGAGGCCGCGCGGGCCGTCGAGGAGGCCTCCGGCGGCCGGGCGAAGGGTTTCCACCTCGACCTGAGTGACCCGGGTAGTGCGCCTGCAGGCGATCCCGAGACCCTGTTCGGCGAGATCGAGGAGTCGCTCGGCCCCATCTCCGGCCTGGTCAACAACGCGGGCATCCGCCGCGAGTCGCTGCTCGCGCTGATGCGCGACTCGGACTGGAGCGCGGTGCTCGACGTCAACCTCGGCGGCGCCTTCCGCTGCTGCCGCGCGGTGCTGCGGGGGATGATGGTCCGCCGCCGCGGCGCGATCGTCAACGTCTCCTCCCTGTCCGCGCTGCACGGAGTCTCCGGCCAGGCGGCCTATGCCGCGTCCAAGGCGGGCCTCCTGGGAATGACCCGGTCGCTGGCGCGCGAGGTGGGCCGCCGCGGCGTCCGCGTCAACGCGGTCGTGCCCGGCTTCGTCTCCACCGACCTCACCCACGGGCTCCCCGAGGACGCGGTCAAGATGCTGCGGGCCGGCGAGTGCCTGCCCGGCGGCGTCAGCGCGGCGGCCGTGGCCGATGCCATCCTCTTCCTGCTGTCGGACCGCGCGTCCGCGATCACCGGTCAGACCCTCGTGGTCGACGCCGGCGCCTCGGCCTGAGCCGGGACGCCCCGCGTCCGGTATCCTGATCCTCCGATGTCTCGTTTCCGCGGCCGGTTCGCTTCCCGCCTCGCCGAGCCCGTGATCCGGCGCCCGGGTCTCGTGCTCCTGATCACGCTGGCCCTGACGCTCGCCTCGCTGGTCCCGGCGCTCCGCTTCCGCATCGACACCGACCTCTCTGTTCTGCTGCCGGACGGCTCTCCGGGCGCGGACGACTACCGGCTCTTCCTCCAGACCTTCGGCGGGTTCGAGAAGGTCTTCGTGGTGGTGCGCTCGGCCGGCGGACCGCTCGCCGACACCGACCCGCTCCTCGAAGCGTCCGAGATCCTGACGGAGGAGATGAGCCGCAGCCCGGAGGTGGCGGAGGCCCGCTCCGGCATCACTGCGGAAGACGAACAGTTCTTCCTCCGCTACCTCGCCCCGCGTATGGCCCTCCTCCAGGAGGGCGACCCGTCCCGCGACATCGGCCCCCGGCTGACGCCCGAGGCGGTCCGCGACCGCGTCGCGCTGATGCGCCAGACGCTGCGCAGCCCGGTCGGCGCCGCCCTGGGACCGCTCTTCGCCGCCGACCCCCTGGGGCTGTCCGAGGGCCTGATCGGCTCGGCGTCCGCCGCGCTGCCGGTCGACCCGATGACCGGCGCCTTCGTCTCCAGGAAGGGGGACGCGACGCTCGTCATCCTCACCCCGGCCCGCGCCGAGATCGATCCCGAGGGCGGCCGGGCGCTGCTGGCCGACCTGGACCGCGCCTACGCCAAGGTCCGCGAGTCCGTGGACATCCCCCTGGAGATCGTCGCGGTCGGAGGGCCGATCTACGCGGCGCAGGACGAGTCGATCCTGCGCGCCGACCTCACCCGCACGGCCATGGCGTCGTCGATCGGCGTCGCGGTGCTGCTGTTCGTCGGGTTCGGCGGCGGCTTCATCCCGCTCGTCATCCTGGGGTCGGTGCTCACCGGTCTCGTCTGGTCGGTGGCGGTCACCGCCCTGTGGCAGGGGCGCATCACGGTGATCGGGGTCGGGTTCGCCGCGGCGCTGATCGGCATGGGCGTCGAGTACGGCATCCACGGAGGTACCCGTTTCCGCGAGCTTCGGGGAGAGGGGCTGAGCCCGGCGGACGCCTTGCGCGGAACCTTCCAGGATCCCGGCCCGGGGATCGTCTCGTCCGCCCTGACGACCGCCGCCGGTCTGGGCGCCCTGGTTCTGGCGCACTTCCGGCCGCTGCGCGAGCTGGGGCAGGTCTTGACCGTGGGCGTGCTCACCACGCTCGTCACCACCGCCACCTTCGGCGCGGCGCTCCTCCTGCTCTTTCCCCGCGGCGTGCGGCCGCGGACCACCGCGAGCCCCTGGCAGCGGCTGGGCTTTCCGCTGCTGCGGGGGACGATCGGCTTCGCGGCCCGCCGTCCGTGGATCGTGCTCGGCGGCGCGGCCCTGCTCAGCGCGGCGGCCGTGCTGGGCCTCGGCCACCTCGGCCTGAACACCGACCTGCGCTCGCTGCGGCCGAAGAATCATCCTTCCGGCCGGGCGGAGCAGCTGCTGGTCGAGACGTTCTCCGTGGGGCTCGACACGTTCAGCGTGGTGGCGCAGGGGAAGACCCTGAGCGAGGCCCTGGACCGCGCGGCCGTGGCGCAGGGGGTGCTCGAAGAGCGCCTCGGCCCGGCCGCCGAGATCACCTCGCCCACCAGCTGGCTCGTCCAGGGCGAGCGCCGGGACCGGCGGCTCCGGGAGCTGCGCGCCCTGCCCCTGGAGAGCGCGGCCGACAGCTTCGAGCGCGAGCTTGCGGCGTCCGGATTCCGGCTGGAGCCGTTCGCTCCCGCTCTCGCCAGCCTGCGGGCGCTCGGCCGCGGCGAGGACCCCGGCGCGCCGCCGCGGTCGCAATGGCCGCGCTGGATCACCGAGCTGGTGCATCCCGAGGAGAAAGGGCCGTCGCCGATGTCTGCCGCCGTGGCCATCCACGTGCGGGTGCCGCTGGGGAAGGGCGGCGAGTCGTCCGCCGACCTGGCGCGCGACCTCGACGCCGCCTCGCCCGGCCTGGCCCTGGCTTCGATCCCGCGCGTGGGAGCGGAGCTGCGCGGGCTGGCGATGGGAGACCTCCAACGGTCGAGCGCCGTGGCTTTCGCCCTGGTGGCACTCGTCGTGCTGGTCTCCGTGGGAGGCCGGGTCGGCGACTCGCTGCTCTCGGGCCTTCCCCTGGCTCTGGGCTGCCTGTGGACCTTCGGTCTCTGGGGCGCCTTCGGCGGCCACGTCGACGTGCTGGCGATCTCGACCCTGCCGGTGCTGTTCGGCACGGGGATCGATCTCGGAGTCCACGCCGTCCACGGCGGCCGGCTGCGGCCGGAGGAGGGCATCCGGGGGACGGTCGAGCGCTCGGGCCTCGCCATGATCCTGATCGCCCTGACCACCGGCGTCGGTTTCGGCAGCCTGGGCTCGTCGCGCGTTCCCGGTCTCCAGAATGCGGGTACGCTCGTCGCGGTGGGTGTCACGGCCTGCCTGGTGGCGACCTTCCTGGTGTTGCCCGCGCTGGAGGCCTTGTCGCGGGGACGCCGGATGAGCGAAGATTCCAAGGAAAGATCCGAAGGAAAATGACCCGGAGATGAGCATCGCCGCGACACGCGAGACGCCGCAGGCCCCGAATCCCCATGCGCCCGAAGCGGGTTGGATGCGGAAAATCCTGGGCCCGCTGTATTTCACCGGAGCCTTCTGGTTCCGCCTTCACCGGTTCGGGGTGAGGGCGGTGCCGCAGTGGGCGTTCGCGCCGGCCATGGCATTCTTCGCGTTCGCCTTCTCCGTGGCGCTGCGCAACATCCGAGCCGCGATCGCCTCGAACCTCGAAGCGGTCCTCGGCCCCTGCGGCTGGTGGACCCGGCAGGCGCGGATCTACCGCACGTTCAGAACCTTCTCCTGGTGCCTGTCCGAGCGCTACGAGCGTCTGAGCACGGACCGCCGTTTCCAGATCGACGGCGACGGCCTCGACCATTGGCGCGAGATCAACGGGTCGGGCGAGGGCTTCATCCTGGTGACAGCCCACATCGGCGCCTGGGAGGTGGGCTCGATGCTGCCCGCGTTCCAGGAAGAGCGCCAGATTCACGTGGTCCGCGAGCGCGAGACCGATCCGGAAGCGCAGCGCTTCGTGTCCGAGCTGATCCGCAGCCGGGCGGGCGATTTCTACGTCACCCACTTCGCCGAGGATCCCCATCTCGGAGTCGACCTGCTGGACGCTCTCCGCCGTCACGAGATCGTGGCGCTCCAGGGGGACCGGCCGCGGGCCGGCGGCCGCACCGCCGAGGTCTCGCTCTTCGGCCGGCCGTTCCCCCTGCCCGTGGGGCCGATGGCCCTGGCCCGCGCCGCCGGAGTCGCGATCCTGCCCGTCTTCGTCTTCCGCGAGGGCCGCCTGCACTACCGCTGCTCCCTGCGCCAGCCCATCCGCGTCGAAAGCACCGCCAACCGCCAGGGCGACCTGGATCAGGCGCTCCAGAGGTTCGTCAGTGAGCTGGAGTGTGCGATCTCCTACCGGCCCCACCAGTGGTTCTGCTTCAGGAAGCTGTGGAAGTGAGACAATGAAGGCCAGGAGGATGCCATGGCAACCCTGACCATCGAGCTTCCGGACGAAGTCTACACAGCGCTCCGCCGATCCCCTTCCGAGGTCCAGAGAGACGCCCGGCTGACGCTGGCCATCCATTGGTACTCCCAGGGCCTTGTCTCGCAGGAGAGAGCGGCGATGATCGCCGGGCTCGACCGCACGGACTTTCTGATGGCTTTGGCGAGAGAGAAAGTGGACGCCTTCCCCGTGGACCTGGACGTGCTGGCCCGGGAGATCTCGAATGGATGAGGCGTCCGTCGTCGACGCTTCACCTCTGATCTATCTCTCACACGCCAACCTCATCGACCTCCTGACGGTGGCCAGCCCGGAGATCCTCGTCCCGTCCTCCGTTGCCATCGAGATTCGCCGTCGGGGCCCATTCGACCCGACCGTTCAGGCCCTGGAGCGAACCCCCTGGCTGAATGAGATCGAGCCGATTCCCGACTCCCAACCGGTGCGATTATGGGACCTCGGCCCCGGCGAAACCTCGGTTCTCTCCTGGGCGCTGACTCATCCCGGGTGCCGGGCGATTCTGGACGACCTCGCGGGTCGGCGGTGCGCCGAGATTCTGGGAATCCCGTTCATCGGAACTCTGGGTCTCGTTCTCAAGGCGAAGGCGGAGGGCCGGTTTTCTGCAGCCCGTCCGGTCGTGGGCCGGCTCCGGAACGCCGGCATGTATCTCTCCGACGCGGTGGTCGACAAGGCCCTCTCCCTGGTGGGGGAGTGAGCGGCGCGTTCAGGCGTCCGCGATGAACGTGCTCACCAGCCCCGTCACCAACCCGTCCCCCAGGCTCACCTCGTAGATCGACAGCGGTGGCGCGCTTCCGGTCAGCCTCACGGTGACGGATAGCGGCGTCTCTACAGGCAGCCACGGCGTCCGGAAGCGGGCGTTGCGGATGGCCACGACGTAGCCGATCCTCGGGCCGGCTACCCCTGATCGATTCAGGGCTTCCAGGACGGCGGCGGCCTGGGCTCCGGCTTCGAGACCCACGAAGGCGGGGGCTCGGCCAGAGACCGCGAAGGGGTTGTCGTTCGGGATCAGGACGATCGCCGAGGCTCCGTCCTCCGAGACTTCGATCATGGACTGCACGAGCAGGGCCGGGGGTGCGTGCGGGACCAGGGTTGCGGGTGGAGGGAAGGGGCCGGCGGCTCCGGCGAAGGGCTCGACCTCTCGGACGTCTCCTCCGATCCTCACGACGCCGTTGCTGACGACCTCGTCCCCTCGCCGGATCTCGAAGCGGACCGCGCCGTCGTCTCCCTCGTTCCCCACGTTCCCCACGTTTCCCTCGTTGGTGCTCAGATCCAGAACGTCGCCGGGAGACACCGGCTTGCGGAGCTTGAGGGTCTTCACCTCGGACAGAGGAGGATTCCCGAGGGCTTCCGCGAGCAGCGCGAGATGGGCGATGCCGGGCAGGATGGGATGGCCGGGGAAGTGACCGGCGAACCAGGGGCTGTTCTCGTGGACCTCGATCCGCCGGATCATGGCGGCGCAGCTTAGCACGTCGAAAATGGGCCGTTGCCAGGGACGGTCGAGGCGGTCTCGACCGTCCTTATTCGATGATCAGATGGAGGTCAGAGGGATCAGGGCGACGGGGCGACTTCGAGCCGGTAGCTCCAGCGGTCCGGGCGGACCCGGCGTCGGCGCAGGCGGACCGTGCCGATCAGCGGCGACGACAGCCAGCCGCCGTCATCCGGATCGATGGTCGTGTAGCCGTCCGGCCCCAGGACGTGGATGTCGAACCGCAGGGTCTTGCGGACATCCACCAGCCAAAGCTCGGGCACTCCGGCGGTGGCATAGCGGGGCGGCAGGCGTGTCCGGTCCTTGCCCACGGAGCTGTCGCTGATCACCTCGACCACGAGGTCCGCCGTGCCTTCCAGCTCGATGAACCGCTCCGGCCGCTCCCGCTGATTGCGCCGTTTCGGGATCTCCCGGATGCGCCCGGCGTCGAGCGACTCCCAGAGAACCACCGTCACGTCGGGCTCCACCGACAGCGACGCACCCGGAGAGCTGATGCGGCCGCGGTCGATGTACACGTCGCCGCGCTCCTCCCAGGAGATCCGCTGCTGGAGCACCGCGCCGATCTCGGTCTTGACGGTGCCGTGGGTGAGCAGATCCTCGGGGCTCATGTCCACCTCGAGGAGGCCGCCGATGTAGTCGATCCGGCCGCGTTCGGGGAAGCGGTCGGACCGCGCCCAGCGGCGGAAGCGTTCCAGATCCTGCACTCCCGGCGGGATCCGAAGCGGCGGCTCGATGCAGCGGGCTTCTTCCATGATGGGATCAACCATGATGGGACCAAATTAACATGGTTCTCCGCGCTCCTCATACCCGGCCCGTCCCCGCAAAAACCTCGTCCAGGGAGCGGGCCACGACGAGCCTTTCGCCCCAGCACAGCAGGCGGTCCGCATCGGCCAGCTCGATGCGGGTCCGGTCCCGATTGGCCAGCGGCCCGAACTTGCGCTCCGCCTGCTTCAGCAGCAGCTCCGACTTTCCCTGGCGCCGGCCCTGGTCCTGCCACTGGCGCGTCCACTCGATCAGCGTATCCATCAGGTGTCTCCTTTCCCGCGGCCTCGGCGAGGCGGACGGGTGTCAAGAAAAAACACCCTTGAAGAAGACGGAAAACGCCTCCCCAATGTCATTTCAGGAAGTCATTGAGGAGAGAGCCTGCGATGCCTGCGATACTCTCGCCGTTATGAAACGCCTGCCCCTGGTGCCGTTCGCCCTCGTCTTCTCCCTCGTCTGCGCCGCCGGTTTCCTGCTTCAGACGCCGCTCCGGGCCCAGGCCCCCGCGGGCCGTCCGCTTCTCATCACGGTCGACGATCTGCCCATCGCCATGACCAAGCTGCACCCGGACGCGGCCGAGCGCGCGCGGATCACCAGGGGGATGCTGGACGTGCTGCGCCGGCACAAGGTTCCGGCCCTCGGCTTCGTGGTGGGGGACCATGTGCTCGGCCCGGCCGACAACGATCTCCTGCGGATGTGGCTGGCGGCCGGCCACGAGCTGGGCAACCACACGTTCAGTCATCTCAGCTTCACGCGCACGGCGCCCAGGGAGTACATCGCCGACGCCGAGACCGGGAGGAAGAACCTCTCCGACCTGCTGGCGGAGCGGGGAGCGAAGGTCCGTTTCTTCCGCTTTCCCTACCTGCGGGAGGGGGACTCGGGGGCCAAGCTCGACGCCATGCGTGCCTATCTCGCCGAGTCGGGACAGCGGACAGTGCCGGTGACGATCGACACGCAGGACTGGTCGTACGAGGAGCCCTGGACCGAGGCCCGGCGGCGCGGCGACAAGCGCGCCCTGGCCAGAGTGGCGGAGGAGTACCACGAGGCGCTTCACCTGGAGGTCGCCACCCACGAGGCTGTCGGCGACAAGCTGTTCGGCCGGCCCGTGGCGCAGGTTCTTCTCCTCCACGCCAACGAGGTGGGGGTGGCCCAGTGGGACCGCCTGTTCACCTGGCTGGAGCAGCGCGGCTACCGGTTCGCGACCGCGGACGAGGTGCTCGCCGATCCGGCCTTCGCCGAGCCGCACCGCTACGTGGCGCCTTTCGGACCGGGTCTCTGGGATCGAATCGGCGACGCCAAGTCGAAGGAGAAGGCCTTCGCCGAGGTCAAGGCGCTCATCGCGACCCAGACCGACGCCTGGAACCGGGGGGATCTGGACGCCTTCACCGCCGTCTATGCGGAGGACGCGACGTTCCTTTCGCCGAGCGGCCAGACCCGGGGCCGGGACGAGGTGCTCGCCCGCTACCGGAAGCGCTATCCGGACCGCAAGGCCATGGGAGCGCTGAAGCTGGAGCCGATCGAGCTGCGGCCGGCCTCGGGCATCGAGCTCACCGAGCTGGGCGGCGCCCGGCCGAGCCGCGTCCACGGCGTGTCGGTGGCCGCGCGGTGGGAGATCTCCTACCCCGAGGAGCCGGGGAAGGAGCCGGCCGCGGGGTTGACGCTGATCGTCTTCCAGAGGACCAGGGACGGCTGGGAGATCGTGCAGGACGCGTCGATGTAGGCGTCGCGATTTCCCTCTCTACCCGGCCGCCCGCGTCCGGGGCGCGAGCGTCAGCGCCTCGCGGGCTGGCCGTGAGGGGTTGAGCCGCAGCAGGCGCTCGATCTCCCGGATGCCTTCCCGCAGGTTCCCGCCCTTCCGGGCATAGAGCGAATCGAGCTCGTCCAGGCCGGTGAGGTAGATCCTCTTCGCGATCACCCGGGCGTTGTTGAGGGGGGCCCGGCAGGCCGAGCCGGCGGCGGAGTCTAGTAGAGCGCAACGGTGGTTCCATCCTTGAAACGGCAGACGGGCTGCGGGTTGCGGAGTGGGACGCCGCAGAGCCGCAGCTCCTCGGAGCCGAAGAGCGGCAGCCGGGCGCGTCCCGGGCTCCGCCCTTCGCCCGGCAGATGCGGGCCGCGGAGAATCTGCAACCAGGCCTCGTTTCGCCTGCGACGGCGGATGTGAATCGGATCGATCCCGTACCAGGACGAGGGTGGCTCGATCACCCGGGCTCCCCGGTCGGCCCCCAGGCGGCGGAGACGGTCGTTCAGCTCCCGCACGTTCGCCAGCATCGTCGGCCAGGGGGCGGCCTTCCTCGCCGGATAGAGAATGGAACAGACGAGGCGATAGCGGATCTCGGTCACCGTTTCGAGGCTCGCGAGCGGGGGCAGCGAGAGGACGATCTCGGCGCCGTGCCGGGCGAGCCTGTCCAGGCAGGCCGCGACCCAGTCCGCGATCGTCTCCGGTCCGGCGCCATAGAGAAGGTCGTTGCCGGCGTCGGCGACGAGCGCGAGCGTGGAGGGAGCGGGCTGCGCGGACTGTCGTTCCAGCGCCTCCCAGAGGCCGCAGTTGAGGATCCCGGGAAGCCGGCGCACGCCGAGCACCTGGCTCCACGAGCCATAGGACCGGCCATGCCCCAGGGCGGCGAGCACCTCCACCGGCCCTCCGGCCCCGCCGCGCAGCCGCGCGAGGATCTCCGGGAAGCCGATCCTCAGATTGCTCGCACCCAGCAGCACCACCCGCAAGGGTGGAGAGGCATCCGGCGAGCTGCAAGGCGCGATCACTGGCTCAATGGTAACTTACGAGCGCGCGGGGGTCATTTCACCCGCGGTTGCGAGCATTTCCCAGCTCCCGCGGGACGCTACACCCGGGCCTCGAGCCGCTTTACCCGCCTGGGACGTCACGCCAACCGGCGGTGCGGCACCTTCCCAGGTGTGGGGTGTCGCAATACCGCAGAGTTTTGTGACTCCCGTCCCGGGTTTTGTGACACCCCCCGCCTGGGAAATGAACCAACCCGCGGGTTTTGTGTCACGGGAAGCCATCGTAGTGAGCCAAACCGAGCCGGAAGCGGCTCCAGGCGCCTCGCAAATGTCCCATCTGAACGCATTGGTGCATTCCGCGTCGGCGCGTGAGACACAAGGAGGGAGTATGGCAAGGAGAGAGAGAAGGAATCTCGTTGCGGTCGTGGCGGTGGTGATGGCGCTCGCGGCGGTGTCTCCCGCGCTGGCTGCGGAGCCTGGCCCGTCGGCCCATTGGATGGCCCGTCTCCTGGGCTGGCTCGGCCTGGAGCCGCAGAAGATCGGCCTGGTCTGGGACGCGACCAGTGCGCACATTGATCCCAATGGACAGCCCCGGCCGAACGGAGCTTCGGAGACGCCGGATGATTCGGCGCACATCGACCCGAACGGCCGGCCTCAATCTAACGGTGTCGCGGAGGGCCTTGATGATTCGGCGAACATCGACCCGAACGGCTAGCCCCCCTCCCTATACAATCGCCGGCATGAGCAACGAGCACTGCGATCGCTACGAAGCGGAGGCTTTGCGCCTCGTGAAGGTGCTTGCGGCCCTTGCGGAGGAAAAGCGTGTCTCGATCCGGTCACTGGAGCGGAAGATGGGTGTGGGGGAGTCGGTGTTCAGCAAGGTGCTGAGCGGGAGGGTGACCCTCCAGGTGCGGCACGTCCTGATGCTTGCCGATGCCCTGGAGATCGGATGGGCGGACCTGTTCTCCAGGGCCTACGGCCAAGTGTCCGGCCTGGTGCCGGCCGGGCTCGAAGAGGACGAGCAGCGGATGGTCCGGCTCCTGGTCCGGCTCGGCCTGATCGACGACGAGACGGCGCGCAAGGCGCTCGCCCTAGCCGTAGAGCACTAGCAGAGGCTCGAACCGGAGCCGGGGGTTGTACTGGCGCTGGTCGAGGAAGTCCCGCGTCCGGCGCGCCATCTGCGGGGTGGCCGCCTTGTGGCTGCACACCACCTCGAAGGTGAGGAGCGCGCGCTGCGCTTCGGCGTCGATCTTCTGTTCCTGGAAGGTGTTGTAGAGGTCGACGGCCAGGCAGTGCGCCTCGACTTTCTTGTCCTGCCGGAGCATCACTTCGGCGAGGTCCAGACCGACGACCGCGGCGACGTAGTGGAGCTCCTGGCGATAGAAGCCCCAATACACCGTGGTGAGAACCTCTTCGGCGTCTTCAAGGCGGCCATGGCCGGCCAGGATCTTGGCCTCGACCCAGCGTAACCGAAGGAGATTGAGCGGATCGTCTGCGAATTTGTGGCGCAGGTTGCTCTGGAGCAGTAGTTGACCTGCTTCTCCATACCTCTCGGCTGTAACCAGGGCGTTCAGAAGGCAGTGGTGGGCGGTGGCTACGAGTTGCGCATCGCGGGATGGGTCGAGCAAATCGAGGCTCTTCCAATGACGATCGATTGCCTCAAGAGGCTCACCTGCGACTTCCATTGTGATTCCCAGCTTCATGAGCGCGCGGCCCGCAAGATGGCGCTCGCCAACCCGTAGGTAGGCTCGATACACGCGCTCTAGAAGCGCAACTGCCTCCTCGAAGCGGCGCTGGTCCTTCCTTAGTGAGGCCTCAAAATCATCAAGGCGCACCGCGAGGAGAGGATCTCCAGTTCCTTCACCCAACAGACTGCGCGCGCGTTGGAGGGCAGCTTCAGATTCATCGAATCTCTCATTGACTCGCCAAGCATTGCCCAACTCTGCCCAAGCCCTGGCTCGCAAATCTACCTGCAAAGCCTCGCCATAGCGTGCCTTATCGGGACGATCCGCGATCTCAGCAGCTGTTCGAGCAAGCTCGACCATCTTCCGGGGGTCGCGATAGCGAGCCTCGAAACTGAGCTCAAGCAAAACTTCCACGTGAACGTCCCAGAATGATCGACGTTCAGGCCAGCTGAGGCCGCCGAACCACCGTTCCCGCAGGAGAGTCACGCCATTCTCACGCCGCTCCTTGTCCCGCTTCAACCGAGGTTCCAGGCGGCGCACTGCACGCCTCGCTCGATCGATGCAGGCATCGTAAACGTCATCGGGCTCGGCGGTGCTTGCACTCCAAAGCATATAGGTGGATGCCGATGCCTTGATGCGAGCTTGGCAGTCCGGGCATCCGGAAAGCAGATGCCGAATGACCCGGCGCAGGTCACCATCAGCCAAGTTGCCTACCAGGTAGCCTTTTCCATCTCGATCCGAAAGATGGGTCATCCGCGCTTCCTCCAAGAAGCAGTCAATGCGCAAAACTCACTGATTGTCGCACGAAACGAGTACGCTGGCGTCATCGCGAGAGACAGGGGAGGACTGGTAGTCTCCCCCTGTCCGTCAAAATCAAACTAGCCATCCGGGTCGATGTTCGCGGAGCTGTCGGGACTTGCCCCTCCAGGCGCCTCCCCTCCTGCGTTGGGTTGTCCGTTCGGGTCGATGTAGGCACTCGTTTCAGCCCAGGCCGATCCGAGATCGCCAGGCTGCAATCCGATCCATGTCAGCATTCGGACGACCCAACTCACCCCTGGACCCTCGTCAAGCGGCCGACTCTGCCCGGCTGCCAGAGCCGGCATCGACGTTGCCACGACCGCGGCCACCAAAAGAGCGGCTACCAGACTCTTCTTCGCTTTCCTTGACATCCTATCCTCCTCGCACCGCGGGACAGACTCCCGGACCGGATCGGTCGAAGCGCCCGCGGATGTTTGCCTCGGGAGACCGGACGCAGGAACGGCGCGGCCCGAAAGGAGATCACTGGAGGAGTACGCCGTTTCCGCTTCGCGGAAGTCTGGTGGATCGGCCCCAGACACGCAAACCGGCTACGGAAGTTTGGATTGGCGTTCCAAGCAGGGTAGGATGTAGGGCGTTCCGTGGAACTTAAAGCCGCGTGAGCGGATCGCTGGGCCTCAAAGCGGAGACTTCCGCGCGCACGGCACGGTAATCGGAAGCGGCTCCTTCAAGCGCCAGGAGCAAACCGTTGGAGATCAGAAAGTTGCGTGAAAGAAAGTGCTCAAGCGCGATGGCTCGTGAGCGCCCATTGGCAGGGAAACAATGATGGAAATCAGCTACGCGGCTCACGCAAGAGAGCGCTCGACACTTTAAAGGGTGTGGCTTCGTTGCGGTTCTTCGTCCCCTGTTGGCGGCAAGCGCCACTTTCTGCCTCCCCGAAACCCGCGGAGACGGCGGCCCGGCTCGAACGGTCGTGGCTCGTGCTCGCCGACCGCCGGGGTGTGGGCGAAGCCATCGCCGGGCGGCTCGCCGAAGCCGGAGCCACGCAGGTCGTCACCCTCTTCGCGGACTCCGCCGATCTCGATTCCCCCGAAACCTTCGCCCGGCGGGTCGAGTCGCTCCCGGCCCCCCTCGGGATCGTTCATGCCTGGAGCGTGGACGCTCCGCGATTCCCTCCCGCCCTGAGAGCCGGCAGCCTGGCCGAAGCCCGGAAGCCCGGGCTTCACTCCCTCCTGTTCCTGGCCCGCGCCCTCGCCGGCCCGGGCGAGCCGGTCCCCTGCCTCGTGCTGGCGGCCGGCGCTCATGAGATCGAGGGCGGCGACGCCGTCGATCCGATGGGGGCCGCGGTCCTGGGCGCCTGCCTCGCCCTCTCGCGGGCGCATTTAGAGGAAGACCGTGAGCATCCGCGGTTCGCGTTCCGCGGGATCGACCTGAGAGCGGATCTCGACCCGGAGAGCGTGGTGCGCCTGGTGCGCGTCGTGATGGAGGAGCTGGCCCGGGGCTCCGAGCCGCTCGTCGCCTGGCGCGGCGAGCGGCGCTGGCTGCCGGAGCTCGAGACTCTGCCCGCGTCGGCGGAGATCTCCCGCGACCGGCCCCGGGACCGGCTGCGCCGCGGCGACCACTGCCTCGTGATCGGCTCCGGGAAGCTCGGCCTTCTGGCGGCGGCAACCCTCGTGCGGCGCTACAGGGCGCGGATCACGCTCATCGACAGGAAGAGGCCTTCCGCGTCCCGGCTGCGCGGTCTCGAAGCGGCGGACCAGGCGGGCACGCAGGCCGGCGGTCAGGGTGGTAGTCAGGCCGGAGCCCAGGCCGGCAGCCAGGCCATCGCCATCGCGGCGGACATCCGGGACGAGCGCCGGCTGGCCGAGGCCGTGGACCAGGCGGTGGCCCGCTTCGGCGAGATCCACGCCGTCGTCCTTGCGGTGGAGCCGCCGCCGGGCACCACGCTGCGGCCGGCGGCGGAGGCCGGACCGGACGATCTCGACCTCCTGTTCCAACCGGCCGCCGCGGGCCTCGCGGCCCTGGAGTACGCGCTCGCCGGCCAGGAACCGAGCGTCTGCCTGGCGCTGACCCAGGTTCCGGCGATCCTGGACGGCGGGAGGAACCCCGCAAACCCGGCAAACCCGGCAATCACTGCCGCGGATGCGTTCGCCGCGAGCTTCGTCCACCGCAGCGCCTTTCCCTGGACCTCCGTGGCCTGGGAGGCCGGCGGCCGGCCCGCGGCGGCCGGGGACGCCCTCGCCCGGCTGCTCACCGGGGACGGTCCCTACCGGCTGGCGCTGGTTCGCGAGGCGGAGGAAGACGCCGCGTTCCGCCTCCCGACGGCGCCGCTGGAGGTCTGGCTGCCGAATCCCGCGTCCTGCGACTCCGCGGCGGCCTACCCGCGCCGCCTCGGCGTCCACGAGCTGTTCGAGGCCTGGGCCGAGCGCTTCCCCGAGGCCGTGGCCGTAGACTCGCCGGAGGGGCTGCTGACCTACGGCGAGCTCGACCAGCGCTCGTCGCGCAAGGCCGCCTGCCTGCGCCGCCACGGCGTGGGATTCGAGACCGTGGCCGGGCTCACCTGGGACGGATCGCACGCCATGGTCGTGGGGCTGCTCGGCATCCTGAAGGCCGGCGGCGCCTGCCTGGTGCTCGATCCCGCCGAGCCGGAGGAGCGCCGCGAGGCCCGCGCCCGGGCGGCGGGGGCGCGGCTGACCCTCGGCGCGGAGACCCGGGATGCGCGGGACGGAGTGACGAGAGCGAGGGGGCAGGAGCGCGCGGAGCGACTGGGGCGAGCGGGGGCGGTGGAGCCGGACTCGCCCGCCCGGTCGTCCCAGCTGGCCTGGGCTCATTCCCGCTGGACCGGGTGGGAGGCCGAGATGGAGACCGTGCTCCTGGAGCACCGGAGCCTCACGAACATGACCTTCGCCCTGGCGCAGGAGCTGGGCGTCGGTCCGGACGACCGGGTCCTCCAGCTCGCGCGGCCGGGCTCGACGGCGTTTCTCCGGGAGCTGTGGATGACCCTGGGCACGGGCGCGCGGCTCTGCTTCGGCGACCCCCGGTCCGGACAGTTTCCGCAGACCCGCCAGGGCGCGCCCGGTCCGGAGCTGGAGTGGATGCTGAGAGAGAAGGAGATCACCCACCTGGCTGCGCGGACCGGCCGGCTCCGCGAGATCCTGGACGCCGTGAGCGGCGACCTGCCCGCCTTGCGGGTGGCCTGCGCCTTCGAAGACGCCTGGCCCATCCGCGAGCCGTGGAGCCGTCCGCGGCCGGGCCTGCGGCTCGTCCGGCTGCTGGGAACGGCGGAAGTCGCCGGCTGCGGGCTGATCGGCGAGGTCGGGGAGGACGACCGGTCGGTGATCCTCCGGCCGCTGCCGAACCTCGGCGCCTGCGTGCTGGAGACGGGTGGGGTTGGAGCGGCCGGCGAGGGCGGCGGGAGCGGCGAGCTCTGCCTGGGCGGAGCCGGTCTCGCCCGGGGGTATGCCGGCCGGCCGGACCGCACCGCCGAGCGCTTCGTGCCCAGCCCGGGCGGCGCGGACCGGATCTTCAGGACGGGATGTCCGGCCCGGCATTGGCCGGATGGTGCCCTGGAGATTCTTCCGGGACCCGATTCCGTCCCCTCCGAGGCCGTGGAGAGCACTTCGAAAGGATAGGATGGGGCGCCGCGGAGGTTCCCCTCCAGGGCGCCGGCGGACAGCCGGCCGGTCCAACTGATGAGAGACGAGGAGACTCTATGAGTGAATCCGTTCCCCCCGAGATCCTTGGCAAATACGCGAAGTCGGTCGACCACATCGCCATCGCCGTCCCCGATCTGGAAGCGTCGATCAAGTTCTACACCGAGATCCTGGGCTTCCAGGTGCGCGAGCGCCGCGAGACCAAGGGCAAGACCACGGCCATGATCTCGGCCGTGATCGCGGCCGGCCCGGTGACGATGGTTCTTCTCCAGGGCACGACTCCCGAATCCCAGGTGTCGCGCTTCGTCGAGAACTACGGCGCGGGCGTCCAGCACGTGGCGATCGGCGTCGACAACCTGGTGGAGATGGCCGACGAGCTCAAGAACGCGGGCGTCGAGTTCGACACCAACGTCATCGAGGGCGGCGGCCTGCGCCAGATCTTCAGCCACCGCGACAAGGGCTCCGGCATGATGTTCGAGTTCATCGAGCGGCTGGGCGGCGATTTCTCCGACGAGAGCGTCAAGAACCTGTTCGAGCAGCTCGAGCAGAAGGACGCTTATTGAGTCATGGACGTAGCGCTCAAGGCCTGCTTCGGAGACCCCTCGCTGGAGGTGATGAACTTCCTCAATGAGGTGGTTCTGCGCTACCCCCAGGCCGTCTCCTTCGCGCCGGGCCGGCCGGCGGAGCGGCATTTCGACGTCGAGGGGAGCCTCGCGCAGGTCCCGCGCTACGTCGAGCACCGGACGGCGGAGACCGGCTGGGCGCCGGCCGCCGTCTGGAACGACCTGGGTCAGTACAACAAGACGAACGGGATCATCAACGGCCTGATCGCCCGCCAGCTCGCGCTGGACGAGGGGATCAAGGTCGATCCCGCCTCCATCGTGGTCACGGTCGGCTGCCAGGAAGGCATGACCGTCCTCCTGCTCGGCCTGTTCGAGCCCGGGGACGTGCTGCTGGTCAGCGATCCGACCTACATCGGCATCACCGGCCTGGCCACGATCATGGGCATCCCGGTGGTCGCGATCCCGACCGGGGAAAATGGCCTGGAAGCGGCGAAGGTGGCGGAAGCCATCGAGGCGGTCCGGCGCTCCGGCCGCCGCCCGCGGGCGGTCTACGACATCCCGGACTTCAACAACCCGCTCGGCACCCGCATGCCGCTCGAGGCGCGCCGCGAGCTGCTGCGCGTCGCCCGCGAGCAGGAGATCCTGATCCTCGAGGACAACCCCTACGGGATGTTCTCCTACGACGGCCATCCCCTGCCCACGCTCAAGGCGATGGACGAGGACGGCCTGGTCATCTACATGGGGAGCTTCTCGAAGACCCTCTATCCCGGTCTGCGGGTGGGGTATCTGGTGGCGGACCAGAAAGTCGAGGCGAGAGCCGGCGGCCCGCCTACGACGCTGGCCGCGGAGCTGTCCAAGGTCAAGAGCCTGACCACCGTCACCAGCTCGCCGGTGACCCAGGCGGTGGTCGGAGCGGCGCTCCTCGAGCACGGCGGCTCGCTGCGCCGGCTGGTGGAGACCAAGCTGCCGTTCTACCGCGGCAACCGGGACGCCATGGTGACGGCGCTGGAGCGCGAGCTGGGTGAGTTGGCAGGCGTCAAGTGGAACCGGCCCGAGGGCGGCTTCTTCCTCACCCTGACGCTGCCGTTCGACTTCGACGAGCAGTGCCTCCAGTCCTGCGCCCGCGATCATGGCGTGATCGTCTGCCCGATGTCGTTCTTCTCCCTGGCCGGCGGCCGCGAGCGCGAGGTCCGCCTCTCGTTCAGCTACGTCACGCCGGAGCAGATCGACGACGGCATCCGCCGCTTCGCCGCGTTCGTGAAGGGGCGGCTCGCATGAAGAGGATCTCCGCCCAGGCGCTCGACGGTCTCATGCGCGGCGCCCTGGTGCGGCGGGGCGTCTCCGACGAGCACGCGGGCTGGGTGGCCGGAGGCCTGCTGGAAGCCTCGCTGCGCGGCATCGACACCCACGGCGTCCGCCTGTTCTCCACCTACCTGGCCGAGCTGGACGGCGGCCGGAGCCGCGCCTGTCCGGCGATGGGCTGGCACGGCGAGGCCAGGGCCGTCCGGGTGCTGGACGCCGGCGGCGCCCTGGGCCTGGTCGCCGGCCGCACGGCCTGCGCCGAGGCGGTGCGGCTCGCCCGGGACAACGGCGTCGGCGTGGTCTCGGTGCGCAACTCGAACCACTTCGGCGCGGCCTCCGTCTACACCCTGGAGATGGCCCGCCAGGGGGCGCTGGGGATGTCCTTCACCAACAGCGACGCCCTGGTGGCGCCGTTCCTGGGCCTGACCCCGCTCTTCGGCACCAACCCGATCTCCATGGCGGTCGAGGCGGAGGGCGGCGACGCCTTCTGCGCCGACTTCGCCACGAGCCAGGTCTCCTACTCGAAGGTGAAGCACAACCGCGCGCACGGCCTGCCCGTCGATCCGTCCTGGACCGTCGGTCCAACCGAGGGGACCGGCGGGGACGCCCTGCGTCCGCTCGGCGCCGGCAGCGGCCACAAGGGGCACTGCCTCGGGATGATGGTCGAGATCCTCTGCGCGCTGCTCGCGGGCGCGCCGCTCGACCACGAGCTGTCCCACCTCTACGCGCCGCCCTACGACGAGCCGCGCCAGGTGGCCCATCTCTTCCTCGCCTTCGACCTCGCGGCGTTCCGCGAGCCGGGCGGCTTCCGCTCCGACCTCAGCCGGTTCCTGGGGATCGTGCGCGAGCAGCCGTCCGCCCTCGGGGATCAGCCGGTGAGGGTGCCGGGAGATCCGGAAGCCGAGGCCATGGCGGAGCGCTTCCGCGAGGGGATTCCGGTCACGGACGAGGAGGCGGCGCTGTTCGAAGAGCTGGAGGCGAAGGCCTGAGGGGGATGTCTTGAACGTGCGGCCTGACCTCTTCGAATCCTCACCCCCCATCCCCCTCTCCCGGGGGGAGAGGGGGCCAGGGGGTGAGGACTCGAAGCGATGCATCCTCGAATGAGCACTCCCGCCGGGATCCCTCCGAAGCGCCGCTTCTTCCGGGTTGTGCGGTTCCTCCGCCTGCTTCTGGTCTTTCTCCTCCTCGCCGCCCTGACCGGCTGGCTCTGGCCGCTGCTCAAGAACGGCCTCCGCTTCGTGCGGCTGATGCGCGAGCCCATGCCGGCGGTCCTGCCGGTGCCGGTCGAAGGCGTTCAACCCGAGGATCTGACCGACACCTGGGGCGCGGCGCGCAGCCACGGCCGCAGCCACGAGGGCATCGACATCTTCGCGCCGCGCAACACCCAGGTGCTGGCTGCCACCCACGGCATCGTGACGCGCCGCGGGTGGAACAACCTCGGCGGCCGGGTGATCTCGGTGATGGGGCCGGGCGGCGTCTCGCACTACTACGCCCACCTCGAAGAGTGGGACCTGCCGGACGCGGGCGACTGGGTGGAGGCGGGTCAGGTGCTCGGCTACGTCGGCGACTCCGGCAACGCGAAGGGCACGCCGACCCATCTGCACTATGGCCTCTACGAGAGACCGGGCGGGGCGATCAACCCCTATCCGTTGCTCAAGATCCCGTCCGGATCCGATTCCAACCGCTGACGCACGGCAGTGCAGGCGCCGCCGGGCGGGTGGCTATTCCGGGGAGGGTGTCGCGGGGAGTCCTCACCCCCTGGCCCCCTCTCCCGGGGGGAGAGGGGGAACCCCCACCCGTTCTGCTCACCGAGCTCTGTTTCCTGCTTCCTGCTTTCTGTTTCTGTTTTCTGCTTCTGTTTTCTGTTTTTGGGCGGTGGCGCCCCTCTCCCGGGGGCGGGGGGCCGGGAGATGGGAGAGGGGACGGGGGTGAGGACTCCGCGCGCTACACTCTCCTCATGGAAGTCCACGCCAGCCCGCCTCCGCGCCTCCTGAGAGTCGGCGTCTCTGCCTGCCTGCTCGGCGAGGAGGTGCGCTACAACGGCGGCCACAAGCGCGACCCCTTCCTGACCGACATGCTCGGCAGGTACGTGGAGTGGGTGCCCGTCTGCCCCGAGGTCGAGATCGGCCTCGGCACCCCGCGGCCCGCCATGCGCCTCGTGCGCATCGGTGGGACTGCCGGCGATACCGGCGAAATTCACCTGATCACGCCCGAGACCGGCGCCGACCACACGGCCGCCATGCGCGAGTACTCCGCGCGGCGCGTCGAGGAGCTGGGCGCCGAGCGCCTGGCGGGCTACATCCTCAAGAAGGACTCGCCGAGCTGCGGCATGGAGCGCGTCAAGCTCTATCCCGCAGAGACCGGCGGTATGCCGGTCAAGTCGACGCGCGGCCTGTTCGCCGACGCGCTCCTGAGCCGCCATCCCGACCTGCCGGTCGAGGAGGAGGGCCGCCTCAACGATCCGCTCCTGCGCGAGAGCTTCGTGACCCGGATCTTCCTCCGCGACCGCTGGCTGCGGGCCGAAGCCGAGGGCTGGACCCGCGCCGCGCTGATGCGTTTCCATGAGCACCACAAGTTCCTCTTCCTGGCCCGCAACCAGGCCGGCATGCGGCGCCTCGGGCGTCTCCTTGGGGACTCGGGCAAGAAGGACAGTCCGGAAGACCTCGCCCGCGCCTACCTCGCCGGGATGACCGGGATCCTGCGCCGCGCGCCCACCCGCCGCGGCCACACCAACGCGCTCTACCACCTGGCCGGCTTCGTCACCGACCGCGTCGACGACGGCGACCGCCGCGAGCTGATCGAGTCGATCGAGCGCTACCGCGCCGGCCTGCTGCCGCTGATCGTGCCCGTGACTCTCCTGCGCCACCACGTGCGCCGGCTCGACGTCGAGTACCTCCGCGGCCAGATCTACCTGGACCCCCATCCCCGGGAGCTGATGCTGCTGAATCACGTCTAACTGTGCAGGTGTGTAACGAACCCCGGGCCACGATCGCCGGGATTGCCGGGATTGCCGGGACCGCCCTGGTTGCGGGCCGGACGCCGATGCGTCATCATCGATACTCTCCGAGGAGAAACCCCCTACCCATGAGGCACACCATGAGACAGCCAGACCCGCGCATCCAGCGCATCGTGCTTTCCGTCGTCATCGTCGCAATGGGCGCTCTGAGCGCCCTGCCCGCCGCCGCCGGCATCCACTACAAGGCCGTGACGAAGACGGAGGACCCGCAGACCAAGGGCGGCTCGATCGAGGTCGAGGGCTGGGTCTCCGGCGACAAGGCGCGCGTGGAGTTCAAGGAGAGCGCCAATCCCATGGCCCCGACGGGCACCTGGATCCTGACCAGGGACGGCGGCAAGACGATGTACATGGTCGACCCGAAAGAGAAGACCTACGCCGAGTGGAACCTGCAGGCCATGCTGGGCGCGGCCGGCGCCGTCATGAACGGCATGGGGCCGCTGCTCAAGATCGAGTTCACCACCCCGAAGGTCGAGACGCTCCTGGACGAGGCCGGCCCCGCCCTCGTGGGCCTGCCGACGCGCCACTACCGCCACCGGACCACCTATGTCACCAAGGTCCGCGTGCTGGGCATGGCGAACGAGTCCAGCGTGGTCTCCGAGCAGGAGATCTGGACGACCGACAAGCTGACCGACGTCGGGCTCGGCGTCTGGCTGCGCAACGATCCTCCCCCGACCGGCAACGAGCAGTTCGACAAGCTCCTCGCCGCGGAGATGGGCAAGACGGAGGGCTTCCCGCTCAAGTCCGTGACCGTGACCACCACGACCCAGAAGAAGGGCAACAAGCAGTCGGTGAGCCGCACCACCATGGAAGTCACGCAGCTCGACATCAACGCCAACGTGCCGGGCTCCTCGTTCGAGATCCCCGCCGGCTACAAGGAGACGGAGATGACTCCGGTGGCCGAGGGAGACGGCGGCGAGGACGGCGGCCTGGGCGCGCTCCTGCGCGGGCGCAACAAGAAGCCCAACGACGGAAACTGATTGAATATGAGACGAGAGGAGAGCAAGACCATGATTCGACGCGCACGCCGGGCAATATGGATGGGAGCCGTTCTGGCCCTGGTGCTGGCCGTGGGCCCGACCTGGGCCGGCGAGACGCTGGGCGATGGCGTGACCGCCGCCGAAACCACTTCGATCGCCAAGATCCTGGCGGACCCGGACGCCTACGTCGGCAAGACCCTCCGCATCGAGGGCAAGGTGATGGACGTCTGCCCGATGAAGGGCTGCTGGATGGACCTGGCGCAGGAGGACGGCAAAGCGATGCTGCGGGTGAAGGTGGACGACGGCGTGATCGTCTTCCCCGCGACCTCGAAGGGCAAGCTCGCGGCGGCCGAGGGGGTGCTCGAGTCGATCCCCATGGAGCGCGACCGCTACGTCGCCTGGATGGAGCATCTGGCCGAGGAGCGGGGCGACACCTTCGACGCCGCCTCCGTGGGCGCGGGCCCGTTCCGCATCCTCCAGCTCAAGGGCACCGGGGCGAAGCTCGATTGAGCGACCGGTCCGAGCCGTCCGAGAGGGGCTCCGGAACGGCCGGGCTTCTCGAAACCCGCGAGATCTTCAAGGGACGGACGGTCCACCTCGTCGTGGACCGCGTCCGCCTGCCCAACGACAAGGTGATGAACGTCGAGCTGGTTCATCACAAGGGAGCGGTGGCCGTCGTTCCGCTGATGGGGGACGACGTTCTGATGGTGCGCCAGTACCGTCACGCCACCGGCGGCTGGCTCCTGGAGATCCCCGCGGGAACCCTGGAGCCCGGCGAGGCCCCGGAAGCCTGCGCCCTCCGCGAAACCGAGGAAGAGACCGGCCATCGTCCCGCCGAGCTGGAGTCCCTGGGCTGGATCTGGCCCACCCCCGGCTTCTGCGACGAGAAGATCTGGCTCTTCCTCGCCAGAGGCCTCGTCGAGACCCAGCAGGGCCTGGACGAGGACGAGGTTCTGGAGCTGGAGCGCATCCCCCTGAAGGACGCCATCGCGAAAGCCGCCAGCGGCGAGCTGAACGACGGCAAGAGCATCTGCGCGCTGCTGCGGGTGGCTCACCGGCTGGGGATGGACGGAGGGTAGGAGGGCGCGGTGTAGGGACGTTCCCCGGGGGAACGGAAGGTTGGCGCTTCGAATCCTCACCCCCTAACCCCCTCTCCCGGGGGGAGAGGGGGAACCAGCATCAGCTCCGCGCCTCCAACGTCCCTGCTTCTGCCTTTGCTTTTGGGTGGTGGCGCCCCCTCTCCCCTCGGGAGAGGGGGACGGGGGGTGAGGATTCGGAGCGCCAACCTCTGGAACCTACCTACTCTTCCGCAGCGAGGCAACCTGCAACAAATAACCTCTCCTCGGCGCCGGGCAACGTTTCCTTTGCAACAGGAAAGGTTGAGTTGCAACAAATAAGCTTTCCCGATGACCGGGAGACCTTATTTGTTGCAGGTCAGGCTTATTTGTTGCAACTTGACCTTGAGTTGCAACAAGGAAGGTTTCCCGGTGAGCGGGAGAGTTTTCCCTGTTGCAACTCAACCTCTTCTTGTTGCAAGTCGAGCTTATTTGTTGCAAAGAGACCTTGAGTTGCAACAGAGAAGGAGTCCCGGGCCGCGGGAAGACGTTCCCGGTGAGCGGGAAGACTCTCCCGATGGCCGGGTGAGCCTCTTTGTTGCAACTCGGCGCCGCTTTGTTGCAGATCGAGCCCGTTTGTTGCAGGTCGCTTCGCCCTGCTCCGCTTTGCGGCCTTCCGATCTCCCCGGCGGGCGGGCCGAGCCCTCCGGAGGTAGGTTACACTTCAACGCTCTATGCAGATCGATCCGTTCCTTGACCGTTGGTCCCCGAGCGGCGACGCGGAGCGCGCCAACAAGGACTCCTTCCTCAATGAGCTTTGCGACGTGCTCGGGGTCGAGCGCCCGCATCCCAAGACAGGGTCCGCCGACCAGGATCTCTACGTCTTCGAGAAGGATGTCTATCGCGCGAGGTCCGTCGGCGCCTCGCTCGGCTGGGTCGATCTGTACAAGCATGGGAGCTTCCTCCTCGAAGCCAAGCAGGGTGCCGCGGCCGGTCCCAAGCGGCGCGACTCCCCGGCCTGGAACCAGATGATGAGCGCCGCGCACGGCCAGGCCCTGGGCTATGCCGCGCATCTCGACGAGCCTCCGCCGTTCCTCCTCGTCTGCGATCTCGGCTACTGTTTCGACGTCTACGCCTCGTTCGACGGCACGGGCGTCTATCGGGCGTTCCCCGACGGTCACAGCAAGCGCATCTTTCTGCGCGATCTCGAGACGCACGCGGATCTATTGCGGGCGATCTGGACGGACCCGGCGTCCCTCGATCCCTCGAAGCGCACGGCGCTGGTCACGCGGGAGATCGCGGGCCAGATCGCGGCGCTCGCCCGCGCGCTCGAAGCGGCGGGGCAGGATCCCGAGCGCGTCGCGACCTTCCTCATGCGCTGCCTGTTCACCATGTTCGCGGAGGACGTGGGCCTGCTGCGGGAAAAGCCTTTCTCGCACGCCTTGGAGAACTGGTGGCTGCCCAACCCCGCGTCGTTCCCGGGCGGCGTCGGCTCGCTTTGGAAGGCGATGGACTCCGGCTCGGACTTCGTGACGGGCAAGCTGCCGCGCTTCAACGGCGGGCTGTTCGCGACCCACGACGCCCCTGTGCTCACCAAGGAGCAGCTCATCCTGCTTCTCCTGGCGGCCAAGAGCGACTGGTCGCAGGTCGACCCTTCCATCTTCGGCACCCTGCTCGAACGCGCCTTGAATCCGAAGGAGCGCCACCGTCTCGGCGCCCATTACACGCCGCGGGCCTATGTGGAGCGGCTGGGCGAGACACGGTCACACGGTGTGGCATCGCGGTGTGACGCTCAAGAGGTAGGTTTGTCCCCTCTTTTGCCGAAGGAGGCACCATGAAATGCAGATCAACTCGCGTGCTACATGTGCCCAAAGAGCGAGGGTAGATCGTATCCAAAGACTTGACGACCAGCTAACATGCTTGGTATCGTCTTCTCATACAAGGGGGAATCAGTACTCGTGAAGCTCTCGTCGACAGTCGGAGTGAGTGACGATTGTGCAAATATCGCACTCTTTCAACCGCACTTCCCTTCGCCAGTTCCTTTACGCGCTAACCCTTTGAGATTTGGTGGTGTCTACGAACTTACATATACCCACCTCAGGGCACATAGCGTGCTCGCGCGAGATCTTGAAAGGAGGGCGTCCCCCAGTGTGGTTTCTCCTCTGCCTTATCTTTGGTTTTCAACCATCTTGCGGTGCAAGTCTGTCCGAAGCACTGAAAGATCGGGTCTCTGTGTCGAACGCCGTCGTACCCAACGAACCGGTCCAGGAACCACAGGGCGCATCGCTAATCGAGCCGAACGGTTAGCGGCGCCGCTGTCACTAAGGAGGGCTAGCTAGATGAAGAAGCACTTCGAGACTACGGTCTATATGGCATCATCGATCCTCGACCCGACCGGTTAGGCATTTCGGCCTACGAAATCTGACGTTTCAGTTCTTCTAGTCGTCTCGTAAGGGGAGGCACCAATGATAGGGCCTCCCTTTTCTGTCTGTCGGACAATTGTTTATCCCTGCCAAGATCGGCAGCCCGCTTCGCCACCCTCTCTATCTCGGCAGGATCCTCGCTGAAGACGAGTATTACGCGGTAGCAGGAAAGAAGCCCTTCCCAATAGCTCTTCTCTGCTGCCACCGTCATCAACTCTCGGGCTTGGCCGAGGATAAATTCGCTTCGCGCTTGAGCTCCTTGCATTGAAGCGAAGTACAGGAAGTTGTTGAGAGCCATGAATTTACTGTTGCCTTCAATCGTTCTAAGAATGGCATAGGACTGCCAGCAATGATCGACAACCTCGGCCAAGGTGTCAGCAAGCTCTATTTTTTCACTTTCACTTTTGGCTTGGGGGAGTGCTTGGAGGTAGAATCTCCCCTGAATGACACCGAAAGCCGCCAGGACTCGTCCATGAAGTTGCTTTTCCAGAGAAATTATCCGCAGGCTAACGGAGCCTTCTATGTCCTTTTGTACGTCATTCTTCAGTGTCTGCCATCCTACAATGGCGAGAAATGCTATTAAGAATGAGAAGATGACGAGTGCCAGAGACGACGCCGCGAATAGAAGGGCAATGAGATCGCCCACGCTCGGCGTGCTTACCGCCGGAAGCTTCCGAGTCAAAGCCCAGACCACGATTCCGAACGACACGGCCAAAAGCAGAATGATCAGCGCTATGCCGATAAGAATCATGAGGCTGCGTGGTAATCCCTTGGCCTTAATCGGTTCAACTATCTCCTGGACCATTTCACTCATGGATAGATGTCGTACCACGGTTCAACACCAGAATCAACTCTGGAACGTGTAGCTCCTTGTAAGCTGTTCCTGACCTGGCCGAAGGATCTCCCCGGCCGCGTCGTGGCCGTGCGCGATCTCCTGGCCGAGCTCGGGGAGGCCAGCGCCGCCGAGGTCACGGGCCGGTTCAAGGGAGTGCAGGCCGAGCAGGCCGAAAAGCTGCTCGAAAGCCTCGCCGCCGTCGGCGTGGCCCTCGAAGCCGCGGGAGGACCGGGAGGCCGGAGAACCTGGAGCCTGCTGCGGTAGGGGTAGCCGGAGCGGAAAGAGGGCAACCACAAGGGTTGCCCCTACACGCGGCCCGTCGTCAAATCGTCAGGCGCCTCGCCTTGTAGGGGCAGGTCTCGTGCCTGCCCTGGCTAACCACCCCTCACCGGCCGTGCCGATACACCAGCTCGATCAACTCATCCACCATCGCCTCGGACGGCTCGCCGCCGGCCTGGAAGGCCCGGGTGGCGCAGTGCTTGAGGTGGTTCCGCATCAGCTCGCGGCCCACGGATCGCAGCGCCTCCTGGACGGACGCGACCTGGGTCAGGATGTCCGGGCAGTAGCGGTCCTCCTCGACCATCTTCTGGAGGCCGCGGACCTGGCCCTCGATGCGGCGCAGGCGCTTCAGGTTGCCGGCCTTGATGCCGGGGTCGACCGCCGAGGCTTTCCGGTCGCCTTCGGCCGGACCACAGCCGCAGCCGTTGGATTCCATCTCGGGCTCCATCAAGACGCTCTCCTTTCCTCACGCGAGCCGCGCACGGCGCAGGCGGAGGCTGTTGGTCACCACGCTCACCGAGCTGAGCGCCATGGCGGCGCTCGCCAGGATCGGGCTCAGCAGCAGGCCGAACGCCGGATACAACACGCCCGCGGCCACCGGGATGCCCACCACGTTGTAGACGAAGGCCCAGAACAGGTTCTGTTTCATGGTCCGCATCGTCCGGCGGGAGAGAGCGATCGCGTCCGCCACTCCGGCGAGATCGCCGCGCATCAGCGTCACGTCGCTCGCCTCGATGGCCACGTCTGCGCCCGTGCCGATGGCGATCCCCACGTCCGCCTGGGCCAGGGCCGGGGCGTCGTTGATGCCGTCGCCCACCATCGCGACCACGGCGCCCTCCTTCTGGAGCCGGCGGATCTCTTCGACCTTGCCCTCCGGCAGCACGCCCGCCACCACCCGGTCCACGCCGGCCTCCCCGGCCACGGCCTTGGCCGTGCGCGGGTTGTCGCCGGTCAGGAGCACCACCTCGAGACCCATGCCCTTCAAGCGGGCGATGGCCGCGCGGGAGGTCGACCGGATCGGGTCGGCCACCGCGAGCAGACCGGCCAGCTCGCCGTCCGCGACCACGTAGATCGGGGTTCTTCCCTGGGACGCCAGCCGCTCGGCGTCGGCCCGCAGGGGGGCCACGTCCACCGCATAGTCCGCGATCAGCGCCTCGTTGCCCGCGGCGAGCGCCGTGCCGCCAGTCTTGCCGACAACCACTCCGACCGCGCCGCGGCCGGTCACCGACTGGAACGACTCCACGGGGAGGAGAGCCAGGCCGAGATCCTTCGCGCGGCGCACCACGGCGTCGGCCAGGGGATGCTCGGACGAGGCTTCGAGCGAGGCGACGAGGCCCAGAAGCTCCTCGGCCGTCCGGGCGCTGCCCGGAGCCACGAGGATGTCCGTCACCGTGGGCCGGCCCTCGGTCACCGTGCCGGTCTTGTCCAGCACCACGTGCGTCACGTCCCCGGCGCGCTGGAGCGCCTCGCCGCCCTTGATGAGCGCGCCGAGCTCGGCGCCGCGGCCGGTCGCGACCATCACCGCGGTCGGCACGGCCAGCCCCATGGCGCACGGGCAGGCGATGATCAGCACGGCCACCGCGGCGGCGAAGGCGCGGACGGCCGGTGCGTCGTCCACGGCCACGAACCAGATGACGAAGGTGACGATCGCGATCTGCAACACCACCGGCACGAACACCGCGCTGATGCGGTCGGCGAGGCGCTGGATCGGCGCCCGCGAGCCCTGGGCCTCGCGCATCAGCTGCACGATGCGGGCGAGCACGCTGTCCGCTCCCAGCGTCGTGGCCCGATAGCGGAAGGCACCGGTGCGGTTGATCGTGGCGCCGATCACCCGGTCGCCCGGACCCTTCTCGACCGGCATCGACTCGCCGGTGAGCATCGACTCGTCCACCGCGCTGGCTCCGGAGAGCACCTCGCCGTCCACCGGCACCCGCTCGCCCGGCCGGACCAAGAGGGTGTCGCCGCCGCGGACCTCGTCGATCGAAAGGTCGACTTCCAGGTCGACCCCGGACAAGCGGCGGACCACCCGGGCCGTGCGCGGCTGGAGCGCGATCAGGCTGCGCAGAGCGCTGGAGGTGCGGCTCTTGGCCCGGGCCTCCAGAGCGTTGCCGGCGAGGATCAGGGCGATGATGATCACCACCGCCTCGTAGTAGACATCCGGCTGCAGGCCGCGCCGCAGGAAGAAGCCGGGGGCCACCGTGGCGAGCACCGAATAGAGGAACGCCGCGCCGGTGCCCACCGCGATCAGCGTGTTCATGTCCGCCGAATGGTGGCGGAAGCTGCTCCAGGCGCGGATGTAGAAATGCCGCCCGGCCCAGACCATCACCGCGACCGTCAGGGCGAGCAGCCCCCAGGAGAGGACGCGGGGATCGATCTCGTACAGCCAGGGGAGCAGGCGCTGGAGAGCCGGGCTCAGCGACTCCATGGCCCAGCGCATGAACGGATCGGCCACCGGACCTCCGTGACCCGCGTGCCCGCCGGGACCGGCCGGCGCCATCAGCGGCATCGACACGGTCATGGCGATCAGGCCGGCCGCGCCGCTCGCCAGGGCCTTGCGGCGCAGCTCGCGGAATTCGCCGGCCTGGGCGCGGTCGCGGACCTCCTGCTCCTCGAAGGCCGACCGCCCCGCACCCCCGGAAGCGCCGTCGGCGTCCGGGACCTCGGACTCGTAGCCGGTCTCCCGGATCGCCTCGACCAGCGCTCCAGGACCGGTCACCGCGGGGTCGTACTGCACCGAGGCGCTTGCCGTCATCAGATTCACGGTGGCATCCATTACGCCGGGCTGGCGCTGGAGCGCCTTCTGAACCCCGGCCTGGCAGGAGGCGCAGGTCATGCCGGTGACCGGGAGGGTCACCTTGGCGACCGTCGCGGTCGTCGCGGTCGTCGCGGTCGGCGCGGTCGGCGCGGTCGGTACGGTCTGCGGCGTTGCTTCACTCATCGTCGCCACGGCAGCCTCCTCAGGTTTTCACGATGAGCTTGCCGTGGAGCATGCTCATCCCGCAGGTGAAGTCGAACGTTCCCGCCGTGTCCGGCCGCAGCTCCACGGCCGTCTTCTCGAACGCGGGCAGGTACTGGCGGACGCCGAAGTCGGGGATCACGATCTCCTCCGAGCAGCCCGAGGTCTCCTGGCGGTCGAACACCAGGCGCGCCGGGACCCCCTTGCGCAGATGCACCTCGGCGGGCGAATAGCCGCCCTGGACGGTGATGACCACCTCCTGCGTGCCCCCGGCGAGCGTCTCGGCGGCGGCCGAGCTGCCCCGGGCCAGGAAGAAATACCAGTTCACCCAGGCCACGGCTCCGGCTCCCGCCGCGACCGCGATCCAGTCCGCGGCGCTCATCCCGCTCATGACTGCGCTTCGGCGACCCGGGGCTCGAAACCGACCCCGTCCACCGCCTCCAGGATGACCTCAGGCGTCACCCGCTCCGGGTCGTAACCCAGCTTCGCCGACCCCACGCCCACGCTCCGGACCTCCACGCCCTCCAGGCCCGCGAGGGCCTTCTGGACTCGCGCGACACAGTGGCCGCAGCTCATTCCGCCGATTTGCAGACTCAGGTTTTTCATCGTCGATCTCCCTTCCGGTCCTCACAACCGGTATACCCCCTCCCCCTATTCCAGCTCCGCGCGGTCCCGAAGAGGAAGAGGGGTCAACCGGCCCTGCCGCGTGCTACGATGATTAAGGAGTCCCTTGACGAAACCAAGCTCTTCCTCCACCCGCCTCCGGCCCTCTCTGCGCGAGGGCGCGGCCGTGGATTCCGACAGTGAGGCGCGGCTGCGCGCGCTCTTCCGCGGCTTCCCCGTGCCGACCTACGCCTGGATGTGGGCCGGCGAGGACTTCGTGCTCGTCGACTGCAACGAGGCCGCGGAGCGTTTCACCAGCGGCCGGATCGGCGGGTTCCTGGGCTCCACCAGGCGGGAGCTTCTGGAGCGGCAGCCCGACGCGCTGCAGGCGGTCGAGGCGCTGGACCAGTGCCTCGGGGAGAGGAGGAACCTCCACCGCGAGCTGCAGGACTTCCGCATGGCCGACGGCGATCTGAGGCACCTTTCGACGGAGTACGTCTTCGTCCCCCCGAACCTGGTGATGGTCCACACCGACGACGTGACCGCCCGGGTCCGGGCCGAGAAGGCCATCCGCGAGAGCGAGACCCAGTACCGGTCGCTCATGGAGCAGGCCTCGGACGCGATCTGGGTCTGCGGCGCGGACGGCATCTATATTGATGTCAACAAGAGCGCCTGCGAGCTGCTGGGCTACACGCGGGAGGAGTACCTGGAGATGCACCTGCGGGAGACCGTGATGCCCGAGGAGCTGCCGAAGACCGCCTGGGTCGTCCGCTCCGTGATGGCCGGCAAGACCGTCGTCACCCGCCGGCAGATGCGGCACAAGAATGGTTCGGCGGTGCCGGCGGAGCTGAGCGCCCGGCGCCTGGAGGACGGGCGGATCGTCGCCATCGCCCGCGACCTCACCAGCCGTATCCGTCTCGAAGAGGAGCTGCGCCGCAGCCAGACGCTCTCGGCCATGGGCTCCCTGGTCGCGGGCGTGGCGCACGAGGTGCGCAACCCCCTCTTCGGCATCTCCGCCACGCTGGACGCTCTGGAAGCCCACGTCATCCCGGAAGACGAAGACACGGACCACAGCGAGCTGTCCCAGTACTTCCAGGTGCTGCGCGGACAGATCGGGCGCCTGACCGGCTTGATGCAGGACCTTCTGGAGTACGGCCGTCCGGCCGTGATCGACACCCACGTGGGGCCCCTGGGACCGGTCGTCCAGCTCGCGGTCGGCTCCTGCGAAAGCCTCGCCCGCCAGCGGAGCGTGGCCATCGAGGTCCGCCTCGCCGAGGTGCTGCCGCCCCTCAGTCTCGACCGGAGCCGGATGGGCCAGGTGCTCATCAACCTGATCGAGAATGCGATCCAGCATTCCGCCGCGGGCTCGTCCGTCGTCGTCGAGGCGGGCTACAATCCGGGCCAACCTCCGGACGATCCGGCCGCCGTCGAGATCTCGGTGTCCGACTCCGGTCCGGGGATCTCGGAAGACGACCTCCCGCATCTCTTCGTCCCCTTCTTCTCGCGCCGCCTGGGGGGGACGGGGCTCGGCCTCTCGATCGTCCAGCGGGTCGTCGAGGAGCACGGCGGGCGGATCGCCGCCTTCAACCGGACCGAGGGCGGAGCCCGCCTCTCGATCCGTCTCCCCGTGCCGGCTGCGCCGGAGGAGGGCTAGCCTCCCATGCCCAGGAACTCCATCCTGCTGGTCGACGACGAGGCGGGGGTCCGCTTCGGCATCCGCAAGTTCCTCGTCACCCGCGGGTTCGAGGTGGTCGAGGCGTCGACCTGCCAGGCCGCCGAGGAGCTGTTCCGCGAGTCCCGGCCGGACCTCGTCGTGACCGACTACCTGCTGCCCGACGGCACCGGCCTGGAGCTGCTGCCGCGGCTGCGCCAGGCCGACCCCGGAGTGCCGGTGATCATCCTGACCGGCCACGCCTCCATCGACCTCGCCGTGCGCGCCATCAAGGAAGGCGCCGAGCAGTTTCTCACCAAGCCCGTCGAGATGCCGGCCCTCCTGCTGATGGTCCAGCGCGTGCTGGAAAACCAGCGCAACCGCCAGAAGCAGCTCGCCGGCCGCAGCCGCAGCTCCCGCGAGGCCGTCGACCCCTTCCTCGGCGAGAGCGCCGAGATCCGGCTGGTCGCCGAGGCGGCGCGCCGGGTCGCGGCCTCGGACAGCCCCGTGCTGATCGAGGGCGAGACCGGCAGCGGCAAGGGCGTGCTCGCGCGCTGGCTCCACGAGCACGGGCCGCGGGCCGACGAGGCCTTCGTCGACCTCAACTGCGCCGGCCTGTCCGAGGAGCTCCTGGAGAGCGAGCTGTTCGGCCACGAGAAGGGCGCCTTCACCGGCGCGGTCGCGGCCAAGCCGGGCCTTCTGGAAGTCGCGCACCGCGGCACCGTCTTCCTGGACGAGGTCGGCGACCTCTCCTTCCAGGTCCAGCCCAAGCTCCTCAAGGTGCTGGAGGAGAAGCGCTTCCGCCGCCTGGGCGACGTGCGCGACCGGCTCGTCGACATCCGGCTGATCGCCGCCACCCATCAGCCCGTCGCCCAGCTCGTGCGGGAGCGCCGCTTCAGGAGCGACCTCTACTTCCGCATCAGCACGCTGCCGCTGCGCATGCCTCCCCTGCGCGAGCGGGTCGGGGACATCCTTCTTCTGGCCCGCTTCCTCCTGGAGCGCCTCGCCCAGGACCTCGGCCGCCCGGCCACCCAGCTCTCCCCCGCGGCCGAGCAGGCCATGGAGGGCTACGGCTGGCCCGGCAACATCCGCGAGATGCGCAACGTCCTGGAGCGGGCTCTGCTGCTCAACGACGGCGCCACCCTCAACCTCCGCGACCTGCGCTTCGAGCCCTCCTCCGGGTCCGAGCCCTGGCCCCCGGGCACCCAGCTCACCCTCCGGGAGCTGGAGGCCGGCTACATCGAGCGCGTCCTGCGCGAAGAGACTGGGCGCGTCGCCGAAGCGGCGCTGCGCCTCGGCATCCCGAGAAGCTCCCTGTACCAGAAGATGAAGCAGTACGGCATCAAGTCCCAGATCTAGACGCCTGTCCGTGTTCTGGAATGCGCCGTCCTGGCCGGGCCCCTCGGGAGCCGCCGCCGCCGGGGACGGTCGAGGAATCTTGCCCGAAAGAGGCGAGTGGCACCGCCCTTGCTCTGCGCAGGAGAGGACTTGAGATACTATTCCTTGCAGACCACCTGGCGCTTCACGTTTCCGATGCATTTGAAATGGCAGAACCCATGATCGAAGTGAAGGCGGCGCTCGAGCTGCGCCGCGCCTGCGCGCGGTTCCGCCGCGATCTGGAGAAGGTGCCCCCGGGCGCCTCCAGGGCCGAATTGCTCGACGCCGCGGCGTCCAGCCTGGCCCGTCTGTCCGATCGCGCGGCCCGGGCCGGCTTGCCGGCCGGCGCCGCCGAGGGCATCCGCGGGCTCCACGACGACATCCTGGACTGGCTGCGGCAGCATGGGAATCCCGGATCGGCCCCCGGGGACGATCCGGCGGGGCCCACGGGGCTCGCGGGGGATGCCGAGAACACGGGTCTCCGCCTCTGGACCGAGCTGTGCGGCCTCTCCGTGCTCCTCTGGGATCTCAGCCACACCGAAGAGGTGATGGGCCACGACCGGGCCCTCATCGAGCAGGTCCAGGGCGAGCTCGACCGGATCCCCTCCGGCACCCAGACCGTGCCGCCGGTCATCCGCGTGCTCCTCGACGGCCTCTTCGGCCGCGACGACGAGCTCGACGACCTGCTCGGCCAGCGCGACCGGGTCGCCCGCTTCGAGCTCGAGCCCATCCTGGACCGCATCGCCCTCGACGAGCTCGACCAGGCGGCCGGCGGCGGCGGCGGCTACGGCTACGGCGGCGAGGGAGAGACGATCCACTGATTGATCCCATTCCCCCTCTCCCCGGCCCTCTCCCCCGTGCCGGGGGAGAGGGAGAAATACCTTGGGAGGGGGGTGGCCCCGGCTGTCCACCCCCGTGCCGGGGGAGAGGGGGAAATGCCTTGGGAGGGGGGTGGTCCCGGGCTGTCCACTCCCGTGCCGGGGGAGAGGGAGAAACAATTTCGGGGTTGCCCGAGTCCCCCTGGTTGCCCCAAACTCCCGGCTCCGTGTCACAATCCTCCTCCCGCATGCACATGACGCTTGAAGATCTAGGCTGGAACGACGCCTTCGCTGCCCACTTCGCCCCGCATGCCGCGGACGGGCTGACCCCCGGGCGGGTCGTGGCCCAGCGGGGGATCAACCGGGTCGCCACCGGCGACGCCGAGTTCTACGTCGACCTCGCCGGCCGCCTGCGGCACGAGCTCGAGGGGCCGGGCGGCTCCGCCGGCTATCCGGCGGTGGGGGACTGGGTCGCGGTCCGGCCGCCGACGGGCGAGGGACGGGGCCTCGTCCACGCCGTCCTGCCGCGCCGCTCCCACTTTTCCAGGAAGGTCTCCGGCAACCGCACCGAGGAGCAGGTCGTCGCCGCCAACATCGACACCCTCTTCCTCGTCTCCGGCCTCGACGGCGACTTCAATCCCCGCCGCATCGAGCGCTATCTGACGGCGGCCTGGGAGAGCGGCGCCCAGCCCGTGGTGGTCCTCAACAAGCTCGACCGCTGCGACGACCCCGAGCGCTGCCTCCTGGAAGCCCGGGCGGTCGCGATGGCCGTCCCCGTGCATCACGTGAGCGCGCTCACCGGCGCCGGCTGCGACATCCTGCGCGGCTACCTGCGGCCGGGCGAGACCGTGAGCCTCATCGGCTCCTCGGGCGTCGGCAAGTCCACCCTGATCAACCGCCTCCTCGGCCGCGACGCCCAGCGCACCGGCGAAATCCGCGAGAACGACGACAAGGGGCGGCACACCACCACCCACCGCGAGCTGATCGCGGTTCCGGGAGGCGGGATGGTCATCGACACCCCCGGCCTGCGCGAGGTCCAGCTCTGGGAGGCCGACCAGGGCCTCGAATCCGCCTTCGGCGACATCGAGACCCTGGCCGGGTCGTGCCGCTTCGGCGACTGCCGCCACCAGGGAGAGCCCGGCTGCGCCGTCGAGGGGGCCGTGGCCCGGGGCGAGCTCGCTCCCGGACGCCTGGAGAGTTATCGCAAGCTCGGCCGGGAATTGCACCAGATCCAGGTCCGCAACGACGAGATGACCCGCCTGCGCGAGAAGCAGTCGAACAAGGTGCGACAAAAGGCCCTCCGGCAACACTACAAGCTCAGGCCCCGAGGCGACTGAGCCGAATGGCGGTCACCAGCATTTTCAGTCTCATTAAGATGCGCTTCCTGCAAGCGAATCCGGGGAGGCTTGTGGTAGGGTAGGGCGATCATACGCATGTCGTTCATGACTTCCTCGCTTTGAGTTCCAGGTGCGCGTGGGTCCCTTCGGGACAAGTAGGAGATTCAGAATGAAGTTCCTTGGTTTGCGTCGCTGCCAATTCCTAGGGTTTGTCTTCGCCATTGCGGCCCTGATGCCTTCTACGGCTTCAGCCGACGTAGGCGGTCTCGATTTCTATACATTGACCACGATTCCGCCGTGCCGGGTGCTCGACACGCGTCAGAGCCAGCTGGGCCCCCTGGTGGCGAACACTCCAAGGACGGTCACCATCGTGGGCGAGACCTGCGGCGTGCCAGAGGGAGCCGCAGCGGTCGCCCTCAATGTGACCGTGCTGGTCCCCACCACGGATGGTTACGTGACCCTCTACCCGACTGGCGTGGTCGTCGACGACGACATTCCGCCCCCGGCTGGCTTTGACCCGGCGGCTATCGCTGCGGTTGCTTACCAGGTGGATCGCTATCGCGCCAAGCAACTGATTGTAGGGCTCGGCACCACGGGCGACCTGGTCGCTGCCAACATCGCCAACACCGGCCAGGTGGAACTGGTCATCGACGTCTCCGGCTACTTCCTGAACATACCGGCGACGCTGGTGGCGGGAGGCGTGCTGAGCTACACCGAGAACGATCCGCCGACGGCGATCGACACCGCGATCACCGTGACCGACCCCGACGACACGGGCATGCAGTCGGCGACGGTGCAGATCACCGGAAACTACCAGAACGGCGCGGACGTGCTGAGCTTTGTGAATACGGTGAACATCTCCGGCGTATTCAGCGCGGCGACGGGCACCCTGACCCTCACGGGTGTCGACACGCTCGCGAATTGGCAGACGGCCCTGCGCAACGTTCTTTACGAGAACACCTCGGAAGACCCGTCGGCGTTGACGCGGACCGTGACCTGGATCGGCAGCAACGGCGTCGTGGCGAGCACGCCGGTCACCAGCACGATCAACTTCACGGCTGTCAATGACGCGCCGGTCCTGACGGCTGGTGGCGGTCCAGCGCCGACGTTCACGGAGGGTGGCGCGCCGGTGACGGTCGACGGCGGGATCACCGTCTCGGACGTGGATGACGTGAATATCGAGTCCGCGGCCGTCACCATCGCCGATGTCCCGGACGGTGCCTCCGAGATCCTCGCCGCGACAGCCTGCGCGGGCCTGACGGTAACCCCGAGCCTCAACGCCCTGGCCATCACCGGCAGCCAGCCGAAGGCAACCTACCAGGCCTGCCTCCGGTCCGTAACCTATGAAAACACCTCGGCCAATCCGGACACCACGCAGCGGAGCATCGAGTTTACGGTCAACGACGGGGATGTCGCTAGCAACACTCTGTCCCGCCCGGTGAACATGGCGGCCGTCAACGGAGCTCCGGTTGTCACGACCACGGGCGGCACGACCTCGTTCACCGAGGACGGCGGTCCCGTGCTGGTGGACTCCGGAGTGACGGTGACCGATGCCGACAGCGCCAACCTTGTGTCGGCGATGGTGACGATCACGAACCCGCTGGACGCGCCTTCCGAGGCGCTCTCCGCGACGGCCTGTGCGGGCCTGACGGTGACTCCGGGTGCCAACAACCTGAGCATCACGGGCAGCCAGCCGCCGGCCACCTACCAGACCTGCCTCCAGTCCGTGACCTACAACAACTCGTCGCAGAACCCGAACACGACGGCGCGAGTCATCTCCTTCGTTGCCAACGACGGAACGTCGAGCAGCGCCACCGTGACCAAGACGGTGACGGCGACAGCGGCCGCCGATGCGCCGGTCGTCACGACGACGGGCGGCACGACTCCGTTCACTGAGGACGGTGGCCCGGTGGTCGTCGACTCCGGTCTGACGGTGACCGATCCCGACAGCGCCAACCTGGCGTCGGCGACGGTGACCATCACCAATCCCCAGAACGGAGCCTCCGAGGTTCTGGCGGCGTCGGCTTGCGCGGGCCTGACGGTGACTCCAGGCCTCAACACCCTGAGCATCACCGGCAGCCAGCCGCCGGCCACCTACCAGACCTGCCTGCAGTCCGTCACCTACGACAACAGCTCGCAGAATCCGGGCACGACGGCGCGGATCGTCTCCTTCGTGGCCAACGACGGCGGCTTGGGCAGCATCGCCGCGACCAAGACGGTGTCGTCCGGGGAGAACGCTGACGCTCCGGTGGTGACGACGACGGGCGGCGCGACTGCCTTCACCGAGGACGGTGGCCCGGTGGTGGTCGACGCAGGCGTGACGGTCACCGACATCGACAGCGCCAATCTGGCGTCGGCGACGGTGACGATCACCAACCCGCTGGACGCTCCTTTCGAGGTGCTTGCCGCGTCCGCCTGTGCGGGCCTGACGGTGACTCCGGTCCCCAACGCCTTGAACATCACCGGCAGTCAGCCGCTGGCCACCTACGAGACCTGCCTGCAGTCAGTGACTTACAACAACACCTCGCAGAACCCCAGCGCGACGGCTCGGGTTCTCTCCTTCGTCGCCAGCGACGGCACGGCCCCGAGCACCCCCGCCACCAGGACGGTGACAGTGGCGCCCGTCGATGACTCACCGACGGCGGTGGCTGACTCGGCGACGGTGTCCGAGGACTCGGGCGCCAACGCCATCAATGTGTTGGCCAACGACACCGATCCGGACGGCGGCGCGATCAGCATCTCCGCGGTGACGCAGCCGGCCAACGGCGCGGTGGTGATCACCGGCGGCGGCACGGGCCTGACCTACGCTCCGAACGCCAACTACTGCAACACCCCGCCGGGAACGACGCTGTCGACGTTCACCTACACCCTGACTCCGGGCGGCTCGTCCACCACGGTGACGGTGTCGGTGACCTGCGTCGACGACAGCCCGACTGCGGTGGCCGATGCCGCGACGGTGGCCGAGGACTCGGGTGCCAACGCGGTCAACGTGCTGACCAACGACACCGACCTGGACGGCGGTCCGATCAGCATCTCCGCGGTGACGCAGCCGGCCAACGGCACGGTGGTGATCACGGGCGGCGGAACGGGCCTGACCTACGCGCCGAATGCCAACTACTGCAACACCCCGCCGGGCACCACGCTCGACACCTTCACCTACACGCTGACTCCGGGCGGCTCCTCCACCACGGTGACGATGTCGGTGACCTGCGTCGACGACAGTCCGACGGCGGTGGCCGATGCGGCGACAGTGACCGAGGACTCGGGTGCCAACGCCATCAACGTGCTGGCCAACGACACCGATCCGGACGGCGGCGCGATCAGCATCTCGTCGGTGACGCAGCCTGCCAACGGCGCGGTTGTGATCACCGGCGGCGGCACGGGCCTGACGTACGCGCCGAACGCCAACTATTGCAACACCCCGCCGGGCACGACGCTGTCGACGTTCACCTACACGCTGACTCCGGGCGGCTCGTCCACCACGGTGACGGTGTCGGTGACCTGCGTCGACGACAATCCGACGGCGGTGGCCGACTCGGCGACGGTCGTCGAGGATTCGGGTGCCAACGCGATCAACGTGCTGGCCAACGACACCGACCCGGACGGCGGCCCGATCAGCATCTCCTCGGTGACGCAGCCGGCCAACGGCGCGGTAGTGATCACGGGCGGCGGCACGGGCCTGACGTACGCGCCGAACGCCGACTACTGCAACACCCCGCCGGGCACGACGCTGTCGACGTTCACCTACACGCTGACTCCGGGCGGCTCGTCCACCACGGTGACGGTGACGGTGACCTGTGTCGACGACCCGCCCACGGCGGTGGCCGACTCGGCGACGGTGATCGAGGATTCGGGGGCCAACGCCATCAACGTGCTGGCCAATGACACCGACCCCGACGGCGGCGCGATCAGCATCTCCTCGGTGACGCAGCCGGCCAACGGCACGGTGGTGATCACGGGCGGCGGCACGGGTCTGACCTACGCGCCCAACCTCAACTATTGCAACACCCCGCCGGGCACGACGCTGTCGACGTTCACCTACACGCTGACTCCGGGCGGCTCGTCCACGACGGTGACGGTGTCTGTGACCTGTGTGAACGACCCGCCGGTTCCCACCACCAACCCGGTGACCTATGCGACCGCCGGCAACACCCAGCTCCATGTGGAGGGGAAGGTCCGGCCGGGCGCCGCGTCGATCCTCGACGCCCAGGGCATTGATGCCAAGGCCGGTCCGTTTCTCGATCCGGACGGCCCTGCAGCGGCGACGCTGGTGGACGCTTCCGGCTCCTCGGTCAACGGCGGTCTCTACGACGTCGATCCCGACGGCTCCTTCACCTATGTGCCGCCGGTGGGCTTCAACGGTACGGACAGCTTCACCTACCAGGTCACCGATTCGGTTGGGACGAGCTCGGGCACTGTCAACATCGCCGTGTCCTCGCGAGTCTGGTACATCCGCGACGTGGTGGATGCGAACAACGCCGCTGGCGGCGACGGGCGCTCCTCGGACGCCTTCGACTCGATCACGGCGTTCAATGCGGCCACGACCAACGACAACGACATCATCTTCGTCTTCCGCGGCAACACGGGGACGACTCCGCACTCCGGCGGCATCACCCTGCGCAACGGCCAGAAGCTGCACGGCGAAGGCATCGGCCTGACCGTTCCCAGCTTCGGCACCGTCATTGCGGCGGGAGTCAGGCCGCGGATCAGCAACACCGGCGGCGACGCCGTCTCGGTTCCCGCCACGGCAGGTCCTCGGCAGAACGTGGAGATCCGGGGCCTCGACCTCCAGGGCAGCGTCAACGCGGTCGACGTGACTGCCACGGGCGCCAACCTGGTCGGCGTCACGATCAGCGACAACACGGTCAGTGCCGCAGGTGCCGAGGGCCTCGACCTCAACGCCGGCAGCACGGGCGCCTTCACGGCGACCGTCGACAACAACAACCTCGCCGCCACGGGCAACGCCTTCGACGCCCGCACCTCGGTGAACACCGCGATGACGCTCAGCATCACCAACAACGCCGTCGTCTCCAATGCCACCGGCATCCTGGTCGACGGCTCGGTGGGCGGCGGTACGACCACGATCACCGGCTTTGCCAACAACGGGGTGAGCGGAAACAACGGGGGCACCGGCATCGCGATCACCAGCGCGCGGTTCGACTCGACGCCGGGCGGCCCCTTCCAGACGGTGTCCGGCGGCATTCTGATCGTCGGAGCCTCGGGCAATGGTGTTGGAACCTCGGGTGTGGTGATGACAAACGTCGCCGGCGATCTGTCCTTCACCGACATGGACATCTTCGCGGACGGCGGAGCGGGCCTGCGGATGTCGGGGACCACCCCCTACACCGGCTCGGCGGGCTTCCAGGCCGCGGTCGGTGCCGGAGTGGCGACCGTCACGGCGAACGGCGGACCGGCCCTCGACCTCTCGACGGTCACGGCGTCACTGCCGTTCCAGACGCTCACCAGCACCAACAGCCCGACTACGGGTGTGGCGCTCAACAGTCTTCTGGGCACGGTGACCGCCGGCTCCGGGAGCAGCATCAGCGGCATCACGAGCGCCGCCGGCACGGCCTTCCAGGTCGGGTCGAGCAACGCCACCGTCACCTACAACGGCACGATCAACACGACCACCGGCAAGGGAGTCGACCTCACGAGCAACGCGGGATCGACCATTGCCTTCACCGGACTCCTGACGCTCGGCTCGGGCACCAACACGGCCTTCAATGTCACCGGCGGAGTCGCCAGCGTGACGGCGACGGACGCGGCGAGCACCCTGACCAGCACGACCGGCACGGCTCTCAACGTCGCCAACTCGACGATCGGCGCGGCGGGTCTGCGGTTCCGTAGCATCTCGGCGAACGGAGCGGCGAGCGGCATCGTGCTCAACAACACGGGCGTGGCCGGAAGTGTGGCCGTGAGCGGCACCGGATCCGCGGGGTCGGGTGGAACGATCCAGAACACGACCAGCCACGGCGTCTCGCTGACGAGCACGCTGAGCCCGTCGTTCAGCTGGATGACCATTCAGAACACGGCCGCAAGCGGTGTCAAGGGCACGCTGGTGAACAACTTCACGTTCACCAACGGCACCGTCAACAACTCGGGAACGGCGCTCGGAGCCGGCGAATCCAACATCGCCTTCAACACGGCCGTCGCGGGCACCGAGAACAACCTCTCGGGTACCGTCACCATCACGGGCAATACCCTGAGCAACGCCTACTACCACGGAGTCGACATCCTCAATTACAACGGTACGTTGGCCGACGCGAACATCTCGAACAACACACTGACGAGCAGCACCGTCGGCGCCTCCTCGCAGGGCTCGGCGATCCGCCTGATCGCGTTCGGCTCGGCGTCGACCGCGGCAAGCGTCACCAGGGCGACCATCAGCAGCAACATCATCAGCAACTTCCCGACCGGCGACGGCATCCAGGTCCAGAGCGGTAACGCCAGCGCGGGCCCTGCAACGACAATGGGAACCGCTGGCAGTGGCACGAACATCATCACGGTGTCGGGGAACCGGATCGCTGGCCAGAGCGCGGCGAACAAACTCGGCGGCAACGCGATCGTGGCTGCGTTGCGCGGCTCAGGCCAGGGTAACTTCGATCTCTCCGGCAACGGCACCGTGGGCACTCCAATCACGAACGTGGCGGGCATCGGCATCGCGACATCCGTGTTCGGCCCGATGAATGTCACTACGACCATGTCCAACAACGTGATCGTGGCCAACAACACCTTCGGCTCGCAGGGCATCCTCGCCGGCATCGACAACCACTTCGGTCTTACCGATGCGGGTACCCTGACGGCGACGATCATCGGCAACACGGTCAGCGGGACCGACGGCAACGGCATCTACGCCCTGTCACGGAACTCGGCCGCCACTCTGAGGGCGAAGATCCAGAACAACACGGTGGCGGCCCCGCTCGGCGGCGTCCGCCCCGGCATCCGGATCGATTCGGGAAGCGCCTCGGGCAACACGGTCGTCTGCCTGAACATCTCCGGCAACACCAGCGCGGGCAGCGGCGGCACTCAGGGCCTGGGCTTGCGCAAGCAGGGCACCGTGGCGGCGACCAACGCGTTCGGAGTCAACGGCATGGCGGCGACCAGCAGCCCCGGAGTAGAGTCGTTCGTTGACGGACTCAACCCCGCAGGTGGCGGAACTCTCCTGATCTCCGGCACAAGCGGCTTCACCAACTGTTCGTTCCCCTGATAAGGGAACTTCAAGGGCCGGCCCGGACTGATCCGGGCCGGCTTTGACGAAGCACAGCGGTCAGCGAGGAGGGATTCATGGCAGAACCTTTTCTTTCGGAAATCAGGATCATGAGCTTCGGCTTCCCCCCAAGGGGGTGGGCCCTGTGCGATGGGCAGTTGCTCCCCATCAACCAGAACCAGGCCCTGTTTTCGCTGTTGGGAACGACGTTCGGCGGAGATGGGAGGGTCAACTTCGGCCTGCCCGACCTTCGCGGGCGCACCCCCATCCATGTCGGGTCGGGGCATACCTTGGGTGAGAGAGGTGGGGAGCAGGCTCATACGCTCTCGATTGCAGAGCTGCCGACACACACTCACGTCGCCCGGGCTACCAGCGTCCAGGCGACGGCGTCGACGCCGACGACCAGCCTGGTCCTGGCTCAGTCGACGCCGCAGAACCTCTATGGTGCACCCAGCAACCTGCAGGCGATGAGCCCCTCGACCATCGCCAACGTAGGTGGAAGTCAGGCTCACCTCAACATGCAGCCGTTCCTGACGTTGAACTTCAGCATCGCCCTCCAGGGCATTTTCCCATCCCCAACCTAGAGGAGAACGGCCTTGGCTCAGCCCTATGTCGGTGAGATCAGAATGTTCGCCGGGAACTTCGCCCCGGCCGGTTGGATGTTTTGCGAGGGACAGCTACTGCCAATCTCCGAGAACGAAACACTGTTTCAGCTGATCGGTACCACCTACGGCGGCGACGGTCAGAGCACGTTCGCGCTGCCGGACCTGCGCGGACGCATTCCCATTCACATGGGCACGGGCTTCATCCTGGCGGAGACGGGGGGGGCCGAAGAGATCACTCTGACCGTCCAGCAGATTGCTGCGCACTCCCATCCGTTCCTGGCGTCGGCCTCGAATGCGACGGACAAGGCTCCCGCGAACCTTCTTCCGGCGTCCAGCAACATCGTCGGTGTCTTTCCCTACGGGTCGGATGCGCCGCGCACGACTTTGAATCCCACTTCGGTGACGTCGGTCGGAGGAAGTCAGCCGCACACGAACTTCCAGCCGTACCTTTGTGTCGACTTCATCATTTCTCTTTTCGGGATCTTCCCGTCCCCGACCTAGGAGGGAAACATGGCCGACCCGTTTGTTGCAGAAATCCGGATCTTTCCGTTCAACTTCGCCCCCAAGGGCTGGGCGTGGTGTGACGGCCAGCTCCTGCCGCTGAGCCAGAACACGGCTCTCTTTTCGCTGTTGGGCACCACCTACGGCGGAAACGGCAAGTCCAACTTTGCCCTTCCCGATCTTCAGGGTCGGGCTCCGATGCATCCCGGACAAGGCCCGGGTCTGTCGCTCCACGATCTCGGCGAGACCGGAGGGTCGGAGACGGTGAGCCTTCTCGAGAGCGAGATCCCCTCCCACAGTCACGCCATCTCCGTCTCCCAGGCTGACGGGTTGGAGTCGGCCGCTGCCGGCCAGCAGTTCGCAACTGGCATCGGCCTTGGGATGTATGCGGCTCCGGGCGCGCTGGTGTCGTTGGGCGATATGGCCCTCGCCCCTGCCGGCGGCGACCAGCCGCACAACAACATGCAGCCGTATCTGACGTTCTATTTCTGCATCGCTCTCCAGGGCGTCTTCCCGCCCCGGACCTGAAGCATGCCGTGCCGACGAGGCAGGAGGGAATCCCCTCCTGCCCGTTTGTTCGATTGTTATGAATATGTCAAGGAGGATTTGTCATGGCCGGTGCGATTCCGCGGCAGGCTGGTGGCATGTTTCCGAGGCGCGAGTTTCTCGTCCTCGGGTCCGCTGGTGTTCTTTCCCTTTGCTTTGGAGGCGGAGCGCAAGCTCAATCCCTATCGACCGCTGAAGCCGCGATCCGCCCGATGCCGGTCGGGTATGTCGACGGCAGCGCCAACGCTCTTTCCCTGCGGCGGTTGCCGCTCGGCATTCTGAGACCCCGCTCCGCGGCCGAGCCCGAGGACGGCGGCTTTCAGGTCGTCCCCGCGAGCGCTCTGCCCCTGGGAGACACCGGGCTCATCGGCGGCCCCCTGAGGCTCACCATCCATGGCCTCTATCCCCCTGGCGGCGTGCTCCCGAAGAAGCGGAGCCAGCTTCCCCTGGCGATCGACCTGGATGTCCTCTTTCCCTCTCCCGATCCGGCGTTCCCCGAGCCTCTCCGATTCTTTGCCTGGAGCTTTCGCCGCCAGCCCGGCTGGAACCCCAGCCCGCCCGTGAGCTTCGTGTTTCCTCTGGACTGGAATGCCTTGCCGGAGCTCGAGATGAGAGTGGTGCCGGCCAACGGCGGACCGGCGATGACGTTCCGGACCATGTTCACGTTCGACACCGAAACGGGCCGTCCCCGGCTGCTCCGCGGCGCCTACGTGCTGGGCACCACGCCGAACGCCTGGCGAAGCGCGGTCCCCCTGAGGAGCCTGGGTCCCGACACACCGCCGAGTCTCGCGTCGGTGCTCCTGTCCGTGGAACCGGAGCCGGCTGAACCTGAACCCTGAGGGGGAGAAGCCCAGTGCCTGACGCCTCCGTCACCGTGCGCCCGATCCAGGAAGAGGACATGGGCTTCCTCTTTCAGCTCTATGCCAACACCCGGGCCGAGGAGATGGCCATGGTCGTGGACTGGAGCGACGAGCAGAAGCAGGCGTTTCTGCGCATGCAGTTCGAGGCTCAGCACGCCTGGTATCAGGAGCACTACAGCGACGCCCAGTTCGGTCTCCTGCTCGTCGACGGCAACCCTGCCGGACGCCTCTATGTCCACCGCCGGGAGACGGAGATCCGCCTGGTTGACATCTCCCTGGTTCCAGGGGCGCGAGGCCACGGGCTCGGCTCGGCGTTGCTCGGTGAGCTCATGAAGGAAGCGGAGGAGTCGGGCAAGCCGCTGACCATCCACGTCGAGAAGTACAACCCGGCCATGAGCCTGTACAACCGGCTGGGCTTCACGACGATCGCGGATCGGGGACCTTACGACCTTCTCGAATGGCGGCCCGAGTCGGCGGGCCCGAGAACGTCCGATCCCGATCAGTTGAACACGGCTTCGTAGTTCATCCCCTGGGCGTCCGGCCCGATGGTGACGAGAAAGAGATCCATCGTTCCCATCACCTCGTGCTCCAGGCGGTAGATCGCCTGCGGAAGCACGGCTCCCTTGGGTCCCCGAAAATGGACGGAGAAGGGTTGCTTCCGCAGGCCGCCGTGCGCCTCGTGGTTCACGACGTTGAAAAGCTCCGCGTCCAGATATTTCCCCTCGCCGGTCTGAATGCGGAACTTCGAGCCGAGGTGCTCCGAGAACGACGAGGGCGTCAGATCCTGCAGCATGCCAATCCTCCAAAACTCTCCTGGAAAGAACGGAGGATACCATTGCTGGCAGCGTAACCTGAGGGGGAGGAGAAACCATCCTCCTCCCCCTGTCCTTCCAGCTTTCAGTGGGACTGGTCGTAGGCGTGAAGCGCGCTCGCGCGGAAGCGGGCGGCTTCGCTCGCGCTCAGCAAGCCCGCGCCCTGAATCTCCGTGAGAGCCTTGTCGACGCAGGTGACGTAGGCCGGACGGTTGGCCCACGGACCGGCAAAGTCGCAGGGGATCTCGGGGAAGCGCACCCGCTCTCCGGCGGTCACGGCATAGAGACGGTTCTTGACCCGGCCCTGCCATTCGACCTCGATCATCCCGCGCCGCGCCTTGCCCAGGCCGAAGTGCGCCAGCAGGCTGTCCTGCGACGCATGGCTCGATCCGCCCAGGATCGGCTGGCTGGCCGTGCCGCCGCTGATCCGGGTGAAACGGACCACGGCGCCGATGCCGTCGCGGTTCGAACGGCCGCCGGTGGTGATCCCGACCGTGCCGATCGTGCCCACGTTGACCGAGTGGTTGCCGTTGCCGCCACTGTTGATCTCGATCGCCAGGGTTCCGGGGTTGAGCTGCACGCCGCTCCAGGTGAAGGAGCCGTCGGGCTGCGGAATCCAGGACGGAATCAGGCTGGCCTTCCCCTGATAGGGGCCGCCCGGCCCGAACGGATAGGGGACCGTCGGGAAGAAGGATGCGCCTTCGACGTCCGAGACCGAGACGATGTCCTCGAAGCCGTCGCCGTTGAGATCGCCCGCGGCGACGCCATGGTCGTTGCGGCGCAACGCATCCACCGAGCCGTCATGGGCGTCGAAGTCGACATGGAAGTGAGCATGGCCGTCGTTGTTGAGCAGCGTGCGGGGGTTCGAGCGGTCGACGATCGGACCCGTGTCGAAACCGCCGTAGGATGCGATGTCGAAGTCGCCGTCGTTGTCATAGTCGAGCGCCGACGTTCCCCACGACCAGCCGGAAGCGAGAACCTCCGGATTCACGCCAGGGTCGCTGAAATGCCCCTTGCCGTCGTTGAGGAACCAGCGGGACGTGAGATCGCCGTTGGTGTAGGGGAGCCCGAACAGGATCTCGATCCAGTCGCCCACATTCGTGGAGTAGAAATCGATGGTGCCGTTGCCGTCGAAGTCCGCCACAGCCATGCCCATGTAGTCGCCGGGCCAGGTCAGGCCCGCCTTGGCCGTGACGTCCGTGAAGTGGGCCGTGCCATCATTCTGATAGAAGCGCATGAACCCCCGGTTGAAGCCGCCGTACTTGAAGAAGGGAATCGCGCCCTGGTCGTTCGCCACGAGGATGTCGGCATCGCCGTCGCTGTCGTAGTCGAAGATCGTCACGCCCCAGCTGATGTCCTGGAAGTTCTGGATGCCCGAGGTGGCGCTGACATCCTTGAAGCGGTTGCCGCCCTGGTTCAGGAAGAGCTGGTTGTACTCGTTGAGCGCCCAGGGCTCGACGACGATCGCCGCCTTCGACACCCAGTCGAACGTATTGCCCACGAACACGTCGAGCAGCCCGTCTCCGTTGAGATCACCGAATGCGCACGACGCGGGAGTGAAGTCGTCGCCGTTCGCGATCTCGCTGCCGGCCTTCTGGCTGATGTCGACGAACTGCCCGCCCTGGTTCTCGTAGAGCCGCTTGGGCTGCCGGCGTCCCAGAACCAGCAGGTCGGGGTCGCCGTCGTTGTCGATGTCGCCGAAGCAGGTTCCGGTCGAGTCCTGCTCGGTGACCGCGGCGCCTGCCGCGTCGGGCACCAACTCCAGCGAGAAATGGCCGCTTTGCGCCAGCCGGTTCCGATAGAGGCTGTTGGCCTTGCCGGGACCGTCGGTCACATAGAGATCGACGTCGCCGTCGCCGTCGTAGTCGAGGAGGGCGACGCCAGCGGCGCCGTTGCTCTTCATCGGGTAGTCGAACAGCAGAGTGCCGAGCGTCGCGTTGCCGCGCTGCTGCAGCTCCTCGACCAGGGCCTTGGTGGTCGACGGCCCGCGTTGATAGGTGATGCCGTTCTCCGGCGTGGCGACGTTGTGGAAGGTGACGCCGCCCAGGGGCTGCGCCGGGAGGGGAAGCGCCGAGGCGGCGAGAGCGAGGCCGAGGACGGCCGAAGCGAGAATTCGATTCATGGTCCTGGCCTCCTCAGATGGTGATCTTCGTGCCGTCGAAGCGGGTGAACGTGGAGCCGGAATACGTCTCCGGGAAGAGAGGACGCTGGTCCTTCAGGATGCTGATCGCGAGCTCCTCGCCCAGGCGCAACGAATTCATCGCGTCCGAGCGCCAGTGGACGCCGGAGATGTTGCGGCCGGTCGCGATGTTCGAGGCGAGCTTGTTGAGCTCGCCGCCCACGGTAAGCGGCGGCCCCTGGTAGGGCACCAGATCGAGCCCGTCCGGCGTCGGGATGACCGGCTGGTTGATGACGAACCGCTCGTCATAGAACCACTTCAGGATGGTGACGCAGGCGCCGGCCACGGTGGCGTGTCCCGCCGTGTAGGAGGGGTGAGTCGGGCACCCCTCGGGGAATGCCGCGGGCAGCAGGGCCGTGCCGTTCGCGCTGAGCAGCCGGTCGACCACTGTCGACTCCACGATGTCCCGATGCAGGGCGCCGGGATAGCGGTTGCTGGTGACCTGGTGATGGACCCGGCCGCCGAACTCTTCCGGCCGCAGGCGCCGGTGGACCTGCCACTTCTGATGCCAGGTGGCCTTGAGGGCGCGGGTCGCCACCTCACAGACCAGAGTCTTGATGTGCGGGCCGCCCCAGCAGGTGAAGCCCGTTTGGTTGCGCACCGACAGGTAGGGATTGCCCGGATTGAGAGGAGCGCCGATGCCGCCGTCCGTCTCCGGGTCGAAGATGTTCTGCGGCGAGCCGAGGATCAGGCAGGCGGTGAAGTAGGCCTGGAACAGGACGTCGATGTGGACCCACTCGCCGAGATCCCGGCCGTTCCGGATGTGGCGGCGCACCGGGTCCGGGAGCAGGAAGACCGAGCCGAAGCCGTTCTGGCTCTCCAGCCAGTCCGAATACCGGGTCAGATGATCGCTCCCGGGGAGCTGCGTCTGGATCTTGCGGTCGATGTACTCCGCCCCGAACGGCGTCGGCAGCCAGAGGAACTGCGAGATGTAGGGGCCGTCCAGGCAGCCGGGCAGCGGATCGCGGAACAGCGTCGCCGGGGTCACCTTGCCGTTGACCTTCGCGCCCTTGAAACTGGACAGCGCGTTGAGGCCCGTCACTGCGTCGTCCACCTCCGGGTTTCCGGCGGCGTAGTCGAGGAAGTTGACGTCGCGGAGCAGGGCCATCCAGTACAGCTCGACGCCCTCGCCCGCCTCCTCGGCGCTGGCGAGCGCCGGTGCCGGCGGCGCCGTGATGTCCCAGGCGTCCATCCCTTCCAGGTCGAACGCCAGGCCGCCCATCGGGTTCGTGAGCCTCCGGCCGCCGCTGGTCCGGATCGCCGCGAAGTCCTTCGGATCTCCACTCGCGTTGGCCGCGAGCAGGCCGGCATAGGCGTCCAGGTCCACCTCGCCGAACGCGTTGTGAGGAAGTCCCTTGGAGTAGTTCCCGATCCGGTTGGGATAGCGGGCTTCATCTCCGTTCGAGGTGTGCGGAACCAGCGGCTTGCTGCGATGGGACTTCGCCGTCTGCATGCGGATCTGGTAGGCCCGCTCGCGCCGGGCCGCCATTTTCGCCGTCTGAGGCGATCGGCTGGCTGCCTCTTCCAGAGGGCTCGCCTCTGTTCCACCGGCCCGTGGGCTCTCGCCCGCGGCTCCGGCCGTCGATCCGACCGACAAGGCGACCGCCGCCCCGCCCACTCCGCCGAGGAACCGGCGGCGGCTGAGCGGTTCGGTCTTCGTGACCGGGTCTGCAGAGATGGACAACTCGTCTCCAGACATTGCGCTAATCTCCGTAAAAACGGGCATCCGCCTGCCGGCAGACCGGCAGGGCACGGCCCAGACGTTATTTCCTCCTGGCTAATGTTCGAACTAACAGCTCGGGCGAGTATAGACGGATCGTGGCAGGATTTACAGCGTTGATGACTGTGGATGCTAAAGAAGGCTCAGAGGCGGACTTCGGTCTCGCTGTAGAAGTTGACCCAGATGAGCCAGAGGACGCGGCTCGCATGGGGAACGCGTTTCGCCCTGCCGCCGCCCGGCAGCAGGCCGCGGGCGTCCACGTCCCGCACCTCGCCCTCGAACACGTCCACGAAGCCGAATTCGCGGAAATTCTTTACAGTAATTGCTGTTCCCCCGATCGACTCCGTGACCGAGTCTCCCTGCCGGCTGAGGTGCCCGAGGGTGAAGGCGACCGCCTGCCCGCCGAGATCCACTCCGTAGATCTCTTCCTTGGGAGGAAGCCGCGGATCCGTATGGCGCAGGGTCGGAAACACCGGCCGGGGGTTCGCCGGATCGTGGAGGCCGCCTTTCCCGAAAAGCTGGCCCTGCATCATCTTGCGCACCTGGCGATCGACGACGCTCCGGGGCGGGTTGAAGAAGACGAGCCCCTGGGGGTAGAGCCTCTGAAACGACGCCAGCGGCATCATGGCCGCGGGCAGCGGTTCCATCCGGAGGCCGCCCGTCGCGCCCCGTCCGTAGATCTGCTCGATCGGCTCCTGGGTGGTGCTGTCGAACAGAACCAGGTTGTTCTCCAGCTGGGTCATCACCTTGAGGTCGACCGGCGCGCCGCCGAGCTCGCCGCGGTAGGCCATCCCCAGGTGGGAGAGGCCGCAGTAGGTCATCACCAACGGCTCGCCGCCCACCGTGTCTCCGGCCACGTGGGGCTGCAGCATCCACAGGCTGGGAAATGCCCGCGCATCGCCGCCGATCTCGACCGCGAGCACCTCGGCGTCCGAGGGGAGATGCCCTGCGGCTTCGGCGGCCGGAACGTAGCGGGCCGAATGCTGCTGCGTGCGGAACATCACGTAGGTCGGCGCCAGGAACCCGGCGAAGAACGGGAGCGCGAACGCCGCCGCATAGGGTGCCAGCGCCCATCCGGGCACGGTCTGCTGCGAGAGCCCCAGGAACAGCGCTGCCGCGAAGCCGGCGAGCCCCACGGCCATCAGGGGGAAGCGCACGCGAAACACCCCGTACGTGAACGAGCGGGGAAACGAGACCACCCACTGGCCGACATCCCCGAGAGCGAGGAGTCCGAGCAGCGCCGCGGTCAGAGAGAGCACCGCGCAGGCGTAGAAGAGAGGCGTGGGGGCCATGTCCGCTTCCGGCGATCCTCTAGGCCTTCTCGGTCGACGAGCTCATCAGCACGCTCAACGGGCGCAGCGCCTCGATGTTCGCGCAGACGATCTTGATCGTCGAGGTGATCGGGACGGCGAGGATCATGCCCCACGCGCCCCAGAGCCAGCCCCAGAAGATGAGGGAGATCAACACGAGCACCGGGCTCAGGTCCAGGCTCGTGCCCATGATCCGCGGCTCGATCACGTTGCCGATGAAGAACTGCAAGGCGGCGTTGAGCACGGCGGCGAGCAGGGCCCGGCCCGGCGAGTCGAACTGCAGGAAGACGAAGATCGTCGGCAGGCCCACCGAGATCACCGCGCCCACATGGGGGATGTAGTGTGAGATGAACGTCAGGAACCCCCAGAGCGGCGCGAAGTCCACCCCGAGCATCGCCAGGAGCACGGTGACCAGCAACCCGTTGATCAGGTTGACCATCGTCTTGGTGACCAGGTACTTCCGCACCTGCGCCTCGATGTTGGCGATCACCGTCGACACCCTCTCGGCGTTGTGGGTCAGCGCCCGCTCCAGCTTGGATGGAAAGCTCTCGCTGGCTGAGACGAGGAAGACCAGGTAGAGGATGACCAGGAACATCTCGTTGAAGAAGACCAGGAACGAGCCGATCCCCGCTGCGACGATCCCGGTCATCGAAGACATCTCCACGGCTTCCTGCCAGCGGAAGCCTTCGACGGTTTCCCGCAGGGCGGGGATCGTCGTCACCAGGCGGTCCACCGAGTCCTGAACCAACCCGCCGAGCCGGGCCTCGTAGCGCGGGAGACTCTCGCGGAACGACATGGCGCTGGAGTAGATCACCCAGGAGAATGCGAACAGAATGGCGGACACGGCCACCAGCATGACCAGGATGGCCACCCCCGAGGGGACCCGGCGCCGGCGCAGAGCCGCGATGCCGGGAGAGAAGATCTGGGAGAGGAAGACCGCCACCACGAACGGCAGCAGAATCGCCTTCAACAGGTGCAACACGAATCCCAGGGCGAGAAACACCAGGATCCCCAGGAACACCTCCGTCAGCTTGGTGTCGCGCATCGACTCCCCCTTGATCTGCACAGGTCTGGCCCGGAGCCTAACATGCCCACACCCAAGCCTCACATCGAGAGCGGGCGGGGGGCTCCCTCTCCCCCGGCATGGGGGAGAGGGTCGGGGAGAGGGGGGATGTGATCAGCCGCTCCCTCTCCCCCGGCACGGGGGAGAGGGCCGGGGAGAGGGGGGATGGGATCAACCATCAACCCCAACTGTGATAGCGTCTCCGGCCCGTGACCCATAAGCATGCTTCTGACAAGAACGAGAAGTCCCGGCTCTTCGGGCTCGCCCTCGGCGCCCTGGGAGTCGTCTACGGCGACATCGGCACCAGCCCCCTGTACGCTCTGCGCGAATGCTTTCACGGCGCCCACGCCGTGCCGCTCACGCGGGACAACGTCCTCGGCATTCTCTCCCTGGTGTTCTGGTCCCTGATCATCGTCATCTCCATCAAATACCTGGTCTTCGTCATGCGCGCGGACAACCGCGGCGAGGGCGGCATCCTGGCGCTCATGTCGCTCGTGCCCTCGAAGCTGCGCGATGCCAAGGGCGGCAGTTGGCTGCTCATCGCGCTCGGCCTCTTCGGCGCGGCCCTGCTCTATGGCGACGGCATGATCACCCCGGCCATCTCGGTGCTGAGCGCGATCGAAGGGCTCCACGTGGCGACGCCTTTCTTCGATCCCTACGTGGTGCCGATCACGATCTCCATCCTGGTCGTCCTGTTCCTGTTCCAGAGGAAGGGCACAGAGGGGATCGGGAAGGTCTTCGGCCCGATCATGACGATCTGGTTCGGCCTCCTCGGTGTCCTCGGGCTGATCTGGATCATGAAGGATCCTCATGTGCTCGTGGCCCTGAACCCGGCCTACGCGGCGGGCTTCTTCCTCGACAACCGCTGGCAGGGCTTCCTCGCCCTGGGAACGGTGTTCCTGGTGGTCACCGGCGGCGAGGCCCTCTATGCGGACATGGGGCACTTCGGCAAGAAGCCGATCCAGCTCGCCTGGTTCACCTTCGTCCTGCCGGCCCTGCTGCTCAACTACTTCGGCCAGGGCGTGCTCCTCCTGCACGAGCCCGAGGCGGCCGCGAACCCGTTCTTCCACCTGGTCGGCGCGGACAGCTGGATGCTCTATCCGCTGGTGATCCTGGCCACCCTGGCCACGGTCATCGCCTCCCAGGCCGTCATCACGGGCGCGTTCTCCCTCACCCGCCAGGCGGTTCAGCTGGGATACATGCCCCGGATCGAGATCGTCCACACCTCGGAAGAGGAGATCGGACAGATCTACATCCCCTCGGTGAACTGGCTGCTGATGATCTGCACCATCGGCCTGGTTCTGGGCTTCGGCGAATCGAGCGCTCTGGCTGCGGCTTACGGCGTCGCCGTCACCGCGACCATGGTCATCACCACCCTGCTCGCCGAGGTCGTGGCCCGCCGTCTCTGGGGCTGGAAGGCCGGCCTGGTCGTCCCCGTCGCCCTGTTCTTCCTGGTGATCGACTGCGCCTTCTTCGGCGCCAACATCATCAAGATCGCCGACGGCGGCTGGTTCCCCCTGGTCGTGGGCCTGATCATCTACACCCTGCTGTCCACCTGGAAGAAGGGCCGCGCGATCCTCTCCGAGCGCCTGCGCCGGGGCGCGCTGCCGTTCGAGGAGTTCATCGCGACGGTCTCGCCCACCTCGCCGCCGCGGGTTCCCGGCACGGCCGTGTTCATGTCCCGCGAGGCCGACTCGACGCCCACGGCGCTCCTGCACAACCTCAAGCACAACAAGGTGCTCCACGAGAAGGTGATCCTGCTCTGCGTGATCACCGAGGAGATCCCCTTCGTGGCGCCGGACGAGCGCATCCACGTGACGGATCTGGGCAAAGGCTTCTACCGGCTCATCGCCCACTACGGCTTCCTGCAGAACCCGGGCGTGCCGGACGTGGTCGAGAAGTCGCGCTCCAAGGGCCTCGACCTGAACGTCATGCACACCACGTTCTTCCTCAGCCGCGAGACTCTCATCCCGAGCAAGAAGCCGGGCATGGCTCTCTGGCGGGAGAAGCTCTTCGCGCTGATGTCTCGCAATGCCCTGCGGCCGACGGATTTCTTCCGCATTCCGCCCAACCGCGTGATCGAGCTGGGGATGCAGGTCCGCCTCTAACGGAGCCGGCACCCCGTCCCGGCCCGGCCAGCTCAGAAGCTCAGCGAGGAGACGACCCGCATGTCCGCGCCGACCGAGTACCCGCCCGCCACACCCCGCGAGATCTGGAGCTGGGCGATGTTCGACTTCGCCAACAGCAGCTACACCACGGTGATCGTCACCGTCGCCTTCAGCGTCTACTTCACGAAGATGGTGGCGCCGGCCGGCCGCGGCGAGCTGCTCTGGGGGCTCGGGATCGCGATCGGCAACCTGATCGTGCTCACTCTCTCGCCGATCGTCGGCGCCATCGCCGACGACTCCGGCCGCAAGAAGCACTTCCTCGCCGTCACCTATCTCCTCTGCGTGGTCGGAACGGCGCTCCTCTGGTTCGTGACGCCGGGCAAAGTCGGCCTGGGCCTGGTGCTCCTGATCATCTCCTTCGTGGGCTTTTCCTTCGGCGAGAACCTCACCAGCTCCTTCCTGCCGGAGATCTCGACATCGGCCAACATCGGGCGCATCTCGGGCCTGGGCTGGGGCCTGGGCTACTTCGGCGGCCTGGCCTGCCTGCTCCTGGTCCAGCCGCTTCTGGCGGGCAATTTCGCGGAATCGAACCTGCCGAACCTCCGGCTGGCCTGGCTGATCACCGCGGTCTTCTTCCTGGTCTCGGCACTCCCGACCTTCCTCTTCCTGAGGGAGCGCGCCCCGCGGGGGGACAAGACCGCCCTGGAGTACGTGCGGTCCGGCTTCCGCCGCCTCGCGGCCACGGCCGCCGCGGTCAAGAGCTTTCAGGAGATGGTCCGCTTCCTCTCCGTCTTCTTCCTCTACTACGCCGGCCTCTCCTCGGTCGTGGCGTTCGCGGGCATCTACGCCTCGCAGACCCTGGGCTTCACCTTCAAGGAGCTGACCTTTCTCTTCGTGCTCCTCCAACTCTCCTCGGCCGCGGGCGCCTTCTTCTTCGGCTGGATCCAGGACCGGCTCGGAGCGGTGCGGACCATCCAGATGACTCTCGTGCTCTGGGTCTTCGTCTGCTTCGGAGCCTATGCCTGCGGCGAAGGCGGAACGGAGATCGTCGCCTTTGGGATGAATGGCAAGCAGCTCTTCTGGATCGTCGGCCTCTTCTCGGGCTTCGGCATCGGCTCGCTCCAGAGCTCCTCGCGCGCCCTGGTGGGCCTCTTCGCGCCGCCGGAGAAGAGCGCCGAGCTCTACGGCTTCTGGGGCCTGTCCGGAAAAGCCGCCTACATGATCGGCCCGCTGATCTTCGGCGCCATCGCCTCCTCCTTCGGCTCGCAGCGGATCGCGATGCTCTCCACCGCGGCGTTCTTCATCCTGGGCCTGATCGGCATGGGCTTCGTGAACGAGAAGCGAGGCCTCGCCGCCGCGGAGGCCTGGCATCTCGCGTCCGTCTCCCCCTCTCCCGGGGCGGGGGACTCGGGAGGACCGGGAGAGGGGGCCGGGGGGTGAGGGCCGCTCCCCTCCGCGCCCTGGTGCGCCTGGTCCTCCGCGTCTTCTTCCGGCGCGTCGAGGTGGTGGGGGAGGAGCAGATCCCGCTCGATCGCCCGGTCGTCCTGGTCGCGAACCACGTCAACGGCCTCGTCGACCCGCTGCTGATCCTCGGCCCGCTGCCGCTCTGGCCGCGCCTGCTCGCCAAGAACACCCTCTGGAAGAACCCGGCGATCCGCCCCTTCCTGGAGATGGCCGGCGTGATCCCCGTCTACCGCGCCCAGGACAAGATGGACACCGCCCAGAACGAGCAGACGTTCACCCGCTGCCACGACCTCCTGATCTCGGGCGGCTCGCTCTGCCTGTTCCCCGAGGGCAAGAGCCACAACGAGCCCATGCTCCAACCGCTCAAGACCGGGCTGGCGCGGATCGTCCTCGGCGCCGAGCGGAAGAAGCCGGGCCTCGGCGTCCGGATCGTGCCGGTCGGCCTTACCTTCGATGCCAAGGAGTCGTTCCGTTCCCGGGCGCTCGTCCAGGTGGGGGAGCCGATCGATCCGGCCGCGGAGGTCGAGCTGGACCGGACGGACAACCCGGGCGCGGTCCGGGCGCTGACCGAGCGGGTGAACCGCGGGCTTCAGGATGTCACCGTCAACTATCCCTCCTGGGAGGAGGCCTGGCTGATCGGCCGCGCCGCCGAGCTCTACGGTCGCGCCAAGCTGGAGATGCCGCGGTCGCGGCGCCTGGCGGAGAGCTTCGAAGTCCACCGGGCCTTCGTGGAGGGCTACCACGACCTTCTCCAGCGCTACCCGGACCGGGTCAAGGCCGTCGAGGCGGCGGTCGCCGAGTACGACCGCCTGCTCAAGGCCTTCAATCTGAAGGACGAGCACGTGGCCTCCGCCTACCCGCCGAACCCGGTGGTGCGCTTCGTGGTGAGAGCCCTTCTGAGGCTGCTCGTCCATCTCCCCCTGGCGGCGGTGGGCACGGCCCTGAACATCCTGCCCTTCTACCTCGTGCGGGGAGCAGGCTGGGTGGTGCGCGATTCGCCGGACCAGGTCGCCACCTACAAGGTCTTCAGCGGCCTCTTCCTCTACCCGATGTTCTGGATCGCCGAGGCCGTGCTCCTGGCTCGCTTTGCCGGGAACGCCTGGCTGGGAGCGGTCGTCTTTCTAGCGGGTCCGCTGACCGGCTACGCGGCGCTTCTGTTCCACGAGCAGCGGCGGCTCTTCTGGACGGAGGCGAAAGCCTACCTCGTCCTCAAGACCAGAACGCGGCTCGCCGGGGAGCTCAAGGAGCGGCGGGACGCGGTTCTCCGTGAGGTCCAATCCCTCGCCGACCTCTATCTTCGGGAAGCCGGGAAAGCCTGAAGCGCCCCCGCGTCATCGCCCTTCGCCAGGCTCCAGCCGCTCCAATTCGTCACAAAAAAGCTTAACTTGGAACAAATAAGCTTATGTCGTCACAAATAAGCTTTATTCGCCGCAGTATAAAGTTATTTCGCCTCAGGAAAGTCTACTTCGTCACAACGTAGGATTGCTTCGCCTCAGATAAGCTTATTTCGTAACAGATAAGGATAGGTAGTACCAGAAAAGCTTATTTCGTAACGGATAAGGTTATGTCGCCACAGTGTAAGCTTGTTTGTGGCGACATAAAGTTATCTTGTCACAAAGAAGCTTACACTGTGACGACATAACCTTCTTTGTGACAAAAGAAAGGGCTAAACGCCCGAGTCCGACTCGACCTGTTCCTGGTAGTGCGTGAGGATGGCTCCGAGCTGCTCGCGGAGCTGAGGATAGGGGAGCGCTGAAGGCTCCAGGTCGCCGAGCGTCTCCCGAACCTTCTCCAGCAGGGCGATCGCGCTCTCGTCGAGCGTCTCTTCCTCCTTGCGGAGGAACGCCCTCAGGAACCGCGTGTTCCGGGAGTCCAGGAAGAAGTCCGGATTCTCGGCCACCGCGGAAAGCCGGCCGGCTTCCGTCCACTTGCCGAGGGCGAAGTAGGGAGCCTCCTTCACAGGCAAGGTCGCCTCGACTTCCTCCGCCCTTCGGAGGAAATCCTTTGGGGCTGCGCCCTCGTAGATTCGTCGCTGGATCTCCTTGTAGGCCTGGGTCTGATCGGGCCAGAAGAGCAACTCGCTCATGTGGCCGTTGATGAAGGCGAGGTCGTTCAGGGCTCGATCGCGGTCGTTCCGGCGGAGGCTGAGGCTGAGGTCGACGGCATGGGCGCCCAGCAGCGTCTCGTGAGCGGTGGACATGAGACCGCTCCCTTCGTCCTCAGTGCCCCGAGTCACCCATGGATCCCAGAAGCCGTCCACGGCAACCCGCTTGTCCGAGAGCACCTTCGCATCGACCATCGCCGCCGTGGTCAGCTCGGGCATGGTCGAATTCAGGAAGATTTTGACGCTCACCCCCCCTGCCGAGATCACCGCCACAGCCGCCACCGCCGCGATCCAGGTGGCGATCTCCTTCTTCTTCAAGGGGATGACCGGAGCCGCCGGGGTTGGAATCTCGGGGAAGCGGAGCAGTGGAGCGATGGGAGCAGAGGTCTCGGCGGCGATCTTCTTACCTTCCTCGTCGTCCTCGTCCTCTTCCCCTTCTTCGATCTGGAACTGGACCGACTCCGCAAACACCTCGTAGCAGTCCCCGCAATCGGCCAGGTGGGCGATGACCCGTGCGCGATCCTCCCTCGACAGCCTTCTGTCCAGGAAGGCGGCGATGTCCTCGACGGATGGATGGACCTCAGTAGACATGTTCATGACCCGCATAGAAGAACTTGAAATTCGTCAATAGATGCAACCCTATGGAGCTGTCAATCGTATGGACGGACCCCGATCCCAGATTACGCCCATCCCGGACCAAATCGAAGGAGGCATCACTCATCGAACAGATCCTGGATGTCCTCCTTGCGAATGCCCTGCCGCTCCATCTCCCTCTTCAAGTGCTCCTGAATCCGTTCGATGCGCCGGTAGAGCTGTTTCTGCTCCTTCTCGTCGAGTTGCAACTCCTCGGCGATCAGGGGGATGGAGAAGCGGCTCCACATTCGCATCCTGAGGATGAGCCGATCCTCCGGCGGGAGGGTAGCCAGAGCCTTCTTGAGCTCCCGCAGGACGCGTTCCCGGACGACAGCCCTCTCCCGAGCCACAACGTGCTCATCCGCCCTCTCGGTGGGATCGGGGACGAAGTCGAGCGTCTCGTCCCCCTCCTCGCCCGGGCGAGAGGTCCGCGGGGGGAACCGGACCGCCATGTCGTGAAGCTCCTGCCAGGACATCTCCACCTTGTGGTTCGTCTGGAGGGTCTCCACCGCCTCGTCGAACGTCAATCTCTCCCGGGTCAGCAGCATGTCCAGCCGCACCGCGACCGGCCCGAGCCGCACCGCCTCGGCACAGGGCCGCCATTTGCCCCAGAGCCGATTCAGATAGTCGAGGTGAAATCGCTTGATGACGACCGTCAGGTACCGTTCAAGGGAGCTCTTCCCCTGAAACTGCCGCAGCACGGCATAGTCGTCCTCGAACAGCATGAAGTTGACCTTGGCAGCGAAGTCTTCCGCCTCCTCCTTCCGGAAATGGCACCGGCGGCACGTCTGGGCCACCACCTTCTTGATGTAGGGGAGCTGGGAGAGGAAGAGTTGGTCTGGGGTCATCTGGAGGGTAGTGGCGTTCGCTCGGGCAAAGAGTTACCAGATCTACCTGGATTCTATAGGAGACGGGGGGAAAACGGTGGTTGGGTCCGTCCTAATCCCTGGTGGCAAGAGGCGGGCATATCGAGGAATACAGAAATGCCTTGCTTCGGAGAAGGCGCGCAGGCTGTTATCCTGCAACCAAGCTTTGAAGCGCACGTAGAAGGCACTGTAGGGAGTTAGACGTGACAGAAGCCCTGCTGTAGAACTCGGCTCGCGCTTGTGTCTATGACGCGCATAGGGGGACGGGGAAGAGGTCATGCAAGGTGTTGACCCCAAGCAGGATCCTATTGAGCGAAAACCTCCTGTGATCCGTCGGCGCCATTGGATTGGCCTACTCGTTCTAGGTCTTGCCATGGGAGCCTGGGCTGGCTTTAACCATCCGCAAGATTCGATCGCAGACCTTCGTTGCCGGCTCATCGACGAGGCTGGGCCAGCACGGCCCTTTGAAGCGAGGCTTGCGGGACTCGATTATGCCCCATTGGGAACCCAGATTGGCGTGTCCCGCGACTTCAGACAAACTCTCAGAGAGATCGAGAGGCGGATTGTTAACGATCCTTCTCCGGATGCGTCCGGCGTTCGCGCCTTATTAAATCTGATTGGTGGAGCTAGTCTGGCTGCCAGGCTAGAATCTGTCATCGGTGATTTGGAAGAAGCCTCGTCTGAGCCAGGGGCCGGCGCGTACCTCTGGAGCGATCTCTCCGCGGTATATCTGGCGAGCGCTGATCGGGGAGCCGCCTGGAACTACCCTCGCGCTCTTGAAGCCGCCTTAAGGGCAGTCCAAGCCGACAACGAACTTCCAGAGGCGCGATTCAATCTTGCACTGGCCCTCGAGAGGAATTTCCTGATCGACAGGGCGCAAGGCGCCTGGAAAGAGATCGAGGGCTCCACAGACGACGAGGAGTGGAAGGCAGAAGCCACCCTTCACCGGAAGCATCTTGAGCACTCGACACGGATCGAAGCTTGGCGCCAGCAAACAGGTACCCTGGAGATGGCGGCACTGGCCGGAGACCAGCAGGCGCTTCGCAGAATTGTGGGAGAGTTCCCTTTCCGAGCTCGACTTCATGCTGAGAACGAGGTGCTGCCTGCTTGGGCTCAAGCTTACGCCACTGGCGATGATGAGAAAGCTAGGCGCAAACTTCAGGAAGCTTCGGCGTTGGGCGCAGTCCTTGCCGAGATCGCAGGCGAGCACATGGTGGAGGACTCCGCCGTTGCCCTTAATCGGCTCCTTCAATCTGAGGACTATATCGGGCTGGCTTCGTTGGCTACCGCCTTCGGCAAGTATCAACAAGGTGCCCGGCTTTGCTTGGACAATCAGGGAACTGCGGGGGAGGGCTTACTGGTTCGGGCTCGGGTGGCTTTCCGGGCGGTGCATAGCCCCATGTCTGACTGGGCGGATTACCAACTGGGAGTCTGTGCTTACCAGCGCTACGATCGCCGCACAGCGATCGAGCGCTTTCAGGAGATTCTGGCGAGGTCGGGCGTTGACCGATATCCGAGCCTTCAGGGGCGCTCTTGGTGGATGATCGGCTTATCCCATATGGGCCTGGGCGAGCCTGAGGCAGCGTCCGAGGCTTACCAAGCCGGTCTTCCATTCTTTGAGAAATCGGATGCCTTGCCGGAGATCGCTGGCCTTGAGCAGCTCCTGTCGGAGGCAGCGCTCTTTGTGGGAGACCGAAGGCAGGCTTGGGGCCACCTTCACAGAGGCTTGGGGATTGCGGTCGAAGACGGAGATCCCCGGCGGCTCTATACGGGGCTGGACAAGACTGCCGATGCAGCAGCCAAGGAGCGACTCCTGAACGTTGCGCTGCTTTTCCGCGGAGAGGTGGCAAAAGTGTCGCTCCATAATCCGGATGATTCTTCTGGTCGTACGCACGCCCTTCTGCGGCAGGCGGAGACCGCGTTGCAGGCAGGACACAAAGTTGAGGTGCGCCTCCATTTAGATCAGGCAAAGGACACCTGTGCGCGAATTGAGGATCGCGACGAGCGCCGGAGCCGCGAAGCGGATATCCTGCTCACAGAAGGTAGGCTGCTCGCCCTGGATCAGCCGGCGGAGGCCGTGGCATTGCTCAGCCAAGCGTTGGAAATCTACGAAGCTGTCGGGAACCAATACCCGATCGTCCAGGCCTACTTGGCGCGTGCCCAGGCGCTGATTGCCTCCGGAAATACTGCGGCGGCGGAGGTTGATCTGGTATCAGGAATCGGAGAGTTCGAGCGGCAACGCGGCGAGATCAAGGAAGATGAGTTGCGAATCGTTCATTTTGATCAGGCCCGGCAGCTCTTTGACCTACTGATTGATCTACGGGCGAACGGTCCCGAAGGGACGGCTGTCGCATTCAATACAGCTGAGCAGCAGAGGGCGCGCGTGCTGCTGGACCGAATGAAGTCGGATCGCCAAGCAAAGCCTCTGTCTCTGAGCGATATCATGCGCGGGCTCCCTCATGGCGTGTCTTTAGTGGCTTATGCCTCGCTGCCGGAGCGCCTGCTGATCTGGATCCTACGCCGGGATGTCAAGCCCGCGATGATCTCGGTTCCAGTCTCTGCGCAGCGCCTCGACCAACTGGTAATGAACTGTCGGCGAAATATTCAGCGCGAGGTTCCGGAGAGAGACCTAGTAGAGGCGAACCTGGCGACTCTCCATGAGGCGATTATTAAGCCCGTTCTTTCCCGAATTCCTGCTGGCGACCGAATTTATTTTGTGCCTGACAAGAGCCTCCACCTCGTCCCATTCGCGGCCCTACGCAACCGGAAGACCGGACGTTTCTTGGTAGAGGACTATGCCTCGGCGGTATCCCCGAGTTCAAGCCCCTACTCTGCGATCGACCGACCTGCGATGGCCGATGCCCGGTCAGGCCTATTGATCATCTCGAATCCCGGCTTCAGCCGTGGTTTGTTTCCGACCCTCTCGGGCCTCAGCGGAGCCGATGAGGAAGGAGCCGAACTCGCAAAGTTGTTTCCTGACAGATCCCTAGTGTTGAAAGGGAGAGAGGCCACGAAGGAAGCATTCCTGCGGGAGGCAGTGCAATGGCCGATACTCCACTTGGGGACGCACGCGCTACTCAATTCCGATCACCCTCATCTCTCGCGACTACTGCTGGCCCCGGCCGCACCTGACGATACTGGTACGCTCAGCGCTGCCGAAATTGAGGAACTGTCTCTATCACGGACTCGGTTAATCTTTATGGCCTCCTGCAGGAGTGGAGGCGGAGCAATCGCATCAGAGGGCGTCCTCAGTTTGGCGCGCTCATTTCTGGCCGCGGGGGGAAAAGAGGTAATTGCAAGTTTGTGGGACCTAGACGATAAATCAACCACATCACTCTCGACGGATTTCTATGACCGATTTCTGAAAGGAGAGGATGCATTGGAGGCTCTCCGACAAACTCAAGCCACGAGAGTTCGGCATAGTCCCGTCAGAACTTGGGCTTCGCTTCAAGTACTTAGCGCGCATGTGGTCGGGTGGATCTAAAAAACTGAATCCAACTAAAGCCGGAGAAAAGTATGGACTTTACGCTTGAAATTCACTTTACAGGTCTTTGCGCCATCATCCCGGAAAGGGATATTTCAGATCCCCTTAATGAGGCCACTGTAGTACTAGTCAATGCCCAAAATTCACCACATGGAACTCATAGAAGCATTCTTTTAGTTGATTCCGCTTGCTACATTGAGCCTGAGACCACAATAGCTAACGAACCAAGGGGGAATCGACAAGCGGGAAGTGAATTGTCTTTTGACGGCGGAAAGAGGAGGGGCTTCGTCCTCGATGGCGAGGAACTCATGATCTTAGCTCGCGACGCTCTTGAGCCTAAGAAACTAGACCCATTGGGGAATAACTCATTGAGGTTTACTGTCGGGAATCGTCCATATCCTCCAAGGCCATGCCCAACACAAGATAAGGACGACAAGGATTTTACATGGGTCGCTAAAAACCCAGGTGCAATAGATCCGGCAATATTAACTTCTGTGGATCTTGGATACCTGATCTCAGCACGCACGCGCCTAGGCGTCGGAATTTTTGAAACGGAGAAATTTAGGTCTACATCTCAAGGGCTTGTTCGTTGGTGGTTTGAAGGAGCAGAGTCGGTTGCGCTCGCCGAGCAAGTAGTCTGGAAGAAACGTTTACCTGACACAATTGGAGGTATTACTATTGCCTCAGCCCCATTTAGAGGCTACTCACAACAGCTGTCGCTTCACCTTAAACCGAGCTCCGCAACGATTAGAGTATGGATCATAAATATGCCGCTGGAGGATGTTCTTAAATTGAATCAACCGCCTAGACCGTTCGATCCCGACCATCATTATGAAGAATACTACCGCTTATGCACATGGGCTCCATCCTTTCCGATACCGCATCCCGACCGGTCGAATTTTTGTCCGCGCGTAACTGCTGCTTCTAATCCGAAGTGCCCTCCTACTTATTTCGCGCCGCTGACCTTTCAAAATGCAATTTCTACTGTTTCGATGAATGTGCCAAATGTTGAGGCTCTCCATCAGCACGGCTCGGACGAGTCTCTGAAGTCGACTAATTCTGTGAACCACAAAGGTCAAGCTGCATGCCAGCACAAGGAGGTAGAGAAGTGAAGGAGGCTTCATTGATTTCGCTTGAGGGCTATGCGGATGTACCCTTACCTTACAGCGAGGAAACTGTTGAGAAATTCGCCAAGGGTATGGGATTTGACGTCGACAAACAATGCTATGAAAGCAAAGAAGCTCAAGTCGATGATCGACAATTCGGATTGCAAGGGAATGGTGATGCAGCGCTGGCGGATGTGTCTCCTATCTTATACTATTCGGGGCATGGGTCGCAGGAAGGGCCCGAGTTTTTTAGCGGAGACGCAGCCTCGCCAAACGAAATGGCGATGGGAGATAAGTTGGTGATCGCTGCGTTTGATTGCTGTCAGATGCTGAGTAATTGTACGCCTTGGGAGAGCGCATTCCGCGGACTGCGCTACATGTTGGGTTTTGCAGGGTCTCCTGGGCAAAGCACCGAGCGTGGAGAATACTTCGCTTATCGATTAAAAGAAAAGCTACCTATATCAGAGGCTTGGAGACAGGCAACGCTTGAGAGTGGTGCTTTTTCAGGGTCCTCGCTGCGTGCTTTCCTTAGCGATGACCCAGAGGAGATTGCCTGGCCACATCTGAACCCTCTTCCCGCGGGTAAATATCAGTTTAGCTGTTTGATAGGGAGTGCAGAAAAATCTGTGGCTACTTTCTCGGAAATATCGAGTCTAGGCCACGAGGTTCCACTGTTTGCGAGCCCTGATCGTAGTTCTGATCGCCTCCATGCGGAAACGTTTGAAAAGTATTTTGGATTGAAGGGCCATGAGTTTCTTCATGAATACGGAGCTAGGCAAGTTCTTTCGCCAAATGCTTCCTTGGAGATCTTCGATGAAAGCCTTTCGTTCTGGTGGAATCGGAAAATTGCTGGACCAGCCCGTTCACGTAGAGGAATTTCGCCTGGACCGTTCCCTATTGGAAAGATAGTTAATATTACGCCCTTGCTACTGCAGCACGTAGGACTGAAAGATTATCGATTTTCAGACCCCTGGGAGAGTTTTACTACCGCTATTGAGGAAAATCAGGCGGGTAGCTCAAGTGTTGCTTTCCGAGTTGCTCGTCATGTTGAGTTTCCGCTTACGCTAGGGGGTTTCCCTTTGTTTGGACCGGGCGCATGCTTCCGGGCTTCAGTGCACGAGTGTGAGCTAAGCGAGGTTCTCTTTTTTTCAAGGGCTGCAATGAAGAGTGGGGTAGTGCCGATCATGTGTTTGAATGAGGCCGAGGAACTTCTAATGAAGGATCCGTCTTTGAGCACTTGCTCGGGAGTGGTTCGAGTGCTCCGTCGGTCGTTTGGGTATTACCTTTTACCACCTCGCAAGCCACAAGATCACCTTGTGCCGGTTTATGCCTTCGAAGGGGTTGTTATTAATGCGCCGCGAGCAAGATATGATTTTGTTCGATATGTGCAGGCTATTCCTCAAGAGAGAAGGAACGAGTTTGCAGATAACTCGGTAGTTCGAAGGCTGCCTCCTGTGTTCCCTTGATTTCCAGGGTTCTTTCGCCCGGGCATCCCGCCTTGGCCTGCACTGGGCTTAAGATCCCGGAAGGATAGGGATATACGATCTGGGCGAGATGCTCCGGTGTTCGGGCGTTCTGGCTCAACTCGCACCACGTTTTGGCGGATAGCTGACCTGGATGGGATCAGGCGGTAGGTTGAGGGCACCGCGCGAATCTTGTTCTTCCAGGGAGGTTAGGTTTGGGCAAACTTGCCCTATGCAAAAGCACCAGTCGAGCGGCCTGAGGGCCGGCCAGACGGAGGAGGGCCAGCCAGACCTGGCCCCGCTGCGTCAGTCGCCCCAGACCTGCTCGGTGTCCCAGCCGGCAACCTCGCCAGGCCTGACGGGATGCCGGGCATAGCCCGATCGGTGCATGTCTTCGAGCTGCCTCTCCTCGAGCCGTCCCAGGGCGACCAGAAGAGCGTCCCGGATGAACGAGGATCGAGTCGTTCCGAGAGAATGGGCCACTCGGTCGACCTCTTCGAGGAGGGCCTCATCGAGAATCAACTCCACCGTCCTCATGAATCCTCCTGAGTATTAAGTGTCACCCGGGCTTCCTCCAACGCCCACCGCCAGGCCGGCACGATCCGCACCGTCCTGCCAGCAACCTCAACAGAGCCTTCATCTCTCAAGGTAACGAGAGAGGCTCGCTCGCAGGAGGTTTCGATCAGGCCCTCCTCCAAGGCCCGAAGCTCGCGCTGGCGCGTTGCCGGCGCCTCCAGGTCGGCGCAGACCTGGACGAGCTCTCGTGAGCCCCTGATGTCTTCGGCCAGGAAGTCGACCTCGTAGCCGGAAGGGGTCGTCATATAGGACAGGGTCCGGCCGCGGCGCCGAAGCTCCAGGTAGACCACGGTCTCCAGGAGATGGCCGACGTCTCCCGACGCGCGGAAGGAGACGGCCGCCGCCAGCGCCGGGTCGATCGGGTAGCACTTCCGGGGATTGACCTGCCGCGCTCGGAGGGAGGGCGAGGCGATCGGGACCGTGAAGAGAAGGAAGCTGTCCTCCAGGTGGTCGAGGTAGGCGTAGAGCGTGTCCTTGCCGACCTTGATCCCCTGGGACTTGAGGTCGTTGTACAGCTTGCTGACGCTGAAGCGGCCGGCCGGGCTCGCCAGCAGGCTGCGCTCCAGGTACCGCAGGGCCGGCAGGTTGTCCACGCCGTGGCGCTCGACGACATCCCGGAAGATCACCACATCCAGATAGTCCTGAAGCACGCGAACCCGGAGATCCGGCGTGAGCGTCTGCACCTCCGGAAAGCCCCCTCGCTCCAGGTACTGCTCGAACCGGTGCTCCAGCATGGAGCGCGCCTTGGCTCCGGGCGGCCAGGCCTCCGGGATCTCCACGCCTTCGTGACGCAGGGACTCCGCAAAGCTGAAGGGCAGGATCTCGGTGGCCAGGCTCCGGCCTCGCAGGCTGGTGGCGATCTCGCGGCTCAGAAGCCGTGCTGAAGAGCCGGTCAGGATCAGCGAAAGCGTTTCGGTGTCCAGAAGCCGGCGCACGAACGTCTCCCAGCCGGGGACGTTCTGGATCTCGTCGAAGAAAAACCAGCACGGCTGCTCGCGGCTGGCGGGGAACCGGCGATAGAACGCCTCGGGAATCCGCGCCAGGTCCGCCGTGGCCAGAGGAAGCAGGCGCTCGTCCTCGAAGTTGAGATAGAGGAGTCGGCTGCGGTCGATCCCCTGGGCCAGCAGCTCGGCGATCCTCTGGTAGAGGAACCACGTCTTGCCGGACCGGCGCATCCCGATCACCACGTCCGCCTTGCCGGGGATCGACGGCAGCGAAAGACTCCGCGGCGTCACCCGGGGAAGCTCCCGCTCCTGAAAATCGGCGATCAGGGCCTCAATGACGGCGTCGCGCGAATCTTGTCCTTCCACGAAGGACAGATTAGCGCAAAGTTGTCCTTGGGGGAAGGACAATTGGGGCGGATGCCCCCGGTCCTGTCTCGCGAGCGAGGAGCGGGCCGTCGTAGACTCCTCCCCGCCATGATCCCCGACATCTTCATCCAACTCGCCGTCGCCCTCGGGCTGGGCCTTCTGGTCGGGCTCCAGCGGGAGCGGGTGGACCCGGCCATCGCCGGCATCCGGACGTTCGCGCTCATCAGCCTGTTCGGCGCGGTCTCGGCCCAGCTCGCCAAGGTGTACGGCGGCTGGCTGATCGGGGTGGGGTTCCTCGTCACCGCCGGGCTCGTCACCGCCGGCAACCTGGTGCGGCTCCAGAACCGCGAGGCCGAGCCCGGGCAGACCACCGAGTTCGCGGCCCTTCTCATGTACGGCCTCGGCGCCTGGGTCGTGACCGGGTCCATGGCCGTCCCCATCGTCCTCACCGGCATCGTGGCCGTCCTTCTGCACCTGCGCGAGCCGCTCCACCAGCTGGTGGGGAAGATCGGCGAGAAGGATCTCCGGGCCATCATGCAGTTCGTCCTCATCTCCCTGGTGATCCTGCCCGTCCTGCCCGATCACAACCTCGGGCCGTACGGCGCCCTCAACCCCTACCAGGCCTGGTGGATGGTCGTGCTCATCGTCGGCCTCTCCCTGGCCGGGTACGTGGCCTACAAGCTGTTCGGGGCCACGGCCGGCACCGTGCTCGCGGGCATCCTCGGCGGCATGATCTCCAGCACGGCCACCACCGCCACCTACGCCCGCCGGAGCCGGGAGACGCCCGATCTCGCCCGCCTGGCCGCCCTGGTCGTGATGCTCGCCTCGACCGTCCTCTACGCGCGCGTTCTCCTGGAGGTCGCGGCCGTGGCGCGCGGTCGGTTCGCCGAGCTCGCGCCGCCGCTCGCCGCGATGCTGGGATGGATGGCGCTGCTGTCCCTGGCGGCCTGGCTCGCCGGACGCGACGGCAACGGCGAGCCGCCCGAGCCGGGCAACCCGGCCGAGCTCAAGGCCGCGCTCGTCTTCGGCGCGCTCTACGTGACGGTCCTCCTGGCCGTGGCCTTCGCCAGGGACCGGTTCGGCAACGCCGGCCTCTATACCGTGGCCGCGCTCTCGGGGCTGACCGACGTCGACGCGATCACGCTCTCCACCGCCCGCCTCGTGCAGTCGGCGCGGCTCGACGCGGAGACGGGGTGGAAGGCCATCCTTCTGGCGTCCCTGACCAACCTGGGATTCAAGGCCGGCATCGTGGCCGCCCTGGGCTCGCGGGGGCTTCAGGCGCGCATCGCGGTCCTGTTCGGAGCGGCGATCCTGGGCGGCGGCCTGATCGTCTGGCTCTGGTGATCCGAACGGGAAAAAGGGCGCAAAGATGACCCCTTGCGCATTGGAGGGGGTTGCCCTATACTCCGCCTTCCCGCTGAGGCGACCACGAGGTTTGTGGCCGCGGGGGGTTGACTCCCCGCATGCCATTCAGTTAGGATCTGCGGGTTTCGCTTCGCCGAGGGTTCCGCCAGGAACCGGGGCGATTGTCTTCTCACCAAAGAAGACCCGATAGACCCCTGAACCACGTTCGGGGCCGAAGTTTTGGCCGTCGACCCATCCTGAGGTGGGGACGATGCCGCTTCGTGTCAGTCACTGGAACAACGGATCGAGGAGATCTGGACGGTATGCCGACGATTCACCAATTGGTTCGCAAGGGGCGCGAGCGCGTCGTCTCGAAGACGAAGAGTCCGGCTCTGCAGTCGTCGCCGCAGAGGCGCGGGGTCTGCGTTCGCGTCTACACCCAGACGCCGAAGAAGCCGAACTCGGAGCTGCGCAAAGTCGCCCGCGTCCGCCTCACCAACGGGATCGAGGTCACGACCTACATCCCAGGTGTCGGACACAACCTCCAGGAGCACTCGATCGTGCTCATTCGCGGCGGCCGTGTGAAGGATCTGCCGGGCGTTCGCTATCACGTGATTCGCGGCACCCTGGACGCTGTCGGCGTACAAGCCCGGCGGCAGGGTCGCTCCAAGTACGGCGCGAAGCGTCCCAAGTCGTAACGGAGGCGTGAGATAGAGCCATGCCCAGGCGTAGAGAAATTCCGAAGCGCGAGATCCTCCCGGATCCGCTGTACAACTCGCAGCTCGTGACGAAGTTCGTCAACGTGATCATGAAGGACGGCAAGAAGTCGGTGGCCGAGCGCATTCTGTACGATGCCCTCGAGGCGATCCGGCAGCGCACGACCGACGATCCGATGAAGGTCTTCAAGAAGGCCGTCGAGAACGTGAAGCCGGCGGTCGAGGTCAAGTCCCGCCGCGTCGGCGGCTCGACCTATCAGGTTCCGGTGGAGGTTCGCCCGAGCCGCAAGCTTGCCCTTTCGATGCGCTGGATCATCCAGACCGCTCAGGGGCGTGGCGAGAAGACCATGCGGGCCCGGCTTGCCGGCGAGCTGCTGGATGCCGCGGAGAATCGCGGCGGCGCCATCAAGAAGAAGGAAGACACGCATCGCATGGCCGAAGCCAACAAGGCTTTCGCTCATTACCGGTGGTAAGCCGCGTTTTTTGAGATGAAACTTTTGAGAATGATCAGGGTCAGGACGGGAAAGCGGTAGCATCATGGCACGTCAATTCGCGCTGAAAGACACCCGAAACATCGGCATCATGGCCCACATTGATGCCGGTAAGACGACGACGACCGAGCGCATCCTGTATTACACGGGTGTGAACTACAAGATCGGCGAGGTCCACGAGGGCACCGCGACGATGGACTGGATGGTTCAGGAGCAGGAGCGCGGCATCACGATCACGTCCGCCGCGACGACCTGCTACTGGAAGGGATTCCGGATCAACATCATCGATACCCCCGGTCACGTGGACTTCACGGCCGAGGTGGAGCGCTCGCTGCGCGTTCTCGACGGCGCCGTGGCCGTGTTCGACTCGGTGGCCGGTGTGGAGCCGCAGTCGGAGACGGTGTGGCGCCAGGCCGATCGCTACAAGGTGCCGCGGATCGCGTTCGTCAACAAGATGGACCGCATCGGCGCGGACTTCGACCGCACGGTGTCCATGATGATCACCCGCCTGGCCGCGAATCCGGTGGTGATTCAGTACCCCTGGGGCTCGGAAGAGAACTTCCAGGGCATCATCGACCTGATCGAGATGAAGGGTATTGCGTACACGGACGAGGCGATGGGCGCGGACTACACGCTCGTCGACATTCCGGAGGACTATCTCGACCGCTGCCACAAGCTGCGCGAGAAGATGGTCGAGTCGATTTCGGAGACGGACGACCAGCTCCTCGAGAAGTACCTCTCGGGTGAGGCGGTCTCCAACGACGAGCTGCGCGCCGCCCTGCGCCGCGCCACGGTCGCCGGCCAGGTGCAGCCGGTGCTGTGCGGCAGCGCCTTCAAGAACAAGGGTGTGCAGCCGCTGCTCGACGCGGTGGTCGCCTACCTGCCGTCGCCGCTCGACATTCCGCCGATCCAGGGCATCAGCCCGGACACGGAGCAGCCGATCATTCGCAGCTCGTCCGACGAAGAGCCGTTCGCGGGCCTGGTGTTCAAGATCATGACCGATCCGTTCGTCGGCCAGCTGGCCTTCTTCCGGGTCTACTCGGGTCACATCGAGTCCGGCATGTCGGTGCTCAACGCCAAGAAGGGCACCAACGAGCGCATCGGCCGTCTGCTCAAGATGCACGCGAACAAGCGCGAAGAGATCGACGAGGTCTGGGCCGGCGACATCGCGGCCGCGGTGGGTCTGAAGAACGTGACCACCGGCGACACGATCTGCGACGGCAAGTTCCCGGTGGCCCTCGAAGCCATGCAGTTCCCCGAGCCGGTGATCTCGGTCTCCATCGAGCCGAAGACGAAGGCCGACCAGGAGAGGCTTGGCATGTCGCTCGCCAAGCTGATGCAGGAAGATCCGACCTTCCGGGTTCACACCGAGCCGGACACCGGCCAGACGCTGATCTCCGGCATGGGCGAGCTTCACCTGGAGATCATCACCGACCGCCTTCTGCGCGAGTTCAAGGTGGGCGCGAACGTCGGCAAGCCGCAGGTCGCCTACAAGGAGACCATCACGGCCGAGGCCGAGGGCGAGGGACGCTACGTTCGTCAGACCGGCGGCCGCGGCCAGTACGGCCACGCCAAGATCCGGATGCGTCCGACCACCGAGGGTGATTTCATCTTCAACAACAAGGTTGTCGGCGGTTCGATCCCCAAGGAGTTCATCAAGCCGATCGAGCAGGGGATCAAGGAAGCGCTGGAGACCGGTCCGCTGGCCGGGTTCCCGTGTACCGGCGTCGAGGTCGACCTCTACGAAGGCTCGTACCACGACGTCGACTCTTCCGAGATCGCGTTCAAGATCGCCGGTTCCATGGCCTTCCAGGATGCCTGCAAGCGGGCGCGTCCGGTGCTGATGGAGCCCATCATGGCGGTCGAGGTCGTGACCCCCGAGGATTACATGGGCTCGATCGTCGGCGACATCACCTCGCGCCGCGGCCGCATCCAGAGCATGGAAGGCCGGGGCAACGCCCAGGCGATCTCGTGCCGGGTGCCGCTGTCCGAGATGTTCGGGTATGCCACCGATCTGCGCTCCCAGTCGCAGGGACGCGCGACGTACACCATGCAGTTCGCGGCCTACGAGCAGGCCCCCAAGAACGTCAGTGAGGAGATCGTCGCCAAGGCCGCCGGCTGATCGACTGCTCCCAAGGCAGCCGATTGGAAACAAGCCCGAGACGATTCTGAGAGATTCGAGGAGAGATCATGGCGAAGGAAAAGTTCAACCGTTCCAAGCCCCACGTCAACGTGGGCACGATCGGACACGTCGACCACGGCAAGACGACCTTGACGGCGGCGATCACGCGGGTCCTGGCCTCCAAGGGCCTGGCCAACTTCATCGCCTTCGATCAGATCGACAAGGCCCCTGAAGAGCGCGAGCGCGGCATCACGATCGCGACGGCGCACGTCGAGTACCAGAGCGAGAAGCGCCACTACGCGCACGTCGACTGCCCCGGCCACGCCGACTATGTGAAGAACATGATCACCGGCGCGGCGCAGATGGACGGCGCGATCCTGGTGGTATCCGCG
>JANMTS010000136.1:0-6142 GCA_031390755.1 Holophagales bacterium
CCGCCAGCTACGACGTCCGCGTCAGCGAGCACTGGATCTGCCCGACCCGGGATCCCGAGGAGATCCGCGCCCCCAGCATCAAGCTCTTTCCCGGCGAGGTGGTCCTGGCCTCGACCATGGAGTACGTGCGCATCCCCCGCAATGTGGCCTGCGACCTCAAGCTCAAGTCGACGCTCGGCCGGCTGTGGATCAACCACTCCCTGGCCGGCTGGTGCGACCCCGGCTTCGAGGGCGAGATCACCCTGGAGCTCCAGAACCTGGGGCCCTCCCCGTTCGTGCTGGAGGCGGGCCGGCGAATCGCCCAGCTCATCTTCATCGCCATGGAGTCGGAGCCGGAGATCGCCTACGGCGAGCCCGGATCGAGCAGTCACTACCAAGGCCAGAGGGGGACGACCCCGGCCCGCAGATGAGGAGCGGTCTCAAACCGTTCGCGAGGCTCACGCGCCAACGTATTCCCGCGGATCTATAATCGGCCCGGTCAATCATGGGAATCGTAGGCAATCTGCGGACGATGCAGCTCGAAGAGCTGCTTCAGTGGCTTTCCCAAAGCCGCAAGACCGGCACGCTCGAAATCAAGACCGACAAGGTCGAAAAGAAGGTCTTTTTCCGCGACGGCCAGATCGTCTCGACCGCCTCGACACGTCCGGAGGAGTATCTCGGCCACTTCCTGGTCAGCCACGGCCTGATCAGCGAGAGCGCGCTCTCCAAGGCCATGGAGCTCCAGGAAGCCACCGGCATGCTCCTGGGCAAGATCCTGGTCACCAAGGAGATCCTCAAGGAGGAGGATCTCCACCAGATGCTCAAGCTCAAGAGCGAGGAGAGCATCTACGACATCTTCGCCTGGCCCGAGGGCGACTTCCGCTTCCTCGACGACGAGCTGCCGGCCGCCGCCGCCATGGTCCCCATGACGCTGGACATCACGGCCATCCTCATGGAGGGCGTGCAGCGGGTCGACGAGTTCCGCCGCATCCGCCAGCTCATCCCCACCCAGGACGCCATCCCGATCCAGATCTACGATTGGGATCTGAAGCATCCGGACCCCGGCACCATGCAGATCCTCGACCTCGTCAACGACGAGCGCACCGTCGAGGAGATCCGGCTCCAGACCCACTCCAGCGAGTTCCACGTCTGCAAGGTGCTCTACGAGCAGTGGGCCAAGGGCCGCCTCAAGGTGATCCGGCCGCGCTGGAAGGAGCAGACGGGAACGTTCCCGGCGGCCCAGTCCGGGCCGCTCACGGGCGATGCGCTGCTCGCCGCGGGCAAGAAGTTCCTGGAAGACCACGACTACGAGCTCGCCCTGCGGCACCTGCGCGCGGCCCGCAGCCTCGATCCCGACAGCTCGGAGATCCACGAGGCCCTCACCCGCGGTGAGAAACAGATCCGCGAGGCCGTGGAGGCGTCCGGCGTGAGCCTGACCGCCGTGCCCACGCTCGCGGTGAGCTTCGACCAGCTCACGAACGCGAAGCTCACGCCCGGCGAAGGCTTCATGCTCACCCGCCTCAACGGCAGCTACGACATCCAGTCCATTCTCAAGATCACCCCGATGCCGCAGCTCGAAGCGCTGCTGATCTTCTGGAAGCTCAAGAAGGGCGGCTTCGTGAAGCTCGCCCCGCCGCGCGTCCGCGTGACCCCCAATCACCCCTGAGCCGGCTCGGGAAAAACCCGGGGCTTCGAGACATGAAGATTGCCGCGGATCGCGAAGCGTAGCGGCCACGCCGCAGCCTCTCCCGCGTAGTCGACGCCGATCCGCGGACCGGCCAGGATGTCCGCCGGGGTTGCCGCCTCGATCGGCTCGCCCTGGGTGATCCGCAGCTCTCCCCGGTTCAGAAGGACGCCGTCCAGGCTCCGGTCGACGGCCAGCGCCTGGCAGAGCTTGCCAGGGCCGCCGGCCAGGTCGCCGGGCCGGACGGAGCCGGATCGACGCCGGTTGAGCGCCATCCTCCCCTCCCCCTCCACGGGCTCCCCGGCGCGGATCAGCACGGCGCTGCCCATGTCCCGGTCGCCGGTCACGGCGTTCAGGCACCAGTGCATGCCGTAGATGAAATAGACGTAGGCGTGGCCGCCCGGCAGGTAGAGGCTCTCGTTGCGCGGAGTGCGGCGGCCGTCCCAGGCGTGGCTCGCCCGGTCCGGCGCTCCCAGGTAGGCCTCCGTCTCGACCAGCCGGAGCACGAGGCGCTCGCCGTCCAGGTCGCGGACCAGCCAGCGCCCGAGCAGATCGCGGGCCACCGCGTCCGCGGGCCGGCGGTAGAACGAAAGGGGCAGGACGCGCAGCCGGCTCACCCGCGCAGGATATACTCCGCTCGGAAACCAGATCCAGGAAACCCATGGCCGCAGAACCGATCGCCGTACCCCACACGCCGACGATGCCCCTGTTGTTCGCCGACCTGCCCGGCGTCTTCGCGGAGCATTTCGATCCCGACGCCCCCTGGGCTCTCCTGGGGGACGCGCTCGACGCCGTGCTCGATGCCCTGCCGTCCGAGGACATCCGCATCCGGGTCTCGCCGGACGTCCACCTGGCCGGCGACCGCGTGGTCATCGGTCCGGGCACGAGGATCGGTCCGGGCGCGGTGATCGAAGGGCCGGTCTACATCGGCAGCGACGTGGAGATCCGGCCCGGCGCCTACATCCGGAGCGGCGTCTGGATCGGCGACGGCTGCATCGTGGGGGCGAGCACGGAGATCAAGCACGCGATCCTCTTCCCTCACGCCAAGGCGCCGCACCTGAACTACGTGGGCGATTCGATCCTCGGCGCGGGCGTGAACCTGGGGGCCGGAACGATCCTGTCGAACTTCCGCCACGACGGCCGGGAGATCCGCATCCCCATGGACGGCCGGCAGATCGCCAGCGGACGCCGCAAGCTGAGCGCCGTCCTGGGCGACGGCGTGATGACGGGCTGCAACTGCGTCCTCAACCCGGGCGTGGTGGTGGGCCAGGGGACGCAGATCTATCCGGGGGTTCAGCTGCGCGCCGGGGTGTATCCGGAGCGGAGCCTAATCAAGCTGCGGCAGGAGATCGACATCGTCCCGATCTTGGGATGATGGCCGCTCTCCAGTTGACGCGAGCTACTCTTCCACGCCGTCGCGGGAGTCCGCGACTTCCTGGAAGTAGTCGGGGCGGACGAGAACCTCGCGGGGCTTGGAGCCCTGGGGAGGACCGAGGAGGCCGTCGCGCTCCATCATGTCGATGAGGCGGGCGGCGCGAGAGAAGCCGATGCGCATGCGGCGCTGGAGGAAGCTCGCCGAGGCCTGGCGCTCGGTGACGACCAGCTGCGAGGCTTCGTCGTAGAGCTCGTCGTCCTGGTCCGAGCCCTCGCCGTGGCCGCCTTCGGGTCCGTCCGCCTTCAGGACGTCCGGATCGAGGTCGGGCTTGCCCTGCTTCTTCAGCCAGCGGATCAGCGCGGCGGTCTCCTGCTCCGAGATGTAGGCGCCGTGCAGGCGCATGATGCGCGACGAGCCCGGCGGCATCATCAGCATGTCGCCTTTGCCGAGCAGCTTCTCCGAGCCGACCTGGTCCAGGATGGTCCGCGAGTCGTGGCGGCTCGCCGTGGCGAAGGAGATGCGGCAGGGGAAGTTCGCCTTGATCGTGCCGGTGAGCACGTCCACCGACGGTCGCTGCGTGGCCACGATGAGGTGGATGCCCACGGCGCGGGCCATCTGCGCCAGGCGGGCGATCGAGGTCTCCACGTCCGACGACGCGACCATCATGAGGTCGGCCAGCTCGTCGATCACCACTACGTAGTAGGGCAGCGGCTTCAGGTCGGCCGCCGTGAACAGGCTCTCCTCGCCCTCGTTGAGCGACAGCCGCTCCTGCACCTGCGGGTCCTTGATCGCCCGGTTGTAGTAGGCGATCGAGCGCACGTGAACCTCGGCGAGCAGCTTGTAGCGCCGCTCCATCTCTCCCACCGCCCAGCGCAGCGCGTTGGCCGCCTTCTTCGGATCGACCACGACCTCGCACTTGAGATGGGGAATGTCGGCGTAGACGCCCAGCTCGATCCGCTTGGGGTCGATGAAGATGAACTGCACCTCGTCGCGGGACGCCTTGTAGAGGATGGAAGTGATCATCGACTGCAGGCCCACGCTCTTGCCGGCCCCGGTCGCGCCCGCCACCAGCAGGTGGGGCATGGTCGCGAGGTCGGCGTAGTAGGGCTCGCCGTTGATGTCCGTGCCGAGCGCCATGGTGAGCACCGAGGGCGACTTCTTGAAGCGCTCGTCCGCGAGGAGCGAGCCGAGACGGATGATCGAGCGCTCCTTGTTCGGCACCTCGATGCCCAGGGTCGAGCGCCCGGGCATGCGGTCGATGCGGACCGACTCGGCGCGGAGCGCCAGGGCCAGGTCGTCCTGGAGATTGACGATCTGGCTCACTTTGACCCCGGGCGCCGGCTGGAATTCGAAGACCGTGATGACCGGGCCGGGACTGATCGCCTCGACCGAGCCCTCGACGCCGAACTCGGCGCAGCGGCTGCGGATGGTCTCGCCGAGGCGGACCAGCTCGGCCTCGTCCATGACGCTCTTGCCCTCGGCCATCTGGAGGAGGTTGACCGGCGGCAGGGTGCCGGGCGCAATCTCGGCCACGAAGGGGAGGGCCGGCTGCGGCTCCTTCTTGCGCGGCGGCACAGCACCGCCGACGCCGGCGATCGGGCCGATGAGCGGAGCCGTTCCGGACACCGGCGTGGGAGCCTGGGGAGCCCGGATGGCCTCGCGCACGGCGTGGAACTCGTCGTCCTCGCGCAGCTCGGCGGCGCTCACCCGGCGGACGCCGGAGTAGTCGGCCTCGCCCTGGCGCTCGGTGATCCGGGCGGGGCGGGGGGCGCCGGGCACGGGCCGCATCGGCAGGTCGAGCCGGTCGGTGCCGGCGCCCGCGGGCTCGTCGTCCAGGAGAAGAGGAGGCTTGGAAGCCTTCGCGGCGGCCGGACCGGCCGCGGAAGCGGCAGGCACGGGGGCAGCCGCCGGCTGGACGAGCTGCATCATCCGCTTCGCGGGCATGCGCGGGATGTGCGGCTCCTCCGTGGCCTTCCTCTGCTTCTCCTCGACCACCCGCTGGAGGTGCTTGGTGATGACCCGGCGGCGCGCCCGCTCCTTCTCGCGGCGCTCGCGGCGGCGCTCCAGGGCCATCGTGTAGTTGTCCCAGGCCTGCCGGAGCCGCGTCCGCCATGCGGTCAGCGCGTCGCCGAGCGTCGACTGCACCACCAGGGCCAGGCCGCACGCGGCAGCCGCCGCGAGAACCAGCAGCGAGCCGACGAGGCTGAAGTAGCTGTCCAGGAAGCCGACCAGCAGCTTGCCGAAGGCGCCGCCGGCGGCGACCGAGCCGTCCTGCCAGTGGATGCGGCCAAGGGTGATCTGGAGCAGCGCGGGCGACGAGGCGAGCAGAAGCAGCGAGCCGACGCCGCGCCCCACGACCCGCACCGCGCCCTGCCGCCGCAGCCGGCGCCAGCCGGCCACGAGCAGGAACACCGGGATCAGGAAGCAGGTGAGACCGAAGAACGAGAAGGCCACGGACGAGGCGTGCGCGCCGACCGGGCCGACCCAGTTGCGGGCGTGGGCCTGGAGATCGGTCACGCGGTGGAAGACGCTGGGGTCTCCCGGGTGATAGGTCGCCAGGCTGAAGGCGAGGATCGTCCCCACCGCCAGGAGAAGGAGGCCGAACAGCTCGTTCCCCTTCTCCGGCGAGATCGTCGGACGCTCGCGACCCTTGGTCGCCTTGATCACCGCCAGGGACATGGCTCCGTCTCGCTCCGCTCGTTCAGGTACAGGATGAGGAATTTCGAGTCAACTACGCATGAAGTCTAGCATATTGATCCCATTCGGTTGATCCCCTTCTCCCCTCCCCGTCCCTCCCCTCGCGCGGCGAGGGGAGGGAGAGGTTGATCCCATTCCCCCTCTCCCCGGCCCTCTCCCCCGTGCCGGGGGAGAGGGGGCCCACCCTACCGCGTGCTCACCCCCTCCGTAGCACGCGGGGGTGGCGGCGCCCTCCCCTCGTCGCACGAGGGGAGGGTCGGGGAGGGGAGAAGGGGATCAACCGATCAACCCCGGAGCTTGTCGAGCGCCTTGTCCAGCGACTCCTTGGCCCGGGCGCCGCCCTCCTTCAGCTCGCTCTGAACCCCTTCCAGATCCTTGTCCAGATCCTTCCAGCGGTCTCGGGCTCC
>JANMTS010000138.1:0-33858 GCA_031390755.1 Holophagales bacterium
GCCAGGCGTTGGTTCGCGGCTGGAGGGAAGTCGGTGGTCCCGGGGGTGAAGAGGCTAGCTCGCCTTGCGCATCCCCTCGCCGAGCCCGAGGTCTTCCAGCAGCGCCTCGGCGACGCTCTCTCCGGTCTCGCAGGCTCCCTCCATGAAGCCGGCGGCGACTCCGGAGCAGTGCTCTCCGCAGAAGTGGAGGTTGCCGGCGCGCTCGCCTTCCACACCTCCGAAGGCGGTCCACTGGCCGGGGAGGTAGGCACTGTAGCTCCCCTTCGCCCAGGGGAAGGAGGGCCAATGGAAGCGGACCTCCTTCATGCCGGCGCGGGCCGAGGCGATGCCGGGGAAGACCTTGTCGAGGTCGGCCACGAAGCGGCCGGCCTGCTCCGCGGCGGTGCCCTGGCCCAGCTCCTCGCCGTGCCTGCCTCCCGTGAAGTTGGTCAGGATGCCGTGCGCTCCGGGCTGCGCGCGGCTGGTCTCCCACGAGGTCTGGTAGGCGAGGTCGGAGAGGGTGCTGCCGTTCGAGCCCTGCGCCCTCCAGACCCGGCGCGAGAAGCCGGTCATGAGCTTCGCGTTGGTGCCGTAGCCCAGCTCCTGGATGGCCCGGCGCTTGACCGGCGGGAGGTCCACGTCGAGCTTCACGTCCCGCAGCAGGGTGAACGGGATCGCCACCACCACGTGGTCGGCGGTCAGCTCGCGGCTCGACGAGCCCTTTCGCACCGAGCAGCGGAAGCCGCCGGCCGGGGTTTTCGCGATGGATTCGAGTCGCGTGCCGGTCTCGATCCTCCCTTCGAGCTTCTTCGCCAGCGCGAGCGGGATGCTGTCGTTGCCGGTGCGGACGTGGAAGCGCTCGTCGCTGCCGCCGTAGATCCGGAACGGCGACGGCACCGCATCGATCAGGGTGATCAGGTTGAGCGCGGACTGGCGGTCCGGCTCCAGGCCCAGCTCCGTGGTGTACGCGATGCTCAGCAGCTTGTGGAACCAGCCGGTGGCACCGGAGCGGTCCAGCCACTCGGCGAGCGTCATCCGGTCCAGGGCCACGGCCTCTCCAGGGTTCTCGTAGGAGAAGCCGTCCGGGATGAGCTGGAGATCCTGGACGATGCGGTCCGAGACGGAGAGGAAGGCCTGGACGATCTCCTCTTCGCCGATCCGCCGGCCGTCGAAGTAGGACAGCTCGCGGGAGAGCGCGGGATCGTCGAGCACGAAGTCGTCGAGCGGGATGTCCAGCTCCGCGGCGAGGTTGCGGATGTTGACGTGCTGGGTATCGATCAGCTCGCCGCCGAGCTCGCAGACCTGGCCGTCGGGGAAGAAGTCGCGCAGGCTGAACATCCGGCCGCCGACCCGGTCCTGCCCCTCCAGGATGCGCACGGAGATGCCGGCCTGGTGGAGCCGCCATCCCGCGGTGAGCCCGGCGAGGCCGGCGCCCACGATCAGCACCTCGCCGCCGGGCTTCCTGTTCTGCCTCTTCGGTTGACCCCGTTGTGCCAGCAGGCGCGACGGGCCGCCCACCAGGGTCAACCCCGCTAACGCCGCGGAGCCCTGCAGGAACCCGCGGCGCGTGAGCGCGCGGGCTTCGCGGGCGCGGCCGACCACCTCGTCGGCGGGCACGCCCGTCCGGGCGGACTCACGGGCGAGGGCATAGGAACGCTGGAGCAGACGAAACAGCGGGGTTCTCGACACCGGGCTCACCTCCTGAAGGTGCCGGGGACTCTACTATTCCTTCTTCCCGGAAGGAACCGCTAGAACGAGCCGCTCGCCCCGCCGCCGCCAAACTCGCCGCCGCCGCCCTTGAAGGCCGGTTCCGACGGACCGGAGGAGATCGACCGGGCGTCTGGCGCGAACACCGCTGCCGCCGCCGCGGCTTCGAGAATCCGCTGGCGGTCGAGGTCCGTGAACAGCGGCGCCGCGGTGAAGCCGTGACGCTCGCCGTCCGGTCCCGCCGCGAGCCAGCGGCGCAGGAGAAGGACAGCCCCCAGCAGCAAGGCGCCCGAGACCGTGAGGACGACCCAGAGCGGGGCGAGGTGGACGTAGTAGCGAAGGGTGACCAGGGAGGCCACGGCCGTGCCGAGCCCCAGGAGCAGGAGCGGATAGCGGCGTCCGCGGATGCCTGCGGCGAGCAGGAGGACGGGCACCAGCGCCGTCGCGGCCACCGAGCCCCACCAGAGCAGCTCGCTGTCGACCCAACCCGCGTCGGGCTGCCGGCCTCCGAGGTTCTCGATCAGGTGCGCCTCCCAGGAGCCGAGATGCACCGCGGCGTAGAGCCCGGCCAGGGCGACGCTCGCGGCGAGTGTGACCGACGCCCGGTGCGCCGGAGGCAGCCGCGGCGAGCGGCCCAGGCGAAGCAGCACGGGGGCCGCGATCAGGGGCACGACGATCCACAGCAGCCGAGCGGTCGGCAGGCGGGCCGAGGCCACGAGCAGCGCGACAGCCGCGGCACCCGCGTAGAGCGGATAGCCCCAGCGCCACGCCGCGAGGGCGAGCAGCGCCGCGGCCAGCAGGCTGAGCGGAGCCCAGCCGTTGTCGATCGAATCGAACCCCACCATGGCCGCGGCCAGCAGGAAGGAGATCGCCAGCCAGGAGGTCGCGGCCTCGGTGCCGCCCTGCCGCCGGCGGAGTCGGCCGATCTGGACCTCGGTCGCGGCGATCATGGCCACGCCGCCGAGCAGACAGACCGCGCTCATGGCGACGTCCTGTCCGTAGTCGATCCCGGTGAGCGCGAGGAAGAATCCGAAGGCGCCGCCGACCGCGACCAGGGTGAACAGAAAAAGCAGGACACGGAACGCCGGTCCGACGCGCGACCGGTCGTCCGGGTGGCGGGCCTTCACGGCGGCGACCACCGCGTCGCCGACGAGCCCCGCTCGCCGCCAGGCCGCGGCGGCCTTGCGCACGGATTCGGCCCGGTCCTCCCGCTCCAGCTCGGGCGTCATGGCGCCTCCCGCAGGCGGCGCTGCGCCAGGATGAGGCCGACGAGGACCAGGATGGAGGTCGAGCTGAACCAGAAGCAGCCGAGCACCTCGGCGTCGGCCAGCTCCAGGGCGCACCGGCTCAGGCCCGCGTAGGCGGCCACGACGCCGAAGGCGAACAGCGAGAAGCGGCGGCACCGGTAGGCGCCGGCCGCAAGCGCCGCACCGGTCGCGAGCAGCGCCGCCGCCCAGCCGAGATGACCGTCCCCGATCATCCCCGCGCCCATCCCGCCCAGGATCAGCAGCCATCCCAGATGGACGGCCACCGGCTCGAAGTGAGCCTTGCGCCGCAGGCGGGTGAGCGCCAGCCCACCGGCCGCGAACAGCGCGCCGCAGCCGACGGCGTTCCACGGCACCGCCGTGTCGGCGGAGAGCAGCGTGGCCCCCAGGACCCCAATCGAGAGACCGCGCCAGGCCGCGAACGTCGAGAGCGCCAGCGAGAACGCGGGCTGGGAGTCGAAGCGGAAGGCCGCCACGCCCGTGAGCAGGGCGACGATCAGCAGGTGCCAGGGCCACTGGTCCCCGAGCGCGGTGAACTTGACCTCGACGTAGGCGAGGTCCGCGCCCGCGAGCAGGATGGCGAGGACGAGCATCGAGTCGAGCGCCAGGTGCGGCGCGTCGACCCGTCCCCAGGTGAACGGCGGCGCCGTCTTCACGACCCAGGCGAAGGCGCCGGCCGCGGCGAGCCCCAGCGCGACTGCGATCGACACCGGGCCGATGCGGTCGAGGTTCTCGGCCACGAGCACGCCGACGCCGCCCATGGCGAGCAGCACGCCGAGCGACAGCAGCGCCCGCATCTCCCCATGGACCGACAGCAGCTCGCCGCGGGCCTCGCGCAGCAGCTTCGACGCCTGCGCCGGAGGCAGCACGCCGTCCTGAACCAGCTGCGGAATCGCCTGCTCGACGTCGGGATTCATAAGTGTTTCACCGACTCTACCCCACGCGGGTGATCGGAACCATCCGGCCGGTGCCGAAGGCGCGCTCGCTCACCTTGAGGATGACGCCGTGCTGCCAGCGCTTGGACTCGGACGCCCGCAGCAGTCTCCTCCACCGGTCCGCGTCCTCCCCCTCGGCTCCCTCGGCGGGCAACCCCTGCACCAGAGCCTCCACCTCGGGGGCCACCACCGGATAGTCGAACGGGTCGACCTGCCCGGGCCGCAGCTCGGCCGTGGGCGGACGGTCGAGGATGAACGCCGGGATCGGCCCGCGGTTTGCGGCATGCCAGCGGGCCATGGCGTAGACCTCCGGCTTGGTCACGTCGCCCAGCACGCTCAGCGTCCCCGCGAGGTCGCCGTGGAGCGTGCCGTAGCCGAGCGCGATCTCCGTCTTGTTGCTGGTGTTGAGCAGAAGCCCGCCGTGGCGGTTCACCCAGGCGTTGAGGATCAGCGAGCGCAGCCGGGCCTGCAGGTTCTCGTCCGTGGTTCCCTCTCCGAGCAGCTCTCCGAGAGCCCCCTCCATCGCCACGTGAAGCGGCTCGATCGGCACCACCTCGAAGCCGATCCCCAGGCTCGCCGCCAGCTCCCGAGCCGACCCGGTCGACCGGGGATCGGTGTGCCGGGAAGGCATCGCGATACCCGTCGTTTCGACCCCGGCCGCCGCCGAGATGCAGGCCACCAGAGCCGAATCCACTCCGCCGGACAGCCCGAGGAAGACCCGCCCGATCCCGTTCTTCCGCACGAATCCCCGGACTCCGCAGACCAGCGCCGCGAACATCTCCGCGCCCGAGTCGCAGCTCTCCCCCTCTCCCGGGGCGGGGGACTCGGGCGGACCGGGAGAGGGGGCCGGGGGGTGAGGGTTTTGATCCCCTCCCCCCTCTCCCCAACCCTCTCCCCCGTCCCGGGGGAGAGGGAGTCCCTCCACCTCCACCACCTCGACCGCCTCCGCAAACCGAGGCAACCGCGCCGCCACCCGCCCGCCCGCGTCGAGCACGAAGCTGCCGCCGTCGAAGATCAGCTCGTCGTTCGCCCCGGCCGCGTTGACGTAGACCAGCGGGACGCCCGGCCGCCGTGCGTGATGGAGCCTCTTCTGCAGAATGCCGGTCCGATAGGGAGACGACGAGAGGACGATCAACACCTCAGCCCCCGCCGCGATCAGCTCTGCGGGAGGATGGACCGGATAGGCCTCGTCCCAGACATCCTCGCAGACCAGCAGCCCGATCCGCCGGCCGCCGATGTCGACCGGAGCCGAGCGGTCGCCCGGCACGAACCAGCGGGGCTCGTGGAACACGTCGTAGGCCGGGAGGAGCCGCTTGGGGACGAGCGCCGCGATCCGGCCGCCTTCCAGGAGAGCCGCCGCGTTCCACAGCCCGGGATGCCCGGGCGTCGAAGATCCGGAGCGGGCCACCGTGCCGACCACCACCGGCGGACCGTCCGCCAGCTCACGGGCCAGCTCCTCGGTGACGGCCACGGCGCGGTCCACGAAGCCGCGGTCGAGCAGCAGATCGCGCGGCGGATAGCCCGTGACCGCCATCTCGGGGAACACCACCAGCTCCGCACCGCGCCGCCGGGCCTCCGCCGCGGCGCCGACGATCCGCCGCCGGTTGCCCTCGAAGTCGCCGATGCGGCCGTCGATCTGGGCCAACCCGATCTTCAGGGCATCTCCTCCCCGATCGATCCCAGCAGGTTGAGCGCCGCGATCACCGAGTCCCGCCTTAAGCAGACCTCGTCGCCGAGCAGGAAGGTGCGGTAACCCAGCGACATCAGGAACGCCGCGTCCGTCACATCCGAGGCCGCGGGCACCGGATGCCTTGCGAGCGATGGAAACAGCCGGCTGCCGACCAGCGCCTGGGGATCAACTGCGATCACGTCCCGCAGCGCGCCCACGATCCGGTGCGGCTCCACGACCTCGATATAGAGGTCACCGCGCGCGGCCATCAACCTGCCCAGAGACGCCCCATGCTTCCTTGCGAAGGCGAGGCCGCGGCGCGATTCGATCTTGAGCACGATTTCTGCGTCTGGCAGGAGCGCCCTCACCTCCTCCACGTCCTCGGGGCTCTCGGTGAAAGAGAGCATCACGCGCCTGAGCCCCAGCTCCTTCATCGCCGCCAGATACTCCCGGTCCGTGCCGGTGAGCGTCCCCTCGATCTCCAGCGAGGGATCGACGATGTTGACCGACTCGCCCGGCCCGACGAAACGGCGGGGGCTGTCTTCGAGGATCAGCCGGTCGCCGTCCACGGCGGCCAGGCGCGCGTGCTCCCGGCCGTCGTCGAAGAAGATGTCGGCCGGGGTCCGCACCCGGATGCGGTGGCTGATCCGCACCTCGGTGAACGGCGGGACGGCGGCGGCGGTGACGCGGAGCTGGCGGCCCTTGAGATCGACCCAGAGCGGCGGGCCGAGCGCGGCGAGGCGGGCGAGCACGGAGGCCGGAGACTCGGCCAGCGGCATGACGGTGTTGAGCCGCAGCCCGGCCACGAGGGGATGGGCTGCCAGCTCGGAGAGGAACGGGGCGTAGGGCGGCACCGTGACGATCGGGAAGACCGTCGCCACCGGCGTCTAGACCTCCAGCGTCGAGGAGCAGTACGTACAGACGTAGCGGCCGATGGCCGAGGCCGGCAGCTTCGCGCCGCAGCTCGGACAGACCAGCGAGCGCGGCCCTTCCGTGCGGATGCGGTCGGCCACGTCCTTCACCTTCGACACGTCCTGCCGCGCCTTCATGTTGGTCTGGAAGTCCTCGAAGTGGCCCCAGGTGCGGGCGATCAGCCCCATGGCATAGTCCACGGCCCGCTGCTCGTCGTCGATGTGGAAGATGTGCTCGTCGCCGATCGCCTCGGCCCACTGCTGGTCGACCTCGTCCCCCTTGCGGCCGGTGGGCCGGCGCAGGAACCAGGTGTTCCAGCGCTGCGAGACCCGGCGCCAAGTCTTGAGGGCGTCGAAGTCTGTCGACGTCCCGAGCAGCCGCTCGGCCCACGACTTGCCGCCGTCCGCCGGCTGCGGGTTCGAGTCGCCCAGGATCTTCCGGATCTGATCCTTCGGGATCTCCTTGTGCATGGGCGCGTCCCCGAACACGATCAGGAACGGGTCCGTGGCATTGGGCGTGTGGACGTGGTTCTCCACCCACCAGGCGAACAGGCCGTAGCTCTCGGGCGCATCGCCGCCGCCGCCCTCGCCGAACAGGCCGCCGAGCTGCTGCTCGAGGTCGTAGCCGTGGGCGAACTCGGTCGCCTGGAGCGGCCAGCGGTCCGCCTTGGCGTCGCCGATCGCGGCGAAGCAGATCTGCACGTCCTCGCGGTACTGCGACAGGGTGTTGAAGAGCAGCGGCAGGCGGTCGAAGATCTCGAACGGCCAGCTCGACATCGAGCCGGTGACGTCGACCGCCACGATGATGGGATTGGCCGATTCGGTGGTGATCGACTTCTTCGGGTCGACCACCGACATCACGGGACCGGCCTTGCGCTCGTAGGTCCGCGGGCCGCTGGCCTCGGCGCGGGAGGCGGCTGCGGCGCGGACATCCTTGCCGCTGTCCCCATAGGAATAGGCGGCGCTGCCGTACCAGTCCGACGTGTCATCGCTCCAGGAGTACATGCTCTCCTCCACTCAGGTTTTTTCCGCGGGCAGTCAGGTTGGCGGGAAGTCTATCGGCTCGGCACGTCGAGCGCCAGCGTCGCCAGCCCGAACTCCCGGCGGAACCGGCGGTCGAGCCCCTCGGCCTCCAGGTACTCCGCGACCGGCGCCGGCACCAGGCTCCTCCATCCCTCGCCCTGGGCCATGGCGCGGCGCACCGCGGTCGCGTCGAGCGGGATGCGCCGCTCCGGAGCCACCAACTGGACGGGATGGATGACTTGGTAGACCTCGCGCATCAGGTCGCGGACGTAGTCGTTGGCGGTGACGAACAGGTCGAGCGGACCGAGGAGGTCGACCACCATGGCCCGCCAGCGCGGACCGTGGCCGAGGTCGGGGATCGGGAGGATGGAGTAGCCTTCCCGGCGATCGGCGCGGTCAAGAACGAGGCGGATCATCGCCTCGCTCTCCCCGGGGGTGAACGGATTGCGGACGTCGTAGCGGTTCGAGCTGCCGATGCCGATCAGGACTTCGTCCGCAGTCTCGACCAGGGCTTCGAGGACGGCGGCGTGGCCGAGGTGGACCGGCTTCCAGCGGGCGATCATTCCCAGGCGCCCGAGGCGCCGTCCCAGGCGCCCGAGGGGCCGGCCCAGCCGCCCTACCGCAGGAACGAGGCTCACCCGTTCGCGAGGAAGTCGCGCAGATCGCGGCCGGTGCTGATGATCACCGTCACCACCAGCGCGATGACGGCGCAGACGCCGTAGATCAGCGGGATGTTCTTGCCGGTCAGGTCGCCCACCACGCCGCCGAGAGCCATGCCGACGGGCATCAGGCCGGCGCTCATCGTGAAGAGCACGCTCATCACCCGGCCGCGCACCTCGTCGGGCGTGGACATCTGGATCATGCTCATCAGGTAGACGTTGATGAAGCCCAGCACCACGCCGCCGAGGAAGACGTTCGCCGCGGCGAGGGCGGTGTTGGTGACGAAGCCGAGGAAGCCGAAGAAGACCGGCGTCAGGACCATGGCCACGATGATGCCGCGCTGCCGCGCCTGGCCCGTGAGACTGAGCGCACCGGCGACGACGAACCCGATCACATTGCCGACGCTGATGAAGGCCATGAGGAAGCCGTACCACCGGTCGTCCGCCTTCAGGTACAGCTCCACGTAGAACGGCAGCAGCACCGCCACCGGCATGGCCAGGAAGTTCACGGTCGAGGCGATGCCGAAGAAGTTCCGCAGCCCCTTGCGCTGCCAGATGTAGCGGAAGCCCTCGGCCGTCTCGTCGACGAAGTCGCGGAACGGATGCTCGGACGCGGGCTTCTTCGGCACGGGCGGCAGCTTGATGAACGCGGCGCAGGCGCCGGCATAGAGGAAGCTGAGGCCGTCGATCAGGAACAGCAGAGGCGCGCCGAGCGTCTGGTAGAGGACGCCGCCGATGCTCTGCCCGAGCAGCGTGGAGCCCTGGACCGCGAACTGGTTGAGCGAGTTGGCGGCCGGGATCTTGTCGCGCGGCACCAGGTCCGGGATCGCGGCGCTCAGGGCCGGCGTGAAGAACGCCCGCAGGATGCCGGTGATCACCGACACCGCGAACATGATCCCGATGACGAGCTTCACCGCGCCGGGCTCCAGCCTCACGACCCGCGGGTCGAACATGGAGAAGGACAGCGCGAGCACGACCGCGGCGCTCAGCAGGTCGCAGATCACCGCGATGCGCACCCGGGAGTGGCGGTCGGCGAACGTGCCGCCGATCGGTCCCAGCACGATGCCCGGGATCAGCGAGGCGAACATCATCATGCCCATGAGGCTCGCCGAGCCCGTGGCGTCCTTGAGCCACAGCATCATGGCGAAGGAGAAGGCCAGGTTGCCGAACTGGCTGATGGTCTGGCCCTGCCAGAGCAGAACGAAATTCCGGTTCCAGAGCCGGCCCGGTTGTCCCGGTTGGGCGAGGCTCTCCTCCGGAGTCGGGATGGGGGCGTCGGAGAGCTGTTCCATGGGGCGGCGGTCTCGCGGTCGGGGATCGGTGATCTGGGCTGTCAGGGTACGGGCCGGGTTGCTCGGGTCGGGCCCGCGGATTCTAGCATCCCCTCACCGAGCGCCGACGGACACCGGCCGCGCGCTACAGCTCCACCTTCCCCGACGGGCACTCCAGCGAGATCCGGATCCGGGGCCTGCCCTCGCGGATCTCCACCGGAAGACCGGCCTTCTGAAAAGTCGCCTTCAGGGCGTCCGGCGCAGCGGCTTCGAGCGCGAAGCCGGTCAGGCGGCAGCCGGCCGGCGAGGTGGTCGACGGGTGGGCGGTGCCCGGGCCCCACTCGATGAAGAAGGGCGGCAGGCCGGCGTCCGCATTCTTGTTCGGGGCGAAGCTGAGGGTCTGCCAGGAGAGGCGGGTGCCGTCCGGACGGTTGCGGGCGCCGGGCCGGACCTCGCCGATCTCCACGCCCTGGCTCAGCAGCCGTTCCCGCAAGGCCGGAAGGTCGGCGCCCTGGGCCGCCCAGCCGATCGTAGTCAGGGTGGACAGCGCCCCCAGCTCCTCCTGGCCGGCCGCCGCCCCCGGATCGTCGGGGTTCGGCGCCAGGATCTCCAGGTAGTGCGCCCCTCCCAGCGAGATCAGGGCGTTCTGGGTGCCCCGGCCCGGGTGGGCACCGCTGAACACGGCCCGGACGCCGGTCAGGCGCTCGAGCTCTTCGATGCCCTTCTGGAGGTCGTTGATGCCGAGAATCACATGGTCGATTCGCGAGAAGTCGCCCGCCATCGGAAGCCTTTCTCCGCTTTCTGTGGTTACAACCCGCGGGGCCGCGCCCGCGCAACCGAAGCAGGCGACGAGGACGAGGATCAGGCCGGCGAGACGCTGTCTGGAAGCCGTTGGGTTCATGGCCCCATCCTATCCGCTCGACGGGTCTATTCCGCGGTTTCCTGAATGTCGAACGGCGGCTCTTCGATGTCTCCGGCCTCCACAGCCGGCGCCCCCTCGGGAGCCGGTAGCGGCTCGTTGAATTTCCCCTTCAGCTCCCGGTATTTGGTGTCCAGAACCTCGAAGACGCCGGCGATCTGCTCCAGGCGCTGGTCGAGGTCCATGATCCAGTGCTCGTTGCGGACAGACTCGAATTTCAGGCCGTTCAGTCGGTAGGACAGGGCGTCGAAGCTCAGCGGGACCGGCCCGACGTGGATCTTCGCGGAGAGGATCTCGGCGCCCTCCTCCAGGAAACGGAAGAGGTCGTGAAGCACGGCGCCGGTGAGCGTGGCCTTGGCCTCGCGGGTGGCGAGGCGGACGCTGCCGCTCTCGGGCTCGATCATCACCTCGGGGTCTTCCAGCAGGGCGCGCAGGAACCGGCAGCCGAGCACGGACTGGCCGGGCTCCTTGGGGATGACGATGTCGCTCATCTCGTCGGTCTCCGGAGCCTCGTCGAGCCACGGCGCCTTGAAGTCGGCTTCGACGCCGGCCTGGCGCAGCAGGGTGAGGACGATGCCGAGGAAGGACTTGGCGGTGCTCGCGACGTAGAGGAGCTGGCCGTCGATGCACCCCTCGACGATCTTGGTGCGCGGCGCCTGGAACGCGCAGAGCTCGGCCTCGGCCAGCTCGCGGAGCTTCTTGCGGGTCTTGGCGCCGACGAAGGGCCGGCCGGTCGAGTCGATCTCGGCCTTCATCAGCTCCTTGACGCGCTCCTTGACCGCGGTGGGATCGGCCGAGATCTTGTCGATCCGGATCCGGAACACCCAGCGCCGGGTGCCCACCTCGTAGGGGGATTCGATCTCGAACGGGATGAATCCCATCCGCTCCCGCACCTCGGAGCCGGGCTCGATCGCCCAGAATCGGGCGCGTTCGAAGTCCGGTCCCTCCTCGGGGACCGTGACGCTGAATCGGGTGACGCTGAGCGAGCCGCTGAGAAGACCCATGCTTTCCTCCACTTCCTGACGGAAAGCGGGGATCTTAGCTCAGGCGGGCGGTTTCTCGGCGGCCGGAGGCGGAACGGGGGCATCCGGCTCGGGACCGGCGGCTCCCTCAACGTCCTCGGCGGGCTCGACGAGCCCCATCTCGACGGCCTCGCCGGTCTCCAGGATCTCGACGGCCTCCAGGGTCACGATGTCCTCGCCGGTTTCGATGATGATGATGTCGTCGCCCGTCTCGCCGGCTTCGGCGGTCTCATCGGCGGAGGCCTCCTCGGCCTCGGGGTTCTCACTATCCTCACCATCCTCGGAAATGTCCTCGTACAGGGAGAGGTCCGAGCTTTCGCCGGTCTCGTCCGACATGTCCTCCCCCGCGAGCGCCTCTTCCTCTTCCAGGGGGTCGACGTCGTCGATATCGTCGAACGTCTCGTCCTGGACGAACGGCTCGGGGAGCCAGGTGTCCGCGGCCTCAGCGGCGTCGGCCAGCTCCTCCGGCAGCTCGATGGGCTCGTCCAGGTAGGAGCCCCCCGACGGCAGCAGGGTGGTGACGCTTCCGGCCGCTCCGGCCGCGGTCTGGGCGGGATTCTGGAGGTTGCCCAGGTCCAGCATGAGGATCTGCCCGACGTCCTCCTCGACGTACAGCTCCTCCACCACCGCGCCCGCCTCCAGCCACTCCTCCCGGTCCTCGGTGCTGGCGTACTGGGAGTTGGCGGTCCACTCGCCGCGCTGGGCGTCGCTGATCATCAGGGCGTTGAGGTAGGCCTCCAGGGTGAGGCGGGCCGCCGCGATGCGCTGGGCCTCCTCGGCCATGCGGCGCAGCTCGGCCTGCATGGCCTCGTCGCCGCGGCGGCGGGCGCTCTCCTCCAGCTCGCGCAGGCTCTGGGCGAAACGCTCCTGGGCCTGCTGGATGCGCAGGAACCGCTGGCGCTCCTCCGGCGTGAGCCCCGTTCCCTGCCGGTGCCGGACCGCCTCGCGGCCGTATCCCGAGCGCAGGAGCTGGTACGAGCCGGACAGGATGCGCAGCCCGCCGGACACCGTCGCTTCCGGAACCCCGGTGCGCGCCCAGGCCACGCGCAGCTCCGCGAGGTCGGCGCTGCCCTCTTCGAGAGCCCGGAAGAACGACGCGTTGCGGGAGCCGAGGCCCGTCCGCACCTCTCCGAGCGCGGTTCCCATCTTGTCCAGGGCGGTCCAGAAGGGGCGCTGGGCGGAGCTGGCCGGGTCGAGACGCCCGCCCGAGGCCCTGGCGGCGCGCGACATTCCGGACAGGCCGGACTCCGCGAGGCTCAGGAGCCTGGGGGCGTCGACCTTCCGGCTGCCCCCGGGCGCCGCGGCGTGCGCAGGCGCGCCGGCCGCCGAGACCAGGAGCATCGGGAGAACAGAGAGAGCCGCGGGGACTGAGATCCACTTCATGCAAGTACCTTTCAAGACCGCTCCGGCGAGCCGTGCTGGACTCTTATACGCAGCAGGCCGCGCGGGCGTCCACGCTGGGGCCAGGGTGCTCGATCGGGGAGGGGGGGGTTCCTACGGGCTTACCAAGAAGGGGCGATGCCGGTGCGGGATCACCGGCACCGCCCCTCATCTCATGAAAGGAGAAAGACCATGCGCCCCCAGGGTACTCGTTTCGCGGCGCTTTGGGAAGCCCCAGGCTCACTCCCCGAATTCGAAGATCAGCTCCGTCCACATCTTGCCCGGAATGTCGTCCCGGGTTGCCGGATGGAAGGTCGTCTTGCGGGCGGCCTCCAGGGCCACTTCGTCGAAGTCCGGTCCGCCGCTGTCCCGGATCCTGGCTTCGACGACCTGCCCGTTCTCGTCCACGAGCACGCGCACCCGCACGCTCGCCTTCCGGCCGCTCCCCCTGGCCGCTTCGGGGTAGGCGTAGGCGGCCATCTGCTTCGGCTCCGGCGCCATGACGTTGGGAAGCCCGCCCCGGATCAGGTCTCCCGGCTGCATCGGACCGATCACGTCCACGTCGTTCACCACCACGGCCTGGTCCTCGGGAGCCACCTCCCTGGGTTTCGAGCGCGCGGGCGCCGGGGCCGGGGATGGCTTGACCAGGGTTTCGGCCTGCGTGGGGGTCGCAGCCGGAGTCGGCGCCGGAGTCGGCGAAAGTGACGCAACCGGATCGGCCGGCACCGGATCCTCGATCACCGCGGTCTGGATCGGAGCCGTGATCTCCTCCACCGGCGGCTCCGGCTTCGGAGCGAGCGCCCGCCAGCCGAACCAGCCGGCGAGCCCGAGGAGAACCACGGCGCCCGCGACGAGCGCCGCGCGCACGGTGCTGTGCGATCCGGTCTCCTCGGGCTCCGGCTCGGGCGGAGCGCTCGGCTCGGTGCGCGGGACCGACAGCCAGGTGGCGTCGAGGAGGGACTCCTCCCGCTGGCGGCCTGCGGAGGCGACGATGCGGGTGGCGTCGTGGTCCACGGCCGGCGGGGCCGCCGGGGCCGGGGCGGCCGGCGGAACGAGTGCGAGACCGCCCGGAATCTCGGTCAGCCGCAGCGTGGCGGGCTCGATCCGCGTGTCCGTCCTCGGCGGCGGCGTGAGGGTCATCAGGAACTCGCGGTCGAGCCGGTCCTGGGTCGAGCCCTGGCCGGGCAAGGGCAGCGGCACGGGCCGGGTGAGAGCCGGGTACGACGTCTCGAAGACCGTGTCGAGCTCGTCGCCGGTGAGAGGAAAGCGGTCCTGCATCAGGGTGAGGGCCCAGACGAAATCCTCGGCGGACGCATAGCGCTCGTCCGCCTTCTTGGCCAGGGCGCGGAAGATGGCCTCGCGCAGCTCGCCCGGGATCCTGCCCTGGGGATCGGTGGTCTCGAAGGGGACCGGCGGCCGGAGAAGGTGGCCCGCCATGAAGGAGGCCGGATCCTGGCCCGTGATGGGACAGCGGCCGGTGAGCAGCTCGTACAGCACCACGCCGAACGAATAGAGGTCGCTCCGCGCGTCCAGCCCGCCGACACCGAACTGCTCGGGCGAGGCGTAGCGCGGCTTGCCCAGGAAGATGCCGGTGGTGGTGAGCCCCGGCGCTCCTCCCTCTCCAGAGCCGCCCCCCTCGATGGCCTTGGCGATGCCGAGGTCGATCAGCTTGACGAGCGCCCGGCCGTCCACGTCCCGGGTCAGCATGAGGTTGTCGGGAGAGACGTCGCGATGGACGATCCTCTGCCGGTGCAGGTAGCCGAGCGACCGCAGCGACTGGCGGGCGACCTCCAGCGCCAGGGAGATCGGCAGCGGACCGTGCCCCTGGAGGATGTCCAGGAGGTTCAGCCCGTCGATGTACTCCATGACGATGAAGGCCTTGCCGTCGTCCGCGATCGCGAAGTCGTGCAGCACCGCGATGTTCGGATGCCGCAGGCGGATCGCCACCTTGGCCTCGCGCAGGAAGCGCTCGCCGTTCTCCCCGTCCGGCACCATGTGGGAGCGGATGACCTTGACCACGCGCACTTCGTCGAGGAGGCGATGGCGGACCTTGTAGATGGCCCCCATCCCCCCTTCCCTGAGCTTTTCGAGGATCTCGTACTTGCCTTCGATGTGCTCGTGCAGCAGGGCCAAAGTCCCGCCTCCCGCGGTCAGACCGTTCTCTTCATCAGGCGTCGGATGTCCCAGAATATTACCCCAAGAATATTACCGAACCGGTCGACCTCAAGCCGGACGGCCGTTTCGCGGGCCGGTTTCCGTGAAAATCAACCACCTGGTGGCTGAATTTCAACCACTCAACGGTTGATTTTCAACCACCGGATGGCTGAAAATCAGCCACATGCTCCACCGAAACCTCGCCGCTCCCCTCCAGCAGGCCCTCTCGGACACCCCGGTCGTCCTGCTCAACGGCGCCCGGCAGACCGGGAAGAGCACGCTCGTCCAGAGCCTGCCCGACGGGCATCCCGCGGCGGCGACGCGGTACTTCACCCTCGACGACGCCACCGTCCTGGCCGCGATCTCGCGCGATCCGGCGGGGTTTCTGGCCGGGCTGGATGGTCCGGTGGTTCTCGACGAGGTGCAGCGGGCGCCCGAGCTGTTCCTCGCCATCAAGGCCTCGGTGGACCGGGACCGCAGCCCGGGCCGGTTCCTGCTGACCGGCTCGGCGGACATCCTCCTGCTGCCGCGGGTCTCCGAGTCGCTGGTGGGCCGGATGGAGATCCTCACCCTCTGGCCTCTCTCCCAGGGAGAGATCGAAGGGGTTCGCGAGACGTTCGTCGACTCCCTGTTCGCCGACTCGTTCCAGCCGGCAGGCTCTCCGGCCCTGGACCGGAGCGCGATCCTCGACCGCGCCCTGACGGGGGGCTACCCGGAGATTCTCGGCCGGCGCAGCGAGGACCGACGGCGCGCGTGGTTCAACTCCTATGTCACGACCCTGCTCCAGCGCGACGTGCGCGATCTCGCGAATGTGGAGGATCTGACCGCGCTGCCGCGGCTGCTCTCGCTCCTCGCGGCAAGGTCCACGACGCTCCTCAACTACTCGGAGCTGTCGCGCAGCAGCGGCCTGCCGGCCACGACGCTGAAGCGCTACTTCGCGTTGCTGGAAGTGACGTTCCTGGTGCGTCTCCTGCCTGCCTGGTCGGACAACCTCTCCAAGAGGCTGGTCAAGTCGCCGAAGCTCCTGATGACCGACACCGGCCTGCTGGCCGCCATGATGGGCCTGACCCGGGACCGCCTGGAGCAGGAGCCGCACCTTGCCGGCCCGCTCATCGAGAGCTTCGTGGCCATGGAGATCCGCAAGCAGTCGACCTGGAGCCGGGTACAGCCGGGCCTCTTCCACTATCGCACCCAGGCCGGCCAGGAGGTGGACCTTCTCCTGGAGGACGCCCGGGGCCGCGTCGCCGCGGTCGAGGTCAAGGCCGGCGCCACGGTCCAGGAGCGGGACATCCGTCCTCTTCTCGACCTCGCCGAGACCCTCGGCAAGCGCTTCGTGCGCGGCGTCGTCCTCTATACCGGGGACCGCGCCGTGCCGTTCAGCGACAAGGTCGTGGCCCTGCCGATGGCAAGCCTGTGGCGGGGCCTTTGACAGCTCGCGGGTCTGTCGTCTATCCTTGAGTCCAGCATTACGAGCGGCCCGGTACCACCGGGCTCGGCAACCTGGGACGGACACCCAAGGTGCCCTCTCGCTGTAGCGAGGATGCGGCCGCCACCAGCGGCAACCAAGTGTCCGCGACATGAAAGCCCGTCTCGTGATGTATTTCCGAGGCGGGTTTTTTGTGTTTGCCCGCATTCCAAGGGGAGGGATACCGTGCTGTCCGATTCCATTTTCGACGTCCCCGTTCCGGCCCGGCCGGCCGATCTGGAGGCGCGTACCGCGGCTCTGCTTGCCGCTCTCGATGAGCGCATCCTGGTGCTCGACGGCGCCACCGGCACCGCGCTCCAGGGTGTGACTCTCACCGCCGACGACTTCGGCGGACCCGATCTCGAAGGCTGCAACGAGAATCTCTGCGCCACCCGGCCCGACGTGGTCGACGGCGTTCACGAAGCCTATCTGTCCGCCGGCTGCGACATCGTCGAGACGAACTCGTTCGGCGGCACCCCGCTGGTGCTCGCCGAGTACGGCCTCGAAAGCCAGGCGTTCCAGCTCAACGCCGCCTCGGCGAGCCTCGCCCGCGCCGCCTGCGCGCGCTGGGACAAACCCGGCCGCATGTGCTTCGTCTGCGGCTCGATGGGGCCGACCACCAAGGCCATCTCGGTGACCGGCGGCATCACGTTCGAGGAGCTGATCGAGAACTTCCGCGTCCAGGCCCTCGCCCTCATGGCGGGCGGCTCGGACTACCTGCTGCTCGAAACCGCCCAGGACACGCGCAACATCAAGGCCGGGCTCATCGGCATCGAGCGCGCGTTCGCGCAGGCCGGCTGGAAGATCCCGGTCGCGGTCTCGGCCACCATCGAGGCCACCGGCACGATGCTCGGCGGCCAGGACTCGGAGGCGCTCGCGGTCTCCCTCCTCCACGCCGATCTGCTCTACGTCGGCCTCAACTGCGCCACGGGCCCGGACCTGATGACGGACCACGTCCGCACCCTGTCCGAGATCTGCCGCACCCGGGTCGCCTGCGTGCCCAACGCCGGCCTGCCGAACGAGGACGGCCAGTACACCGAGGGGCCGGACGTGTTCGTCCGCTCCTTCACCCGCTTCGTGGACGCCGGCTGGCTCAACCTGGTCGGCGGCTGTTGCGGCACCACCCGGGAGCACGTGACCGCCCTGGTGGATCTGGTCGCCGGCCGGCCCGTGCGCCCCATCCCCGCGCATCACCGCAGTCTCGTCTCCGGCCTGGAGGCGGGCGAGCTGACCGAGGACAACCGGCCGGTCCTGGTGGGCGAGCGCACGAACGTGCTGGGCAGCCGCAAGTTCAAGCGGCTCATCCAGGACGGCCAGTACGAGGCCGCCGCCGAGGTGGGCCGCGCCCAGGTCCGCTCCCTGGCGCAGGTGATCGACGTCTGTCTCCAGGATCCCGACCGCGACGAGATCGTGGACATGGAGCTGTTCCTCGACCGGCTCGTGCGCATGGTCAAGGCGCCGCTGATGATCGACTCGACGGACGCCGCGGTCATGGAGCTGGCGCTCACCTACTGCCAGGGCAAGGCGGTGCTCAACTCGATCAACCTGGAGGACGGCCTGGCCCGCTTCGAGAAGGTCGTGCCACTCGCGAAGCGCTACGGCGCCGCCATGGTCGTCGGCCTGATCGACGAGAAGGGCATGGCGGTGACGGTGGAGCGCAAGGTCGAGGTGGCCCGCCGCAGCTTCCAGATCCTCGTCGAGGAGATGGGCGTGCGGCCCGAGGACATCTGGTGGGACGCACTCGTCTTCCCCTGCGGCACGGGCGACGCCGCCTACCTGGGCTCGGCCGCGCAGACGATCGAAGGGGTCCGCGCCGTCAAGGAGCTCTATCCGGACACCAAGACGGTGCTCGGCGTCTCGAATGTCAGCTTCGGACTGCCGAACGCCGGCCGCGAGGTGCTCAACTCGGTCTTCCTCTATCACTGCACGAAGGCCGGGCTGGACGCGGCCATCGTCAACACCGAGAAGCTGGCGCGCTATGCCGACATCCCGACCGAGGAGCGCGAGCTCGCCGAGGCGCTGATCTTCCTGCCCGTCGGCGACGTGGAGACGGGCAACAAGGCGGTCGAAGAGTTCACCTCCTACTTCCGCGGCCGGGTGTCCGAGGCCGGCGGCGGAGGCATCAAGCGGGCCGAGCTGCCGCTGGACGAGCGGCTGGCGCGCGCCGTGGTCGAGGGCAGCAAGGAGGGCTTGGAGGAGGATCTCGAAACCGCGCTGCACGATCCGCGCTGGCCGGCGCCGCTCGAAATCATCAACGGCCCGCTGATGGCCGGCATGAGCGAGGTGGGCCGCCTGTTCAACGACAACCAGCTGATCGTGGCCGAGGTGCTGCAGAGCGCCGAGGTGATGAAGGCGGCGGTGTCGTATCTCGAACCGCACATGGAGAAGCTCGAGGGCGGCAGCAGCTCGCGCGGCAAGGTGCTGCTGGCGACGGTCAAGGGGGACGTCCACGACATCGGCAAGAACCTGGTGGACATCGTGCTCTCGAACAACGGCTTCACGGTCGTGAACCTGGGCATCAAGGTGCCGTCCGAGCGCCTGATCCAGGCGGTCCGTGAGCATCAGCCGGACGTGATCGGTCTCTCCGGACTGCTGGTCAAGAGCGCACAGCAGATGGTGATCACGGCCGGCGATCTCGCGGCCGTGGGCATCGACACGCCGCTGCTGGTCGGCGGCGCGGCGCTCACCCGGCGCTTCACGCACCGGCGCATCGCCCAGTCCTACAGCGGCATCTGCACCTACGCCAAGGACGCCATGCACGGCCTGAAGCTGGTGGAGCGGCTGCTCGATCCGGCGGCGCGGCCGAGCCTGGAGGAAGAGGTCACGGCCCTCATCCAGACGGACTCGGCGGAGGCAGCCGCCGCGAGCGCGGACGGCGGCGAGGGAGGCGGGACGCCGGTGATCCACGAGGTGCGCAAGGACATCCCGGTGCCGGCGCCGCCGGACGTGGAGCGCCACATCCAGGAGCTGGATCTGGACGACGTCTGGGCCTACCTGAACCCGCAGATGGTCTACGGCAAGCACCTGGGTCTCAAGGGCTCGGTGAAGCGGCTCCGGGAGGAGGGCGATCTGAAGCTTGCGAAGCTGGAGGCGGTGGTGGAAGAGCTGAAGGCGGTGGCGCGGGACGGGGGCATGAGCGCGCAGGCAGTCTGGCGCTTCTTCCCCACCCGCGCCGAGGGGAACCGGGTGACGCTGCTCTGCCCGGAGACGGGCAAGCCGGTGGCCGCCTGGGACTTCCCGCGCCAGGAGCGGGTCGGAGGGCTCTGTCTCTCGGACTTCGTCCTACCCGGAGACCACGTGGCCCTCTTCGTGACCACGGCCGGCCACGGCGTGCGCGAGCGGGTGGAAGCCTGGAAGAACCAGGGCGAGTACCTGAAGAGCCACGCCTTCGCAGCCCTCGCCCTGGAGACCGCGGAAGCCGCAGCCGAATGCGTCCACGCGAAGCTCCGCGCCGCCTGGGGCTTCCCGGACGCCCCCGCACAGGGCGCCCAGGCCCTGGACGACATCCTGGCGGCCCGCTACCGCGGCAAGCGCTACAGCTTCGGCTACCCCGCCTGCCCGGACCTCGCCTTCCAGCGCGAGCTCTTCACGGCGCTCCGGCCGGAGGAGATCGGCGTCCACCTGACCGAGGGCGACATGATGGACCCCGAGGCGAGCGTGTCCGCGATCGTCTTCCATCATCCGGACGCGCGGTACTTTGGGGTGTAGCGGTAAAATGGCCATGAAAGGGTGGAGCCCATGCCCATGAAAGAGATCGCCCCCAGAGTCGTCGTCGACGAAGCCCTCGCCTTCGGCAAACCCGTGATCCGGGGCACCCGCGTGCCCGTCGCGTTGCTCGTGGGGAAGCTGGCGGGCGGAATGGCGATCGAAACGGTCGCCCAGGAGTACGAGGTGGAGATTCAAGACGTGCTGGCAGCGCTGTCGTACGCGGCCAGGCTCCTCAACGAGGAACAGGTTCTGGCGATCGCCTAGTGCAGACGTTTCTCGTCGACGAGAACCTCCCCCGCTCCCTGGCCCCGGCTCTCAACGCCTCGGGATTCCAAGCCTTTGATGTCCGCGATCTGGGACTTCGAGGCCGGCCGGATCCCGAGGTGCTGGCTCTTGCTCTCCAGCGTGACTTCATTCTGGTGACAGGCGACCTCGGTTTCGGTCGGCTGCTGCGCACCGTCAATTCGTTTCCTGGCCTGGTCATCACCCGGCTGCCGGACGAATGGCCAACGGAAAGGGGCAACGAGGTCGTCCTCGCGGCCCTCAAGACTCTTCGAGGAACCGATCTCTCCGGAACACTGGCTCTCGTCGAGCCGGACCGCCTTCGGCTTCATCGACTCCTCGGGCGCGCGGCGGACTGACCTTCCCAACCTCTCCCCCGCCTCCTGCTCCGCATCCCAAACGTTTTTCACCCGCCCCGTTCGATCCGCAGCTCCTCTCCGAGCGGATCTCAAAGCTCATGCTCGTCTGGCGCATGGGCTGGCCGCCCGCAGCGCCGCAATCCACACCCGCGTGCGTTGAAGCGCCCCTCTTCTACATTGAGCCTTACGCGCTCTACATTGAGGCGCCCTCTCCATCCTCAATGTAGAGCGACGTATCCTCTACAGCCGGCCTTGGCGCTTCAATAGCGCTCCGGCTCCACGGAACAGCCTTCTCCCAATACTCAACCTACAGAGATCTATACATTGAATATCCCGGCCAGTCTTCAACATACACGAGCTCGTACATTGAAAATACTCAGCTCTACGTCGAAGCGCCACCTGGCGCCTCAACGTAGAGCTGGGTGGCGGTGATCCAGGAGGTGTGTGGAATAGGGCCTGATGTTGGGAGGGATCCGTGCGCGCTACTTTGTAGAGGTCGAGCCTACCGCGCCCGCATCCGCCAATCCTCGTCGTCGATCACGAAGCGCAGCTCGGCGTTCCAGTGCCCCTTGAACCAGACGCGCTCCGGGGGGCCGTGGCGCATGCCGAGGCTCAGGAGGAGGGCGGCGGAGCGGTCGTTGTCCTTCATGGCGACGGCGATGATGCGCTCGACGCCCAGCTCGTTCAGGGCGTGGTCGATGATGGCTTCCACCGCTTCCCTGGCGAGGCCCTGGCGCTGGTGCCCGGGGGCGAGCGAGAAGCCGATCTCGGCGGTCCTCGGGCGGTTGATCTTGACGCAGAGGCCGCAGTCGCCGATCAGCTCGCCGCTCTCCTTCAGCTCCATCGCATACTGGAACCAGTGGGCGAAATCGCCCGGCTCGACGCGCTGCTGATCCTGGATGAAGTCGATCCCCTGCTCGCGGGACCAGCGGACCCAGCTCTGGTAGCGGGCGACCTCCGGATGGTTGCGGTAGGTCAGGAAGGGATTGAGATCGCCCTGGCAAAAGCGGCGCAGTCGGAGGCGGGGCGTTTCCAGCGGCAGGCGGCTCATCGGCCCCTTATCTTACCAGGGCCCCGGAAACAGAAGGGTTACGGTCCCGCGGCGGGAAGCTCGAAGAAGAAGGTCGTGCCGTTTCGGTCCCCCGTCTCGAAGCCGATCTTCCCTCCCATTCCTTCAATAAGGGCCTTGCTGATCGCCAGCCCGAGGCCGGTCCCCTGCACATCGTTCCACTCCGCGCCCTTCCCCCGGGCGAAGCGCTGGAAGATGCGGGGACGGAGGTCTCTCGGGATGCCCGGACCGTGGTCCGCGACCTCCACCCGCACCCGGTCGGCGCAGGTCTTGGCGCTCAGCCGGACGGTCTCGCCCGGCGGCGAGAACTTGATTGCGTTCGAGAGCAGGTTGGCGAGCACCTGAAGCAGCCGCTGGGGGTCCGCCCAGACCGAGCCGGGGAGGGACGGAGACAGAGCGGAGACCTCCAGGCCTACCGAGTGCCGGCGCGCCTGCCCCTCGGTCAGTTCCAGGGCCTGCTGGATCACGAGACCGAGAGCAACCGGCCCGAGATCGAAGGCCGCCTTCCCGGACTCGACGCGCTCCAGATCCAGGAGGTGGTCGACCAGCTTGCTCATCCGCTGACTGTTGCGGCGGGCGACTTCCATCAGGTGCTGCTTTTCGGTCCCGGAGAAGGAGAGCGAGCCGTCGTCGGCCAGAAGCCCGAGAGTGCCGACGATGGACGTCAAGGGGGTCCGGAGCTCGTGCGCCGCGACCTGGACGAGCTGCTCGACCGCCTGGCGCGCCATCAGAGCCTCCTGGTTGAGACGGGCATAGACGAGGGACATCACGCCGAAGGTCCAGCCCGTGCCGGCCAGCAGGCTCGTGACCATCAGCGCCATGGTCAGGGGATCGTTTTCCACCGGGCGCGTCACGGCAGGGCCAACCGCGACGAACACGAGCCGGGCCGCAAACACCAGGCCGAGCAGCCACAGCGAGCCGGCGACCATGAGGGACGAGCCCCTTTCGACCTGGAGACGCAGGCCGAGGCGCGCGGCCCAGGCGGCCCTGAGCAGATAGCTGACCGCCACGAAGCTCGTGACGAGGATACGCGCTCGCAGGTTGGGCTGAACCGCAAGGAAGAACAGGAGCGCCGCGAGCCAGGCCGGCAGCACAACCCTCGCCGAGCGGTCCGGCGTCTGGCCGTAAAGCCCGCGGATGCCGTTCAGAAGCCAGAGGGTACCCAGCAGGACCAGGAAGTTGCCGGCGATCATGGAGACGAGCGCCGGCATGACGCTCGCGGGAACCCCGATGAGCGCCGAGCCGATCAGCGTCGCGAAATGAACCCGGGCCAGATGGGAGAGGCCGGGAAAGGACCGGTTGCCGCGCCATACCAGAAGCATGGCCACGGCGAGGGCCGCGAAGACCAGAGCGTTCGCGAAGAGCAGGGTCCGGGTGTCCATGCTTCAGCGTCGACTCTACAGGATCGGCGGCGCCGGGGTGCCGTCAATCCCTCTGGAGCTGCCACCTCCGCCCGACCGCCGCCGCCGCGGCCAGCGCGGCCGTCGCCGCCAGCCAGACCAGCGGCCGGTTGTGCCCGGTCGCCCCCAGGTAGTCCATCTCGGCCGTCCGGTTCAGGGGGCCGATGTACCAGAGCAGCAGGTAGAGCGCCTCGAACAGCTTGCTGCTGCCGCTCCAGACGCCCAGCGCCAGGGCCATCGCGGGGATGAACATCGCGCCGGCCAGCCAGGCGCCGAGGGCGCGCAGGTCGCCCGTCGCCAGAAAGCGGACGCCCACGCCGCCGCCGACCGCCATGGCGACCAGGACTCCCGCCAGCCACGCCGCGGGGAGCTGCCGGCCGATCGGATGCGGCGCCGAGAACAGCAGCTCGCTCGTGGCGTGCCGCGACTCGCGGTTGCCGAGCGGCGACCAGATGAGGATGGGCCAGATCCAGGCCAGCGGCAACACCGCCTGTCTCACGCCGTCGATCGGAGCCAGAAGCCCGGCGACGATTAGGCCGGCCGCCGCCGCGTACCACCACCAGCGCTGGCCCTGGAGCGCGAGGCGCAACTCAGCGCGGAGAATGCCCGGGAAGCGGAAGGCGGCGCCGCTTCCGATGCTCCCGGCGACCCCCAGCGGCGTCAGCGTGGCGATCTCCGGCAAGGCCGGAACCGGCACAATGGTCTCGTCGCCAGCCTCGTCTTCCGCCGCTCCCTTCCTTTTCTTTCTCTTCGGAGCTCTCAGGCCTCGCCGCGCCGGATCAAAGCGGTCGAAGAACAGCGCGGCGAGCAGGGCGATGACGCCGGCCACGCCGAACAGGGAGAGCCGGCCGAGAACGAGCTTCGGCGTCCAGTCCAGACCGTTCCAGCGGAAGACCTGGGCCTCCGTCTCCCGGTCGATCCCGCCCAGGACGAAACCGCGGTCCGCCTTGCCGAAGGCGGCATCCACCTCCTGCTGCATGTCGGTGGCGATGTAGGTCATCCCGATCGGATCGGGTACCGCGCCCTGATTCACGACCGGAATGGACATGCAGGCGGTCCAGAGAAAGAACCAGGCCACGTTGCCGAAGCCGCCGCGCAGGCCGGGGATCGTCTCGAACAGCACGGCCAGCGCGGCCACGACCGCCATCACGGGGAGCGCGAACAGCAGGAACGGAGACAGCAGCGGCCAGAGCCGAACGTGCGCGTCCTCGCCGGCCAGGAGCTGGGTGATCAGGGCGAACGCGGCCAGCACGCCCACCATCGAACCGAGGACGGCGAGGTTGCTCGCCGTCTTGCCGAGCGTGTAGAGCGCCTTGCTCATCGGCGTCGAGGCGAGGATCTGGCCGACGCCCGTGAAGCGGTCGCGCTCGATCGTGTTCTTGACCACGTAGAACCCGGCCAGGGAGAGGAAGGTGTTGACCACCAGCGCGGTGAGCGCGCCCAGCCAGGCGGAGTCGTAGACGCCGCGGGCGTCGCCGATCCACAGCTTGATCGTGCCCACGCTGACCAGGTAGCCGAGCCAGCCCGCGAACAGCAGCGTCACCAGAAAGCCGTAGCGCCGCACCCGCTCCAGGAAGTCGGCCCGCAACAGATGCCAGAAGACCCGCAGCTTCATGCCGCCACTCTCTTTCCCCCGGTCGATCCCCCGGTCGATCCCCCGGCTTGACCGGCCCGGCTCCCCTCCAGCACGTGCAGGTAGGCGTCCTCCAGGGTCGGAGGCAGCGGCCGGGCGCCCGGCGGCGGCGCGTCCGCCACCACCCGGGCGTGGATGCCGTCGGCGCGGCGCACCGTGCTGCCGATCTTCCACTGCTGGCGGGCCGCGGGCAGCTCGGAGCTGGGCAGCACCCACTCCCAGACCTTGCCCTCGACCTGCCGCAGCAGCTCCTCGGGCAACGCATGGGCGAGCAGCCGGCCCTGGTCCACGATGGCGATGCCGTTCGCGGTGGCTTCGACGTCCGACACGATGTGGGTGGAGAGGATGACGATGCGCTCGCCGCCGAGGTCGGAAAGCAGGTTGCGGAAGCGCACGCGCTCCTCGGGATCGAGGCCGACCGTAGGCTCGTCGACGATGAGCAGCTTGGGATCGTTGAGCAGGGCCTGGGCGATGCCGATGCGCTGGCGCATGCCGCCGGAGTAGCCGCCCAGCGGCCGCTTGCGGGCATCCGCGAGATTGACGAGCACGAGCAGCTCCTCGATCCGGCGCTTCGCCGCGGCCGGCGGCACGCCCTTGACCGCGGCGAGATACTCCAGGAACTCCACCGCGTTCAGGTTGGGATAGACCCCGAAGTCCTGGGGCAGATAGCCGAGGACCGCGCGCAGGCGGTCCGGCTCCTGGACGATGTCCGAGCCCTCCCACGTCACCCGCCCCTCGGTGGGCCTGGTGATCGTCGCCAGGATGCGCATCAGGGTCGACTTGCCGGCCCCGTTCGGACCGAGCAGCCCGAGCACGCCCGGCTGAAGCGTCAGGCTGAGCTCGCGCAGCCCCCAGAAGTCTCCTCCACCCGCTGGATACCTCTTCCCCACACCCTCGATCGTCAGGATCATCGGTCTCTCCCCCCAAGTGCGTGTACGCCGGCTCTGGGGAGAGGTTACACCGCGGGTGGCGTTGGCATGCCAGTTGACACCCCCCCGCGGCGCGCTCACACTCTCAGGCCGAAATGAAACTGTTCGTCGTCCCCGTCCTGATGCTCCTGTCGAGCTGTCTGATGGCCGTGGCCTGGCTCGGGCATCTGAAATACCGGGACAGCATCGGCTTCTGGACCGCCCTCGGCGCCAGCTGGCTGCTCGTCCTCCCGGAGTACGTCCTGAACGTCGCCGCCACCCGCTACGGCTACGGCGCCTACAACGGCGCCCAGATGGCGTCGTTCCACCTGGCCTTCGGAGTGCTCTGCGTGGCGCTCGTCTCCCGCTACATGCTCGGCGAGCAGCTCGGCACGACCCAGATCGTCGGGTTCTGCCTGCTCGCGGTGTCGATGGTGCTGATCACGTACCGGCCTTGAGGGCCGGGGCGGGTCTCGCGTACACGATACCTTGGACTCCTCCTGACGACATCCCTTATACTTACGCCATGGCCGAGCCTGCCTGGAAGTTGCCGACGCCGCGGGTTGCGGAGAAGGTCGAGGAGACCTCGACCCTTCAGCGATGGGTCGAGCTTTCCGACGGCGTCGCCGACGCCAGAGCTGACGCGGCAGGTGCGAGAGCCGATACGGCTGAAGCCGAGAATGCCCGCCTGCGAGCCGAGATCGAACGGCTTTCGGCCGCGAACCGTCCCTGATCCCCTACTCCACCGCCAGCGCGATCTGATTCGCGAACGCCTCCAGCAGGTGAAGCCGGTCCTGCGACACGAGTAGCCGGGGATCGGCCGGGTGGACACCCAGGACTCCGACTGTTCCGCGCGAGGTCCGCAGCGGCAGATAGAGACCGCGGGCGGCGGGCAGGGTGTCGGTGGTCTTTCCGGCCGGCCGGCCGTGGTCGTAGACCCACTGGGCGACGGCGCGCTCCCGGTCGTCCAGCATGTAAGTAACCGTGTCTCCCGCGCGCTGCTGGACGTGGCCTTCGGCGTCCGGCAGCAGGAGGAGAACCTGGCTCAGGAAGACCTCCTTGATGTGCCGGGCCGCGGCCTGGAGGATGGCCGCTTCGTCCGCGGCTTCGGTCAGATCGCGGCTCATGGCATAGAGCGCGGCGGTGCGCTCCTCCCGTTCCCTCGCGGCCTCGGCCTGGCCGCGCAGGCGCGCGGTGAGGGTGGAGATCACCAGGCCGGTGACGAGCAGCACGGCGAAGGTGATGAGGTATTCGGTGTCCGAAACGGCGAACGTGAAGAACGGCGGGACGAAGAAGAGATCGAACGCCACCACGGAGAGCACCGCCGAGAGCACCGCCGGACCGCGGCCCAGCCAGGTCGCCGCGGCCACGACTCCCAGCAGGAAGACCATCACCAGGTTGGTCGGCTCCAGCCGGCCGAACAGCAGTGCGGACAGGCCGCCGCAGAGACCGACGATCCCCGCGCTCCACAGGTAGGCGATCGGCGGCGACTTCCTTCCGGACAGCAGCGGCACCGGCAGCGCCGCTCCACCCTCCTCGCCCGCGATGACGTAGATGTCGATCTCGCCGCTCTTGCGCTCCAGCTCGTCGCGGACCGAGCCGAAGAGCACGTCCTTCCATCGGGGATGGATCGGCTTGCCGACGACGATCTTCGAGACGTTTCTCCGGCGGGCGTACTGGAGGATGGTGTCCGCCGGCCTGTCTCCGCTCAGCACCGCGGTTTCCGCTCCGAGTTTCTCGGCCAGGCGCAGGGTCTGCCAGAGCCGGTCCTTCTCGGCCTCGGGCAGCCGGGCCTCGGCCGGCGTCTCGACCGAGACCACCAGCCACTCGGCGCGCAGCCGCTCGGCCAGCCGCCGCGCGGCGCGGACCAGACGGGCCGCGGCCGGACCGGCGCTCACCGCCACCAGGATGCGCTCGGCCACCGGCCAGGTCTCCGCGACGCCGTGCTGCTCGCGGTAGCTCTGCATCTGCGCCTCGACCCGCTCGGCGGTCTTGCGCAGGGCCATCTCCCGCAGGGCGATGAGGTTACCCTGGCGGAAGAAGCTCTGGAGCGCCTTCTGCGCCTGCTCGGGGACGTAGACCTTGCCGTCCTTGAGACGCTTGAGCAGATCCTCGGGCGGCAGGTCGACCAGCTCGACCTGTTCGGCCCCTTCGAGCACCGAATCGGGCACGGTCTCGCGCACGGCGATGCCGGTGATCTTGCCGACCAGGTCGTTGAGGCTCTCCAGGTGCTGGACGTTCACCGTGGTGTAGACGTCGATCCCGGCGACGAGCAGCTCCTCGACATCCTGCCAGCGCCGGGCATGGCGAAAGCCCGGTGCGTTGGTGTGCGCCAGCTCGTCGACCAGGATCACCGCCGGCCGCCGGGCAAGCGCGCCGTCGAGGTCGAATTCTCGAAGGCGAATCCCGCGATGCTCGGTCTCGGCGGCCGGCAGGATCTCCAGCCCTTCGAGCAGGGCCGCGGTCTCCTTCCGGCCGTGGGTCTCGATCCACCCGGCGACCACGTCCACGCCGCGGCGCTTCAGCTCCCGCGCGGCTTCGAGCATGGCGTACGTCTTCCCCACCCCGGCGTTGGCGCCGAAGAAGACCTTGAGCTTGCCGCGGCGCTCGCGCTCCTCTTCGGCTTTTGCGCGGGCGAGCAGGGCGTCGGGATCCGGACGGTCCCTCACCCCCCCAGGCTCCTCAGCTCGTCCAGCGCCAGGTTCAGCTTCAGCACGTTGACCCGCGGCTCGCCGATCACGCCGAGCGTCCGCCCCTCGACATGATCCTCGACGAGCCTGCGGACCGCTGCCGGGTCGAGCTGCCGGGCCGCGGCCACGCGCTCCACCTGGTAGAGGGCTCCCGCCGGGCTGATGTGGGGATCGAGACCGCTGGCCGAGGTGGTGACGAGATCCACGGGGACGGCCCCCTTGCCGGGATGAGCCGCGCGCAGGCGTTCGACATCCGCCTTCACCCGGTCGATCAGGACGGGGTTGGTCGGCCCGAGGTTCGAGCCGCCCGAGGCCGCGGCGTTGTAGGCCGGCGAGGTCGCGGACGGACGGCCCCAGAAGTAGCGCGGACCGGCGAAGGTCTGGCCGATCAGCTCCGATCCCACGGCATGGTCGCCGTTCTCGATCAGGCTGCCGTTCGCCTGGCGGGGAAACACTGCCTGAGCGATTCCAGTCACCAGAAGAGGATAGGCCAGGCCGGTCAGGACGGTGAAGACGAGGAAGATCCGGACGGCGGTTGTTCCGACAATCAGGGCGTGTCTCATACGAGCCTCAGGGCCTGGAGGGCCATGTCGATCAGCTTGATTCCCACGAACGGCACGATCACGCCGCCCAGGCCATAGATCAGGAGGTTGTCGCGCAGCAGGCGCGAGGCCGAGTGGCGGCGGAACTTCACGCCGCGCAGGGCGAGCGGGATCAGCGCGATGATGACCAGCGCGTTGAAGATGACGGCGGAGAGGATGGCGCTCTCCGGGCTCGCCAGGTGCATCAGGTCCAGCCGGTCGAGCACGGGATAGGTGGTGGCGAACGCCGCCGGCAGGATGGCGAAGTACTTGGCCACGTCGTTGGCGATCGAGAACGTGGTCAGCGTGCCGCGGGTTATGAGGAGCTGCTTGCCGATCTCCACCGCCTCGATGAGCTTGGTGGGGTTGGAGTCGAGATCCACCAGGTTGGCCGCCTCCTTCGCCGCCTGGGTACCCGAGCTCATGGCCACGGCCACGTCGGCCTGGGCGAGCGCCGGCGCGTCGTTGGTGCCGTCGCCGGTCATGGCCACGAGCCGGCCGCCCGCCTGGTAGTCGCGGATCAGCTTGAGCTTGGCCTCGGGCGTGGCCTGGGCCAGGAAGTCGTCGACGCCGGCCTCGGCCGCGATGGCCGCCGCGGTCAGCGGGTTGTCGCCCGTGATCATCACGGTCTTGATGCCCATGGCCCGCAGCTCGGCGAAGCGCTCGTGGATGCCGCCCTTCACGATGTCCTTCAGATGGATGACGCCGAGCACCTGGGCGCCGGACGCCGAGCCTTCGGCCACGACCAGCGGCGTGCCGCCGGCCCGGGCGATGGTCTCGACCGAATTGCGGACATCGGCCGGGAACGAGCCGCCCTGCTCGACCACGAAGGCCTCGACCGCGTCGGCGGCGCCTTTGCGGACCTGCCGGCCGTCGAGGTCGACGCCGCTCATCCGGGTCTGGGCCGTGAACGGCACGAAGCGCGCGCCGAGCGCGTTGAGATCCCGCTGGCGGATCTGGTAGCGCTCCTTCGCCAGCACCACGATGCTCCGCCCCTCGGGCGTCTCGTCGGCCAGCGACGACAGCTGCGCCGCGTCCGCGAGATCGGCCTCGGTCACGCCGTGGGCGGGCAGGAACTGCGTGGCCTGCCGGTTGCCCAGGGTGATCGTGCCGGTCTTGTCGAGCAGCAGCACGTCCACGTCGCCCGCCGCCTCCACCGCGCGGCCCGACGTGGCGATCACGTTCGCCTGGATCATCCGGTCCATGCCCGCGATGCCGATGGCCGAGAGCAGGCCGCCGATCGTGGTCGGGATCAGGCAGACCAGCAGGGCGACCAGCACGGTCATCGTCACCGGCGTCCCCTGGCCCGCCGCCTTGACGCTGTAGGTCGAGAACGGCAGCAGCGTCGCCGTGGCCATGAGAAAGACCAGGGTCAGGCCGGCGAGGAGGATCGACAGCGCGATCTCGTTGGGCGTCCGCTGCCGCTTCGCGCCTTCCACGAGGCTGATCATGCGGTCGAGGAACGTCTCGCCGGGGTTGGCGGAGATGCGGACGATCAGCCAGTCCGAGAGCACCTGGGTGCCGCCCGTGACCGAGCTGCGGTCGCCGCCACTTTCTCGAATAACGGGCGCGCTCTCGCCGGTGACCGCGGCTTCGTTGACCGACGCCGCGCCCTCGACGATCTCGCCGTCGCCGGGGATGGTGTCGCCGGCCTCGACGAGCACGAGGTCGCCGAGCCGCAGGTCGGTCGAGGGGGTCTCGGCGTAGGCCGCATCGCGCCGCGGCTCGGCCAGCTTCTTGGCGACCGTCAGCCGCCGCGTGTTGCGCAGCGCCGCGGCCTGGGCCTTGCCGCGGCCCTCGGCCATGGCTTCGGCGAAGTTGGCGAACAGCACCGTGAACCACAGCCAGAGCGCGATGGCCCAGGCGAACGTGGACGGCTCGCGCACGGCGAGACCGGTGGTGACCAGGCTGCCCACCCACACCACGAACATGACGGGGTTGCGCACCATCAGCCGGGGATCGAGCTTGCGGAACGAATCGGCCGCCGCCTGGCGGACGATCCTGGGATCGAAAAGTGAGGTCTTGCGTCTGGACATTGTCGAACGCCTTTCAACCGACCATCATCTGGAGCTGCTCGACGATCGGGCCGAGCGCCAGAGCCGGGAAGAACGTGAGAGCACCGATCAGGATCACGGTCCCGATCAGCAGGACGACGAAGAGCGGCGTGTGCGTCGGCAGGGTTCCCGGCCCCTGGGGCACGGTCTTCTTGCGCGCCAGGGAGCCCGCGATCGCGAGCGTCGGGATGGCCAGCCAGAAGCGCGCGAAGAACATCGCGAGGCCGCCGGTGGTGTTATAGAAAGGATTGTTCGCGCCCAGGCCCGCGAACGCGCTGCCGTTGTTGTTGCCCTGGGAGGTGAAGGCGTAGAGCACCTCGCTGAAGCCGTGCGCGCCGGGGTTGAAGATCGCCTTCGTGCCGGGCTCGGTGACCACGGCCCCCGCGGTCAGCAGCAACACGACGAGCGGCATGATGAGGACGACGAGCGAGGCCATCTTGATCTCGTAGGCCTCGATCTTCTTGCCCAAGTATTCGGGCGTCCGGCCGACCATGAGCCCGGCGATGAACACCGCGACGATCACGAAGATCAGCATGCCGTAGAGTCCGGAGCCGACGCCGCCGAGGATGGTCTCGCCGAACTGCATCAGGAACAGCGGAACGAGCCCGCCCAGCGGCGTGAAGGAGTCGTGCATCGCGTTGACCGCGCCGCACGAGGTGGCCGTGGTCGCGGCGGCGAAGAGCGCCGAGCGGGCCACGCCGAAGCGCACCTCCTTGCCTTCCATGTTGCCCGCGGCCTGGTCAATCCCGGTGAGCCGTGGGTTGCCCTGCGCCTCCGCCCAGTATCCGAAGACCTGGAAGCCGACCAGCACGATCAACATCGCGGCGAGGATCGCCCACCCCTGCCGGGTGTCCTTCACCATGGCGCCGTAGGTGTAGCAGAGCGCCGCCGGGATGAGCGTGAGCGTCAGCAGCAGGAGAAGGTCGGTCGTCGGGCTGGGGCTCTCGAACGGATGCGCGGCGTTGGCGTTGAAGAAGCCGCCGCCGTTCGTCCCCAGGTGCTTGATCGCCACCTGCGACGCCACCGGTCCGAGCGCGATCGTCTGCTCGCCGCCTTCGACGGTGGTGACCGTCTCGTACGCCGACATCGTCTGCACCACGCCCTGGGACACGAGGACGAGGGCGAAGACGAACGACAGCGGCAGCAGGATGTAGAGGACGCTGCGGGTGAGGTCGACCCAGAAGTTGCCCAACGTCTCGGCCTGCCGCCGCACAAGGCCGCGGATGAACGCCACCAGGACGGCCATGCCGGCCGCGGCGGAGACGAAGTTCTGCACCGCGAGCCCGGCCATCTGGGTCAGGTAGCTCATGGTGGTCTCGCCGGCGTACCCCTGCCAGTTCGTGTTGGTCACGAAGCTGACCGCGGTGTTGAACGACGAGTCCGCCGTCACCGCTCCAAAACCCTGCGGGTTGAGCGGTAAGAGTCCCTGGACCCTCTGGAAGAGATAGAGAACAATCACGCTCGCGAGGCTGAACAGCAGCACGCAGCCGGCGTAGATCTTCCAGTCCATCTCCTCGTCCGGACGGACGCCGGTCATCCGATAGATCAGGCGCTCGACCGGTCCGAGAAACCGGTCGAGCCCGAACGGCCGGCCCTCGTAGACGCGGGCCATGTAGGCGCCGAGCGGCTTGACGAGCGCCAGCAGGAGGAGGACGAAGAGCGCGATCTGAAAGCTACCGTTGGCGGTCATTCGAAACGCTCCGGTTTGAGCAGGGCCACGAACAGGTAGACCATCAGCACGATGGTCACCGCGAGGCCGAAGAGATAGAGCCCGTTCACTTGCGTTCCTCCTTCGCCGGCACCAGGGATGCGCAGAAGCGCACGAAGCCCCAGGACAGCGCGAAGAAGGCGACGGTCAGGCCGAGGTAGACGAAATCCATGATCGATTCCTCCTAGGCCCAAGCTTCGCCCCCAGCCCCGGAAGAAGTCCGTAGGGAGACCGAAAGAGTGTCTAAAGGGGACCGAAAGAAGTCGGAAAGACGGCGCGAGGAAGGGCCCCGCGACCTGCAACAAAACGGCGCCGAGTTGCAACAAGGAGGCTTTCCCGGCCATCGGGAGAGTCTTCCCGCTCAACGGGAATGTCCTCCCGCGGCCCGGGACTCCTTCTCTGTTGCAGGTCAAGGTCTCTTTGCAACAAATAAGCTCGACCTGCAACAAAGTGAGGTTGAGTTGCAACAGGGAAGACTCTCCCGCTCACCGGGAAAGGTTTCCCGCAGCCCGGGAAGCCTTATTTGTTGCAACTCAAGGTCAAATTGCAACAAATAAGTCTGACCTGCAACAAGGAAAGGTCTCCCGCTCATCGGGAAAGCTTATTTGTTGCAACTCAACCTTTCCTGTTGCAAAGGAAACGTTGCCCGGCGCCAGGGAGAGGTTCTCTGTTGCAGGTTGCCTTGCTGCGGAAGAGCAGGTAGGTTCCAGAGGGTGGCGCTCCGAATCCTCACCCCCCGTCCCCCTCTCCCGGGGGGAGAGGGGGCGCCACCACCCAAGAGCAAGAGCAGAAGCAGGGACGTTGGAGGCGCGGAGCCGAAGCTGCTCATTCCAACGGGCGGGGGTTCCCCCTCTCCCCCTGGGAGAGGGGGTCAGGGGGTGAGGATTCGAAGCGCCAACCTTCCGTTATCCTCTCCGATTCTCGAACCATGCCGTCTTCAACGAGCCCGAGGCCGTGCTTGACCGGATTCTGGAGGAAGCACGGCGAATCGAGGGTTGCCTCGCTGCTGCCGAGTAGACTCCAGAGGTTGACGCTCCGAATCCTCACCCCCCGTCCCCCTCTCCCGGGGGGAGAGGGGGCGCCACCACCCAAGAGCAAGAGCAGAAG
>JANMTS010000139.1:0-75476 GCA_031390755.1 Holophagales bacterium
CGGGTCACCCAGAGGCTGGGGGAGATTCCCTCGCCTTGGGCAAAGTCAACTGGCTTTCCGGAAAGAGACCTGGCGAGCAGGTCGGCTTCCCTCGCCGCGAGGCGGGTTTCCTCAGCGGCGAGGTGAGTTGCCCCGGCGACCATAGGGTCCCCTCGCCATGAGGGAAGGCTACCTGGAGGCCAGGTAACGTTGCCGCAGGGGGCCGTGCGGAGCCCACGGGGCGCTCCGCACCGACAACAGAGGCCGGAGGAGGGAGGGACAGCAAACCGCGGTGCCGATGAATAGGGGGACCAGGCCCTGTTCATAAGGATCGCTCTTTGTGACGGCGTGATCCCGCGCAAGTTCGTGCCGTGCCCGGACTTCTGGTCGTAGACGGGCCGAGCCCTGGGGCGCCCGTTTATACTCTGGGCATGCGATCCGTAGCCGACGATCTGAAGGACGAGCTTCGGGATGAGGTAAACCGACTCTCCGTGCAGGAGCGAATGGAGCTTGCCCTGCGGCTTGGGAAACGCGGGCTGGAGGCCTTCCAGAAGGCAAATGGGCTCGACCGGGAGACGGCGCTCCGGGAGCTTCAACGCCGTCGCCAAGCCAGCCGAGCTCCTTCCAAGTGCATGTCCGAGATCATCGGATGAGCCTTCTTGATCAGGTTCCGGAAACTTTGGCCGCGGCAGGAGTCGCCGCAGGAGCGAGTGGGTATGGCTGTCGAATTGATGGTGAGCGTGGACGAACCCCAGGAGGGCGTCGATATACTCATCCGATGCCGATGGTCTGAGAGACTCAGCTTCGGATGCCGTAGTACAATCCGGGAGTAGCACAGCTTTCCTGTCGTGGAGATCCAGGATGAAATACCGTGTCTTGATCGAGCAGGATGAAGATGGAATGTTCGTAGCGGAGGTTCCTTCGCTTCCCGGCTGCATCTCGCAGGGCCGGACGCGGTCCGAATCGCTCGAAAACATCCGGGAGGCGATTTCGGTCTACCTTGAGAGTCTTGAGGCGCACGGGGATCCAGTCCCGCCCTCCATCACCGAAGAGCTGGTCGAGGTCAGCGTCTGAGCAAGTTGCCCTCTGTCTCCGGCAGGGAGGTCGTTCGAGCGCTGGCGAAGATCGGGTATGAACGAGATCGCCAAAGAGGAAGCCATATCGTGCTCAGGCAGTTGGCTGAACCCCACAGGCGTATCACCGTCCCAGATCACGCCGAAATCGCCAAAGGAACGCTACGCACCATCATCCGTGAGACCGGGTTGACGGTCGAAGAGTTCATTGCTCTGCTCTGATCCGTTGCGGTCCTAGATCCCCACCGCCGCCACCCCGCCCCGCTTGTCGCTCCGCACCTTGAGCAGCGCCGAGACGGCCAGATAGAGCGCCAGGAGGATCAGCAGCAGCGCCGCGAGGCCGTTCAGCAGCTCGACGTCGAAGCCTTTCGTGGCCATCAGGTTCAGGACGGTCAGCTTGCCCAGCGCCCAGAGGGTGATGGTCAGGACGAAGATCATCGGCAGGAGCGTGAAGGCGATCCGCTTCCGGGCCTGGTGGAGCCAGACGGTCACGGAGAGGAGCGTCAGGGCGGCGAGGAGCTGGTTCGAGGCTCCGAAGAGGGTCCAGAACTTCTGCCACATCCCCTCTCCCGAAAAGGTGAGGAGTGCCATCGGGGCCAGCACGGTGGCCGCGGTGCCCACGATCGCTCCGGCCTTGCCTTTCATCCCCAGCAGTTCCTGGAGAAGATACCGGCCCAGGCGGGTCGAGACGTCCAGCGTGTCGAAGACGAAGGTCGAGAAGGCCATCGCTCCGAAGGTGATCGCGAAGGGCAGGTTCTCCTTGCCGATCAGCAGGGTCAGGAACTGGCCGATGCCGTTGCCGTAGATCGTCCCCGGGGCGAGGCCCTTGGACTGCTCCGGCAGCATGATCATGATGGTCACCAGCGCGATCAGCGCCACGAAGCCCTCGGCCAGCATGGCCCCGTAGCCCACCGGCTGCATGTGCGACTCCCGGTCCACCTGCTTCGAGGTGGTGCCCGAGCAGACGAGGCCGTGGAAGCCCGAGCAGGCTCCGCAGGCGATCGTCACGAAGAGGAAGGGGAAGAGCGTGCCGGTCATGCCACCCATGTCCCACGTCTTGAAAGACGGCTGCTGCACCTCGTAGCCGCCGAAGAAGATGCCGATCACCCCGAGCGCCAGGGCCGCATAGAGGATGAATCCGCCCAGATACCCGCGCGGCTGGAGCAGCAGCCAGATCGGCAGCAGCGAAGCCAGTCCGCAGTAGATCAGGATGGCCGTCGACCACTGACCCGCTTCGAGCTGGAAGAAGCTGGAGGCGTACGTCCCGGCCCAGGCCGAGAGGAAGCTCAGCGGGACGAAGACCACCGTCACCAGCCAGAGCGGCGGGTTCCAGAGCTTCTGGACGACACCCAGGACCAGGGCCAGCACCAGGTAGAAGACGCTCGCCGCGGCCACGGCGCCGCCCGGATGGAAGTCGAACGTGCCGGCCGCCAGCTCCTCGGTGCCGACAATGAACGTGCGGGCCGTGATGTCGGTGAACGCCACGATGACGTAGACCAGGGCGATCCAGATGAAGGCCATCATGGCGAGGCCGGCGCGGCGGCCCAGGTGCTCGCCCGCGATCTCGGCGACCGAGGTTCCGCCGTGGCGAACCGAGGCGGTCAGGCTGGAGAAGTCGTGGACCGCGCCGATCAGCACCACGCCGAGCGAGATCCAGAGCAGGCACGGCAGCCAGCCGAACGCCTGGCAGGCGATGATCGGCCCGGCGATCGGGCCGGCCGCCGCGATCGCCGAGAAGTGCTGTGCGAAGAGGTAGAAGGGACGGGTCGGCACGAAGTCGACCCCGTCGTTCAACTTGTGAGCCGGGGTCACCCGGCTGTCGTCGATGGCGAACTGGCGCGCCACCCAGCCGCCGTAGAGGCGGTAGGCGGCGACCAGCATCACCAGGAAGACCAGCGCGAGGACCGCGAGCGTCATGCCGTCTCCGGCTCCTGGCGTTCCATCAGAATCCCCACCACGCCCGCGACGAGCCCGGCCCCGATCAGGATCAATCCATAGAGCGCCCGGCCGTGGTCGCCGTTGGCCGCATCAGCCGCTTCGGCCAGGAGCCGGACCGGGCCGGCGTTGTGCGGAATCACGAACAGACCGACGCCGGCGAGCAGGAAGCCGATCGCCGCGAGCTTCTGGCCGGGACCCGTGGCCGGGCGGTTCGCGCCACGGCCCACGACACTGTGGCCGTAACCGTAGGCGAAGTAGATCGCCATGCCCAGGACCAGCCAGCCGATGAACCGCCACCAGGAGGCCGGCGGCAGCCAGTACATCAGGAACACGCACGAGACCGCGCCCAGGCCCGGCAGCAGCCAGTTGCCGCCCGGCACCCGGAACGGGCGCGGCCGGTCGGGCTCCTTGTAGCGCAGGATGATCACGCCGATGCAGACCAGCATGAAGGCGAACAGCGTGCCGATGTTGGTCAGCTCCACGACCTCGCCGATGTTGGCCACGCCCGAGAAGAAGGCCACCAGGATGCCGGTGATCCAGGTGGTGATGTGGGGCGTGCGGTATTTGGGGTGGACCTTGGCCGCCCACGAGGGCAGCAGGCCGTCCCGGGCCATGGAGAAGAAGATGCGCGGCTGACCGAGCTGGAACACCACCAGCACCGAGGTGGTGGCGAAGACGGCGCCGAGCGAGATCACCAGGGCGGGCCAGCCCATGCCGTGCGCCGAGAAGGCGGTGGCGAGCGGCTCGGCCGTGCCGAGCTGGTTCCAGGGGAGCATGCCGGTGAGCACGAAGGCCACCAGGATGTAGATGATGGTGCAGACCACGAGGCTCGAGATGATCGCGATCGGCATGTCCCGTTTGGGATTCTTCGTCTCCTCCGCGGCCGTAGACACGGCGTCGAAGCCGATGTAGGCGAAGAAGATGACGGCGGCGGCGGAGAGAATACCCGGGAAGCCGTTCGGCGCCAGCGGGGTCCAGTTCTCCGGCTCGACGTAGAAGGCGCCGAAGATGATGAAGAAGCCGATGATCGCCAGCTTCAGGACCACCATGGAGGAGTTGAACCAGACGCTCTCCCGGATGCCGACGACGAGGATCCAGGTGATGGCCATGACGACCATGGCCGCCGGCAGGTTGAACACGAACGGAACGCCGAGGATCTGCGGCGCCTGGGCGTAGGCCTGGGCGGCGCGTTCGGTCGCGATGCCGAGGGTGGACGGGTCGATGCCGGCGGCAACGGCTTCGGCCACCTGCCGGGCAGATTGGGCCGCGGTGCGGTAGTCGATGCCGAGCCAGCGCGGAAAGTCGACCCCGAAGCCGCGCAGCAGCTCCTGGAAGTAGCCGGACCAGGAGATGGCCACGGCGACGTTGCCCACCGCGTACTCGATGATGAGATCCCAGCCGATGATCCAGCCGACGAGCTCGCCCAGGGTGGCGTAGGAATAGGTATAGGCCGACCCGGAGACGGGAACCATCGAGGCGAGCTCGGCGTAGCACAGGGCCGAAAAGCCGCAGACAAAGGCCGTGATGATGAACGAGATGATGATCGCGGGGCCGGCGCCCGGGTGGGAGCCGCCGCCCGCCGCGGCCGTGCCGACGGTGGAGAAGATACCGGCTCCGATGATGGCGCCGATGCCCAGCAAGGTGAGCTGAAAGGGTCCCAGCGACCGCCGGAGCGACGTCTCGGACGCCTCCGCGGAAGCCATGATCGCATTGAGCGACTTGGTTCGGAATAGACCGCGAAGCAAGGGAGGGCCTCCTCTCCGTCAGGAGCCGGACCGGCTCGTCATAGGGAACGCGGGCGGGAGCATGACACGGGAAAGGCCCGCGGGCCAAGGGGTTGGTACAGCCGACGGCTGAAGAGCGGGCGGTGGCTCCCTCCCCTCGCCCGCGAGGGGAGGGCCGGGGAGGGGAGAATGGGATCAAACCAAGGGGTTCGCCTATTCGTCGCCGAACGCGATCCCGAGGGAGCGGGCGGTCTTCACCAGCGGGCTGCTCGGATCGACGAGCTTGATCTCCCGGACCGCCTCGTCCAGGTCCACGTCCTCTATATGGCCGTTCGAAAGCCGGACCATCCGGCCGTGCTTTCCGGCCATGGCCAGATGGACCGCGGCCTCGCCGAAGCGGGTGGCCAGGATGCGGTCGAAGGCGACCGGGCTGCCGCCGCGCTGGAGGTGGCCGAGGACCGTGGCCCTCACGTCGCAGCGGGCCAGCGCTTCCAGCTCCTGGACCACGCGCTGCCCGGCTCCGCCCAGGCGGATCACTCCCGTGGTCGGGTCGACCGAATGGACGGACATGGAGCCGCCGCGGGAGACCGCGCCCTCGGCGACCACCAGGAGGGTCGAGGACCGTCCCCGTCCCTGGCAGCGGACGACGGTCGAGGCGACCGAGTCCGGCGAGTAGGGGATCTCGGGCAGGAGGATGACGTCCGCGGCACCGGCGATGCCCGCGTGCAGGGCGATCCAGCCGGCGTGGCGGCCCATGACCTCCAGGACCATGACGCGGTGGTGGCTCTCCGCCGTGTCCCGCAGCCGGTCGAGCGCCTCGGTGGCCACGCCGATGGCGGTCCAGAAGCCGAAGGTGTAGTCGGTGGACGCGAGGTCGTTGTCGATCGTCTTGGGGACGCCGATGACGTTCAGTCCCAGCTTGCCCAGCTCGGAGGCGATGCGCAGCGTGCCGTCCCCGCCGATGACGATGAGGGCGTCCAGCCCGGCCTTCCTGGCATGGCCGAGGCAGTCGGTGGAGCGGTCGATCGGCCCGGTCTCGCCTGCGCAAGCAAAGGGATTGTCCCGGTTGGTCGTCCCCAGGAGGGTGCCGCCGGCCCGGATCAGCTCCCGCACGTCCGGCGCTTCGAGATGACGGAAGCGGCCCTCCAGAAGACCCGAGAAGCCGTCGAGGATGCCGATGATCTCCACATCCTGATCCGCGTACGCCCGGTCGGCGGTCCGCACCACCGCCCGCAGAACCGCATTGAGACCCGGCGCGTCCCCGCCGCCGGTCAGGACTCCGATTCTCTTCGTGCTGGACATGGCGGCGATTCTATCCCGCTGCGGTTGATCCCATTCCCCCTCTCCCCGGCCCTCTCCCCCGTGCCGGGGGAGAGGGAGACAAGCTCTCTTCGAGAGAAGCTGACTCAGCCCCGTTCCGGCGGGGCTTTTTCTTTTCCTGGGAGGATTTCGCTCTGAGTCCTCACCCCCTGGCCCCCTCTCCCGGGGGGAGAGGGGGAACCTCCGCCCCGTCGGTGCTTTCGGGCTTTTGGGTGGTGGCGCCCCCTCTCCCGGGGGCGGGGGGTCGGGAGATGGGAGAGGGGGTCGGGGGGTGAGGACTCGAAGCGAGGCCGCCTCAGCTGGACACGGCAATTGGCCGGGTATCCCCGGCCACCGCCGGCAGCTCGACGGCCACCGTGGTTCCCTGTCCCGGCCCGCCTTCCACCCGGATCCGGCCGCCGTGGGCCGTCGCGATCCGGTCCACGATGGCGAGGCCGAGGCCGGTGCCTCCCTTGCGGGTCGAGTAGAAGATCTCGAAGACCCTCTCTCTCACCTCGGGCGGGATGCCGTTCCCGTTGTCCTTCACCCCCAGCGCGATCATGGAGCCGTGGCGCTGGGCCGAAAGCTCAAGCACGGGAGTCCGGCCCGCCTCCTCCGTGGCGGCGAAGGCGTTCTGGGCCAGGTTGAGCAGGAGCTGGTTGATCTGGCCCGGGTCGACGCGCACCCGGGCGCCGTTGCTGGCGTCCCGGATCTCGACCCGCGCGCCGCGCTTCTGGATCTCGCCGGCCAGCACCTCGCGGACCCGTTCCAGCGGCCGGACCGCCAGCATCTCCTCCATCTCCAGCGGCCGGGGCTTGGCGTAGGCGAGGAAGTCGCTGACCAGGCGCTCGAGCCGGCTGATCTCCGAGCGGGTGATCTTGAGGAGCCGCTTGCCCGTCGGCGCCGAGCTGACCGCGCCACCCTCCTCGATCTCCTCTTCCAGCATCTGCATGTTGAGGTTGAGCGAGTTGAGCGGGTTGCGGATCTCGTGCGCCAGCCCCGAGGCCAGCGTGCCGATGTAGGCCATCCGCTCGGCCTCGGCCGTCAGCAGCTCCAGCCGCTGCGAGCGCTGCAACAGCAGCCAGACCGCGGCCGAGGCGGAGAGCAGCAGGACCATCGAGATCACGCCGATCACCACGGCCTGGCTCACGAGGTCGCGGCGCAGCCCCTCGATCCGCCGGGAGAGCTCCACCGGGCTCAGGCCGATCCTCAGGAGGCCGACGTCGCCGATCGGCACCTCGATGTCCGGCACCTCGAAGGTGGTGGTCATCTCCTTGGTCTTCTTCTGCACCCCGGGCACCTCGGTTCCGTCGACGCGCAGCTCGGGCGAGCCCGTGATCGGCGTCCCCTCGATCGACGGCGTGGTCGGCGTCGATTTGCTCTGCCCCTCGAAGACGAGCACGCCGTTCTTGTCGCGGATCACGATCGAGCGGAAGATCGCGCGCTCGCGCAGGATGGAGTCGATGTAGGTCTGGGTCTCGCGCTCCGTGGCCACGGCGGTGTAGAGATCGCGGCCCTGGCTCTCGGCGCGGCGGGCGATCTGCTTGGCGATGGTCTCGGCCTCGGTCCGGGTTTCGAGCAGGACGCGCTCGATCTCGCGCTGCGACAGCGAGCGGAAGATCAGCCAGCCGAACAGGGCGATGTCGAAGAGCACGAACAGCCCGAAGACGAGGAAGCCGGCGAGCAGTCTCTTCGAAGGCAGGCGCGACGGCTGGTTGGCTGATTGAGAAGGCCGGACCATGACGGAGCCAGAATAGCATCCGGCCCGGAGTGATCCCCGCTTGGCCCCGCTTGCCCCCCTCGGGGGAGTCGAGTAGGATCAGCCAGCCTTCCGGAGGTCCGACCCCATGCTCGCCAGACCGGCTCGATCCGCCGTCCTTCCCGCCTTGGTCCTCGCCGTCCTGTCGTTCACCGCCCTGTCGTTGACGGGCTGCCGCGGGAACGAAGACAAGTCTGGCGAAGCGACTCCGACGCCCACTGCCACTGCGGAGAAGAAGCCGCAGCGCGGCGGCACCGCGGTCGTCTCCTGGATCGCCGCGCCCACCGGCGTCAACGAGCTCATCGTGCCGAACACGGCCATCACCACCGAGGTGGTCCGCCAGCTCTTCCTCCGTCTCGTCAGCGAGCAGCCCGACTTCGAAGAGCACCCGCCGACCATGGCGCCGCAGCTCGCCGAGTCCTTCGAATTTTCGCCGGACCACAGGATCCTGACCTTCCACCTGCGCAAGGACGTGGTCTGGAGCGACGGCGTGCCCGTGACCGCGGACGACGTGCGGTTCACCTGGCAGGCCCACACCCACCCCGACGTGGCCTGGAACTCCGCCTACATGAAGGAGAAGATCAAGGACGTCGAGGTGGTCGACCCGCACACGGTGCGCTTCCACTTCTCCGAGGCCTATGCCAAGCAGATCCTCGACGTGGCCGAAGGGGGCATCCTGCCCAAGCACGCCTGGGGGAAGATCCCCTTTCCCGAGTGGCGTGAAAACGCCGACTGGTTCCTCGAGAATCTCGTGGTCGACGGCCCGTTCACGGTGGCCTCCTGGAAGCCCCAGGAAGAGGTCGTGCTGGTCCGCAACGAGCGCTACTACCGCAAGGACCGCCCCTACCTGGACAAGGTGGTGATCCGCAGCGTTCCCGACGCCGCCAACCAGATCAACCAGCTGGTCAGCGGCGAGACGGACTTCCTGCCGCAGGCCCAGCCCGGCGACATGCAGCGCATCACGGCCGATCCGCGGCTGCGCCTGATCGACTACTGGTTCCGGACCTACGTGGGCGTGATCTGGAACCTCCGCGAGCCGATGTTCTCCGATCCGGAGGTGCGCCGCGCGCTCACCCTGGCGATCGACCGGCAGACGATCGTCGACACCGTGTTCCCCGCCGGCACCGGCCGCGTCGGCGTGTCGCCCATCGTCCAGGGCGTGTGGGCGTTCGACCGCACGCTCAAGCCGCTGCCCTACGATCCGGCCGAGGCCCGGCGCCTCCTCGAATCCCGGGGCTGGAAGGACATGAACGGCGACGGCGTGCTCGACAAGGACGGCAAGCCGTTCAGCTTCGTCCTGCTCAGCAACGCCGGCAACCAGCAGCGGATCGACGGCGCGGTCATGATCCAGGACCAGCTCAAGAAGGTCGGCATCCGCGTCGAGCCCCGCGTGGTGGAGTTCAACTCGATGATCTCGCAGGCCACCGAGGGGACGTTCGACGCCCTGGTCTTCGGATTCGCGATCGACACCAGCCTCGACATGACGGCCCAGTTCGGCAGCCACGCCACCCAGGAGGGCAACTTCGGGGCCTACAACAGCCCGGAGTTCGACCGGCTCATGCTCGAAGCCATGGCGAAGCCGGACATCCAGGACGCCAAGCCGATCCTCGACCGCATCCAGCAGCTCATCCACCGCGACCAGCCGCTGACCTTCCTCTGGGAGTCGAAGCGGCTGAGCGGCGCGAACCGCCGGCTGCACGACGTGAAGCCGACCGTGCTGTTCTCTCTGTTCAACCTGGAGGACTGGTGGGTCGAGCAGCCGGCCCGCTGACCGGCGCTTGATCCGATTCATCCTGCGGCGCCTCGGCGCTTCGCTGCTGCTCCTCTACCTCGTTCTCAGCGCGGTCTTCTTCCTGGTCCATCTGGCTCCGGGAACGCCCGAGGGCCTGCTCGTGGGCGACCGGCGCCTCCCCCCCGAGCAGCAGGAGAGGCTGCGCCGGGTCTACGGGCTCGACCGGCCGCTCGCCGTACAGTACGCGCGCTGGATGACGGCCACGCTGCAGGGCGACTGGGGAACCTCCTTCTCGCTGCAGGTCCCGGTGACCCAGGCCATCGCCGGCGTGCTCCCGGCCACGCTGCTTCTCGCCGCCGCCGGCCTGCTGGCCGAGCAGGCGATGGGCCTGGCCCTGGGCATCGCGGCCGCCCGGCGGCCGGGCTCGAAGGTCGACCACGGGATCCGGGTCGTCTCGCTCCTTCTCTCGTCGCAGCCGATCTTCTGGCTGGGCCTGGTGGCGATGCTCCTGTTCACCGTGGTCTGGCCGGTGCTGCCGGCCGGCCACATGCGCTCGGTGGGGTGGGAGGACATGCCCCCCGGCGCCCAGGCCCTCGACCTGCTGGCTCACCTGATCCTTCCCGGCCTGATCCTGGGGCTTTCGACCTGCGGTCCGCTGGCGCGCTACGTCCGCGGCAGCCTGCTCGACGTGCTCGGCCAGGAGCACATCCGCGCGTCGCGGGCCCGGGGTCTCTCCGAGCGCCGGGTGCTCTGGGTCCACGCCCTGCGCAGCTCGCTCGGGCCGATGCTTCAGATCCTCGCCTCCAGCGCGTCGATCCTGCTCGGCGGCGCCGTGGTGGCGGAGGTCGTGTTCAGTTGGCCGGGCCTGGGGAGGCTCACGTTCAATGCGATCCTCGGCCGTGACTACCCGCTGATCCTCGGCACCACCGCGTTCAGCGCGGTGATGATCCTGATCTGCACGCTGGCGGCGGACATCCTCCACGCGCTGGCCGATCCCCGGGTGCGGGAGCGGGCCCGCGGTGCGTAGCCTTCCGGTCGCTCTGCGCTGGGGGATCGTCCTCTCCGGCCTGCTGCTCCTGACGGCGCTGGCGGCACCGCTGCTGTCGCCTTACGATCCCGCGGAGCAGCTCGACCCCGTGGCCGCGAGGTTCCGCCCGCCGGGCACCACGCTCGCGGCCGTCCACCTCGCGGACGGCGGCTGGCGCCTGGCGGACCGGGTGGAGCGCACGCCGGACGGCCTGGCCGTCGAGCGCCTCGGGCGGACCGAGCACCTGGCCGCCGCCGAGGTCGTGAATCTCACCGCGGACGGCGTGGCCGACCGCCGGGTCTTCCTCTTCGGATCGGACAAGTTCGGCCGGGATCTGTTCTCCCGCATGGTTCTCGGCACGCGGGTGTCGCTCAGCGTGGGCCTGCTTTCGGTGCTGATCGCGCTGACGCTCGGCGTCACCGTGGGCTCCGCGGCGGCGCTCGGCGGTCCGGTGGTGGACGCCGTGCTGATGCGGACGACCGACGCCGTCCTGGCCTTCCCCTGGGTCTTCCTCATGATCCTTCTCTCCTCGCTGTTCACGCCGTCGACCTCGACGCTGATCCTCCTCCTGGGAGCGGGAAGCTGGATGATCATCGGCCGCATCACCCGCGCCGAGCTGATGGGCCTGCGCAACCGCGAGTTCGTGATGGCGGCGCGGGCCATCGGCCAGACGCCGATGAAGATCCTCCTGCGCCACATGCTGCCCAACGCGCTGACGCCGATCACCTTGCGGGCCACGCAGCTCATCGGCACGCTCATCCTGCTCGAAGCCACCCTGTCCTTCCTCGGCCTGGGGATCCAGCCGCCGACGCCGAGCTGGGGGAACATGGTCGCCGAGGGCCGCGAGGCCCTGTACCAGGGCTGGTGGATCGCGGTCTTCCCGGGCGCGGCGCTGGCCTTCACCGTGATCGCGTTCAACCTGCTGGCGGACGGTCTGAGGGATCTCCTGGACCCGAGGAGCTGGCGGGAAGCTGTTACACTCCCGCCCTCGTGAGCGAACCCGCCTCCGGTCCCACCCCACCCGCAGGCCGCCGCGCCTCCGGCACCGTCTTCCTGACGATCCTCCTGGATCTCGTCGGCTTCGGGATGATCCTCCCGCTGCTGCCCTTCTATGCCTTGAAGCTGGAGGCCTCGCCGGCGCAGATCGGTCTACTGTTCTCGTCCTACAGCCTGACGCAGCTGCTGTTCTCGCCGCTCCTCGGCCGGCTCTCGGACCGGGTGGGCCGGCGGCCGGTGATGCTGGTCTCGATCTTCGGCAGCGCCGCCGCGCACCTGATGTTCGCGTTCGCGGGCTCGTTCCCGCTGCTCGTGCTGGCGCGTGCGCTGGCCGGCGTGGCCGCGGCGAACTACAGCATCGCCCAGGCCTACATGGCGGACGTGACCACGAGCGAGAACCGCTCCAAGGCCATGGGCCTGGTGGGCGCGGCGTTCGGGATCGGCTTCGTGGTCGGGCCGGCGCTCGGCAGCGTCCTGGCGCTCACCCCGGCCGGGCCTCCGGCGGTACCGTACGTGGCCGCCGGTCTCTCGGCGCTGAACTTCGTGATGGCGCTGATCTGGCTGCCGGAGTCGCTGTCGAGCGAGGTCCGCGAGCGCTCGCAGGCCCGGCCGTGGATCGATCCGGGCGGTTTCTCCCGGATGTGGAACAACCCGCCGCTGCGCGGTCTCATGCTGCTGTTCTTCCTGGTGATGTTCTGCTTCTCGCTGTTCGAGGCGACGCTGGCGCTCTACTGCTACCAGGTCTTCGGCTTCGACGAACACCGGACGTCGCTGCTCTTCGTCTACGTCGGCGTGGTCCTGGCGGTGGTGCAGGGGGGCCTGCTCGGCCGCCTGCTCCGTGCCTTCGGAGAGCGGAAGCTCATCCTCGGCGGCATCGGGCTGATGGCGGTCGGTCTCTCCATCCTGCCGGTCTATCCCAGCGTGGCGCTGCTGCTGCTGAGCCTGTTCGTTCTCGCGGTGGGCTCGGGCGTCCACAATCCGTCGGCCCTCGGACTGCTCAGCCAGATCACCAAGGCCGAGTCGCAGGGCAGCACGATCGGCCTGTCGCGGTCGTTCGGCGCGCTCGCCCGCACGCTCGGGCCCGTCACCGGAACCTGGATCTTCGGGATGGCCGGCGTGGCGTGGCCGTTCTGGACGGCCGGCGCGTTCATGCTGGTCGCCCTGGGCATCGCCTGGGACCTGCTGCGACGTGTGGGCCCCACGGCTTCCTGATCCTGCCGTGCTGACCAGCGACTTCGACTACGACCTCCCCGAGGAGAGCATCGCGCAGGAGGCCGCGCCGCGCGGCGAGAGCCGGCTGCTGGTCCTCGACGCCGAGGGCCAAGCCAGACATCGGATCGCGCGAGAGATCCCGAGCCTCCTGCGGCCCGGCGACCTGCTGGTCCTCAACGACACCCGGGTCATCCCCGCCCGCCTCTTCGGCCGGCGCGAGGGAGCCGAGGGAAAGATGGAGGCGCTGCTCGTCGAGAAGATTGGTACGCCCGAAGATACCGATTGGGAGGCGCTCGTCCGCCCAGGCAAGCGCGCGAAGCCCGGCACGATCCTCCGCTTCGACAACATCACCGCCGAGGTGACGGCCAAGAGAGAGGACGGCCGCACCGTCCTGCGCTTCTCCGAGCCGATCGAGCCGCACCTGGACCGCCTCGGTCACATCCCGCTGCCGCCCTACATCCGGCGCCCCGACCGGGACGAAGACCGCGAGCGTTACCAGACCGTCTACGCCCGCACCCCCGGCGCCGTCGCCGCGCCCACTGCGGGCCTCCACTTCACCGAGTCGATGCTCGCCGAAGCCGAAGCCGCGGGGATCAATCTCGCCAGGGTGACGCTCCATGTAGGGATCGGAACCTTCAAGCCGGTCGCCGTAGAAAAGCTGGAAGACCACCGCATGGACCGCGAGCGCTACGAGATCGGAGAAGAAGCCGCCGAGGCGATCCGCCGCACCCGGGAGTCCGGGGGCCGGATCGTGGCCGTGGGCACGACGGTGGTCCGGACTCTGGAGTCCGCGGCAAAGCTGGGTGATGGCGCAGGTAGGGGGGGGATCAAACCCGGCGCGGGCTCAACCGAGCTGTTCATCACGCCGGGATATCAGTTCAAAGTGGTGGACGTGCTGCTGACCAACTTCCACCTCCCGCGCTCGACCCTGCTCATGCTCGTCTCGGCCTTCGCCGGTCGGGAGCGCGTGATGGCCGCCTATGAAGAGGCCGTGCGCGAGGGGTATCGGTTCTATTCGTACGGCGACGCGATGCTCACTTCGCGGGCTTGACGTCCAGCGGCGACATCCCCATGCCGTCCGGTTCCTTGCCGGCGGTGAGCGAGCCGACCTTCTTGAAGGATTCGAGGTCGATGATCGAGATCTGGTCCGCGTTGGCGTGGGCCACGTACGCGCGCTTGCCGTCCGGCGCGATCTCGATGCCGATCGGGATCGAGCTGTCGCCGAAGTCGGCGAGCAGTCGGCCGCCGCGGTCGGCGACGGGCGGGGCGGGCAGGGCGATGCGGCGCTCCAGCGCCGGGCCGGCGGTCGCGAACACGGCCACGTCGCCGGACTTGGCGAGGCTGGTCAGCACGCGCTTGCCGTCCGGCGTGACCTCGGCGCGGATCGGGAAGGCCGGAGCCTCGAACGTCTTCGTCACCAGCAGCGTCGAGGTGTCGACGACCGACACCGTGTCCGCGGCGCGGTTGGTCACCCAGACCTGCCCACCGTCGGGAGTGACAGCGATCCCCTCGGCCCCGGCGCCGGTCTGGATGTCGCCGACCTTCTTCCCTTCCTTGAGATTGAACGCAGTGATGTTCCCCGAGTTGATGTTCGCCACGAACGCGAGGCTCCCGTCCGGAGTCACGGCCACCATGTGGGAGACCTTCTGCCCCGTGGGCAGAGCCCGCACCACCTTGCCGGCCTCAATGTCGACCTCGAGCAGGTTCTCCCCCGCCTCGGACGTGACCAGCGCCTTGCCCTCGCCGATCCAGACCATCCCATGCGGCTTCCCATGCTCGCCCAGCTCGATCGTCTTCAGCACCTTCGCCCGCTCGACGTCGATCAGCGTCAGCGAGGAGCCCGGCTTGCCCGGCACGCCGTAGTTGGAGACCAAAGCCCGCTTCCCATCCCGGGACACCGCGACCTCGTGCGGTCCCGTGCCCACCGGCAGCGTCGCGGCGATCTTGCCGGACGGGAGGCTCACCAGCGAGACCGTCGCCTCGGACTTGTTGGCGACGATCAGGGTGGAGGCTTGGAGGGAAGAGACAAGGGAGGCCGCAAGGGCGGCGGCCAGACAAATTGATCTACGCATGCGTTCACTCCTGACCATCGCGGGCTTCAAGCCGTTCCCCGAGGATCTTCCACTGTCGATCCAGATACCACTTGAAGTCGCGGTATTCCATGTTCGCCCGGGTCCTGAACTCAATCTCCCGCTCGGGCGGATCCGCGTGAAGGCATTGACCCGTTACGGAGACCTCCCGGGCGAGAACCACCCCGGCCTCGTTCAGAAGGACGAGGTCCACCTCGCCCCCCGCGGCCTGCGCCACGTCCGCCTTGAGGTCCAGTAGCTCGTAGAGGCCCAACCGCTGGTCCGTGAGGATCGCGAGATCGACGTCTCCAACCGTCTTCCGGCCGGGATCCGCCGCGGAGCCGAACAGGAAGACCAGCTTCACGCGGGGATCGGCCGCGAGAAAGCGGCCCGCTCGCTCGGCGCGAAGCCGGGCCTCCTCGAGCGGGAGCTGAGGGATCTTCGCCATGGCCGATTACTCTAGCATCCCCTCGCCAGTCCTCCAGGCCTGCTTTCCGAGCCTTCGGGAGGGCTCTCCCTGTTGCAAACAGCCCTTGTTTGTTGCAACTCAAGCTTTCCCGTTGCAAAGGAAAGCTCTCCTTGTTGCAAGTCAAACTTTCCGGGCCGCCACGAACCTTGTGTTGCAACAGAGAAGTCCACTTCGCAACACGGAAAGGCCAACTTGCGACAAGGAGGCCTTTACCTGCAACAAATAAGGTCTCCCGCTCATCGGGAAAGCTTATTTGTTGCACGTCAAACCCTCCCTGTTGCAACTTGGCCTTTCCCGAACCCGCGGAAAGCCTATTTGTTGCAACTTGAGCTTGTTTGTCGCAGGTCGGGCTTCGTTGCCGGGCGGCGCCTGCTTCACTTGGACGTTAGAATCCTCGGCATGGCCATCGACACGAAGAAATCAGCGGACGAGACGCGCGAGACCCCCACGGGAGCCGCCGTCCCTTCCTTCTATCAGCCGGTGGATCTCGCGGAGCTTCCCTATGGGGAGACGGCGGGCGATCCCGGCGAATATCCCTACACGCGCGGTCTCTATCCCGAGATGTACCGCCGTCGGCCCTGGACGATGCGCCAGTATGCGGGCTTCTCCAGCGCCGAGGAGTCCAACCGACGGTATCGCTACCTGCTGGCGCAGGGGACGACCGGCCTCTCGGTCGCGTTCGACCTGCCCACGCAGATCGGCTACGACTCCGACCACGCCATGGCGCGCGGCGAGGTCGGCCGCGTCGGCGTGGCCATCTCCTCGATCGAGGACATGCGCCGCCTGTTCGACCAGATCCCGCTCGACCAGGTCACGACGTCCATGACCATCAACGCCACGGCGTCGATCCTCCTCGCGCTGTATCTCGCGGTGGCGGAGGAGCAGGGCGTCTCCTGGGAGAAGGTCGGCGGTACGGTCCAGAACGACATCCTCAAGGAGTATGCGGCGCGCGGCACCTACATCTACCCGCCGAAGCCGTCGCTCAAGCTGGTGACCGACGTCATCGCGTTCTGCGCGGAGCGGGTTCCGAAGTGGAACACGATCTCGATCTCGGGCTATCACATGCGCGAGGCCGGCAGCACGGCGGTGCAGGAGGTCGCGTTCACGCTCGCCCACGGCCTCGCCTACGTCCAGGCCGCGCTCGACCGCGGGCTCGGGATCGACGAGTTCGCGCCCCGGCTGTCGTTCTTCTTCAACGCCCACAACAACTTCCTCGAAGAGGTCGCGAAGTTCCGCGGCGCCCGCCGGCTGTGGGCCGAGCTGGTGAAGGAGCGGTTCTCTCCAAAGGACCCGCGCTCGCTCTGGATGCGCTTCCACACCCAGACCGCGGGCTCGACTCTCACCGCCCAGCAGCCGATGAACAACGTCGTGCGCGTGGCGATCCAGGCGCTCGCGGCGGTCTGCGGCGGCACGCAGTCGCTCCACACCAACTCGCTCGACGAGGCGCTCGGCCTGCCGACCGAGGACGCGGCGCGGCTCGCGCTGCGCACCCAGCAGATCCTGGCGAGCGAGAGCGGCGTCACCGACGTGGCCGATCCGCTCGGCGGCTCGTACGTGATCGAGGCGTGGACGGACGAGATCGTCCGCGGCGCCCGCAGCTATATCCAGAAGATCGAGGAGATGGGCGGCGCTCTCGCGGCCCTGGAGCGCGGCTTCCAGCAGCGCGAGATCGCCGACGCCGCCTACCGCTATCAGATCGCCGTGGAAGAAGGCCGCCAGAAGGTGGTCGGGGTCAACGTCTTCGCCAGTCAGGGAGAAGCCCCGACCGAGGTGCTCAAGATCGACCCCGCGGCCGAGCGCGAGCAGGTCGAGCGGCTGCGCGCGCTGCGCGCCCGGCGCGATGCCGGCGATGCGGGCAAGGCCGGGACCGTTCTCCGGAGCCTGGCCGCCGCGGCCGGTGAGGACCGCAACCTGATGCCCTCGATCCTCGACTGCGTGCGCGCCGAGGTGACCCTCGGCGAGATCGCCGACACCCTGCGGGGAATCTACGGAGAATTTCAGGAAGCAGTGGACTGATACGGGACGGAGGTTTTCGCACGTCGTCAAGCTGCCGGCGGGTGACAGCGAACCCTTGTGCCTGTAGGATGTGTGCTCTTTCCAGAGCCCAGGAGGCCGCATGCAGCAGACTCGTTCCGCGACCCCGAGCCGTACCGAGGAGCCCTCGTCCGGATTCACCCGCGACCTGGGACTGCTGGACTCGACCATGATCGTGGCCGGGTCGATGATCGGCTCCGGCATCTTCATCGTGCCGGCCGACATCGCCCGCCAGGTGGGATCGGGCGGCGGTCTGCTGGCGGTGTGGATCATCACCGGCCTGCTGACCATCGCCGCCGCGCTCTCCTACGGCGAGCTGGCCGCGATGATGCCCAAGGCCGGCGGCCAGTACGTCTACCTCCGCGAGGCCTACTCGCCGCTCTGGGGCTTCCTCTACGGCTGGACGCTGTTCCTGGTCATCCAGACCGGCACCATCGCCGCGGTCGGCGTGGCGTTCGCCCGATTCCTCGGGGTCATGGTTCCTTCGATCTCGCCGACGAACTGGGTCGTCGCGCCGCTCAACCTGTCGGACAGCTACGCGATCAGCCTCTCGACGCAGCAGCTCGTCGCCATCGTGCTGCTGGTCCTGCTGACCTGGATCAACACCCGCGGCATCCGGCTCGGCAAGCTGATCCAGAACACGTTCACCTCGGCCAAGACACTGTCGCTCTTCGTCCTGATCGTCCTCGGCCTGACGATTGGGCGCAACGCCGACGCGATCGCCGCCAACTTCGGCGACCTCTGGACGCCGCAGAACGCAGTCACGATCATGCCGGAGCTGCCGGGCATCTCGTCGACCGCGGCCACGGCCGGCGCGTTCGGCCTGCTCATCGCCTTCTGCGTCGCCCAGGTGGGCTCGCTGTTCTCCGCCGACGCCTGGAACAACATCACGTTCACGGCGGGCGAGGTCAAGAACCCGAAGCGGAACATCCCGCTCTCGCTGGCCTTCGGTACCATGCTGGTGATCGGGCTCTACGTGCTCGCGAACGTCGCCTATCTGTGCATGCTGCCGCTCCAGGCCATCCAGACCGCACCGGACGACCGGGTGGGCACGGCGGCGCTGCAGGTGCTGTTCGGCGGGTCCGGAGCCGTGATCATGGCGATCGCGATCATGATCTCGACCTTCGGCTGCAACAACGGCCTGATCCTGGCCGGCGCCCGCGTCTACTACGCGATGGCCCGCGACGGCCTGTTCTTCCAGAAGACGGGCCAGCTCAACGCCAGGAAGGTGCCGGCCGTCGGCCTGATCCTGCAATGCATCTGGGCGTCGCTGCTGGTCCTGCCCCGGACCCGGCTGCGCGACGCCGCGGGAGCGCCGCTGCTCGATGCGGCCGGCAATGCGACCTACGGCAACCTCTACGGCATGCTCCTCGACTACGTCGTGTTCTCGGTGCTGATCTTCTACATCCTGACGATCGCCGGCATCTTCGTTCTGCGGCGGAAGCGGCCGGACGCGGAGCGGCCCTACAAGGCTTTCGGCTATCCAGTGGTGCCCATCCTCTACATGCTGTCTGCGCTCGTGATCCTGGTCGTGCTGCTTCTCTACAAGACCTCGACAACCTGGCCGGGACTGCTCATCGTCCTGACCGGAATCCCCGTGTATTTCCTCTGGCGGAAAGCCGGAGATCCGGCTCCCGGCTCGATGGGAGAAGGCTCATGACCCCAACTACCTTGGAGGCCTAGATTCCATGGCAAACCAGTTTTTTGCCAGAAAACCCCTCGACATGCTTCTTGCCGAGGCGAAGGACGAAAACCGGCTGAAGCGCATTCTCGGACCGGTTCAGCTCACCGCGCTCGGCGTCGGCGCCATCATCGGCGCGGGCATCTTCGTCGCGACCGGCGCGGCGGCGCACAACATCGCCGGTCCGGCCCTGATGCTCTCCTACGTGATCGCCGGCATCACCTGCGTCTTCGCCGCGCTCTGCTATGCGGAGTTCGCGTCGATGGTGCCCGTGGCCGGCTCGGCCTACACCTACGCCTATGCCACCCTGGGCGAGCTTTTCGCCTGGATCATCGGCTGGGACCTCGTGCTGGAGTACGCGGTCGGCAGCGCAACCGTGGCCGCAGGATGGTCGGGCTACTTCCAGAGCCTGTTGCCGAAGATAGGCATCCATCTCCCTCACGCCATCACCAGCTCGCCGTGGGCCTACAACCAGCAGACAGGCGGCTTCGACCCGACGGGCTCCATCATCAACCTGCCCGCGGTGATCATCGTCATGATCGTGACCGCGGTGCTGGTCAAGGGCATCTCGGAGAGCGCCAGCTTCAACGCCGCCATGGTGATGGTCAAGCTTGCGGCCGTGTTCTTCGTCATCGGCGTCGGCGCGTTCTACGTCAACGCCGACAACTGGGATCCGTTCGCGCCGTACGGCTGGACGGGCCTGAGCTTCTTCGGCAAGCACGTGGCGGGACAGGTCGACGGCAGCGGCGCGCCTCTGGGCATGCTGGCCGGAGCGGCCATCATCTTCTTCGCCTACATCGGCTTCGACTCGGTGTCGACTCACACCGAAGAGGCCAAGAATCCGCAGCGGGACGTGCCCATCGGCATCATCGCCTCGCTGCTGATCTGCACCACCCTCTACATCGCCGTGGTGGCCGTCCTCACCGGCATGGTCCGCTACAACGAGCTCGACGTCGCCGCCCCGGTCAGCAACGCCTTCAAGCAGCAGGGTCTCGGGTGGGCCGAAGGGCTCATCGCCATGGCCGGCGTCGCCGGCATCACGTCCGTGCTGCTGGTCATGATGCTTTCCGGTCCGCGCGTGTTCCTGGCGATGGCGCGCGACGGCCTGGTTCCCAAGAGCTTCTTCGGCGATGTCCATCCGAAGTTCCGGACCCCGCACAAGTCGACGATGCTGATCGGCGCCTTCGTGATCCTGCTCGCCGGCTTCCTGCCGCTGGACGCGCTGCTTCACCTGACGAACATCGGCACGCTGTTCGCCTTCGTGGTGGTCTGCGGGGCGGTGCTCATCATGCGCAAGAAGTACCCCGACGCCGAGCGGCCGTTCCGCTGCCCCTGGGTGCCGGTGGTGCCGATCCTCGGCATTCTGACCTGCCTGATGCTGATGTTCTCGCTGCCGGCGGACAATTGGCTGCGGCTCTTCGTCTGGCTGGCGATCGGCATGGCCATCTACTTCTTCTACGGCCGGTTCCACAGCGTGATGGCGAAGGATCGCGCCAGCCATCCGCTGGGCCGGAAGTAAGACGGTCTCCGGACAGAAGGAAAAAGAGGCGGGGCGGCCCTGAAAGGGGCCGCCCTTACTTTTTGGTAGGGTCTTTGGAAGGATCGATCGGCGAGGCCTTGCGAACCTCGGCGAGCTTTGCCTGGATCTCGCCGAGAGTCCCTGGCGGCAGAAGCAGGACGAGCTGCCGGTCTCCGGCCGTGGCCGGCACGCCGGCGGCGACGGGAGCGAAGAGCTTCAGGATCTCGTCTCCCCGCTCCTTGGTCTTGAGCGTCACTGTCAGCAAGGGCTTGCCCCCAGGCAGAACTCCTATGGACACGGCTTCGGCCGGGGTCACGAGCCGATCGGCCGTGACGCCGAGAAGCGAGAAGAGGAAGTCGCTCACCGGCAGGTAGGAGATGGTGTCCTTCCCCCGCTTCCACTCCGGCTCGGCGCGCTCCAGGGAGAGAGTCCCCTGGGCATCCTGCACCGTGGCCGACTCCACCTCGAACGTCTCCAGCGAGGAGAGGGCCGTGGACCGCCACTCGGCCGCGGGGCGGAGAGCGGCGTCTTCCAGCCGGGTCCGGACCTCGACGAGCTGGCCGTCGGCCCGGGCGTAGAAGGTCTTCGCCGGAGGTGTCGGCCCGGGCGACTGTCCCGGGTCTGGAGGCGGCGGCTCCCCGCCGATCGTCTCCGTCTCGCCTCCCAGCTCGATCCGGAAGGGCTGGGCGCCTTCGGCCGCCACCTCGACCACCGCGCGGGGCGGCTGGATTCCCATCTCGGGAGTCGGCTGAGCCCCTTCGACGAAACGCTCCGCGGTGAGGCCGCTCAGCTCGGCGAAGAGGTCGTCGATCTTGTCGCGGTCGACCCGGTCCCTGAGGGGGCTCTCCATCCGGAAGGCGCCGTTCTGGGCGACCAGGACGACCCGCTGGCCCGCCGCGGTCAGCGTGATCCGCCGGATCTTGTCGCGGTCTCCCCGGAAGAGCTGGCGGTCGCGCCACTCGCCGGGCGCGCGCCGGATTTCGGTGAGGATCGAGTCGCTGATCACCAGCGCTCCCTCATTGCCTTCCACTCCGGACACCGACGCAATCGTCGTGGCGCTGGTTGGGATCTCGGCGCCGATCTTCAGAACCTTCTCGCCGTCCGCCGTGGTGATCCGCACCGTGGCACGAGGTTTATCCAGGCCGACCTGCTTCGGATCGAGCTCGTCCAGCGTCCGGACCTTGTCGAGAGCGGCGAGGGCGTCCAGCAATCCCTCCACCACGAACGTGTCGGCCCGGGCCTTGAGCGGCTCGACGATCCGCCACTCGGCCGGCGGCTCGGCAGCCAGAGCGTCCTCGTCGCCGTTCTCGCCTTCCTTCTCCTTCTTCTCATCGTCCTTCGGAACGGGCAGGATCACCTTCTCCAGCTTGAGGGTGCCCGACTCCGATTCGAGCGTCACGGCCGTGACCTCGGCCGTATCGATCGGCAAGACCTTCTTGCTCTGCTCGGTGCGCTCCTCGCTGGAGGGCAGCTTCCGCTCATAGAACCAGATGAAGGTGCCCAGGCCGAGCACCAGCACCAGCAGCACGAGGAGGGTGCGGGGCTTCATGGCCGCCTACCTCCGCCTCTTCGACCAGACCACGATGCCTGCGATGGCCGCAATGGAAGGAAGAAGAAGCAGCGAGAGGCCGTAGACCGTCCAGGACTGCTCCTTGGTCAGGTTGAGCCGCACCTGCTCCGTCTCGCGCGCCGGGATTGCCAGCAGCGCCTCGCGCTCGACGAGCCAGTTGAGGGCGTTCGAGAGCAGGATGCCGTTCGGCTGGTTCGCCTGGATGAGCTGGTTCGTGGCGAAATCGGCGTCGCCGAAGACTACGAGGCGCACCTTCTTGCCGTTGCGCTCACCCTCCGCCGCGATCCCGAGGGGCACGGGCCCGAGGATGTCGCCCTGGCCGCGGTCGACCTCGGCGAGAGCGGCGAGATTGGTCTCTCCCCAGCCTTCGTTGGAGGTGTGGAACAGCTCCGTGACCGTCATGCCCTGACCCGCGCCCTCCGCCCGGCCTACCGAGCGGGCCACGGAGACGAGGACCGGCAGCTTGGACTGCGACAGCGCGTTCGTCACCGGGTGGCTGCCGTATTCATTGGAGAACAGCGTCGCCGCCGTGTAGCCGGGGATCGTGTTGGGCGGATCCACCACGATGTCGGAGTCGAGGCGCACGCCGAACTGGGTGAGCCAGGTCTCGAAGCCGCTGGGCGTGACGCCGGTGCCTTCGGTCTGACCGAGATTGGGCTCGATCAGCGCCAACAGCCGGCCGCCGCCGTTCAGGTAGGCGGCGAGCGCACCGAGCTCGGGGTTCAGGAACGGGCTCTTCGGGCCGGCCACGACCACCATGTCCGTGCCCGGCGGGATCGACGTCTTGCCGAGCGACGACCACTCCTCGACGTCGTAGTTGTCGGCGCCGAGGATCTGCCGGATGCCGGCGAGGCCGTCCGCCTCCTGGCTGTCGAGCGAGCGCTCGCCGTGGCCGGTGGTGAACAGCACCTTCGGCTTGCGGCCCTCGCCAAGCTGCAGGATCGCGCCGGTGATGAGCTGCTCGCCCTTGAACCCCTTGAGCGACGGCGCCTGGCCCATCTCCATGCCGGAGAAATCCATCTCCGCCAGGTCGTTGCTCGCGATCGCCCGGCGGTCCGTGCCGCTCAGCAGCAGCAGGCCGTAGCCGGCGATCTGATACTGCTGGATGAGCTGCTGCGACTCGACCGGGTTGCGCTGCGGGTCGACGAAGCGGGTCTTGATCCGCGGCGACGCGGCGGCGTACTGGGACGTCAGCTCCTTCACCGGCTCGTAGAGCTCGTCGCCGGGCGGGAGGAAGACGAGGATCTCCACGTCGCGCTTCAGATCCTTGACCACGTTCCTCGACTTGTCCGAGAGCGTGTAGAGATCGCTCGACGTCCAGTCGAAGCGCTTGTGGTACTTCCAGCCGAAGTAGTTGACGATCGCGAGCAGGGCCGCGATCAGGAGGACGGAGGCCGAGAGGGTTCCCGTCCGGACGAGCCAGCGGCGGTTCGGATTCTCCTTCGCGCTCATCGGGCTCATCGGCTCATCTCCACTTTTTGTCTTCCAGCGCGCGGCTGGCCAGGAACAGAAAGAACAGGGTCGACGACGCATAGAAGACGAGCCGGCGGCTGTCCACGATGCCGCGCGACATCTCGTCGATGTGATCGCCGAGGCTCAGGTACGAGAACACCTGCTTGGCGGTCTCGCCGGCGAAGATGTCGGTGAACCAGCCGAGCAGGAACAGCATGAAGAGGAGCGCCGCCGTAATCATCGCGGCCACCAGCTGGCTGCTCGTCGTGGCCGAGGCGAACGTGCCGACCGCCAGGAACAGGGCGCCGACGCAGAACACGCCGAGATAGCCGGCGAGCACCGGCCCCCAGTCCACCTCGCTGTAGTAGTCGACCATTCCCACATAGGCCAGGGTCGGCACCCACAGGAAGACGAAGAAGGTCAGCGAGGCCAGATACTTGCCGGCGATGACCTGGCCCTCGGTGATCGGCGCGGTCATCAGGACCTCGATCGAGCCGCTGCGCAGCTCTTCGCTGACGAGGCGCATGGTGAGCACCACGCCGAGGATCAGGAGGATCAGGGTGGTGCTGCCGAAGAAGTAGGTCATCGGCGGCCCGGCGGGCGAGCGGGGATCGCTCAGGATCGAGGCCAGGTTGCCGAAGACGATCCCGTTCACGACCAGGAAGAAGAACAGCACCACGTAGGCGAGGGGCGAGACGAAGTAGGCCCGCAGCTCGCGGCGATAGGTGGCCAGGACGGCTTTCATTGAACCACCTCCTCGGGAGTGGGCTCAGGAGTGGGATTGTCGGCGGGCTCGGAGGTCTGCTCAGGGATGTGGGAAGACGCCGAGTCGTGGGTCGTCAGCCGGACGAACACGTCTTCCAGGGTGGCGCGCTCGCGGGCCATCTCCAGGAGAACCCAGCCGTTCGCCACGGCCGCGCGGAAGACCTCCTCCCGGACATCGGCGCCGGAGGCGCAATCCAGAACGAACACGCCGTCTTCGGACCGGGCGTGGACGCCCGTGACGCCCTCGATCCTGCCGAAGGCTTCAAGAGCGGCTGCGGGCGCGTCCTTGAGCGCGACGCGCAGGCCGGGATTGCCGACCCACTTCTCCCGCAGGCTCTGGGGCGTGCCCTGGGCGATGATGCGCCCGCGGTCGATGATCACGATCCGGGAGCAGAGAAGCTCCACCTCGGGCAGGATGTGGGTCGAGAGCAGCAGCGAGCGCTCCTGGCCCAGCTCGCGGATCAGCTCGCGGATGGCGATGATCTGCTTGGGGTCGAGGCCGACCGTGGGCTCGTCGAGCACCAGAACCCGGGGACCGTGGAGGATGGCCGTGGCGAGACCGACCCGCTGGCGGAAGCCCTTGGAGAGCGTGCCGAGGATCTGCCGCCGCACGTCGACGAGCAGGCAGCGCTCGACGGCGACGCCGATCGCCTCGCGGGCTTCGGTGCGCGACAGCCCTTCGAGGCGGGCGCGGTAGGCCAGGTACTCGTCGACCCGCATCTCGTTGTAGAGCGCCACGTTCTCGGGCAGGTAGCCGACCTGCCGGCGGGCCTCGCGCGGCGCTTCGAACAGATCCTTTCCCGCCACGGTGACGCTGCCGCTGCTGGGCGGCAGAAAGCCGGTGATCATGCGGATCGTGGTCGTCTTGCCGGCGCCGTTCGGCCCGAGGATACCCACGATCTCCTTTTCCCCGACGGAAAAGGAGATGCCGTCCACGGCGGTGAAGTCGCCATAGCGGCGTACCAGGTTCTGCGCTTCGATCATGGAGCGTCTCCCTCCTGCTTCCGATTCAAACTTCCCGGGGGTGTCATTACAGCAAATCAGGTGCCCGGAAAATTTGCTCTAAATCCGGGTAGATCAGGCTTCTGCGGGCTGCCGGCAGGCCATTCTGGCACAATGCTCGGCCGGACGGATGATATCCTGCCGCGCATGGCAGACAAGGACAAAACATCCGGAATGAAGTCGGCGTATGAGCTCGCGCTCGAACGCATGGAAAAGCAGGGGATCGAGCGGCCGCGCGAGGAGGGCTTCAGCGCGGAGGTCAAGGAGAAGATGAACGACCTCAAGCGCCAGGCCGAGGCGAAGCTGGCGGAGCTCGAGATCCTCCATCGAGACCGGCTCGGAAAGACCGAGCCGGCCAAGCGCCAGGACGAGGAAGAGGAGTACGTCCGCGAGCGCCGCCGCATCGAGGACGACCGGGACCGCAAGATCGAACGGCTGCGAGAGTAGGTGCCGATGCCGCCGGTGCCTCATGCCGTCCCGCTCATCACCACGATCGCCACCGCCCTGGGGCTCGCCCTGGTTCTCGGCTTCCTCGCCGTACGCCTGAAAGTTCCGCCGCTCGTCGGCTATCTCCTCGCCGGGATCATCCTCGGTCCGGCCACCCCCGGTTTCGTCGCCGACGTCGCGCTCTCCCAGGAGTTGGCCGAGATCGGCGTCATGCTTCTGATGTTCGGGGTCGGGCTCCACTTCTCGCTCGACGATCTGCTGGCCGTCCGCAAGATCGCGCTGCCCGGAGCCCTGGCCCAGATCGCCGTCGCGACCGCGCTCGGCATGGTCGTGGCCCACTTCTGGGGCTGGAGCCTCGCCGCGGGGATCGTATTCGGCCTGGCGCTCTCCGTGGCGAGCACGGTCGTGCTGCTGCGGGCTCTCGAAGACCGCGGCGTGGTGGAGACGCTGAACGGCCGCATCGCGGTGGGCTGGCTCGTGGTCGAGGATCTGGTGATGGTTCTCGTCCTGGTGCTGCTGCCCCCTCTCGCCGGCTGGCTCAAGGGGCTAGGGAGTGCTGGCGGGGCCGTGGAGAGCGGGCTGCTGACGACCGTGGCGATCACGCTGGCGCAGGTCGCGGCGTTCATGGCGCTCATGATCGTCTTCGGGCGCCGGCTGTTTCCCTGGTTCCTCTGGCAGGTGGCGAAGTCGGGCTCGCGCGAGCTGTTCACGCTGTGCGTGGTCGCGGCGGCGGTGGGAATCGCCTACGCCTCGTCCATGCTGTTCGGCGTCTCGTTCGCGCTCGGGGCGTTCTTCGCCGGCATGGTGATGCGGGAGTCCCCGCTGAGCCACCGGGCCGCGTCCGAATCGTTGCCCCTGCGCGATGCGTTCTCGGTCCTCTTCTTCGTCTCGGTCGGCATGCTGTTCGACCCGAAAGTGCTGATCGAGGAGCCGGTCCATGTCCTTATCGTTCTGGCGATCATCGTCTTCGGCAAGTCGCTCGCCGCGTTCCTGATCGTGATCGCCGTGCGCTACCCCCTCAACACGGCGCTGACGGTGTCGGCGAGCCTCGCGCAGATCGGCGAGTTCTCGTTCATCCTGGCCGGCCTCGGCATCTCGCTCGGTCTCCTTCCCCAGGAGGGCCAGAGTCTTCTGCTGGCCGGAGCCATCCTCTCGATCGCGATCAACCCCCTGGTCTTCCACGGGGTCGAGCCGCTCCAACGCTGGATCCGTTCGCGCTCGCCGCTCGCCCGCATGGTCGAGCGGCCTCACGATCCGCTCGCGGAGCTGCCGATGTCCGTGCCTTCCGAGCAGCTCACCGGCCACGTGGTGATCGCCGGCTACGGCCGGGTCGGCCGCCGGATCGGCGAGATGCTCACCGCGCAGAACGTGCGTTTCGTGGTGGCCGAGGAGAACCGCGAGGTGGTCGAGCAGCTCCGCGAGAGCGGAGTCCACGCCGTCTCCGGGGACGCCTCGGAAGCCGCCGTGCTCATCCAGGCCCACGTCGCCCGGGCCCGCGCGCTGGTCATCGCGGTGCCGGACACGTTCCGGGCGCGCCGGATGATCGAGATCGCCCGGATGGTGAACCCGGGCATTCAGACCGTGGTGCGCACCCACAGCGACGAGGAAGCGCAGCTCCTGGAGCAGGAGCACGCCGGCAAGGTGTTCATGGGGGAGAACGAGCTCGCCAACAGCATGGGGGAGTGGGTGTTGGGACTCCCCTCCCCCAAGCACTGAGGGAGGGGATCGGGATCGACTTGAGGCTTACTGCCGGACGTACGGCCGCTGCGGCTCGCCGGTGTAGATCTGGCGCGGGCGGTTGATCCGCGACTCGGGGTCGTGGAGCATCTCGCGCCAGTGGGCGATCCAGCCGGGCATGCGGCCGAGGGCGAACAGCACCGTGAACATGTTGGTGGGGATGCCCATGGCGCGGTAGATGATGCCGCTGTAGAAGTCGACGTTCGGGTACAGCTTGCGGGAGATGAAGAAGTCGTCGTTCAGGGCGACCTCCTCCAGCGCCTTGGCGATGTCCAGAAGCGGATCGTCGATGCCGAGATCCTCCAGGACGTCGTCGGCCATCTTCTTGAGGATTCGCGCCCGCGGGTCGAAGTTCTTGTAGACGCGGTGGCCGAAGCCCATCAGGCGGAAGCCCGAGGCCTTGTCCTTCGCCATGTCCACGTACTTCTTGTAGTTGCCCTTGTCGTCGCGGATCTTTTCGAGCATCTCGATGACGGCCTGGTTGGCGCCGCCGTGGAGCGGACCCCAGAGCGCGCAGATGCCGGCGGAGACCGAGGCGAAGAGGTTGGCGTGGCTGCTGCCCACCATGCGGACCGTCGAGGTGCTGCAGTTCTGCTCATGGTCGGCGTGAAGGATCAGCAGCAGGTCGAGCGCCTTCTCCACCACCGGCCGCACCTTGTAGGGCTCGGACGGCACTGCGAACATCATGTGCATGAAGTTCGAACAGTAGGAGAGGTCGTTGCGCGGGTAGATGAACGGCTGGCCGATGTTCTTCTTGTAGGAGAACGCCGCGATGGTGGCCGCCTTGGCCAGCAGACGGGCGATGTTCAGATCCATGTCTCCGTCGTCCGGGTAGTAGGCGGAGAGCGACGCCACCATGGACGACAGCATGGCCATCGGGTGGGCGTTCGTCGGGAACCCCTCGAAGAACTTCTTCATGTCTTCGTGGAGCAGGGTGTGGTAGGTCAGCCGGTCCTCGAACTGCTTCATCTCCTGCTCGTTCGGCAGCTTGCCGTAGATCAGGAGGTAGGACACCTCGGTGAACCGGGCCGCGCCCGCCAGCTCCTCGATCGGATAGCCGCGGTAGCGGAGGATTCCGGTCTCGCCGTCGATGAACGTGATCGAGCTTTGACAGGCGCCGGTGTTGCCGTAGCCTGGATCGAGCGTGATCGCTCCGGTCTTGGCCCGGAGCTGGGAAATGTCGACGCCCACCTCACCCTCGGAACCGACCACGACGGGCAGGTCGAGATTCTTGTCGCCAATGCTGATCCGTGCCGCCGGAGGGACCGGAGGAGCTTCGAGGGTCGCCGTGCTGGTGCCGGCATCGTTGGTCTGCTGAGACATTTCGGGTCTCCCTGTGAGGTCGCTCACCGCCCGTGGGGTGCTGGAGCGCCATCTCGATTCTATCGCCGGCCCGAGCCTCGGCGCAACCGATCGACCCCGTGAATTGCCGCAGAGCGTCAAAGCTCCCGCAGGGCCGAAGACACCGGCATGCGCGCGGCCCGGATCGCCGGGAACAGCCCGCCGAACAGGCCGATCAGCAGCGCGAGCGCGACGCCCATGACGAGCAGCTGCGGCGTCACCGCGAACGCGAACGACACCTGGCTGAATGTCGACCAGTTCATGGTCGCCGCCTGGTAGCCGTTGAACGCCGCGTAGGCCGCCGCACCGCCGAGAATTCCGCCGAGCAGCGCCAGGACCAGCGACTCGACCATCACGGAGACGACCACCGGGCCGGATCCGAAGCCCAGAGCGCGCAGCGTGGCGACCTCCCGGGTCCGGGACGCGACCGCCGAGTACATCGTGTTGAGCGCTCCGAAGATCGCGCCGATCGCCATCACCAGGGAGATCGACACGCCCAGGCCGGTGATGATCGCGTGGAGGGTCCGCGACTGCGCCTCGTAGTATTCGGTCTCGCGGATCACCTTCACGTCGAGCCGCGGATCGGCGGTGAGAGCGTCCTTGAAGCGGGTGAAGGCGTCCGCCGATTCGAGCTTGGCGTAGACCGCCTGGAAGCTGCTGCCCCGGCGGTAGGCCGGCTGGAGGACTCCGGCGTCGCACCAGATCTCGGACTCGGCGAGCGCGCCGCCGGCGGAGAAGATGCCGACCACCGTCCACTCGTTGCCCCCCCAGCGCTTCTTGTCGCCGACCTTGAGGCCGGCGAACTCGGACGAGGCGGCCTTGCCCGCGATGACCTCGTTGCGGCCGGGCTCGAAGTTGCGGCCCTCGACGATCTTGACCTCGTCGCGGACCTGGAACGCGGCCGGCTGGACGCCCCGCAGAGGGACGTTGGCGTCCGTGCCCGTGGACTGCTTGGGCACGTCGACCACCACGTAGAGCTCGGACGAGGCCATCGGCCCCGCGGCCGAGCGCAGCACGCCCGGCGCCTCGGAGATGATCCGCGTGACGTCGCGGGTCAGGCCGCTCGTCATCTCGCTGTCGCTGCCGGCGCGCAGCACGATCGCGGTGTCCGGCGATCCGGCCGAGACCAGGGTCTTCCGGAAGCCCTCGCCGATCGAGAGCACCGCGACGAGCACGCCGACGACGCCCATGACGCCGACCACCGTGGCCACGGACGAGCCGAGCCGCTGGCTGATCGTCCGCACGTTGAGCGAGGTCACCACTCCTACCTGGGAAAGCCAACGAAACATGGTCGAGTTCTCCTCAGCGCCGCAGCGCATCGGCGATGCGCAGCCGCATCGCCTGCATGGCCGGCAGGAAGCCCGTGATGAGTCCGAGCAGGACGGCGAGCACGACGCCCAGAATCGCGTCCTTCCCGGGCAGGTAGAAGACCGGCAGCTGGCCGCTCGTCGGGTCGCCCTTGACCGTGATCGCCAGCCAGGCCAGGCCCAGACCCGCCAGACCGCCCAGGATCGCCAGCAGGCAGGACTCGGCCAGGACGAGCCCGAGCGCCTGGGAGTGGGTGAAGCCCAGAGTCTTGAGCACCGCCAGCTCGTTGGTCCGCTCGCGCACCGCCTGGGCCATGGTGTTGCCGACCACCAGCAGCAGCGTGAAGAAGACCGCGAGCAGGATGCCGGACAGGATGCGCCCGACGTCGCCGACCTGGTTGGCGAACGACTGGGCCAGCGCCTTTTCGGTCTGCGTCTTGGTCTCGGCCGGCGAGTTGGCGAACAGGGCGTCGATCTTCTTCGAGATGTCCGCCGCGTGCGCCGGGTCGTCGATCCGGATGACGTACCAGCCGATGAACCCGAGGTTGCCCTTGGCCGCGCCCTGGTTCAGGTAGTCGTAGTGGAAGTAGAAGGCCGAGGTGTCGACCCCCTTCTCCCGGCCGGTGTAGATGCCGTCGATGTTGAACTCCCAGAGCGGGTTGCCGTTGTTCCGGAAGATGGTGCCCTGGATCGGGATCTTGTCGCCGACCTTCCACTTGAACTTGTCGGCCGTGACCTTGCCGACGATGGCGCCGGCGCGGTCCTCCTTCCAGGCCGCCATCTGTTCCTTCGGCACCACGATCTCCGGGTACATCTCGAAGTAGGTGTCGGTGTCGACCGCCATCTGGGCGAAGAAGTTCTTGGGGTCCTGGTAGATGCCGCCGAACCAGTTCAGGTGGGTGACGCCTTCCACGCCGGGCACGGCCGCGATCCGGTCGCGGTAGGAGATCGGCAGCGGCATGATGATCGCCGTCTTGTGGATGGTCGACAGCCGGTCCGTGCCGACGACGTCGACGCCCATGCTGAAGGCCATGCGGATGGCCGCCAGGTAGCCGAACAGCAGGAAGGCGACGAGGATCGACAGCAACGTGAAGGCGGTGCGCACCTTGCGCCGCTTGAGGTTGCTCCAGATCAGCGGGAAGAACTTCATGCCGCGACCTCCAGGGTGAGAGCTCCCTTGTCGAGGTGGAGCGTGCGGGTGGCGCGCGCCGCCGCGTGCGGGTCGTGGGTCACCATGATGATGGTCTTGCCGTGCTCGCGGTTGAGCGCCTGGAGGAGATCGAGGATCTCGTCGCCCGACTTGCGGTCGAGGTCGCCGGTGGGCTCGTCGCAGAGCAGCAGGGTCGGGTCGGTCGCGATGGCCCGGGCGATGCCGACGCGCTGCTCCTGGCCGCCCGAGAGCTGGCGGGGATAGTGGTTCGCGCGGTCCGACAGCCCCACCACTCCGAGCGCGGTGGCCACGTGCTGCTTGCGCTGCGCCTTGGAGAGGTGGGTCAGGAGCAGCGGCAGCTCGACGTTCTTCTCCGCGGTGAGCACCGGCAGGAGGTTGTAGAACTGGAAGACGAAGCCGATGTGGCGCGCGCGCCACTGGGCGAGCTTGCCGTCCGACAGCCGGTCGATGGGCTCGCCGGCTACCAGGACGGATCCCGAGCTGGGGCGGTCGAGCCCGCCGATCAGGTTGAGCAGGGTGCTCTTGCCCGATCCCGAGGGACCCATGAGCGCGAGGAACTCCCCCTGGGGGACCTCCAGGCTCAGATGGCTCAGAATGTCGAGCCGCTCCCCGCCGCGATGAAAGACCTTGTTCACATCCTTGACCTGAACCAGCGCCTGCGCCATGACTCGTATCTCCTTGATGAGAGCGTGACCGCTCGTCAGGATTCCTTTCGCACGACGACCTTGTCACCGTCGGCGAGCTCCCGGGGGGCTTCGGTGACGACCTGCTCGCCGCCGGTGAGGCCGGAGATCACGGCGACGTCCTCGCCCGAGGCGGGGCCGGTCTTGATCGCGCGGCGCTCGACCGTTTCGCCCTGGATGATGAAGACGTGGGACTGGCCGTCGACCTCCCGCACCGCGATCTTGGGGACCAGCACCTTCGGCCGGTTTTCAGCCGCCTGCGCCGGTGCCTGCTCGTCGGCCAGGAACGAGACCTTGACGCCCATGTCGGGCAGGATCCGCTTGTCGAGCTGGTCGAACGCCAGGCGGACCTTGACCGTGGCCTTCTGGCGGTCGGCCGCGGGCACGGTCGTGATGACCTTGGCGGGGATCTCCCAGTCGGGATAGGCGTCGAGCACTGCGACCGCCCGCTGGCCGTCGCGGACCCGGTTGATGTAGGCCTCGTTGACGTCGACCTCGACCTCGAGGGACGCCATGTCCACCAGCGTGCAGATGCCGGTGCGCGTGAAGCCGCCGCCGGCCGACACGGGGGAGATCATCTCGCCGGGCTGGGCGTCCTTGGAGATCGCCACGCCGGTGAAGGGAGCGCGGATGACGAGGTCGTCCATGGCCTGGCGGTAGAGGTCCACCTGGCGCAGGGTCACCTCGATGTCCTGGCGCTGCGCCTCCAGCCGGGCGGCGAGCGAGTCGGCCTCGGCGTCGGCGGAGTCGAGCTGGGACTGGGTGGTGACCCCTTCCCTGAGCAGGTCGCGCATGCGCTTCTGATCGAGCCGCGCCGCCTTGAGCCGGACCTCGGTCTCCTGGAGCAGGCGCCGGGACGAGGAGACCTGCGCCTCCGACAGCGCGAGCTGCCGGCGGGCGGTGGAGTCGTCGAGCCGGGCGAGGATCTGCCCTTCGCGGACCTCCATCCCCTCCTCCACATTGATCTCGATGACCTTGCCGGTCACCTTCGAGGAGACGGTGGCCTGACGGCGGGCGGTGACGTAGCCGGAGGCATCGAGCACGGCACCGGCCGCGGAGCCGCCGGATACGGCGCGCGCCGACACGGCGCTCACCTCGACCGCGCGCGGCATCTTGAGCCAGGCCCAGACGCCGCCGCCGGCAATGAGGACAACGAGGGTCAGGGGGAGCCAGAGCTTCCAGCCGCGACCGCGGCCACGCTCCTCCACCCCGCTGCGGTCGATCCGCAGCCCTTCGAGAGAGGGTTTTTCAGTCATTCTCCGTCCTTGAGGCCCGGGGACAGCCGGGTCCAGCCCAGTGTTACGTCCCGCTGCGGCAAAAGTTGCCCGGGACGGGGGGCGGTCATGAGGCGGTATTCTATCTCAGAAGCAAGGCTCGTAGATCGCGCAAGCGGTGTCGTTCTCCCACACGTCGACCCGGGCGATGCGGACGCGCTCCTGGGTGGCGAGGCGGCGGGCGACCTCCTGGAAGACGTACTCGCTGAACAGCTCGGCGGTGGTGTTCCGGGTGTCGAACGGCGGGATGTCGTTGATCACGCGGTGGTCGAACGGGCCGAGGATCTCCTGCATGATCTCCTTGAGATCCGCGAAGTCGAGCACCATCCCGAGCTCGTCGAGCCCGTCGGCCTTGAGGTGGACCCGCACCCGGTAGTTGTGGCCGTGCATGTTCTCGCATCCCCGGGTGTGCCCGCGGATGGCATGGGCGGCGGCAAACGTGAAGTCCTTGAAGATCGTATACATGGTCGCATCCATCGTGTTGCGTTTGAACCCCTGGAGTCAAGGTGCCGCCAGGAGCCGCCCCCCCCGCGCTCAAGACGCGCGTCACTCTCAACTCGCAAGTCGCTGGCCTAACCCCTGCTGCCGTTCGTAGCGCTCTCTATCGATGCCATAGCACAGCATCTCCCTGCCAAAGTGCTGGATGCTTCCCTCACAGATCTCGCCGATCCGTTCGGCAACGCGGATTGAGGCGCGATTTTCCGGGTGGATGAGGCTGATGACCTTTTCCTTACGCCAAGCGAGGAAGCCGCAGCTCAGGGCGGCCAGCGCGCCCTCGGTCGCGTAGCCGTTCCCCCAGTGGCGCCGCGCCAGGATCCAGGCGAGCTCAAAGCCGGGCCAGCCTTCCGGCGCGGCGAAACCGACCACTCCCAGGAATTCCCGGCTCGCCCTGTGCTCTATCGCCCATTCACCATAACCTCCAAGCTGCCAGTGGCCCATGATGAAAGCCAAGTGCCGCCAAGATCGGCCCCGGTCCCATGGCTCCGGTCCCCCGCCAATGTGCTGCAAGACTTCGCGGTCTGCGTAAAGCTCGGCATAAGGGTCGAGGTCGTCCCTCCGGAACGGCCGCAGGCGCAGGCGGTCTGTCTCCAGGACCGGGACTTGAACGATCTCCATGGCTATCTCCTCTCTGGGGAACTCTGACGAGTCGCTCTGGTTGTTCTGAAGGCCCAGTAGGAAGACACTTCGAGCGTAGGGGCAGCGTACGGAGGCCAATTCCGGCACTCATACGGCTCCGAAAGGGGTAACTTATGCCCACGCTTCGATTCGTCTTCTTCGGTATCTACTTGGCCCATGCGCTCTTGTCCGGCGTGTCGGCAAAGCAGGGTAGCGGCCTCGATCCTCTGGGGTTACAGAGTCCTCCCCCTACTCAGAACACCGACCAGGGCAGCGGCCTCGATCCTCTCGGTTAGGTTCCAATGTTCTCTGATTGAGGGTCGCCAGAGGCAAGCCGACCCTCGCTTTCTCGCTATACTACGCAGGCTTCATTTCAGAGACTCCTTACCTACATCAAATTCTTGTTCTTGATCGCGTGGGGACTTAAATGTACGAAAGGCACGCCTCTCCGCTGGATCTTGAAGAGTTGTTGAATCCTGCAGCTCCCCCCGCGCAAACAAAGGCCACTGCGGGCCATCTCTTCGCTTGCGCAGGGTGCTGGAGAAAGGCTTCGCCAGTCCTGCTGAAGCTCATGGGTTCCCAAGGACACAACGGCCCGCAGAGCCTGGCCGAACGTGATCCTTCGCTTCGCGCCTTGATGCAGCGCTTCGTTCAAGAGCAGGACTATCTAGAAGAGCGCCTCCTGGCACAGTCGGTGGTGGGAGAGCTGAGACAGCTCGGCAGAAAGGCCCGCCGAGAGAGCCTCGCGAAGCGCAGGTGCCGCCACTCTCAAGCCCTGGTGGAGGAGCTTCTGGCTGAATCCAGGATGTCGCCTCCGATAGACGCCGAGGAATGGGCCAACCTCGCTCTCCTGGAATGCCACCACCTCCCTGCGGAGGAATTCTCCGACAAGGTCAAGTCTGATCTTCTCGCCGAGGCTTTCACCGAGTTGGCCAGTTCGAGGAGACGAGCAGCCCGTTGGACAGCAGCCCGGGAGGCGCTTCGGCTCGGTTACGAAAGCGCAAAGCGCGGCTCAAACAATCCAACCATCGAAGGATTGTTGTTGGCCATCGAAGGGGCGATTGAGGGGGATGTTGGGGATCTTGAGAAGGCTGAGTCAATTTTGACGAAGGCCCGAGAGAGCTTTGAGGTCGCCGGGGAGCAGCGACTGGCTGCAAGGACGGTTGTTCAACTTGCCTACGTACTGATGGACGCCGAGCCGTCGAGGAGCCTATCTCTGCTTCAGCAGGCCTCCAGCACGATACCGGACAACGACAAAAGGCTCAGTCTCTTGGCCGAGAGCACCCGGATCGACTGCTTGATCACTCTGGGCCATTGTGCTGAGGCCCTTCGCCGGTTTGACGACATGTCTCACCTCTGGGATCAATTTGCAGACCCGTTCTTCCAGCTACGTCGAAAGTTCATGGCCGGACGCCTGCTCGAAGGTCTAGGACACTACGTTGAGGCCGATGCTCTGTTCCAACAGGTGATTGCCGTTGACCTTGAGCAGCGCTCGATCAAGAGCCTGTTCCTCGACATGGTCTATCTTTTCGGTTCCCATGTCCGGCGTGGCAATCTGGATCGAGCCTTCGAGACCTGCCAGCAGGCTCTCAGCGATCTCAGTCTTCTGGATGTCGAGGAGGACTCAGAGCGGCAGATGCGCGCCCTCTGGAGCAACCTGGGCAAGCAAGCTCAGCAGGGCAAGGTCAACCTGACAACCCTCGTTCAAGCGAGAGGCTTCATCAGGAACCAGTGGCGTGTCTCAGGCGGAGACCTGCTCGCCACCAAGGAATCCGCTGTATGAACACGCCATGACCGAGCTTCCCGAGTAGCCCTCTTCGGTATACTCCGGCCCGCAACCCGCGGAAAAGCGCGGGTTGCGCCCGCCAGGAGAGTCGAACGCATGTCTAGAGCCCAGGTATCCGGCCGCGGACCCCTGATCGCCGCCGTCGCCTACGCCAACCTGGTTTCGCTGGCGGCCCAGGTCATCTGGGTGCGCAAGATCAACGTGCTCTTCGGCGCCACCGCCGGAGTCTTCGCCAGCGTGCTGGCCGTGGTGCTGGCCGGCCTCGCCTTCGGCGCGGCCTGGGGCGGCCGGCGGTCCGCCACCGAAGCCCGGCCGGAGCGCCTGCTGGCCATCCTCCTGGTGGCGCTCGGCGCCCTGTGCGCGGCGAGCCTGCCGCTGCTCGACGCGGCGCGGCATCTATTTCTGGCGCTGGCCCCCGAGGGCCTGGCTCCCGCGGCCCGCGCGGCCGTGCGGCTGCCGGTCGTCGCCCTGGTGCTCATCCCGCCGACCTTCGCGATCGGCGCCATCCTGCCGCTCGCCACCCGGCTCTACAGCCGGGCCTCCTCCGGAGCGGTCGCCGCGCTCTATGGCGCCGACACGCTTGGCGCGGCGGGCGGCGCCCTGATCGGCGGCTTCCTCCTGGTGCCGCGGCTGGGGCTCAACGCCTCGACCTGGCTGCTCGGAGCCGGCGCCCTCGGCCTCGCGTTCCTGCTGAGCCGGAGCCAGACGCCGACCGCCCCGGTCCAGACCGTCAGAACCGCGCTTCCTCCGGTTGCGCGCAACAAGAAGAAGGCCGGCCGGGGCCGCGATGCGGAAGCCCCCGTCCAGGCCGCGCCCGACCTGAGCGCCAACGGCCGGCGCGCCGTGCTCGCGTCCTTCTTCCTGACCGGCGCCGCCGCGCTGCTTCTGGAGACCGGCTGGAACCGCTTCTTCTACCTGCTCAACGGCACGAGCATCTTCTCGCTCAGCACCGTGCTCGCCGGCTTCCTCACCGGCATCGGCCTCGGCAGCGTGGCCGTGCGTCGCCGGCTCGAGCGCGGCGGCAACGTGGCCGCGCTGGTCGCCTTCCTCCAAGCCACCGTAGCGCTCGGCGGCATCCTCGTCTTCCGCGCCCGCGAGCTGTTCGAGCGCACCTACCTGGCTCTCTATGAAGCCTCCACGAGCCACGCGGCGTTCCAGCTCAAGGTCTACCTGGCCGTGTTCTTCCTGGTTGCGCTCGCGACGCTCGCCATGGGTGCGAACTTTCCGGCCGTCGTGCGCCTGCTCGCGCCGCGGCGGGACGACGAGAGCCGAATCCTCGGGCACGTCTACTTCATCAACACCGCGGGCGCCGTGGCCGGAGCCCTGGCGGGCGAGTTCCTGATCCTCCCCCGGCTCGGGTTCGACGGCCTGCTCGCCACCGTGACCGTCATCTATCTGGCCAGCGCCGCGCTCTTCTTCAGCCTCGCGACGCCCGCGGCCCGGCGCAGAGCGGCGCTGCCGGTCGGCGCCGTGGCCCTCGCCGCGCTGCTGATCACGCCGCCGCTGCGCTCCTTCGAGCCGCCCTGGAACGCGGTCTATTACAGCGGCGTGCGCCAGGGGACCTACTCGAAGTACCGCATCCTCAACGCCGCGCACACCGTGGTCTTCCGCAAGCAGGGCTTCTACGGCCAGGTCACGGTCACCAAGACCCCGACCGAGCTGTACCTCAAGCACAACGGCAAGACCGACGCCTCGACCAACGTGGCCGACAGCTTCGCGCAGTACCTGCTCGGCCACGTGCCGCTGCTCCTCCATCCGAAGCCGGACCGCGTGGTCAACATCGGCCTCGGCGGCGGCATCACGCTCGGCGCGATCGCCGCGCACCCGGAGCCCAAGGAGATCGTCCAGGTCGAGCTGGACCCGCTGGTGGTGGAGGCCACCCGCACCTGGTTCGGCGACGCCAACCATCATGCGCTGGACGATCCGCGGGTCCAGGTGGTCGTGGACGACGGCCGGAGCTTCATCGAACGCCACCTTGGGGACAATCAGGAGCAGTACGACATCATCATCAGCGAGCCGCCGAACATCTGGGTCTCGGGCGTCTCGGGCCTGTTCACCACGGAGTTCTACCGCGCCGCCAAGGCCCGCCTGCGGCCCGGCGGCCTGCTCTGCCAGTGGCTGCCGCTCTACGAGCTGGGCGAGGAGGATTTCGCCACGGCGCTCGCCACCATGAGCACGCAGTTCAAGCACCTCGCCGGCTGGACGAACGGCTCGGTGGCGGTGATCGTCGCCTCCAACGATCCGCTGCCGCTCCAGGGGCCGCACCGGAATGCGAGCCAGCTCCCGGCCATCGTATCCACCGACCTCCAGAACGCGGGCGTCACGCCCTGGCAGTTGGAGTCGTTCCTCTCCACCCCCGACCTCGACGCCGCGGCCATCGACCGTTTGAAAGCGAAGGCCGAGGGCCTGAACCGCGACGACCGGCCGGTCCTGGAGTTCCGCTCGGCGCGGAACCTCTTCCGCCTCACCAAGCCGGGCGCCGACAAGAGCTGGGCGGCACGGCTGGCGAAACGGCGGAGCTGAGGGGGCTTTACTTCGAGTTGGCCTCCGCGATCGACCGCCGGAGGTGTTCCGCGTTGGCCGGGTTGGACAGCAGGTGAAGGGTCTCCTTCCAGGAGTTGTATTCATCCAGGGAGAGAAGGACGACTTGGCCGCCGTCCTCCGAGACGACGATCGTCGGCTCGGCATCCGCGATCACCTGCTCGATGACCCGGCCCAGCCTGTGCTGGGCATCCTTCAGAGTAATGGCATTCATGTCTCGATCTCCCTGCGCCTTCGCGCCTGCTTCGAACCGATTGTAACAAAGCCCGGAAGGGACTCCGTTATAGTGGCGGCCGTCATGAAGACCGGCTCTCTCAAGCTCAGCCTGCGGGTTCTCTTCGACGCCGAGATCGCGCTCGGCCCCGGCAAGGTCGCCCTGCTCGACGCGATCGGAGTCATCAAAGCCGTCGGCCTGCGCACCGCACGCCTTTTGACCAGCCTCGCGCTGCTCGTCCTCCTCCCCGCGGCAGCCCGCGCCGCCGAGGTCCAGGTGTTCGCCGCCGCCAGCCTGACCGACGCCCTGCGCGAGATCTCCGCCGCCTACGAGAAGGAGCAGAGCGACAAGATCGTCCTCAATCTGGGTGCGTCGAGCGCCCTGGCGCGGCAGATCCAGGAAGGCGCGCCCGCCGACCTCTTCCTCTCGGCCGACGAGGCGAAGATGAATTCCCTGGAGAAGAAGAAGCTTCTCCTCGCCGGAACGCGCAAGAGCGTCCTCTCGAACACCCTGGTGATCGTCGTCCCGAACGATTCGAGCCTGAAGATCGCCAGCGCGAAGGATCTCGCCGCCTCCAACATCCGCGCCCTCGCCCTGGCCGAGCCGCAGACCGTGCCCGCCGGCATCTATGCCAAGGAGTACCTCCAGAAGATCGGGATCTGGTCGAAGGTCATCGACCGCGTGATCCCGACCGAGAACGTGCGCGCCGCCCTGGCCGCGGTCGAGTCGGGCAACGTGGACGCGGGCATCGTCTACAGGACCGACGCCGGCATCTCGAAGAAGGTCCGCATCGCCCACGAGGTGCCGCGCGCCGAAGGCCCAATCATCTCCTACCCCTTCGCCGCCCTCGCCGAAGCCGAGCACCCGGACGCGGCCCGCAAGTTCCTCGCCTATCTCGAATCGCCTGCTGCGCTCGACGTGTTCCGGAAGTTCGGCTTTCTCATTCTCGACCGCTGAGAAGCCGCACGACAACGGCGAGGACAAGCTGACCGGGGCGGCCGGGTGGGCTTCGGCAGTGAATGGGGTGATTGGATAGGTGGTGCCGTTGTTGTGAGGCATTACAGCCCCAAGCTTCGCTAGCGGCAACACGTTCTGCTGGCTCATGCTTTCAACATCGCCGATTCGTAGAGATCTCTATTGCAACGGCAAACCTGCTAATCCTCACGGAAACTCTGCTCCGGTGAACTGACATGTTCTTGGCGGGAACGGATTGCCATGAGGCCGACAAACTCACCCAAGGTGAAGGGGGACAAATGTACAAGAGGAGCGTAGTGTGCCTCTGGCGACTCTGTCTTCTCGTAGGAGCTCTGTGCGTTCCTGCGGTTCGTGCTCAGGCTCCCTCGGTTCCTGCCGACCTTCTGGGTCCATGGCAACAGGAGGAGGGAGACGAGCTCCTTCTGGTTGAAGCGAATCGCCTCGTTGGCTACAACGAGGGACGGCTCCGAACTGACACAGTCCTGCGCTTCGAGAATGGATGCCTGACGATTCTGCACAGGGGAATTGTCGAGCATTTGCGTGCGGTTGCGCAAGGCTCAAGCCTGACTCTGACGCAACCCGGCCAGGTACGGACGTTCCGCCGATTGGCTGCGATTCCCGACGCTCTTCGGCTGAACCTTGTCCCCTTGGGGAAGCCTCTGCCACTTCCCGCGGAGAGGGTAACCGCCATTCAAGCGGAGATTGCGAACCGGCTTCTCTTGGACAACGAAGTGAACAAGCGCACGTCGGCGAAGCAGGAAGAGGTGGACAGTGTCGTTGCAGCGAACACCCGGTATCTTCTGTCGCTGGTCAAAGAGATCGGATGGATTGATACGCAACGCTTCGGATCAAGAACGTCCTATGCCGCCGTGATCCTGGCAAAACATGGCGGCGACCTGCGCTTGCTGCTCGCGGCCCTTCCGTTGATCGAGAGAGACTTCAAGAACGCGGGGGACGACGCCCAGGCCTTTGCGATCGTCTACGATTCCATCCAGCTCGATCTCGGCAGGAGACAACGCTTTGGTACCCAGATCCGGGGAGTAGGAGACAAGAAGCCATTCGTGCTGCCCCTGGAGGATGCCGCGCGCGTCGATGAATACCGCAAAGAGATCGGACTTACCCCATTGGCGGCCTATCTTTCCGATGCCAGCAAGGTGCTCGAGATGGAGATCGCAATGCCACCGGCCGAGAACCTCGAGGCTGGTTGCATCTCGGGTGAAAAGACGGGGAGGTAAGAAGGAGCCCAGGAGTGCTCCCGGAGCCGTGCGCCCCGTCAGCGCACACCTCCGGCAGTTGGCCACCCCCTCCCCGGCAGGCGGCCTCTGGGCGGAACGGCGGTGGCCTTGGACTCGGCAGCCGCCACTCCTATTAAGTTGTCAAGGAACACTTCGTCAGCCTGGGGCTGACTCTCCTCCGGAAACCTTTCCGCGTCGTCCGGAAACCTCTCCGCGTTGTCCGCGAAGCTTTCCCGGGCGGCGGGAGAACCTTCCTGGGCGGCCGGAAGGTTCTCCCGCCTTCGGGGAACCTTCTTTGGCCGCAGGGAAAGGTTCTCTGGCCGCCGGGAAGTTTCTCCGGTCTCCGGAAGGTTCTCCCGGCGCCCGCGAACCTTTCCTGGAGCCGCGGCAACGTTTCCCGGTGGCTACGAACCTTTCCCTGGAGCCGGGAAACCCTTCCCGGGCGCGCGGAAAGGTTTCCCGCTCGCCCGGAGACCTTATTTGCCGCAGGGAAAGGTTCTCTGCGGCACCTGCGGCTCCCGTTCGAGGAGAAGCGGTACTATAGAGGCCATTCCGCGCGAGTCAAGACGTCAAAATGTGGGTTTTCTACACATTGCGGCCGCCTCTCCGGGGAGAGTCGTCCAGAATCTGGACTTTTTGGTCCTTGACGCCGGCTCCGAGGCGAGGCATGATGCGCAGTCTTCGCGGAGCGGCTGGCCGCGGGGAAAAGATCTTTGACAATCGACGCACCGAAAGACCTTGGGAGGTCGGGATTCTCAAGACCGGACGCAGAGGATCGCGGGGCCGGCTCCGCCCTCCACCCTTTCGGATTCAAACCTGCCGACGCGTCCGATCGGGACGCCGGTCGCGTCGGCATTGCAGGCTTGCGGGGAAGCCCTGGCTCAGTTGCCCAGGCGGAAGCTGACGCGGCTCTCTCCGCAGCCGGAGATCAGGCTCCGCCATTGTCCAGATCTCCGAGCAGCGTTCCGAGGACGGCCTCTTCCTCCACGGCGAGACCCGCTTCGGCCATGGCGGGTGCCAGGGCGGCGTCCCAGGCGGCCTCGACGATCCGGGCGCGCAGCACTTCCCGCTCCCTCTGGGCGCCCAGGGCTTCACGGTAGTCTGCGGCTTCATAACGCCAAGGGCGGAAGGGGACGGACTCCAGCAGGCGGTTGGCGATCCGGATGCCGTCCCAATCGAAGTCTCCGTGGTAGAGGATCTCGGCGCCCTGGCTCGCGAGGCGGGTCAGGAGAGTCAGGACGGCGTGATTCGGGAAACCTCCCAGGCAGACCAGCGGCGGACAGGCCGCTCCCCAGCGATCCGCGGCGGCAGCCACGACGGCGGGGTTCTCGCAGACGCGGACCCGGCATCCCGGCAACAGCAAGGAATCCCAGGCCGAAAGCTGGCGGAGGGTCAGCCGCACCGGCTCTCCGGCCTCCGCGAAGCTGCGGACGCCGTCGCCGATCCGTCCGCCTCCGGCCGGCGCCAGACCCAGGACGAGGACGTCGCAGCTCAGGTCGTCGGCCACGACGCCTGCCGCGTCCCAGAGATCCCGGCGCTCGGCGGCGCTGGAGGGCGGCGGACGGTCGGCGAGGACGGCCAGGGCGCGGAGAACGAGGGTGGCGACCGGCCGTCCCGGGTCCAGGGCATGGCTCGCGCCGAGCACGTCGTTCGCAAGGACCGGCAGACGGACGCCGTCGTGGGAGCGCAAGACCGCGGCGAGGACGGCGAGCGCCTGATCCAGGAGGCGGCCCTCGGCGCCCGGAGCCAGCCGCCGGGGCAGGCCGCCGGTCCGCAGCTCCGCGAGCCAGCGCTGCAGCCCGGGCCTGGCGGTCAGGAGGGGGTGGGCTTCGGCCTCCGCCCAGATCGCATCGCGGCGGAGCCGCTCCTGGTCCCGCTCGCCGCGCCGGTCCCGCAGGGGACCTCCGAGGATCTCCATCGCCTCCTCGAGACCGAGACCGAATCGGGACGCGCGGAGCGACTGGTCCAGGCGGTCGAGCCGGACGCTCAGGCTACCCTGCAACTCGCCGCGGGCGAGCGGGGGAAGCTCCGGCAGGCCCAGGAGGTCCGCCACGGCGCGCCGCTCGTCGTCCGAGGCGCCGGCAAGCCGGACGGTGCCGCGCGGACCGCCCAGGCGCTCCAGCCGGTCCCGGACCTCGGACCACAGCCTCCGGAGCGCGGGCCGGGCCAGAAATTCGAGGACGCCGCCGGGATCGGTCAATCCCAAGCCTCCGGCGCCCCAGCCTCCGGCCCTCCAGCCTCCGGCACGGCGGGCTCCGGCGGGCGGCCGTTCCAGACCATGCGCACGGCCGCGACGCCTTCGAGGACCGGGTCGCGGTAGAGCTGATAGGTGGCGACCGCGGGCAGCTCTTCGTAGAACCCCCATTCGTCGTGGCTGGTCATGAGGAAGTCGAGGTCGAGCGCGTCGAGAAGCCCCATGCAGCGCCCCCGCATGCCCTGGTCGATGCCGGCGAAGGCTTCGTCGAGGAGGATCAGGCGCGGCGCTGACGGACGGGCCGAGCGGTAGTGGGCCGCGGCGGCGGCGAACAGCGGCAGGTGGAGGGCCACGGCCTTCTCGCCTCCGGAGCTGGCGCCGTGGCCGCGGCGGGTCAGCTCCGTCCAGTCCTGGGACGGCCCGGTGCGGCGCAGGATGCGGAAGCGGTACCACGAGCGGTAGTCGAGCGCGGCCATGAGGTGCTCGCGCCAGGGCACGGACTCCCACTGGTCGCGGGCCGCGGAGATGCGGCTCTGGAAGAAGGCCTCGAGGCGGCGCCGCTCGGGGTCGGTCAACAGGGCGAAGTCGCGGTTGAGGAGACCGGTGGCGTCGCGCACCTCGGGCGCGGACTCGGCGAGCGGATCCCAGGCGAGCCGGAGGGCCATGCCCGAGGCCGTCCGGCAGCGTTCGAGAAGCTCGTTCATCTCGCCGACCAGGGCTCGGGCTTCGCGCAGGCGATTGCGCAGGTGGTCCCCGACCTCGCCGAGCAGGAAGCGGCTCAGGAGCTCGCGCTCGTGGTCGGCGAGGAGGGAGCGGCGCACCTCGATGCTCTCGCGCAAGGCGTCGAGGAGACTCTTCACGTCATGGTCGCGGCCGTTGTAGACGACGCGCAGGATGAGCAGGTCGCCGTCCTGTTCGAGCCGCGGCTGGTAGTCGGCGCCGAGGTCGGAGCCCAGGGTCTGGGAGCGCTCCCAGAGCCGCTTGGCGCGGCGGTCCGCCGCTTCCTGGGAGAGGTCGAGGCCCTGGCTGGCGCGCTCGATCTCGCGCGCCAGGTCGAGCGCGCGGGTCAGCGACCAGGGCGGCGCCTCGTCCGGCGGGCCGGCCGGTGCGGAGAGCACGAGCGGAAGCCAGCCGGTGTCGACGATCGCGCGAAGTCGGAGGACGGCGCGGGACCGCTCGGTCTCGCGCTCCTCCAACTCGGCGCGGCGCAGGTCGAGCCGCTCTTGGAAGCGGGCGCGCTGCTCGGCGGCGGCACGCGCCTCGGCGGACACGGAGCGAAGGCGCGCCTTGAGGGCGTCGAGCCGGCGGGTCTCCTCCTCATGAAGGCGCAGGATCTCCCGGGCCTCGGCGCCCGCGGTCGCCTCCAGCTCCTCGTGCTCGGCGCGGGCCGCTTCGGCATCCGCGGCATTCTCCTGAGCCCGCAGCCGCAGCTCGGCCAGGCGCTCTTCGGCTTCGGCGGCACGGCGGCCGGCCAGGTCGCGCTGTCCGTCGGCCTGGACCGCGGCGGATGCGGCGCGGACCAGGGCCTCGAACGCGCTTTCGAAACGGCGGAGGAGATCCCGGTATCCCTCCAGGTCGGCGAGGTGCGCGGCGAGCCCGAGCTCGCGGGCGCGGCCTTCCAGGCGGCGCTCCAGCTGCTGGCGGGCGGTGTGAAGCGCGGCGAGGGCCGCTTCCGCGGCGGCCAGCTCGGTCCGCCGGCGCTGCTCGTCACCAGCCGCCGCGTCGGCGCGGTGCCGGGCACCGACGAGAGCCGCGGTGGACGGCAGAGCTTCGGATTCCTGCCGCAGCCGGTCCAGCCGGGAGCCGATCTCGACGATCCGGCCAGCCAGAGCGGCGAGGCGGTCCGCAAGCCCGGCAAGGCGCGCATCCAGCTCGGCCAGGCGGCGCTGCCGGGCCTCCTCCCGGGCTCCGGCCCCAAGGTGCTCGGCGACCGGCTTGGACCCGGAGCCCTGCAGAATGCCGAGCTGGAAACGGCCGTCGGTCCCGGCGGAGCCCGCACCCTCCTGGCCGGTGCGGGGGTGAGGGTCCAGAGCCACGGACCGCAAGAGCGCGTCGAGGGTCTCCCGGCTGACCCCGTGCCCGGGCGCCGGCACGAGCACATCGCGCAGGGTCCGGCCGGAGGGCTCGGGCGCTCCGGGGACCGGCACGAGCCAGGTGTCGAGGGTGTCCGGCGAGAGAACCTCGCCGGCCGGCGAAACCCAGGCGTCGAGCAGACCCGCCGCCTCCAGGGCGGCCTCCAGACCCGCCTGCACTCCGCCGTCGAGATCCGGTGCAAGCTCGCAGAGGAGATAGAGCGGCGCTCCCGGCCGGCCGGCTCGGTCGGCCTGCCGGGTTCGAGGAGGCTCGGGGCCCAGCTCGCGGGCCTCGACGACCCGGTGCCGCGCCTCGGCGGTCTCGCGCTCTTCCCCCGCGACACCGGCCCGCTCGACCTGGAGATCGGCGCGGCGGCGAATCAGGATGTCGCGTTGCGGCGCCACCGCGGCGTCGACCTCGGCCGCGAGACGGTCCGGACCGCCGGCCGCAACCTCGGCGACCCGTTCCAGGAGGACGGCGAGCGCCGCGTCGTCCAGCCGCAGCTCCGAGAGACCTTGCACCCAGAGGAGAAGCGCCTCGTCGAGCTGCTCCCGCTGCCGTTCCGCCTCGGCGCGGGCGGCCTGACTGCGCGCCGCGGCGGCACGCACCTGGGCGTCGACCTCCAGCACGTTCTGACGGGCCTGATCCTCCCGGACACGGGCGCGATCGTGCTCGTCCGCGAGCCGCCGCAGCTCCGCGATCCCCTCCTCCCGCTGGCGCACGGCGGACCGGACGGTGGCCAGCCCGGACGTGGGCCGGCCGCTCGGGGAATCCAGCCCGGACGTGGCCGCCGCATGGATCGCCTCAAGATCGGCCTCGCGGGCGGCGGTTCGGGCCGCGGCGGCGCGGTCATCCCGTTCTCCGGCAGCGGCACGAGCCTCGCTCTCGGCTTTCGCGAGCTCCCCGCTCAGCTCCGAGGCACGGCGGGCTTCCACCTCGGCGTCGTTGCGGCTGCGGACGGCCTGCTGTTGCAGGACGACGACACTTTCGCGCTTCGCCCGCAGCGCTTCGGCCGAGCGCATGGCCTCGCTCTGCTCCAACGCGCGGAGCCGGCCGCGCGAGGCCTCGGTCTCGACCTCGGTGCTCTGCTCGTCCGCGGCGAGATCGGCGCAGAGGGCTTCCTGGCGGACGTGCCCCTCCTCGGCCTCGCGCATCTCGGCAGCGGTCTTGTGGTAGCGGCTGTCGGTCTGCCGCACCTCCGCGGCCCGGCCACGCGCGACACCCCGCCCGTAGTCCCGGTACAGATCGAGGAAGGAGGCCACGCTCGCCGCGGCTGATTCCACGCGCGCCAGCTCCTTCTGGTCGTTGTCCAGGCGCTCGAAGGCCTCGGAAAGCTGGCCGATCAGGAACGGATCGAGCGGCGGCAGGCTCTCCTTCAGGGTCTCGGACAGGGTCTGCGGATCGAGCCTCTCGGACAGGTGAGGACGGCGGAGCTGGAGCAGAAGATGGCGGAGCGTCGCGAAGCGGTCCTCCCCCAGGCCGAAGAGCTGATGGTCGAGCTTCTCGCGGTACTCGCGGCCGGTGTCGAAGACCCAGCCGCGGTCGCCGATCTGCGCGCGGAGCTGGTCGCGGAGCAGGGGCGTCCGGTGCGAGAGCAGCTCGAGATCGGCGCCGATCCGCCGACGGGTCAGGAAGTACCAGGAGTCGACGCGGCGGGTGCGCTGGCTGGCGCGCAGGCCGCAGCCGAGAGTCCAGTACTCCTCCCCGTCCGCCTCGTCCGCCTCGTCCTCCTCGCCTCTCTCGTCCTTCTTCCCTCGTTTCCCCATTTCCAGCCAGACGTAGCCGACGCGGCTCTCGTAGCGGCCGCCCTGGAGAAGGTTCCATTCCATGGTGCGGGAGGTGCCGCCGAAGGGATCGAGCCGCTGCGGCGACAGATCGGCGTCGAGCAGGAAGGGCAGGAGCAGCTCCAGCGCCTTCGACTTGCCGGTGCCGTTCTCGCCCCGGAGGATCAGGCGGCCGTCCTCGAAGCGCAGCTCCTGCTCGTCATACTGCCAGAGGTTGAGGATGCCCGCGCGCAGGAGCTGGAAGCGCTCGCGGCCGGCCCGGGGAAGATCGTCTCGGGCAGGCTGGGGCGGTGGCGAGCCGAGCCAGTCCAGGGTCTCAGTCATGGCCGGCGGCGTCCTTGGCACCGCCTTCATCGCGCCGCGAAACGGGCTCGACCGCCTGATAGCGGGCGATTGCCGGCAGGGGCTCGACTGCGCCGGCCCGGCGCGCGATGAGGCTCATGCCCTCCAGCCTTTCCAGGCACTGGGAGAGCAGACCGGCCCTGTCGTCCCGGTACGCCTGGCTCCAGAGATGGCCGTAGCGTTCCACCAGGGCGTCCACCACCGATGGCAAGCTGCTCTCGGGAACCGGCCCGGCGGTCCGGCGTCCCAGATGCTCGGCGAGGAGGAGGGCAGCATGGGACAGGGTGCCCGTGCCGGGGAACGCCAGGTCCGTGAGACGGCCCTCGGAGTCGACGGCGGCGAGACCCTCCTTCCGGACCTCGACGTCGAGCCCGACCTTCGACGCGACCTGGCCGGCAAGGTAGTGACGCTGGAGTGTGAGATAGGTCCGCTCGGCGTCGTCGAGATCCGCCAGATAGAGCACCGGCTCCTCGACGAGCCGCCGCAGGAGGCGGTGCCGGGCGCGGCGGTTGACCCCGTCCTCGGAGTCCGGATAGACCTCGACGCCGAGCTCCTCCAGGTCGGCTGGAAGCACGGCCGGCACCGGAACGGTCAGGAGCTGGGTGAGGCGACGGCTGTGGATATCGTAGAGCGCGTCGCCGCGGCCTTCGAGAAAGGCCGAGTCCTCGCCGTCGGCGAGCGTCAGCACGCCGAGCCCGACGAGCCAGCGGACCACGTCGACGAAGGCCTGGCGCTCGGCGTAGCTCTGGAGGTCGAGACGGCGGACTCCGTCCTCGGACGCGGCGAGAAGCCCCACCTGCTCGGCCAGCTCGGAGAGGACGGTCTGGACCTCCAGCCGCTCCAGCGCGGCCAGCACCAGGCAGAGCAGCGCATGGCGCCGGGGATCGAACGCCGCGTGGGACTGGGTCCGCACCGGCCGCAGGCGGGCGCCCGGCGCCGGACGCTTGTGCAGACGGGCCAGCTCGGAATCCACGACGAGGCGGTAGCCGAGTTGCTCGGCGAACCAGCGTTGAAGCTCGCGGGCATGCCGCCGGACCAGGGCGAAGACCTCGGGGTCCGGCCGCGTGTCGGTGACGAACGGATGGGCGAGCAGGAGGCGGACCGCCTGCCGCTGCTCTTCCGCGGCCTGGGTCAGGAGCGCGGTTTCTTCACTCAAACGTTCGCTCAAGCGGACCTCCGCGTCCGGGCGGCGACGAGCCCATCTTCCACCGTCAACCGGAACGCCGGCAGGGTGAGCCGGCCCGCCGGAGCCCTGAGCGTGGCCAGGCCCTGGGCCGGTTCGAGATGGAGCCACAGCCGGCCGTCCCGGCTTCGGGCCTCGCGCCGGCCGCCCGGTCCCGGAGCCACGGCGAGCAGCCGGTCGAGCAGGGAGAGAAGGAGAGAAAACTCATCGGCCGAGAGGCGCGGCAGCTCGGCGAGAACGACGGGGCCGCAGCCGGCGAAGCGGGTCAGCGCCGCGGCCTGGGCTTCCTGCTCGCGGCGGTAGCGGGCGGCGAGGAAGTCCTTCACGCTCGAATGGTCGGCCACCGGGCTGGTGCGCCCGAGCGCCGTGATGCGGCCGGTCCGGCGCAGGGCGGGCGCGATCGGCACGGGCGGCGCCTCCCACCAGCTCGTGCCGGGCAGGACCAGGTCCGGATCCTCGTCGAGCCCGCCGAGGTGGCGGGCACCGAAGAGGCCGAACGCATGCTGGAACAGCCGATGCCCCCGCTCGGCGCCGTCCTCCGTCCCCGCAAGGGCGTCGAACCAGCCGGCGAGCCGCAGCAGGTCGGTGGTCCGGCTGAAGCGGCGGAAGCGCTTCTCGTGCAGCCGTTCGAGCACGAGCAGAATGCGGTTGATCGCTCCCCGCGCCGCCGCGCGCAGGTGCTCGACCGTCGCCGGCTCCCGGCCGCCGTCCCCGACGAACCAGGCCGCAATGCCGCGCCACTTGCGGCGCAGGCCGTCGGAGGGATCCTGGACGCCGAGCGGCGAGGGGGCCGAATCGGCGAGAGCCGCGAGGCGGACGAGGCGCTCGGCGCCCACCCCTCCGATCCCGTCGATCGCCTGCACCTCGCGCGTGATCCGAGGCGCGGTCTCGGACAGCTCGCCGAGGAATTGCTCCAGGTATTCGAGGACCGCCTGCTTGTACACGAGAAAAGCCTCGGCGTGAACCTCTCCCTGGTCGATGGCTTCATGGAGCCGCGCGAGGAACGTGCTCGCATTCTCGGTCAAGGCCCGGAACTGCTCGGTGACGTTGAACAGATGCTCGAAGAGGCGCTCCGGCCGGGGCTCTTCCAGGCCCAGCTCCTGCCGGATCTCCTTCAGGTTGCGCAGGATCGTGCCGAGCATCACACGCTGCAGCGAGCCGCTCCGCTCCAGCGCCGCCAGCACCTCGGCGACGGCGCGCTCGGCCGCCTCGCCGGCCGGCGTGAGCTGGTAGAGGAGATGGCGACGACGGAAGTCCTGCAGAGTGGCCACGCGGCCGGTGTCGTGGCTGCGCCGCAGGTTTCCCCACTGGACAAGCTGGTCGAGCGCCCGTTCGACACCGCCATCGGGCAGCTCGTCAGGAAAACCGGAGCTCCGCAGCTCCGCAGCGACCTCATCCGGCCGGAACTGGATGCGGTAGCGCGCCTTGGCGTCGAGGAAGATCCGAAGAAGCTCGCGGTACAGGAGCGCGAGAGGCTCGACCGTGTAGGCGAAGATCGTCAACCGGCCCGGAGGGAGCGCGGGAGACGATTCGACGCTGCGCGATTCGACGTGACTATCACTCAATGTCGCCTTGGCCCTCGAGAGTATCGATGGAACGCAAGGATAGCATCGGTGCCCGGGTCGGCGGGAGCCTGCGATTGCGCCTTACCGGAACGTCATCATCACCGTGTAGGCCACTTCAGTCAGGTCGTCTGGATGTGCCGAACCGTCGGCGGCAGACCCTCGTCGAGGGTACGTGCCGACCAGCCGAGCTCGGTGCGGGCGCGGGTGTCGTCGAAGGCCCAGTGGCGGGCGAGATTGCTGAGCTGGTCCGGCGCCACCGGAGGACGGCGTCCCTTCATCTTGTAGAGCGGAGTTGAGAGAGCCAGGGCGACGCGGGCGACTCCGATCGGCAGGCTCAGGCGCGGCGGTTTCACACCGCCGATGGCGCAGACCCGGTCGACCAGGCTGCGCAGGGTGGTGACGTCTCCAGTCACCAGATAGTCGCGGCCGGGCGGAGCTTTCTCCACGACTTTCATCATGGCGTCGACCACGTCGTCCAGGTAGATCCAGGAGGTCTTGCGGTCCGGGCCGACCACGGCCGGGAAGCGGCCGTTGAGGAGCTGCCGGAGGATGGCGTTGGCGCCTTCCTTCTTCCCCGGCGGGCCGTAGACCAGGCTCGGATAGACCGTGTTGATCTTCAGGCCCTTCTTCGCCCACTCCTGGATCGCCACCTCGCCGGAGTGCTTCGTGGCGCTGTAGAGCGTCGGGAAGGGTTGCCGGGCAGGGGTCGCTTCGTTGGCCGGCGTGCCGTCGTCCGGGCTGCCGCCGAAGTAGGCCATCGAGGAGACCGAGAGGAAGCGGCCAACCCCCAGCTTGTAGGCCAGGGACGCCACGTTCTCGCTCCCCTCGATGTTGGTCTGGCGCATCCGCTCCGGCGGACCGGTGAGGTCCAGGTCGGCGGCGGCGTGGATCACCCAGTCGGCTCCGGACATCCCCTCCCGCAGGGAGTAGCGGTCCTTGAGATCCCCGACGAAGGTGGCGACGCCAAGGTCCGTCAGGGGCTGGACGTTGCTCGTCGCCCGCACCAGCGCGCGGACCTCGTGACCGGCATCCATCAGACGCTTCGCCAGCGCCTTGCCGATGTAGCCGGTCCCGCCCGTCAGGTAGATCCGCATGCCGGAATACTATCCGAGAGACGACCAGAGCGCCTGGGCCAAGGTTGCGGTGCTCCTGGGCAAAACGTTAAGCTGAGCTTGATATGAAGACGATTGAAACCGATGTCGTCGTCGGTCGAGACGGCATGGCCAGGATCGACCTGAAGCTGCCTGCCGACGTGATCCCGGGCCGTCATCGGGTGGTTCTCGTGCTGGACGATCGGGCCATGCCATCGGCTGATGCGGCCTCACGATCCCTTCTCGACTTTCCCATCCACGACTTCGGACCGTGGCCGGAGGGGCTGTCTCTCCGGCGAGCTGATCTCTACGGCGAAGACGAGAGGTAACTGAGACCGATCCCTCTCAGGCTCCTCCCAGCGCAATCACCTGGATCCGGCTGGAGAAGCGCGCGAAATCCGCCACATTGTGGGTCAATACGGAAGGGATTCCATGCACGAGCATCGTCGCCACGATGTTGGCGTCATGAATCTGCTTTCCTCCAACCTCTGTTTCCTCGACCAACTGCATCAGCTGTGCCGCGACGGCGGCTCCTTCCTCGGCCAGCCGAAACCGGCTCATGAAGTAGCGAATGTCGCTGACGAGCTCTCTGGAGGGCTTCGGACTGGAGAACGTCTGAGGCCGGCTCAGCGTGGCGAAATACTCACGCAGAACCTGAGGACTGACCCACAGCTCATGACCGGCCTCGTGGCGCCTTCGGACCTCCTCCGATGCGAGCCCGTGCAAAGGGGATCTCAACGAGGCGGCGTAGACCAGCACGTTGGTATCCAGAAAGCAGGATTCTGAGTCGGCTACCAGGCCCTGGGTTCCGGTTGCCATGGGTCAGCCTCCGCGGCTCCTACGACCGAAGCAGCTGCCGCAGCACGTAGTGAAGGATGCCGCCGTGGCGGTAGTACTCGATCTCCTGCGGAGTGTCGAGCCGGACGCGGGCCTTGAATTCAATAACCTTGCCCTCGTCCGCGGTGGCGCGGACGACAACCTCGCGGCCTTCCTGGAAGTTGCTGTCGACTCCGGCGGCGAGGCCCGTGATGTCGTAGACCTCGCGGCCGGTCAGGCCCAGGCTGTCCACGGTGTCGCCCTCCAGGAACTCCAGCGGCATCACACCCATCCCGACGAGGTTGCTGCGGTGGATGCGCTCGAAGGTCTCCGAGATCACCGCGCGCACGCCGAGGAGCCGCGGGCCTTTCGCCGCCCAGTCGCGCGACGAGCCGGTGCCGTACTCCTTGCCGGCCAGGATGACCGTCTGCACGCCTTCCGCCTGGTACTTCATGGCCGCGTCGTAGATCGACAGCGGCTCGCCGTCCGGCAGGTGGAGCGTGAAGCCGCCCTCGATCTCCGGCACCAGTCGGTTGCGCAGCCGCACGTTGGCGAACGTGCCGCGCATCATGGCCTCGTGGTTGCCGCGCCGCGCGCCGTAGGAGTTGAAATCCTTGGGCAACACGCCGTGGTCCTGGAGGTACTTGCCCGCCGGGCTCGACGCCTTGATCGAGCCGGCCGGCGAGATGTGGTCGGTCGTGATGCTGTCCGCGAACAGGCCCAGAACGCGGGCGGCCTTGACGTCCTCGACCGGCGCCGGCTCGGCCGGCATGTCCTGGAAGTAGGGCGGCAGCCGCACGTAGGTGGAGTCGGGATCCCAGGCGTAGGTGTCGCCCTTCGGCACGTCGAGGCCGTTCCAGTGCTCGTCTCCCGCATAGACGTCCGCGTACTCGCGCTGGAACATCTCGGCCCGCAGACCGCGCAGGATCGTCTCCTCGACCTCCAGGCGGGTCGGCCAGATGTCCTTCAGATAGACCGGCTGACCGTCCTTGCCCGTGCCGACCGGCTCGGTGTGGAGGTCGATGTCCATGTTGCCGGCCAGCGCGTAGGCCACGACCAGAGGCGGCGAGGCCAGGTAGTTGGCGCGGACATCCGAGTTGATCCGGCCCTCGAAGTTGCGGTTGCCGGAGAGCACCGCGGCCACGACCAGGTCGCGGTCCTCGATCTCCTGGGAGATGGCGGTCGGCAGGGGACCGCTGTTGCCGATGCAGGTCGTGCAGCCGTAGCCCACGACGTGGAACTTAAGCGCCTCCAGGTAGGGCATGAGCCCCGCCTCCTTGAGGTACTCGGTCACCACCTTGGAGCCCGGCGCGAGGCTGGTCTTGACCCAGGGCTTGACGTTCAAGCCCTTCTCGACGGCCTTCTTGGCGAGCAGACCGGAAGCGACCATCACGGAAGGATTCGAGGTGTTGGTGCAGCTCGTGATCGCCGCGATGACGACCGAGCCGTGGCGCAGCTCGCCCGCGGCCGCGTCGGCCGGAGTCGTGGTCACGTCGGCTTCGGCCACCGCCGTGCCCGAGGCGGTGCCGCCGATCACCTGGAGACCCGGGGAGGGCTGGGCCACGCGCCCCTTGCGGCCGGCCGCGGTCATCGCCTCCAGCTCCTTGAGGAAGGAGCTCTTCACGTCGGGAAGCCGCACCCGGTCCTGCGGCCGGCGCGGGCCGGCGAGGCTCGGCTCCACGGTTCCGAGATCGAGCTCCAGGGTGTCGGAGTAGACCGGATCGGGGGTCTCGGAGGTGTGGAAGAGCCCCTGCTCCTTCATGTAGGCCTCGACCAGCGCGATGCGGTCGGCCGGACGGCCCGAGAAGCGGAGGTAGTCGATGGCGGCCTGGTCCACGGGGAAGATGCCGCAGGTCGCGCCGTACTCGGGAGCCATGTTCGCGATGGTCGCGCGGTCGGCCAGCGGCAGGCTCGCCAGGCCGGGGCCGAAGAACTCGACGAACTTGCCGACGACGCCCTTCTTGCGCAGCAACTCGGTGACCCGCAGCACGAGGTCGGTGGCCGTGGCACCCTCGGGCAGGCTGCCGGAGACCCGGAAGCCCACGACCTGGGGGATCAGCATCGAGACCGGCTGGCCGAGCATGGCCGCCTCGGCTTCGATGCCGCCCACGCCCCAGCCGAGGACGCCGAGGCCGTTGATCATCGTCGTGTGCGAGTCCGTCCCCACCAGGGTGTCCGGGTAGGCGTACAGCTCGCCGCCGACCTCGCCCTCCATGACGACGCGGGCCAGGTACTCCAGGTTGACCTGGTGGACGATGCCGGTGTCCGGCGGCACGACCTTGAAGTTGTCGAACGCCGTCTGGCCCCAGCGCAGGAAGGCGTAGCGCTCCTTGTTGCGCTCGAACTCCTTCTCCGCATTGATGAGGAGGGCCGCCGAGCTGCCGTATTCGTCGACCTGGACGGAGTGGTCGATGACCAGCTCGACGGGCTGGAGCGGATTGATCTTCTTCGGATCGCCGCCCATCGCGGCCATGGCGTCGCGCATGGCGGCGAGATCGACGACAGCCGGAACGCCCGTGAAATCCTGGAGGAGCACGCGCGCCGGCATGAAGGCGATCTCGCGGGAGGGCACGGCCTGGGGGTCCCAGTTGGCGAGGCCTTCGATGTCGTCGGCGGTCACCACCTTGCCGTCCTCGAGGCGCAGGAGGTTCTCGAGCAGGATGCGCAGGGCATAGGGCAGGCGGGTCAGGCTCCAGCCACGCCGCTCCAGGGCGTCCAGGCGGGCGATGCGCAACTCACGTCCCCCGACCTTCAGGGACGAGCGGCTTCCAAAGCTATCGTTCATGGTCTCTCCTCGAATTCGGGGGTCACCGGGCCGCCGGAGGGTCTCGCCGAAGGGGGAACCCGGGGAGTGCAACGATAACAGCTAGAGCGCATGGCTGTCACCGGCGCTCCGGCAGGATAAGATGGCGGCATGTCGGCGATCGCTTCCGACCTTTCGACGCCGGTGCTGCTCCTCGCCATGCCGCAGGTGATGGATCCCTTTTTCCATAGGAGCGTCGTGCTCCTCCTGCATCACGAGGAGGAGGGCAGCTTCGGCTTCATCATCAACCGGCCCACCGAGATCCGCCTGGGAGAGATCCTCCAGGGGATGGAGGTGAGCTGGCAGGGGGGCGATGCGGCCGTGGCCCACTTCGGCGGCCCGGTCCGGCCGCAGCTCGGCACGGTCCTGTTCGCACCCGGCCCGGTGGAGACCGAGGCCGCCAGCGAGGTGGTGGTCGGCCTGTCCATCACGCAGCACATCGGGGATCTGGCCCGCCTCGCCGAGACCCCGCCGGAGGGCTTCCGGCTCTTCCTCGGCTATGCCGGCTGGGGAGCCGGCCAGCTCATGGAGGAGATCCTCCGCAACGACTGGCTCACCGCCCCGGTCCGCACCGACCTGGTCTTCTCCGCCGATCCCGAGCACGTTTGGTCCGAAGCTCTGCGCTCGGTCGGAGTCGAACCGTCCGCTCTTCCGTCCTGGACGAAACCGAGCGGCGAGGAGCCCACCAACTGAAAGCCACGCGCCGATCCCGGAAGCGGGGGGGCTCCGCGAGCCCCGACCGGCCTCCCGGAGCTCCGGGAGGCCGCCGGCAGGGGTCGCCTCCGCCGACCGTCGAGCATCACCGCTCGGCGGGAGGGCTCATCGTCCACGGCCCGCACATCCTTCTGATCTCGGTGATGGAAGGACGGCGCTGGCAGCTCCCCAAGGGCCACATCGAGGAAGGCGAGACGCCCGAGCAGACCGCCGTCCGCGAGGTCGAGGAGGAGACCGGCGTCACCGGCCGCGTGCTGGCTCCCCTGCCGGGCGTCGAATACTGGTTCGTGGACCATCAGAAGAAGCGCATCCACAAGACCGTGGACTACTTCCTGCTGGGCTTCGTGAAGGGCGATGTCGCGAACTTCGATCCCGAGGAGGTCTCCGGCGCCGAGTGGATGCCCTGGGAGGAAGGCCTCTCCCGCCTCACCTTCGAGAACGAGCGCAAGGCGGTCCAGGTGGCGCGGCGGCTCGTCGAAGGAACCTGAGCCACCGAAGCTCTCTGGCTGCTAAGATCCTCCGCGAACCACGGAGGGCCTCTTCCCATGCTGCACGCTCTGCTGCAGATCGCGCTCAACGGCGTCGCCCTGCTGATCGCCGCCAAACTGGTGCCCGGCATCCACTACGAGGGCAGCCTCCTCTACCTGCTGCTCGCGGGCCTGGTGCTCGGCCTGGTCAACCTGATCGTCAAGCCGATCGTCTCGTTCTTCTCGTTCCCCCTGATCCTGCTCACGCTCGGCCTGTTCTACCTGGTGATCAACGGCCTGGTGCTCTACGTCGCCGATTTCTTCCTCGCCGGCCTCCAGGTCGACGGCTGCATGCCGGCCATCCTGGGCGGCTTCGTGATCGCCCTGGTCAACTGGGTCACGCGGGCGTTCACCAAGGATTGATCGATGGCGCCCCGCGAATCCGGCAAGGCCCGGAAGGCGCGCACAGGGGAGATTCTCGCCCGTTTGCGGGTGGAGTATCCGGACAGCCGCTGCTCTCTTCACTTCGAGAATCCGCTCCAGCTCGTCGTGGCCACGGTCCTCGCCGCGCAATGCACGGACGACCGGGTGAACCAGGCCACGCCGGCGCTGTTCCGCCGCTGCCCGACGGCCCGCGACTACGCGGAGATCCCGATCGAGGAGCTGGAGGAGCTGGTGCGGACCACCGGCTTCTACAGGAACAAGGCCCGCTCCGTTCAGAACCTCGGGCGGACCCTGGTCGCGGAGCACGGCGGCGAGGTTCCCGAGACCATGGACGAGCTCAAGGCCTTCCCCGGCGTCGGCCGCAAGACCGCCAACGTTGTGCTGGGCAATGCGTTCGGCAAGAACGAGGGGATCGTCGTCGACACCCACGTCCTGCGGCTCTCGGGTCGGCTCGGTCTGACCGAGGAGGCCGAGGAGAAGAACGCGGAGAAGATCGAGCGCGCCCTGATCCCCCTGGTTCCGCGGGAGGACTGGACGCTCTGGTCCCACCTGCTGATCGATCACGGCCGCAAGGTCTGCAAGGCGCGCAAGCCGGAGTGCCCGGTCTGCGTGGTGGCCGACCTCTGCCCGTCCGCCGAGATCTAGGAAAGATTCAGAAGAGGCCCTGGAAGAGGACAACCATGACCACCCTGAAGAAAACCGCCGTCGTGACCGGCGCCAGCTCCGGCATCGGCGCAGCCACCGCCCGCGCCCTGGCCCGCGCCGGCTTCCATGTCTACCTGGGTGCCCGGCGGCAGGACCGGCTGCAGGAGGTCGCGGACTCGATCGCCGTGGACGGCGGAACGGCGACCGTCATCCCTCTCGACGTCTCCGACCAGGCCAGCGTCGACACCTTCGCCGCCGGGCTGCCGGATGCGCTTCATCTCCTCGTCAACAACGCCGGCGGCGCGCAGGGCGTGGAGAAGGTCGAGGCCGCGGTCGACGACAAGTGGCGCTGGATGTGGGAGGTCAACGTGCTCGGCACGATGCGGATGACCCGCGCCCTGCTCCCCAGGCTGCGGGCTTCCGGCGACGGCCACGTGGTCAACATCGGATCGATCGCCGGCTTCGAGACCTACTCGGGCGGAGCCGGGTACACCGGTGCCAAGCACGCGGAACGCGCCCTGACCCGGACCCTGCGGCTGGAGCTGGTGGGCGAGCCGATCCGCGTGACCGAGGTCTCGCCAGGCCTGGCGGAGACCGAGTTCTCGCTGGTCCGCTTCGACGGCGACGCCGACCGGGCGAAGTCCGTCTACCAGGGCATGGACCCGCTGACCGCGGACGACGTGGCCGAGTGCATCGTCTGGGCCGCAACCCGGCCGTCCCGGGTCAACATTGACGAGATCGTGGTCCGGCCCCGCGACCAGGCGACGGCGACCCTGGTCCACCGCCGGCAAACTCAGTAGATCCTGATAGGAGAGGACGCCATGAAACACCGCTATGCGCTGTTCACGCTGGCTCTCGTCGGCGCCGTGGTTCTCGGAGGCTGCGACATCCTGCTCCGGCGGTCCCCGGGCGAAAAGGTCTGGCGCAAGCACTGCGCCGAATGCCACGGCCTCGACGGCGCCGGCAACACGCCGCGCTACATGGGCGAGACCTATGCCGACCTGACCGACGACCTCTGGAAGGCCGGCGGCAGCGACGGCGCCATGGAGCAGGTGATCGTGCAGGGGGTCTTCGGCAAGATGCCGGCCACCCAGCTCGACAAGGACGAGATGCGGGCGGTGATCAGCTACGTCCACGAGCTGCGGGGCGAGAGAGGCCCCGGAACCTCGAATTGAAACCGGGCCTCGCCCTCGGTCTGGTCGCGGTGTCGCTGCTGGCGCTGTCTGTCGCGTGCGCCCGCGACCGCAGCGCTCCCGGGCTGTACCGGTCCTACTGCCAGCGATGCCACGGACCGGAAGGAGAGGGACCGAAGAAGCCGGTGAAGCTGTACCCGCACTTGAGCCTCCAGGCCTCTCCCATGGTTCTCCGCGGAGACCGCGGCGCCGTACGGCAGAGGATTGTGGAGGGGGATGGCCCGATGCCGGCCTTCAAGAAGCGCCTGACCCCGGAGGAGCTGGAGCGGCTCATCGACCTCACGCTCCAGCTTCCCAAACGGCAACGACGACAAAGGGAGTGACATGGACCCTCAGCGACTGAAGGATGCCTATCAAAAGCTTCAGCTCCTCGACGAGCGGCTCATCTACAAGGTCCGGCCCAAGACCGGCAGCTCGATCTCGCGCCCGACCCCCGAGCAGCTGGAGCAGAGCCTGCGCGACCTGGCCACCTACACGATCGAGCTGAAGGAGGTCGTCCAGGAGCTCTTTCTCGCCATCGCGGCCAAGCCCAGGACGCCCGAGCCGAGCTAACCTTCAGCCGACCGACAGCTGACCGCGGAGCCGGGAGGGCAGGCCTTTTTTCATTTCGCCACTCCCGGACGGCGCGTCTCTCCGCGACATCCGCTATAGTTGTCGCGGAGATGAGCTATACCCCTGCAAGATCAACCGATCCTCCCCGGCCCCCCGCCCGCCTCTCCGCCGGCATCACCCCCGCTCAGCTCGCCCGCCAGCTCCTGGACCGGCGCGTGGACGAGCTTGCAACCGTGGGGCGGGAGGCCCTGATCCCCGTCCTCCCCGCTCCTCCCCTGGTCGCCACCGCCGCTCTCGCCCGGACCGCGGAAGCGAAGGTTCTATCCAACATGCGCGGACGCAGCAGACGCAAAGGCCGGCGCGGATGAACGCCGCCGCTCTCCTCTGCGTCCGGCTGATCCGGACCGGGACCCTGCCGCTGTCCGAGATTCACGCGCTGGACGCCGCCGACGTGCTGCGTGAAGTGAAAGAACGCCTGCACGGCGTCGGGCTGACTCTCGCCACCAGCCCCTGGTCCGACCAGGTGGGCATCCGGCTGGCGTCCGAATTGGAGGACAATCCCGCTTTCAAAGCCGCCTCGAACCTCGGCCTGACTCCCGAGGCCTGCGCCCTGCTCGTCGTCCTCTGGGCCCGCCTCGTGCTGCCCCGAAGCCAGGACGACTCGCCCTCCCCGACGCGGCCCCAGATCCGCTTCGACCTCCTGGTCCGCGAGCTCCGGCCTCTGCTCGGAGACCGGCGGCACATCCGCGCCCTGGTCGTCCAGCTCCGGCAGCTCGACTTCCTGGCGGGGCAGGGCGAGGTGATCGAGGCCGGTCCCCTTCTGGAGCTGGGGATCGACGGCGACCGGCTCGTCGCCTTTTTCAACGACAGCGTTCTGGCCGGCCTCAGCCCGGAAGGACCGGGCGTCCGACGCCGGAGGGGGGGACCCCAGGCGGCGGAGGCCGCGGAGGCCGCGCTGATCCTCTTCGCCGCCCAGGTGCGCGACGTCCTGCAGCGGCTCGGCGGAACCGGTGGCATGACCGAGCTGGTGCGCGAGACCGGCGCTCCGGCGTCCCGGCTGCGCAACGCCCTGCGCCTGCTCGTCGCTGCCGGCGAGGTGCGGCGCAGCGGCCAGCGCCGCTCCACCCGCTACCACCTTGAGAAAGCTCCGAAGTCTCCCTCCCAGTCTTAACCGCCCAACCCTAAAATTGCCGCGTAGCTGCATGCTACGATGCCCCCGCCGCCTCCGGTCCCGCGCACCGCGGCGGGAACCTCAAGGAGGGGGCCATGATCTTCCTCGCATCCATTCTCGACCAGCCCGTTCAAGGCGCTGGAGAGGTCATCGGCAAGCTCGACGACCTGATCGTCCGCATGGATGCGGAATATCCCCTCGTGGCCGGCCTCGTGGTCAAGGACGGCCGGCGCCGCTTCTTTGTCTCCGGCCGCCTCCTCCAGGAGCTGAACGGCACGGCCAAGCTGGCCTCCTCCACGGTCGACCTCCAGGCCTTCTCCCGCCGCGACGGCGAGGTGCTCCTGCGCCAGGACGTTCTCGATCACCAGCTCATCGACGTCACCGGCCGGCGGATCGTGCGGGTGAACGACGTGCAGCTCGCCCGCCTCGAAGGAGGCTTCCGGGTGATCGGGATCGACATCAGCCCGCAAGCCCTGCTCCGCCGTCTCGGCCCCCGCGCGCTCGCCGGCCGCATCGTCGGCCGCCAGATCATCGACTGGACCGACGCCCAGTATCTCGCGAGCACCGCGCCCGTCCGCCTCAAGGTCTCCTACGACCGCCTCGCCGACCTGAACCCGGTCGACCTCGCGCGCATCGTCGACGCCCTCTCCTACCGCGAGAGCGCCGAGATCGTGGCCGCCCTCGACAACGAGACCGCCGCCGAGACGCTCGAAGAGGTCAGCGACGAGCGCGTGGCCGACCTGCTCGAAGGCATGGACCAGGAGCGCGCCGCGGACATTCTGGAAGAGATGACCCCGGCCGCCGCCGCCGACGCCCTGGAAGACCTCGAAGACGACGTCGCCGAGCAGCTCCTGGCCCGCATGGAGCCCGAGGAAGCGGCTGACGTGCAGGTCCACCTCGCCTATGACGAGGACAGCGTCGGCCGCGTCATGAGCACCGACTTCGTGAGCATCCCCTCCGCCGCCACCGTAGGCGACGCCCTGGCCGTTTTGCGCTCGATGGAGGAGGTCCCGGACCCGCTGCTCGCCGTCTATGTCTTCGAGGCGGGCGAAATCCAGAGACCGCTGCTCGGCCTGGTGCGTCTGCGCAACCTGATCCTGGCCGACCCCGCTACGCCGGTCTCGGAGGTCATGGACGGCGACCTGCCCACCGTCCATCCCGACGACCGCGCCGAGGACGCCGCGCGGGTGCTCGCCGAGTACAACCTCCTCGCCGTGCCGGTGCTCGACGAGGAGCGCCGCATGCTCGGCACCATCACCGTCGACGACGCGCTCGCCGTGCTCCTCCCTGAGATCTGGCAACGCCGGGGCTCCCGCTCCTTCGCCGCATGAAGACACGGCGCCGGCTCCTCCCCTACCTGCTCGCGCTCGGGCCGGGCCTGCTCGCCGCGAGCGCCGGCAACGACGCGGGCGGCATCGCCACCTACGCCTCGGCCGGCGCCTCCTATGGCTACGGCCTGCTCTGGGCGATGGTGCTGGTCACCATCTGCGTGGGAGTGGTGCAGGAGATGAGCGCACGCATGGGCGCCGTCACCGGCAAGGGCTTTTCGGACCTGGTGCGGGAAAACTTCTCCCTTCGCACCACGGCACTGATCCTGGCCACGCTCTTCGTGGCGAACGCCGGCATCATCGTCTCCGAGTTCATCGGCATCGCCGCCGCCGCCGAGCTGTTCGGGATCAGCCGCTACATCGCCGTCCCCCTGGCCGCCGGCCTGGTCTGGCTGCTCATCACCCGCGGCTCCTACGAGCGGGTGGAGAAAGCCTTCCTCCTCCTCTCGCTCGCCTTCCTCGCCTACGTCGGCGCCGCCTTCCTCGCGCGCCCCGACTGGGGCGAGGTCTTCCGGGAGACGATGCACCCGATGCCACGGTTCGAGGTCGGCTACCTCCACCTCCTGATCGCGCTGATCGGCACCACGATCTCGCCGTACATGCAGCTCTACGTGCAGTCGTCCGTCGTGGAGAAGGGCGTCAAGCCGGAGGAGTACGCCTACACCCGCTTCGACGTGATCGCCGGCACGGTGATCGCAGGCCTCGTCGCCATGTTCATCATCATCGCCACGGCGGCGACGCTTCACCCGCGGGGGATCGAGATCGAGACGGCCGAGGACGCGGCCCTGGCCCTCCAGCCGATCGCCGGCCACTACGCCGCCGAGCTGTTCGGCCTCGGCCTGCTCGGCGCCTCGCTGCTCGCCGCCGGAGTGCTCCCGCTGGCCACGACCTACATGATGAGCGAGGCGCTGGGCTTCGAGCGCGGCGTGTCGCGGAGCTGGTCCGAGGCGCCGGTCTTCATGGGGCTGTTCACCGGGCTCATCATGCTCGGGGCCGTGCTGGCATTGATCCCCGGGCTGCCGCTCATCCGCGTGCTGGTCGGCGTCTACGTGCTCAACGGCCTGCTGCTCCCCGTCGAGCTGTTCGCCATGCTGCGGCTGATCAATCAGCGGGAGATCATGGGAAGCTACGTCAACGGCCGGCTCTACAACGGGCTCGCCTGGACCATCGCCTGCGTCGTGAGCCTGCTGTCGCTGATCCTGATCGTCCTCACCGTCCTGGGCTGGCTCGGCGTCGCGATCAGCTGATGCGGCTGATGAGCCGGCGATGAGCCTCAGGACACCGCTTCCCGTCGACCTCGTCCTGCCCGAGCTACTCGCGGCCCTCCGGGAAAACCCCTCGGCCGTGCTGATCGCTCCGACCGGAGCCGGCAAGACCACCCGCGTGCCGCCGGCCCTCCTCGACCAGGTCGAAGGCCGGATCGTGATGCTGGAGCCCCGCCGCATCGCGGCCCGGGCCGCGGCGCGCCGCATCGCCGACGAGGGCGGCTGGCGCGTCGGCGAGGAGGTCGGCTACCAGGTGCGGTTCGACCGCCGGGCCGGCCCCTCGACGCGGATCCTCGTGGTGACCGAGGGCATCCTCGTCCAGATGCTCCAGGCCGACCCGTTCCTGGACGGCATCGGCGCCGTCCTCTTCGACGAGATCCACGAGCGGAGCCTCCACACGGACCTCTCGCTCGCCATGGCCCGGCGCGTCCAGCGCGAGGTCCGGCCGGACCTGCGGATCGTCGCCATGTCCGCCACGATCGATCCGGGGCCCTTGATGTCCTATTTGTCCCCATCCCCCCTCTCCCCAGCCCTCTCCCCCGTAACGGGGGAGAGGGAGCCTTATCGCCCGGCATCGGTGATCGAAAGCCAGGGCCGGCTCCACCCCGTCGAGATCCGCTACCTGGACCGGGAGACGCCCATTGCCACCGCGGTCCGCCGAGCGCTCGCGGAGACGACTGGCGACGTTCTCGTCTTCCTGCCGGGAGTCGGGGAGATCGACCGCGCGACCCAGGCACTCGCCGGAGAGGCCGGAGAGAAGAACCTCGCCGTCCTTCCTCTCTATGGGGATCTACCCGCCGAGCGGCAGGACGAGGTGCTCCGCCCGCTCAACCGCCGGAAGGTCGTGCTCGCCACGAACGTGGCCGAGACCTCGGTGACGGTGGAAGGCGTGACGGCCGTGGTGGACAGCGGCCTCGTCCGGCGGATGCGCTACGACCCGTCGACCGGCCTGGACCGCCTGGAGCTTGGGAAGATCAGCCGCGCGTCTGCCGATCAGAGGGCGGGCCGGGCGGGCCGCCAGCAGCCGGGCCTCTGTCTCCGTCTCTGGCCGGCTTACGAGCATCCGACGCTGCCGGAGCGGGAGACCCCGGAGATCCTGCGCGTCGACCTCGCGGCCCCCGCGCTCCAGCTCCTGGCCTGGGGAGAGTCGGACCTGACCGCCTTCGGCTGGCTGGAGCCCCCCGACCCCGCCGCGCTCGCCGCGGCCCTCCAACTCCTCCGCCGCCTCGAAGCCACGGACGCTCAAGGCGTAACCGGGGTGGGCCGCCTCCTCGCCCGCATGCCGGTCCATCCCCGTCTCGGCCGCCTCCTCCTGGAAGGCCACCGCCGCGGGCACCCTCGGGAAGCCGCCCTGCTCGCCGCGCTCCTCTCGGAGCGGGATCCCTTTCCCCGAGCCCCGAGGGGAGCCGGCCCGCGCCGCGCCTCCCGCTCCGATCTCCTGGACCGATTGGACGCCCTGGAAGCCTTCGAGAGGAGAGACTGGAGCGAAGAGGGTCGCCTGAACCCCGGAGCCGCCCGCTTCGTCCTCAAAGCGAGAGACCAGCTCGCCGACATGGCCCGAAAGGAGCTGGGTCCGGCCTCCGCGGGAGAGCCGAGGGACGAAGCCCTGCTCCGCTCCCTCCTAGCCGCCTACCCCGACCGCCTCGCCAGGAGGCGCGAGCCCAGAAGCCCGAGAGCCGTCATGCTCGGAGGCCGAGGCGTCCGCCTCGCCGAGGAGAGCGCCGTGCTGGACGCGGATCTCTTCCTCTGTATCGACCTCGACGACCGCACCGGAGAATCCCTGGTCCGTCTGGCCTCCGAAGTCCGCCCGGAATGGCTGCCGCCGGAGCGCCTGAGCACCGCGGTCGACGTCGTCTTCGACGAGGAGAAAGAAAGGGTCGTCGCCTGGAAGCGGACCCGCTATGACGATCTGGTCCTCTCCGAGAACGAGGCCCCCGCCAGAGGGGAAGCCGCCGAGCAGATCCTCACCGAAGCCGCCGCCACCCGCCTGGACCGGGCGCTGCCTCTGGACGACCCCGAAGTCGCCGGCTTCCTGGCCCGAGTCCGCTCCTTGAGAGAGTGGATGCCCGAGCTAGGCCTCCCCGCCTTCGATGAAGACGAGCTCCGGGATCTACTCCCAGCGCTCACCGCCGGCCGCAAGTCCTTCGCCGAGCTGAAACGAGCCCCGCTGCTACCGATCCTCCAGGGAGCGCTCGCCCACGACCAGCTACGAGCCCTGGAGCGGGAAGCCCCCGAGAAGCTGGAAGTCCCAAGCGGCAGCCACATCCGGCTCGTCTACGAACCGGGCCGTCCGCCCATCCTGGCAGCGCGAATCCAGGAGCTGTTCGGCTTGGCCGAAACGCCAAAAGTCGCGGGAGGGCGGGTGGCTGTGCTGCTTCACCTCCTCGCCCCGAACAAGCGACCGCAGCAGGTCACTCACGACCTCCGGAGCTTCTGGGAGAACACCTATCCGCAGGTGCGGAAGGAGCTGGCGGGACGGTACCCGAAGCATTCGTGGCCGCTGGATCCGTGGAATGCGGTGGCGGAGCGGCGGCCGGGGAGGAGGTAGGAGTCTGTCTCAATCCCCCAAGCCTTGCCGCGAGACCAAGGGGAATGCCGCCGGGCTGCGCACCGACGCGACCGAGAGGTCGATATCGAGCTGCGGCCAATAGAGGTGTTCCCGGGAAGGCCACTCCACTGAACAGATCTGCTCGACAGTGGCCTTCCTGAACCAGGGAAACTCAGCGAACGGCACCAACAGTTCCTCTTGGTCGAGAAGCAACCAGAAGCCGTTCTTCGAGATGTTCGTGACCTCAGCCGCCAAAGTGCTTGTCCCAGGCATCACAGATCTCCCGAAGGTGAAGATTCACTATGCGCTCGGCGTCCCTGAGTTGGCGCGGGTTGAGGCCGGTTTGGACTGCCAATTGAACGACAGGGGTGAGCCAGTACTTGGCTTCGCCGTCGGAGTGAGCCACGTGTACATGCATTCTCGGTTCTTCGCGCGAAAAGAAGTACAGTCGAAACGGTCCGTCGCGCAGCACTGTAGGCGACATGTTTACCCCTGGACAAGATGCCTCGCCTCAGTCCGAAGCCGACGCAATGCCGGCCTAGGCCGAGAAAATGATACCTCAGCTTAAGGGGGTACCGTTGACGAGCGGGCAGAACCCCTGGTTCAGTCGCCCAGTTCTCTATCTAATCCTCTGGCACTCCCTCTGGAGATCCTGCGCGTCGACCTCGCGGCCCCTGCGCTCCAGCTCCTGGCCTGGGGAGAGACGGACCTGACCGCCTTCGGCTGGCTGGAGCCCCCGGACCCGGCAGCCCTGGCCGCTGCCAGGGGTAGTGCATGTCTAAGGCCGGACTCAATCTCCCAAGCCTCGTGTAGTGCGTCACAAAGAGTGGTCCTTATGAGCCAGGGGCTGTTCACAGTTCCCGGCCGCCCGCGCCTGCAGTCCACGAATTTGGAGTCGAATGTCTGGCGCCGCCTCTTCAAGCCCCCGGAGGGGGCTGGCAGGTACCAGAACGTACCGTCGACGCTCCTCATCAAGAATGATCCGAGGATCAGAAGGCTCCACGGCTACGAGTGACTTAGGAACTGGGGATTGAAACTGGAACGTCCAGACCTACCTCTCCCCTCAGGGACAAAGGGCATCTTTATCTGACGCACTACACTAGCTGAACCAGGGGAAACTCCTGCCCGGAGCGATGTCGGCGGTGAAGTAGCTCGCCGCCTGAATCGGGCTGCCCGCAACGCGCCGCAGCAGCACGATCTGGCCGACGTGCGTCAGGGCATCGCCAACCGGGCCCTGCACGAGCTTCTCCACCGGGCAGGCCAGCGGCGCCTCCGACGCCAGGAACGCATCCAGCTGCTTCGCCGCGGAGAAGAACCGCGACACGCCCTCGCCCCACGGCAGCGGAGAGGATGTCAACATCACCATCTCACCTTGGAGCAGATATCGCGTCCCTTCGAGCAGATCGCCAAGATGCGCCAGGAGCTCTCCGGGGGTGCGCCCTCCCCCCTCGATGCGAAACGTGGCGAAGCCCTCCGGCGCCTCGGAGACGGCGATTCGGCCACGGTAGGCCACCGTGGCCACGAGGTGGCGCAACAGCTCACGTTTCTCGTCCATCGACAAATCCTCTTCTCGTTTTCTGTTGAGCGTGCTCAGTCCGCCGAGCGCGCAAATTCGCTGGGCGAGCGGCCCGTCAGTCGCGCAAACGCCCAGGCAGGCACCACTGCTGCTAGGCTTTCTATCATCGAGTCAGGAGGCCGACCTTGTCATCCCATCCACCGCATCCAACCCGGAGACTCCGTCCAACCCTGATCGCTCTGTCCCTCCTCGGCGCGCTGTCCGCCTGCACCGCACGGCAGGACAAGAGCCCGGACGCCGGGTCGATGCGGGAGACCGCGCCGGCCAACCCCGCCAACCCCGCCAACCCCGCCAACACCGCGAACCCCATGGCGAGTTTCGCACGGCTGGTCTCCGGCGAGTGGAAGGTGACGTCTCAGAGCGGGACGAGCATGTTCCACACCTGGCACTGGGGGCCGGGCCGACACTCGGTGCGCCGGATGACCGGCGGGACCGACGCGGGCGGTAGCCCGTGGCGCGAGTTGCGGGTCGCCTACTGGCACCCGGGTCTCAAGCAGGTCCGTCTGATGGGATTGACCCCTTTCCGCAGTGGCGTGATGGAAGGCTCGATCCAGTTCGAGGGGCCCGAGGGAGACACCGCGGACGCCGTCTTCGACCTCTACCAGACCGGCGATCGCCGCAAGATGGGCCAGCGTTGGGACTTCGACGGTCCCGACAAGTACCACGAGGTGCTGCTGGAGGCGACCGGACCCAAGGGCTTCGAGACCCTCGCCGAGTGGGACCACATCCGCTCCCAGGCGCCGACCGCGGGTCCGCGCACCGCCGAAGAGGCACCGAAGCCGTCGGGGCGCCTGAAGGCCCTCGAAGCGCTCGTCGACCGCACCTGGGAAGCCAAGGGTGCGTGGGCCACCGGAGACGCCTTCCACATCCAGTCGACCTTCGAGTGGATCCCCTACGCCAATGGGATCTATGTGCGCGTACTGGTGCCGGATCAGGACGGCGAGCCCGGGCACCTGCTCGATGCGTACGTCTACCACCACACCGGAACGGACAAACTGCGCTGTCTCGTCCTGTCAAACCAGGGCGGCGTGTACGAGGGCGACCTGACCATGCTCGACGGCGGCGCCCTGGAGCTCGACCTGAAGGGCTACGAGGGTGACCGGGTGGTCTCTCGCGTCGCGCGTTTCGACTTCGAAAAGGATGGGACCCTGCGCCGGCTGCGCCAGCGCATCTGGTCTCTCGAGGGCGCCGAGCGCAGGCTCTTGCTTGACGTTCGCCACAAGGAGCTCGAATCGAAGAGGGCTAGATAGGGGGCCCTTCGGCTACCCTCGGTCGCGTCTTGCGTCAGATCAAGGAGGACATCGAACATGGCTAACGCCGTCAAGAAGCCAAAGCTCGCGGCCACGGGCGACGAGTTGGGCGAGCAACTGCTGCAGTCGGTCCGCGAGATGAAAGCCGGTTTGCGCGGACGCGTGCATCCGTCCGGGGCCAGCCCCAGCAAGCCGTTTAGGCCGGATCGAGAGGAGGGCCAAGCTTTGGATTGGATTCAACTATGAACTGTCGAAGCCCCTCAATCCGCGCGCGAAGGTCGAGTACCGTCAAATCAGGGGCGAACTTGGACGTGACATAGCGTGCAATCTCAACTTTTGGCGCCTGTCCAACCTTCCCCTTCGGGAGTTTAACTGAAAGTACGTTCTCGAAGCGGCCGAATGTACTGAGCGGCTTTGCGTTCGGGCAAACGATCGCAAGAGCACTTGAAACCTGAGCTTGAGGAATATAGTTCTCGATCTCTCTTCCATCGGTGATCCATGTGTGGCCAGGACCATCGTCAAACTCCTTCCGGAGCCTGCGCTTAGTAGGATTCAGATGCCTATTCGGCGTGTCCCGGTCGCTATCGATCAGCATGACCCCGCGGCGGTTAAGCCTGCGGAGGGAAATGAAGTCTGCAACCTCGCGATCATCCAGAGCATTGGAAAGATGCGCGGCCAGACGACCGCCGTAAAACATAATGCTGTAGTGAATACCTTCGATTAGATCAGGGGCTACGAAGCGAAGCCACCAGTTCAAATAGATACGGTCGGATGGACCCTCAACCCATACAAGACAATTTGCCTGAAGGAGGTCCGACGGGTGATACCCTAAGTCTGCACAGACCGCGGTGCGATGCGCGTCGGACGTAACACGTTCTACAACTGAAGCTCCATCCGTAAGGCGAATGTGGTAAATCTCAGCCTTTGGCGTATCCATCATCGCCGCAGAGTGAGTGGTGATGAAGTACTGGTTATCAGTCTCCGCCTGAAGGTAGCGGATGAGTTTCCGTTGCAGGAGGGGATTCAGGTGCAACTCCGGTTCTTCAATACAAACAACATGCCCTGAAAGCACAGTAGCCGCTGCTGCGATTATGAGTACCTCATGAATGCCTGACCCGAGCGAGTCGATAGGTAGAACCTTGCGGTCCATGTGTACGAGGATCGTATCCCGCTCATATGGAATCTCGATGCTAGCGCTTGGCCTGTCCGTCACTTCGCATAAAAATTTCGTTATCGCCACAAATCGGGATCGCAGTTCTTGGCTATGCACGTCAGGATTCTGCAGCATCGCAAGTCGTTCAATGATCCCCGTGCCGTCGAAAGCATTCGACTTAGAGCCCTTCTCTCCTATTTGCCGAATTGCAGGGATGACTTGAATCGTAACTTTCGGGATGTGCGCCAGAACATAGGCAATGATCTGTGGCTCCCAATGATGCTCTCGATCACCGCCGCTCGACCCAGTAATTAATTTCCACAGATTATAAACGTCTCTATTGTCGAGTGCTCTTAGAGCATATTGCCACGTATCATGCGTCGCGCTCTTTTCGGGAAGCGCGACAAGACTCCAGCAGAGCGAAGTCTTGTCATGGGCAGCCTTTGCCGCGAAAAGGCGACCAAGCGCGCGCGCGCCTACCTGGCGATCTTGGTCGTTACCTGTTCGAAATCCTTTAACTAAACGATGGCTCTCGCTCGCGCCTGGATGCTGTAGGTTAGTGCCATCAGATGGCTCTCCAACACCAAGCAGCAGTGGTGGGTGCGCTGGTAGATGCGCCACAAGCGGATCTAGATTGCTGAAAGCATTTCTCGCCGAAGCTTGGGCATAAATCTCATGAAGAAAACGAAGGACGTTTGATTTGCCGGAGTTGTTCTGGCCAATAAAGATGTTTACCTTTGACAGCTTTTCCATGTACTGGGGGGTGGCGCCAAAGCTTCGATAGCCGGCGATTGCGAGGTTTGGTATGAGGACAGTCATTGACCTAGGCAACCCTCCGGCGACTTCAACTCCAGCTATTCCTTGCGCTACCATACTCATTCTCAGAGATCGCGCGTCGCTCCTCGATCAGCTCGTCGGATAGGTGGCTCCCCTCCGGGATGTAGGACCGCACGAGCGCCTGCGCCCGCCGGATCGCTTCCTTCCGGCCGAGAACTCTGACACTCCCCTCCTCAAGCACCAGAACGAGGTCGTCGCCTACTTCGACCCCGAGCGCCCGGCAATAGGCCTCAGGTAGGACCAATCTGCCACCCTTACCCAACTTGGTCACGGTTCGTTTCATCTGACTAAGAGCGTCTAAAGCGCCTTAGGTTGGACGCTCAACCCCGCATTCTGGGCTGCCAGCCAGAGTTGCCGATCGAAGCTGACCAGCGTGACCGGTTCTTCGAGGCTGGCTTGCCACGTAATCGCAGCTGCGAGTTGGACGGCGTCATAACCTCTCAAGCCATGCTGCTGGGCTAGATCGGCGGCGCGTTCAAGGAGCGGCTCCGAGATCTGAAGCCGCATAAGGTCCGGCCAGTCATCGCGGAACGCATGAATCGCGGAGTTGGCCTCCTTCGACGTTAGAACCTTCATGCGCGCGGCTTTCGCCAATCCGGCGACGACCTCGACAACACTGATCCAGGCGGTTCCTGCGGCGTCCGCTTCCCTCAGAAGCTGCTCGACATCGTCGGAGCCGGCTTCGACGACGTAGCGCTTGATCAGGGCGCTGGAATCCAGATAGCAAATCAATCGCGATCCTCAATCAGCAGATCGGAGAGGGTCTTGCCTCCCTTCGGCTTGATCGAGGGGCTCCGCGGCCTGAGCTTCTTCCCGCTCCAGGCAAGCACACCGGTGTCGGAAAGATGTTGCAGCTTGTCTTCCAGCGAGGGCTTCATCGGCACGATCCGACCGACGGGCTTGCCGCCTTCCGTGATGGTCACCGTCGCTCCTGCTTTGACCTGGTCGACAAAGCTGCTCAGCTTGGCCTTGAGCTCTCGAATCCCGACCGTCGTAGGCATGCTGGCTCCGCTCATGGATTGATTCTAACCGAAGCCTGGGGACAGGCTCAGCCAAGACAACCGCCGGAGCCCGCCGGGCCTCTGCTGCGCCAAAGCAGAGGCCCGGCGATCCGCCGGTTTTCTACGTGTACATCAATTGTCAAAGAGCCGGCGACGCGGTGCGCTTCTACAGCGGGCCAAAGCGTCGGAGGCGCATACTCTCCGAAGACGGGATCTCTGTCAAGGCTCAAAATGTACAAGATATATACATTCTGCCTCTTGACAACTCCGAAACGATGTCTATAGTCGACTTCGTTCGACCGATGTTGCGGCGCGCGCACTCTTGTTTGCGGCTGCGGATTCCTGTTTGCAGCAGCGGCAAACAGGACGGCGGCACTCAGGTTCTCGTTTGCCGCAGCGGCAGACAGGGTTGCCGCTGGTGAGATCCTGTTTGCGGCAGCGGCAAACGCGAGTGCGGGGTGCAATTCCTGGTTGCGGCTGCCGCAGCCGTGATCGCAGCAGCGGCAAACGAGGTTGCGGCAGCGGAGATCCCGTTTGCCGCGGCGGCAAACAAGGCGGCGGCAGCGGAAACGTCGGCTCGGGAGGCCTCAAGCGAGCCTGGAGACCTCCGCGGGGACGGTTTCCAGGGCGGTTCTCAGTTGCCGGGCCAGGTCTTGGACGTTCGGCTCGGCGAGCATGGTGATGTGGTCTCCGGCCACGGCGTAGACGGCCACGGGCTCCGCCGAAACCTGGCCCCAACCCATGTCCGGGGCGCCTTCGTCGGGACGCGCGGCGGCTCGGAAGAGGGTGACCTGGCCCAGGTAGCGGCCGGGGACGTAGCGCCTCACGGCCAGGGTGTTGGCCTGGTAGACCTTGAGGACTCGGCGGAGCTGGGCGGCTCCGGCTCCCGGGGGGAGGAAGTCGGTCCGGCGCAGGCGCTCCAGGAGGACGTCGAGGCCGGCTTCGGCGTCCAGGCCTTCCAGATCCTCACGAGTGAGGCCTACGGGCTTGCCGAAGAGGCGCTCGACGTACTGGCCGATCTCCAGGAGGGCGAGGAGGTGGCCTTCGCGGTCCTCGTCCTGGCCGGCCGGACCGGTGTCCGCCACGTTCGCCATCTCGGGCGAGCTGTCGAGCACGGCGAGGAGGGCGACGTCCTCCCCGGCGGCCTTGAGCTGGTTGGCCATCTCGAAGGCGATCAGGGCTCCGAGCGACCAGCCTCCGAGGCGGTACGGGCCGGCGGGCTGGACGCGGCGGATCTCTTCCAGATAGAGGGCCGCCATGTCCTCGATGCGGTCGAGCGGCTCGGCGGCTCCGGCGAGGCCCTGGGACTGGAGGCCGTAGAACGGTTGATCCGGTCCCAGGTGGCGGGCGAGCAGGGCGAAGGCGAGGACGTCGCCTCCAGCCGGGTGGACGCAGAAGAAAGGCGAATTGCCTTCAGCGTCCTCTCGGAGCGGCTGGATGGGCACCAGGGAGGAGACGGCGGCGTCCGACTCTTCCCCTCGCAGCAGCGCGGCCATCGCCTCCACAGTGCCGCCCTGGAAGAGGACGGCGAGGGGCAGCTCGCGGCCGAAGCGCTGGCGGACCTGCTCGACGAGGCGCACGGCCAGGAGGGAGTGGCCTCCCGCGTCGAAGAAGTTGTCGCGCATGCCGAGCCTCGGAGTATTTAGACGGGGAAAACCGAGGACGCTCTCCCAGATCCTCGCCAGCTCCAGCTCCACGATGTCGCGGGGCTCGATGCGGTCGAGGTCGGAGGCCGGCTCCAGCTCGATGGCCTCCAGGGCGCGGCGGTCGATCTTGCCGGTCGGGCTGAGCGGTAGCGATTCGAGGAGAAGGAAACGGCCGGGCACCATGGACTCCGGCAGTCGGGTCCGCAGGTGCTCGCGCAGCTCTTTGACAACATCCGGGGTGCCGGAGGAGCTCGGAAGACCGGTCTTGCGCGGCACCACGCAGGCCACCAGGAGGGATTCGCCATGAAGGGTCTGGACAAGGACGGCGCACTCCGCGACCGACGGGTGGCTCCCCAGGGCCGCCTCGACCTCGCCGACCTCGATGCGCAGGCCGCGGACCTTGACCTGGCCGTCGACGCGCCCGAGGAATTCCAAAACGCCGCCGCCGGGCAGCCGGCGGACGAGATCCCCGGTGCGGTACAGCCGGCTCCCAGGATCAGCGGTGCCGGCGGATGTACCGAACGGATCGGGCACGAAGCGCTCCGCGGTGAGCGCGGGCCGGGCCAGGTAGCCGCGGGTGACGCCGTCGCCGCCGAGGAACAGCTCGCCGGGCACGCCGACCGGCTGGAGATTTCCCCGGCCGTCGAGCACGAAGGCTCGCATGTTGCCGACCGGCTGGCCGATCGGCGGCTCCTTTCGATACCTGCCTGTACCGCCGCCGCAGACGGCCACGGTCGCGTAGATCGTGGTCTCGGTCGGGCCGTAGCAGTTGAGGAGGCGGTCGAGGCCCGAGGCCGGAGGCGCCCAGCGGTTCGCCAGCTCGGCCGGGCAGCGGTCGCCGCCGACGCTGACCACGCGCAGCGACGGCACGCCGTCCACGGGCAGGCCGCCGAGACCGGCCGGGGTGAGCACGGCCGTGGTGATGCGCTCGCGGCGGATCATTCCGGCAAGCACCTCGCCGGACATCCGGGCCTCCCGCGGGGCGATGCAGAGCGCGGCGCCGGACGCGAGGGTCATCCAGGTCTCCAGCACCGAGGCGTCGAAGCTGAAGGAGACCGACTGGAGCACGCGGCTCTCCGGTCCCACCCGGAAGTGCTCGGCCGCCTGCACGATCAGGTGCGACGCCGCGCGGTGGGGCACCTGGACGCCGTTCGGACGGCCGGTGGAGCCCGAGGTGTAGATGACATAGGCCAGATGGTCGGGGGAGGACGGGGCCGGGATGGAGAGATCCGGGGACGCGGCCTCCTCCGGATCGTCCAGAAGAACCAGTCGCGCCGCGGTCTCAGGAAGACCGGCCAGCAGGTCCCGGCGGGTCAGCAGGATCGAGGCGCCGGAGTCCTCCAGCAGGAAGGCCAGCCGCTCGGCCGGATGGGTCGGATCGAGCGGCAGGTAGGCGGCGCCCGCCTTGAACGTGGCGATCACGGCCGCGAGCCGGTCGAGGCTCTCCGGCTCGCAGATGGCGACCAGCGTCTCCGGGCCGGCTCCCAGACCGTGCAGCCGGCGGGCGAGGCGCGCCGCGCGGGCGTCCAGCTCGGCGTAGGTGAGAGATTTTTCTTCGAAGACGGCGGCGGTGGCGTCCGGGGTCTTTTCCACCCAGGCCTCGAAGAGGTGGTGGAGGCAGGCACCGGCGGCCGGCCGGAGGGTGTCGTTCCACAGCTCCAGAAGCTGGCGGCGCTCGGTGCCGGAGAGCATCGGCAGGTCGTCGGCCGGCAGGTCCGGGTTCGCGGCGGCGGCCTCCAGGAGAATCCGCAGGTGGCCCGAGAGGCGCTCGATGGTCGGGTCGTCGAAGAGGTCGGCGCTGTACTCCCAGGCGCCGGCCAGCTCGCTGTGCTCACCGGCGTGCCCGCCGTCCTGTTCGGTCAGGGCGAGCAGAAGATCGGTCTTCGCCGTGGCCGTGCCACCCCCCCCAGCCGCGCCAATACCGAGCGGCTCGAACGTCAGGCCCGAGAGCGCCACGGCCGACGCCGGGTTGTTCTGGAGCGCGAAGACGGCCTGATGGAGCGGCGTGCGCGCGAGGCTGCGCTCGACGCGCAGCTCCTCGACAAGGCGCTCGAAGGGGAGATCCTGGTGGGCGTAGGCGTCCAGAGCATTGCTGCGCACCCGGCCCAGCAGCTCTCTGAAGGACGGAGCTTCGGGGCCGAATCGTCCCCGCAGCACCAGCGTGTTCACGAACAGGCCGATCAGCGGCTCCAGCTCGGCGCGCGGCCGGTTGGCGATCGGCGAGCCGACGAGGATGTCCTCCTGCCCGGTGTAGCGGTGGAGCAGGACGTCGAACCCGGCGAGCAGCGTCATGAACAGGGTTGCGCCCTGGACGCGGCCGAGGCCGTGCAGCGCGGCGGTCAGCGACGCGGAGAACGCCAGCGTCCGGGTGCCGCCGCGGAAGCTCTGGACCGGCGGGCGCGGATGGTCGGTGGGCAGCTCCAGCACGGTCGCGGCGCCGGCCAGGGCCTGCTTCCACCAGTCGATCTGGCGGTCGAGCACGTCGCCGGTCAGCCAGCGCCGCTGCCAGAGGGCGTAGTCGCCGTACTGGACGGGGAGCGGAGGGAGGGGGACGCGTCTCTCAAGCAGGGCGGGGGTTCCCCCTCTCCCCCCGGGAGAGATTGGATGAGAAGGCCAGTCCCCCCTGCGCAGTCCTATGATGGCTGCAAAGGGATAACGGGCTCGAGGCCCAGAGAGGAGACTGGCCATGGAAAATCTTAGCAGTGTCG
>JANMTS010000037.1:0-1657 GCA_031390755.1 Holophagales bacterium
GCCGTGCTCCTGGTGCCGGAGATCGCCCTGGTTCCGGCGCTCGCCCGCGAGGTGGAGCAGCGCTTCGGCGACCAGCTCGCCATCCTGCACTCCGGCCTGGGCACGGGAGAGCGCCAGCAGGAATGGGAACGGGTCCGGCGCGGCGAAGCAAGAGTGGTTCTCGGTCCCCGCTCGGCCCTGTTCGCGCCCGTGCCGGATCTCGGGCTTCTAGTGGTGGATGAGGAGCAGGACTCCTCCTACAAGCAGGAGGTCACGCCCCGTTACCAAGCCCGCGATCTGGCCCTGGTCCGCGCCCGGGACGCCCGCGCCGCCGCCCTGCTCGTCTCGGCCACCCCGAGCCTGGAGAGCCGCTACAACGTGGAGCGCGGCAAGCTGGAGCTGCTCAAGCTCACGCAGCGGGCCGGCCAGGGCTCGCTGCCCGAAGGCATCCTGGTCGACCTGCGCCAGGAGGAGGGGCTGTCGCGCCGACCGGGCGAGATCCATTTCTCCGAGCGCCTGCGCCACGAGATCGCGCTCGCCCTGGCGGCGGGGGAGCAGATCATCCTGCTGCGCAACCGCCGCGGCTACGCGCCCATGCTGCTCTGCCGCGCCTGCGGCGAGGACTTCCGCTGTCCGGACTGCGGTCTGCCGCGCACCTACCACCGGCGGATGCGCCGCCTGCTCTGCCACTACTGCGGCTCGACGATCAGCGCTCCCGAGCGTTGCCCGACCTGCTCCGAAGAAGCCCTCGAACCGATCGGCGCCGGCACCGAGCGGGTGGAGGAGACCTTCCGCGAGCTGTTCCCTGACGCCACCGTGGACGTGCTGGACCGCGACACGGCGAGGCGTCCCGGCGGTCCGGCCGCGCTGCTGGAGCGTTTCGAGCGGGGCGACGTGCAGGTGTTGATCGGTACGCAGATGGTCTCGAAGGGGCATCACTTCCCGGGCGTGGCCCTGACCGCGGTGCTCGCCGCGGATGCCTATCTGGGTTTTCCGGACTTCCGGGCGGTGGAGCGCACCTACAACCTCCTCACCCAGCTGGCCGGCCGCGCCGGACGCGGCGAGCGTCCGGGCCGGGTGGTGATCCAGACCTGGCACCCGGACCACTACGCCATCCAGGCCGCGCTCCGGCAGGACGACGAAGGTTTCGTCCGCGAGGAGATGCGCTTCCGCCGGGTCTTCCGCTATCCGCCGTTCACGCGCATGGTGCAGATTCTGGTGCGGGACAAGGACCGCGACAAGGCCTGGAAGGCCATCACGGATCTCGCCGAGTCCATCGCGGCCAGCCCGCTCGCGCGCTCGGTGAGGCTCTCCGGCCCCGCGCCCGCGCCGCTGGAGCGCCTCCGCGGCCAGTGGCGCTTTCAGCTCCTCGCGCGCTCGGCGATGTTCAAGGATCTCCACAAGCTCATCCGCGAGGTCGTTCCCGCGAACCTTCCGGTCGATCTGGTGGTCGACGTCGATCCCCAACAGCTCCTGTAGATCCCTCTCCCGGCGCCGTGACGGACGCTTCCGGCGTGACCACGGAAGCTGCCGCCATGATGCCGGAAGCTTCCGGCGTAACGGGTGAAGCTTCCGGCGCGACGGGTGAAGCTTCCGGCGTGACGGGTGAAGCTTCCGGCGTGACGGGTGAAGCTGCGGCGCGACGGGTGAAGCTTCCGGCGCGACGGGTGAAGCTTCC
>JANMTS010000011.1:0-41405 GCA_031390755.1 Holophagales bacterium
GGGGCGGGGGCGCGCGGCGCCCGCCGCCAAATCGGCGGCCGCGCCGGCCCAGCGCCGCGCCTATGGCGAGGCCGTGAACCGGCTCAAGGAGTCGGTCGAGCAGCGCCTGTCCGCGATGGACGAGGCCCTGACCCTCCGCGAGAGCGAGGCCACCCGCCGCAGCGTCGCCGTCGACGTGACACTCCCCGGCCGCCGGCCCTCTCTCGGCACCATCCATCCGGTCTCCCGGGTCATCCGCGAGATGACCGCGATCTTCGGCGAGCTGGGCTACAGCGTGGCCGAAGGTCCGGAAGCCGAGACGGATTACCACAACTTCGAGGCCCTCAACTTCCCGCCGGACCATCCGGCGCGGGACACCCAGGACACGTTCTTCCTGGAGAGCGGCCACCTGCTGCGGACCCACACGTCGCCGGTGCAGATCCGGACGATGCTGTCGCGCAAGCCGCCGATCCGCGTGATCTGCCCGGGCCGCGTGTTCCGCAACGACAACGATCTCCGGCACTCGCCCATGTTCCACCAGGTGGAAGGGCTCGCCGTGGCTGAAGGCATCACCGTCGGGCACCTCAAGGGGACGCTGCTGGCGTTCCTGCGCCGCCTGTTCTCGCCGGACACGGAGATCCGCCTGCGCCCCAGCTACTTCCCGTTCACCGAGCCGTCGGCGGAGGTCGACATCACCTGCCAGATCTGCAAGGGCCGCGGCTGCCCGACCTGCTCCGGCACCGGCTGGATGGAGCTCCTCGGCTGCGGCATGGTGGATCCGCGGGTGCTCGACGAGTGCGGCATCGATCCGGACCGCTATTCCGGGTTCGCCTTCGGCATGGGCGTCGACCGCGTGGCCATGAACCGGTACAACATCCCGAACATCCGGACGTTCTTCGAGAACGACGAGCGGCTGTTGCGGCAGGTGCGCGGCTGATGCTGTTCTCCCGGAGCTGGCTCGCCGAGTACGTCGACCTGCCCGAGTCCACGGACGAGCTGTCGAAGCGGCTGACCTCGGTCGGGCTGGCCGTCGAAGGAGTCGAAGCTCACGGAGACGACGAGAAGATCGACGTCGACGTGACCTCGAACCGCGCCGACTGCATGAACCATCTCGGGATCGCCCGCGAGCTGTCGGTGATCTATGGCCGGCCGCTCAAGACGCCGCCCTCGGCTCCGGTCGAGGGTGGAGAGCGGATCGCCGATGTGGCCAGGGTGGATGTCGAGGACGAGACGGGCTGCCCGCGCTTCACCGCCCGCATCATCCGCGGCGTGAAGATCGGTCCGAGCCCGGACTGGCTCCGCGCCCGGCTGGAGACGATCGGCCTGCGATCCATCAACAACGTGGTGGACGTGACCAACTTCGTCCTCTGGGAGACGGGCCAGCCGCTCCACGCCTACGACCTGGCGAAGCTCGCGGAGAGCCGCCTCGTGGTGCGCCGCGCTCGCGCAGGAGAGTCGCTCAAGACCCTCGACGGTGTGGAGCGCAAGCTGCAGCCCGAAATGCTGGTGATCGCCGACGCGAAGGAGCCGGTGGGCCTGGCTGGCGTCATGGGCGGCGCGGACAGCGAGGTCACGGACGCGACCGTGGACATCCTGCTCGAAGGCGCCTGCTTCGAGCGCCAGACCGTGCGGAACACGGCCCGCGCGCTCGGCATGCACACCGACGCCAGCCACCGCTTCGAACGCGGCTCCGATCCGGAAGCCTGCCTGAACGCGGTCAGCCGGGCGGCACTGTTGATTGCCGAGATCGCGGGCGGCACGGTGGTCGCCGGAGCGATCGACCGGCGGCGCCAGAATTTCCCCGATCGCCGCCAGGGCCGGCTCGACCTGGCCCGGCTCGACGCGTTCGCCGGCGCCTCGATCCCCTCGGACGCCGCCGAGCGCTGGCTGAAGGGCCTGGGCTTTGGGGTCGAGACTGGGGGCGGCAAGACCTGGGAAGTCAGCGTCCCCTCCTGGCGCCTGTTCGACTTCCAGCCGCGGCCGGACGGCTCGGTCTACGAGGCCGACCTGTTCGAAGAGGTGCTGCGGCACTTCGGGCTGGACAACATCCCCGCGGCCCTTCCCGGCATTCCGGGAGCGGACGCGCCGCGGACCGAGCGCCAGATTCTGCGTGAAAAGGTCCGGGACCGGCTGGCGGCCTGCGGCTACGCCGAGGCGGTGAGCTTCGCGTTCCAATCCGCGGAGATGGACGCGGCGTTCCCCACTTTGCAATCGAGCGGATCGCCGATGCGCCTCGCCAATCCGCTGTCGGACCGCTACGCCGTGATGCGGCGCTCGCTCGTCCCGAATCTCGTCGAGACCGCGCGCTTCAACCAGCGGCGGGGCCTCGCCTCGGTGCGGCTGTTCGAGATCGCGACCGTGTTTCATGAAAATGCGTCCGCCGTGGTCCCGGACCAGCCGGAGCACGTCGCCTTCGTCTGCGGCGGAGTCCTGGGCTCGCCCTGGCAGCGCGAGCATGCGCTCGACTTCTTCGATCTCAAGGGTGTCCTGGAGAGTGTGTGCGAGGTGGCCGGACTTGCCGGAGACGCTCTGGAGATCCGCGCCGCGGACCTCGCCGGTCTCCTGGAAGGCAGCGCCGCCGAGCTGGTCCGCAACGGGGAGCGCGTCGGTTATCTTGGGCGTGTGGCGGAGGAGGAGGGCTATCCTCTCTACGTGGCCGAGATCGCGCTGGCTGCGATGGCCGCGCTGCACGGCGGAGAGGCGAGCCTGCGGGTCGCGGCGCCGTCGCGGTTCCCGGCCATCGACGCCGACCTGACGCTGACCCACGCTCTCACCACGCCCTGGGCGGAGATCGACCGGACCATCGCCGAGCTGCGGCCGGCGGACCTGGTTTCGTGGGAGATGACGGTCCGTTACCAGGATCGTTCCCAAAATAAGGGAGTGCCGGAAGGGGCGGTCAACACCACCGTCCATTTCCTCTACAACTCGCCGGAGCGCTCGCTCACCCAGGACGAGGTCAACGAGCGCCAGCTCGCCCTCGCCGCGGAGCTGCAGCGGCGTTTCGGCTGGCAGGGATAGGAGAAGGCTTTGGCGATCGAGTGGCTGGAAGAGCTGGAGACCCGGGTCCGAGAGGCGTCGGCGAAGATCGGAGAGCTGCGGGAGGAGAACCGCGAGCTGCGCGACCGCGTCGAGGAGCTCGCGGCGAAGCTTGCCGACGGCGCCGACGGCGATGCGGGCAGCGGCGAGTGGGAGCGGGAGCGCGAAGAGATCCGCGGCCGGGTCGAGCAGCTCTCGAAGCACCTCGAAGAGCTGATCTCGTAGGCAGCGGATCGCAAGGCAGGAGCACCGCCTGATGCCTGTAGGGGCAGGTCTTGTGCCTGCCCAGGGCAACCACAAGGGTTGCCCCTACAACACGGGTCGTGCAGGCTTCTCGCGGTCGGCGCCGATCGCCTCGGCGATCCCCGTCATGCCCTCCCGGTCCAGGATCTCCAGCAGCTCGCGGTTGATCCGCCGGACGAGCGACGGTCCCTGGTAGATCAGGGCCGTGTAGATCTGGACCAGCGAGGCTCCGGCACGCAGCCGCTTGAAGGCTTCCGCGCCCGAGCCGATCCCACCGACGCTGACGAGGACGGTCCGGCCGAAGAGCCGCCGGGCCACCGCGTCGAAGACCTGGAAGCTCTTCCCGGTCAGCACCTTTCCGGAGAGCCCGCCGAAGTCCCTGGCCCCGGGCAGGAGTGAGTAGTCGGTCGTCGTGTTCGTGGCGATGATCCCGGCGGCTCCGGCCTCGACCGCGGCCTCGCAGAGATCCGCCGCGGCTTCCGGCGCCAGATCCGGAGCGATCTTGACCAGCACGGGCTTGCGGGTCAGCTCACCGGCGAGCTTCAGGAGCGAGCGGACGAACGCCTCGTTCTGGAGATCGCGGAGCCCGGGCGTGTTCGGCGACGACAGGTTCACCACCAGGTAGTCGGCGAGGTCGTGAAGACCGCGGATCAGCGTCGCGTAGTCCTCCAGCGTTTTCTCTGGCGGGGTTGCCTTGTTCTTGCCGATGTTGATCCCGAGCGGCACGGAGAGCGGCAGCGCTCCTTCAACATGGCGCCGGAAGCTCTCCATACCGCCGTTGTTGAAGCCCATGGCGTTCTGGAGCGTCTCGGCGGCGGGGAAGCGGAACAGCCGCGGCTTCGGGTTCCCGGCCTGGGCGAGCGGCGTGACCGTGCCGGCCTCCACGAAGCCGAAGCCGAGAGCGGCGAAACCGTGGACGGCCACCGCATTCTTGTCGAGGCCCGCGGCCAGCCCGACCGGATTGGGAAACTCGCGGCCGAAGAACGTCTGGCTCAGCCGGGGATCCGAAACCCGATGAGCCCGGGAGACGAGCGCGCGAACGGGCGGGATCGCCTGGACAGCTCGCAGGGCCGCCATGCCGACGGCGTGACCGGCTTCGGGATCGAGCCGGAACAGGAATCGCCGGAGGAGAGGATAGACGCTCATGGGACGGATGCCGAGGCGCGCCGATTCTACCCTCTCCGGGGGCTCCTGGAACGTCTTGCGGACTGTGTTATAGTGCCTCCAGCCAAACCGCTGGCAGAACGTAACTTGCTGCCCGGTAGGGCGTTAAGGACGGTATACGAGCGCCATGCCTCCAACCAACGCAGAGGTTGAGATCTTTGGGGCGGTGTACCGCGTCCGTGGAAATGACGACACGGAGTACCTCCAGAGCCTGGCCGGCCTCGTCGATCGCAAGATGCGAGAGGTCGCCCAGCACGTCAAGGGCGACACGACCCGGGTCGCGGTTCTGGCGGCGCTCAATCTTGCTGACGAGTTGTTCCGGGTACAGAAACAGCAGGAAGGGGAACGAGTCGAAATTCGGGAGAAGGTGGCGGAGTTGACCCAGGAATTGAGCGAGGCCCTGCAGCGTTAGACAGGGTGGTCACTTTGCCAGCTCAGAGATAGGATTGACAATAGAGGTTGCATCCCCCGTGGGGTTCGTGATGGGTACAACGCTTGTAGAACCTACAACAATTCCTCGGGAGTCTTTTACCCACGTGGCCTGTGCCAGCCCCGCTCGAACGGGGACGCTGACGGCTCGTGGAGCGGACACCCACCTGGCGCGTTTCAGGTTCTAAACGCTCGGCCCTCACGGCCGCGCGGGGGATGCCGTTTTCTTTGCCGTCCTGACCTCTCCTTGTTGAGAGGGCCTTCCCGCAGTCGACCGGTCCCCTTTCCCATCCCCGGGAGCAGGGGGTAGACCGGTGAAAACCGAAATGATATTGGTCGTGGTGGCCGCGGTGCTCCTGATCGCGGTCGTGGCCGTTCTGATTGCCTGGTGGGCCGGCATCCGCAAGGCCGCCCAGCGCATTCTGGACGAGTCGCGCAGCCAGGCCGAGACAATGACCAAAGAGGCCACGCGCCAGGGCGAAAATCGCCTGCGCGAGGCCGACATCGCCGCCAAGGAAAAGCTCCTCCAGGCCCGGACCGAGTTCGAGTCGGCGTCGCGCAAGCGTCGCGACGAGCTCGAGACCCTGGAGCGCCGCCTTACCCAGAAGGAAGACAACCTCGAAAAGAGGACCGACGACCTCGGCCGCCGGGAGAAGGATCTCAACCAGCAGGAGCGCACCCTCACCGGCCGCGAGAAGTCGCTGGAGAAAAAGGAGAGCGACCTCGACCGCATGGTGGACGAGGAGCGCAACCGGCTGGAGCACATCGCCGGCCTCACCGCGCAGCAGGCCCGCGAGGAGCTGGTGCGGATGATGGAGGACGACGCCCGCATCGAGGCCGCCCACATCGTCAAGCGGATCGAGGACGAAGCCCGCGAGCAGGCCAACAGGCAGGCGCAGCGGATCATCGGCATGGCCATCCAGCGCTCGGCCTCGGACTACGTGTCCGAGACTACGGTCTCCGTCGTCATGCTACCCAACGACGAGATGAAGGGGCGCATCATCGGCCGCGAAGGCCGCAACATCCGCGCCCTGGAGACCGCAACCGGCGTCGACCTCATCGTCGACGACACGCCCGAGGCGGTGATCCTTTCCGGCTTCGATCCATTCCGCCGCGAGGTCGCCCGCGTCGCCCTGGAGCGGCTCATCACCGACGGCCGCATCCACCCGGCGCGCATCGAGGAGATCGTCGAGAAGGTCAAGGCCGAGTACGAGCAGAAGATTCTCCAGGAAGGCGAGGCCGCCCTGCTGGAGCTGGGCATCCCGGGCATGCATCCGGAGCTGGTCAAGCTCCTCGGACGCCTGCGCTACCGCACCTCGTACGGCCAGAACGTCCTCCATCACAGCCGGGAGGTCGCGTTCCTGGCCGGCACCATGGCGGCGGAGCTGAAGGCCAACGTCCAGGTCGCGCGCCGCGCCGGTCTCGTCCACGACATCGGCAAGGCCATCGACCGCGAGATGGACGGCACGCATCTCCAGATCGGCATCGACCTGCTGCGCAAGTACGGCGAGACCGAGGATGTGGTCCACGCCATGGCCTGCCATCACGGCGACTACGATCCGCAGACCGTGGAGGCCGTCCTCGTGACCGCGGCCGACGCGCTCTCGGCCGCCCGCCCCGGCGCGCGGCGCGAGATCCTGGAGACCTACGTCAAGCGGCTGGAGAAGCTCGAGGAAATCGCGTCCGGCTTCAAGGGCGTGCAGAAGACCTTCGCCATCCAGGCGGGCCGCGAGATCCGGATCATCGTCGACAGCGGCAAGATCAGCGACGAGCAGGCGCTCTGGCTGTCCAAGGACATCGCCCGCAAGGTCGAGGCCGAGCTGACCTATCCCGGCCAGATCAAGGTCACGGTCATCCGCGAAACCCGGTCCGTGGAGTACGCGCGCTAGCCATGAAGCTGATCTTCGTCGGAGACGTCTTCGGCCGTCCGGGCCGCCGGGCGGTTCAGAGCATCCTGCCGCGGCTGATCGAGCAGCACAAGGCCGACTTCGTGGTGGTCAACGTCGAGAACTCGGCGGGAGGCTTCGGCGTCACCCCGGATGTGCTGGGCGAGCTGCGCTCGCTCGGCATCCACTGCTACACGACGGGGAACCACGTCTGGGACAAGAAGGAGGGGGTGGCGTTGCTCGATCACACCCCCAACCTCCTGCGTCCGGCCAACTACCCCGAAGGCAATCCGGGCAAGGGGCTGTTCGTGGGGGAGACGGCATCGGGCATCCCGGTCGCCGTCATGAACCTGGAAGGCCGGGTGTTCATGAGCAACCTGGACTGCCCCTTCCGGATGGCGGACAAGCTGCTCGCGTCGCTCGATCCGAGCGTGAAGGTGGTTCTGGTGGACTTCCACGCCGAAGCCACGAGCGAGAAGCAGGCCATGGGCTTCCACCTCGACGGCCGGGTGAGCGCCGTCCTGGGGACCCACACCCATGTGCCCACGGCCGACGAGCGCATCCTGCCGCAGGGCACCGCCTTCCAGACCGACGCCGGCATGACCGGCCCTTACGAGTCGATCATCGGGGTGCGCATCGACAAGGTCGTGAAGCGCTTCCTGCTCCAGACCCCGGCCCCGTTCGAGGTCGCCAAGCGCGATGTCCGGCTTTCGGGCACGCTCATCGACATCGACGAGACCACCGGCAAGGCCCGCTCGATCGAGCGGCTGTTCGTCCGCGACGAAACCGTCTGACGACCGGGCCGCTTCGGCCCCGTCTTGGGAGGATGAAATGCGATCTGGACGGCTGTTTCGTTCAAGCGTCCTTGCCCTCGCTCTCCTTTTGAGCCTCCTTTTGAGCGGCGCTGTCGCCCGCGCCGCCACCCTGGCCGAGCGTGCCGCCGCCATCGACGCCCCGGCCCGCGGCGGCGAGGTGACGCTCTCCGGACCGCTCCGTGTCGGCCGGGCCGAGATCGTCCCGGTCAAGGGAACCCGGGTCCGCACCCTGATGGCCGGCGGCGTTCCCTGCGGTCTCGTCTTCGAAGGACCGGCCCAACTGCGCTATCGCGTCGAGGACCGTTTCAGCATTCCGGTGGCCCAGCGCAATGTGCGCCGGTTCTCGGAGCTGAAGGCGAAGACCGAGGGCGAGGGGCTGGAGATCTCCGCGGATCTCGACGGCGCCGTGGTCTGGGGCTGGGATGTCAGCCAGCCGGGCGAGATCCCGGCGTCCGGCCCCGGCCTGCCCGGCTGGGCCGCGGAGCTCCTTGGCGGACGCCGCTTTACCCCACCGTCGCACGACCTTCTGGCTTCCGAGGCGAACGGCTTGAGCGGGGCGCGCTATGCGCTCCTGCACGGCGAGAGCGACCTGCTCCTTCGCGTCGATCCGCACGTCGGCGAGGAGAGTCTCTACCGGCTGGCGCCGGGAACCGATCCCGGGCAGAGCTTCCGCCAGGGGATCTGGGCGACGGGCCTCGTGGCGCAGCCGATCGGGAGGGCCTGGTGGCAACGGCCGGGGGCGGGCCTGGTCGCCGAGAGCGAGAAGATCGCGGTCGAGAACCCGCGCGGCGAGATGCTCCGGATCGTCAGCCGTTCCCGGCTGCGGGCACGGCGCTCCGGCGAGGCTCTCTGGCAGGCGGACCTCCTCGACCGGGTCTACGACGATGACGGCCGGCGCTATCCGGTCACCGTCCGAGGCGTCCTGGTCGACGGCCGCGCCGCCGATTTCCTCCACCAGGACAACGAGCTGCTGGTGACGCTCGGGCGCCAGCTCGCCGACGAGGAGACCGTCGAGGTCGAGGTCACCTACGACGGCGCGCTCGCTCAGCGATTCTCGGGCAATTCGTTCTGGGTGCTCGGGACCGAGCCCTGGTATCCGCGGCAGGGGCTGGAGGGCGAGCTGGCGACGATCGAGATCACCGTCGACGTGCCGGAGGATCTGACGCCGATCGCCTCGGGGGCGGAGGTCTCGCGCACGGTGGAAGGAGGCCGGCGCAAGCTCTCGACGCGGCTCGATCAACCGATGCAGTTCGCGGTGGTGACGGCAGGCAAGCATCGGATCCTCGAAAAGGCCCAGGACGGGATCACCTGCCGGGCGGCGACCTATGCCTTCCTCAAGGAGGACGCCGCGAAGGCCATGATCGATCAGTTTTTCGTGAGCCGCCGCTTTTTCGAGGATCTCTTCGGTCAGCCCTATCCCTTCCAGGACTTCACGATTGTCGAGATCAGCGAGTGGGGCTTCGGCCAGGCGCCGCCGGGCATCCTGTTCTTCACCAAGGAGTTCTACACCGCGCCCGTGGAGCGGCGGACGCGGGGGTACTTCCAGGATCTCAACGCGCGCTACTTCCACGAGGTCGCCCACGGCTGGTGGGGGCACGTGGCCAAGATGGCCTCCGCGGACGAGGCCTGGCTGAGCGAGGCGTTTTCCGATTACAGCGCCGCGCTGGCGGTCTGGTACCTGTACGGCAAGAAGCGCGGCGACTACGAGCTCAACGAGATCATCAAGGATTGGGTCCAGGGGGCCGCCGAGCTCCGTCCGGGAGCGAGCCTCTACCTGACCCATCGGCTCGCGCTGCACGACGAGCGGGACTTCGACGACTTCCTCCGCCTGCGCTATGCCAAGGGACCGCTCGTCATCCACGCCCTGCGGCTCGAGCTCCGGCGCCTGAAGGGGAGCACGGCCGAGGGCGATCTCGCCTTCACTGCTCTCCTGCGCAACTACCTCAAGAGCAACCGCCTCAGCCTGGCGACGACGCGCGGGCTCGTGGACGAGCTGGACAAGCTCACGGGCGGCCCGTGGCAACCCTGGTTCGAGCGCTACGTCTACGGCACCGAGATCCCGCGGCTGCCCAAGTGATTCGATCGAGCGGCTGTTCGTTCTCCACGAGTAGCCAAGGGAGCGGCCCGCCCTTGGATCCTATTCCACGATCATATCCGCGCGCGCCAGATCCTTGAGGTGAATGGCATGGCTGAGCAGGGCGTCGCGAACGGGCTTGCCGTTCGTGAACGAGGCCGCCAGCTCCGCCGCGTATGCGGCCTTGAGCCTGGAGACCGCGAACGGATGCAGCCCCTTCGGCTCCAGCACCTGCCAGCCATCCTCGGTGTCGAACGAGGCCAGGAACGCCAGTCTCTTGGCCTTCGAGCGGTCGCGCTCCTCAATGGCTCCGCGGTCGATCTCGTTCGAGCCTCGGATGTTCTCGAGCGAGCTCATGACGCGCAGGAACGACGCGATGTTCTGGACTTCGACCGGGTCCATGTTGATCGGGACGAGCGCGCCCGCGAACGATTTCTTGAAGGCGTCGGTGTTGTAGAAATCGACCGCTTCCTCGATGGTCGAAACGGCGTTGTTGTGGAAGAAGGGCGGTGTGTCGACCGATTCGATGCCCGCCATGGTATTGAACCGGATCTGACCGTTGGGGTTGCCGTAACCCATGAACTCGCCGGTGATGGAGTCGTAGACCGGAGCCGTGCCGAAGCCGCCGTCCGGCTTGAGGTTGCCCGGATCGATCTGCTCGGCCGGATGGTTGGTCAGCCGGCCGACGCCGATGTCGAAGTTGCGGTTGGTGGGAGCGGCCGCGGGCGAGTTGGCGCCGCCGTTGACGTGGCAGACGTTGCAGCGGGCGTTCGGTCCGTTGTGCTGCACGCGCCCCAGGTTGGCCGCCGGGTTCCTGAGCAGGATGGCCGCGATGGCCGGATTGTCCTGCCGGCCGAGGGCGAGTTGAAAGGCTTCCATGGCGTCGAGCTCGGCGTCGGTCGGGAGCCGGAAATCTGTGCCCGGGGAACGGTCGAGCGACCGGGTGAAATGCTGGACGACGGCGCCGGTGGCGAAGTCGCGTAGCGTGCCGCTGCCCGGCGCGCCATCGCCGCCCCAGCCGGTGCGCTGGTTGGGAGGCACGGTCGAGAGGTCGCTTGCGTTGCCCGGCAGCAGGTAGCGTGAGAGGCCCTGCAGATGTGGGACGCCGCGCATCACGAACTTGTTGTCGAGGTCGTCCATCCCGTCGGCGTTCTCGAGCACCAGGCCGAGCCCGCGCAGCAGCCTGCTCTTCTCGAAGTTTTCGCCCAGGGCGGGATTGGTCTCCCCCACGAACAGCGGATCGCTTTGGCGCAGGTGGGAGATGAATTCGGGGTCGATGGTGAAGTTGTTCTCCGCGGGATGGCAGGTGCCGCAGGTGCGCCCGTTGCCGCCGAACGTCTCGTTGAAGAACAGGTCGGCGCCCTGGGCGATGAGCGGGTTCATGCTGTTGAACGGCGTGTCGGCAAAGGCCGCCGGGGGCCCGAAGAGGGCGGCGAGCCGCGCGCCGGGAGCGGGCTGTGCTTGGCCGTGGCTGGCCTTGGTGTAGAGGCGCTGGAAGAGGATCGGGGAGCCGAACAGGACCGTGCCCTCTTCGGGACGGATTCCTTTGCGCGTCACTGCGACCACGTCGACCTGGAAGGTTTCGAACAGGCGCCCGTCGAAGCGGGCGTCGAGCACGGCCCGGTTGCCTCCCGGCGCTTCCCGCCTGAGGCTGCCGAGCTTGTGCATGAGGTCTCCGCTCTCGGGCAGCGTGCTGCGGTGCGGGCCTTCCTGGTTGTCGATCATCCAGATGTCCCAGCCTTCGGCCGGGTCGAGGCCGTCCACCGCGATGCGGGCGGAGCCGCGGATCATGTCGATCCGCGCCAGGCCGCGGCCGTCGGTCTGCTCGCTGGAGAGCCCGCGGGACCATCCGAGGGCGATCTGGAAGTTTCGGTTGCCCCCATTTCCTTCGTAGCCGGCCTTCCAGCTCGCGAACTGGGTGGCGAGCTTCCCGGCGTCGGCCAGGCGGGCCTCGGCCGGCGCGTTGGACGGGTCCTGCCACGGCTCAGGCAGGGGGAGGTGCATCAGGGAGGGAATCCCCAGGGCGAGCACGATCATCGCAAAACCCGCGAAAAGCTTGGCTCGGGCTCTCATGTGTTCCTCCTCTGTTGGCCGGCATTATAGCCGAGTCGCTCCGTCCCTGGACCCGAGCTGAGCCTTCAGGCGCTCCGCCATGACCCGGGCGTTCGGAGCCTCGTGCATGGTCTCATGGTTGCCCGGCACCAGAAGGACATCGCAGCCGCCCCGGGCCAGGTCTATCCAGGCGATCTCTGGCCGCGGCGGGTCGTTCGGGCGCCGCTGCTCGGCGCGGAAGAAGACCATCCGGCCCGGGTAGGGCCGTGGCCGATAGGCATACAGGGCCGCCACGTTGTTCTGGAGAACCCGTACCAGCCGCCGCGCGTCGGCCTCGTCGAAGCCTTCGGGGAGGCTGCCGGACAGCCTGGCCTTCTCGAAGGCGTAGGAGAGCTGGTCGTCGGCCGGCAGCTGTAGCAACTCCCCGGGGGTGAGGTTGACCCGTCCGGCGAAGCTGGCGATGACGATGTCCTCCTGCGTCAGCCGGCGCAACGGCATCTGCTCGCCGCACGGGGTGTCCATGAGGGTGAGCAGCTCCACCGTTTCGCCTGCCGCCCGCAGCCTCTGCGCCATCTCGAACGCGACCATGCCGCCCATGGAGGCGCCACCGAGGCGATAGGGGCCGGAGGATTGGACGCCGCGCACCAGCTGCAGGTAGTGCTCCGCCATCTCCTCGACGGTCGCGAACGGCTCCTCGCCGGCTTCCAGCCCCATGGACCGCAGGCCGTATACGGGTTGATCCTTGCCCAGACCTTGAACCAGGACGCGGAAAGTGTAGACGTTGCCGCCCACCTGGTGGACCATGAACAGAGGCGGCCGGCCGTCGCCTTTCTGGAGCGGCACCAGGCAGGACGAGCGCGGGCGCCCCACGATATGCCCATCGTCCTGCGGCCGCCGCCGGGCGACGAGCTCCGCCAGCGCCGCGACGGTCGGGGCCTGGAAGAGGAAGTCGGCGGAGAGCTCGACGCCCAGGGCCTGGCGGAGGCGGGAGCCGAGCTGGACGGCCATGAGGGAGCTGCCGCCGAGCTCGAAGAAGTCGTCGTGGACGCCGAGGCCCTCCACGCCGAGGAGGTCGCGCCAGATATCGGCGATAGCCTGCTCGTCCGGAGTGCTGGGGGGAGTGCGGCCAGGCATGAGCGCCGGGGCGTCTTCGTCCTGAGCCTCCTTCACCGGTGCGGTCTTCCCGAAGTGGGCGCCGAGGCCGGTGGACAGGTCGATCCAGTGGCGGCGGCGCTCGAACGGATAGGTGGGCAATGGGATCCGCCGACGGCGTTCGGCGGGGTCGCCGGGATCACCAGCGTGGAATCCGGCCCAGTCGACCTCGACCCCGGCCAGCCAGAGGCGGCCGAGCGCGCCGAGGACGGTGTCCACGTCGGGCTTGCGGTCCTTGACGTGGCTCAGCGAGGAGGCGACGGCGGGCTTGTCCGGATGCTGGCGGGCGAGGGTGCTCAGGGAGCGGCCGGGTCCGACCTCGAGCAGGACCGGGTTGGGTGAATTCGGCAGTGCCAGCAGCCCGGAGACGCCGTCGGCGAACCGCACCGTCTCCCGCAGGTGCCGCACCCAGAAGTCGGGAACGGTGGCCTGCTCGGCGGTGATCCAGGTGCCGGTGACGTTCGAGAGGTACGGGATCGTGGGCGGACGCAGCGTCACGCGCCTCACCCTCTCCCGGAAGGCTGCGAGGGCCGGCTCCATCATCCGGGAGTGGAAGGCGTGGGAGGTGTGGAGAGGCCGTGTCTCGATCCCTTCGGCCTCCAGATCGGCGCGGAAGGCTTCCACCGCTTCCGCCGGCCCGGAGACCACGCAGGCGCGCGGCGCGTTGACCGCGGCCAGGGAGAGATCCATCCCGTCGAGCCCGTCCAGGCGGATCCTGACCTCGTCCTCGGAGAGCGAGACGTTGAGCATCGAGCCCGCCGGGAGGTTCTGGACGAGGCGCCCGCGGGCGGCGACCAGGGAGAGGGCGTCCTCCAGCGACAGGACGCCGGCCAGGCAAGCGGCCACGTACTCGCCGACGCTGTGGCCGAGCAGGGCCGCCGGCCGGATTCCCCAGGACATCCACAAGCGGGCGAGCGCGTACTCGACGGCGAACAGGGCCGGCTGCGTGACCGCGGTCCGGCCGAGGCCGTCGCCGTCCTCCGGCGTCTCGGAAAGGAGCAGGTCCAGGAGGTCGAAGCCCAGCTCCGGCCGCAGGATCTCGCGGCAGCGGTCGAGGGCGGAGCGGTAGACCGGCTCCGCCTCGTAGAGGCCGGCCGCCATGCGCGCGTGCTGCGCTCCCTGGCCCGGGAAGAGGAAGGCCACGGACGGCTCGCCAGGCGAGGGAGATCCAGTCGCGGCGGCGCCCGAGGTGAGCGCGGTGACGGCCTCTTCCCGGCCCTGGCAGACCACGAACCGGCGGTGGCGGAAGGGCTCGCGGCCGACCTGGAGCGTGTAGGCGACGTCGTCGAGGCTCGCTTCGGGATGGGACTCCAGCCAGCGGGCCAGGTTGGCCGTGGCGGCGTCCAGGGCGGCCGGGGTCTTCGCGGACAGGACCAGCAGGCGCGCCGGCCGGAGGGACGGCTCGCCCGCCGATATCGCCGGCACCTCCGGAGCCTCCTCCAGGACGGCATGGGCGTTGGTGCCGCCGATGCCGAACGAGCTGACTCCGGCCCGGCGCGGCGTGCCGCCCGCCTGCCACTCGCGGGTGCGGGCGGCGACGTAGAAGGGACTCCCTTCGAACGGGATCTTCGGGTTCGGGCGCTCGAAGTGGAGGCTGGCCGGGATGGTCCGGTTCTCCAGCGCGAGCACGGTCTTGATCAGACCGGCGACCCCGGCGGCGGCGTCGAGGTGGCCGATGTTCGTCTTGACCGAGCCGAGGCCACAGTAGCCTGTCCTGCCCGCTGTTATCCCAATACCGCCGAAAGCCTGGATCAGGGCCGTGGCCTCGATGGGGTCGCCCATGGGCGTGGCGGTGCCGTGGGCCTCGACATAGGTGATCGATCCGGGCTCGACGCCGGCCGCCCGGTGGGCCTCCCGGATGACCTCGGCCTGGCCTTCGACGCTGGGCGCCGTGAAGCCCGGTTTGCCGGAGCCGTCGTTGTTGACCGCCGTGCCGCGGATCACGGCGTGGATCGTGTCGCCGTCGGCCAGGGCGTCCGCCAGGCGTTTCAGCACGACGATCCCGGCGCCACTGCCGCCGACCACCCCCTGGGCGCGCTCGTCGAAGGCGCGCGTGTGGCCGTCCGGAGAGTTGATCCCACCCTCCTGGTAGAGGTAGCCGCCGGCCTCCAGCGGCTTGACCGAGACGCCGCCGGCGAGCGCGATCTCGCACTCTCCGCGCAGCAGGCTCAGGCGGGCGAGATGGACGGCGACCAGCGACGTGGAGCAGGCGGTCTGGACGTTGAGGCTCGGGCCGCGGAGGTTCAGCTTGTAGGACACCCGGGTGGACAGGTAGTCGGCGTTGTTCGAAATCGCAATCTGGAACCGTCCCACGGAGCGTAGGATCTCCGGATTGAGCAGCAGGTTGAGCACGTAGGTGTTGCTGGTGGTGCCGGCGAAGACGCCGACCCGGCGGCGCCAGGCCGCGGCGCCGTAGCCCGCGTCCTCCAGCGCCCCCCAGGCGCACTCGAGGAAGTGGCGCTGCTGGGGGTCGATGACCTGGGCCTCGCGCGGCGGGTAGTCGAAGAACGCGGCGTCGAAGAGCTCGTGGCCGTCGAGCGCGCCGCGGGCCTTGACGAAACGCGGGTCCAGGATCTCGTCGCCGTAGCCGGAGGCGCGCAGCTCCTCGTCCGTAAAGGTGCGGATCGACTCGACGCCGTCGCGCAGGTTACGCCAGAAATCCTCCACGTTCGGCGCGCCGGGGAACCGTCCGGCGAGGCCGATGACCGCGATCTCCTCGCCTCCCTGGACCGGCAGCGCCGCGGCAGGCATGGCCTCCGTCTCGACAGCGGGGCTCAAGTGAGCCGCGAGCGCCGCGATCGTCGGGTACTGGAAGAGGTCCACCATCGAGACCCGGAGGCCGAGCGTCTCCTCCAGGCGCGCGTGGACGCGGGCCATGAGCAGGGAGTGGCCGCCGGCGTCGAAGAAGTTGTCGCGCACGCCGACCTCGGACAGGCCGACGACCTCCTTCCAGATCTCTGCGATGGCCTTCTCCAGGCCGGTGCGGGGCAGAGCCGGGGCCTCGGGACCGGCTTTCACACCTTCAGGAGACGGGAGCGCCTTGCGGTCTAGCTTGCCGGTGGCGGCGAGAGGCCAGCCCGCCAGGGGCACGAAGGCGGACGGGACCATGTACTCCGCCAGCCGGGTGCGGAGGAACCGGCGCAGCTCCGGAGCGGCCGGAGCCGTCTCTCCCTCCGGGATGAAGTAGGCCACCAGCCGCTGATCGCCCGGAGTGTCCTCCCGCGCCAGCACCACGGCCTCGCGCACCGCCGGATGGGAGGCCAGGATGGACTCGATCTCTCCCAGCTCGATGCGGAAGCCCCGCACCTTGACCTGGGTGTCGAGCCGTCCCAGGAATTCGAGGTTGCCGTCGGCCAGGTAGCGCGCGCGGTCGCCGGTGCGGTAGAGGCGGGTGCCAGGCTCCTCTCCAAACGGGTCCGGGACGTACTTCTCCGCCGTCAGCGCGGGCGAGGAGGCGTAGCCGTCCGACAGGACCGGGCCGCCGATATGGAGGTCGCCCGGCACGCCCACCGGACAGGGGTTCAGACCCCCGTCGAGGACGTGGTAGCGCGCGTTGTCGATCGGCCGGCCGTACGGGATGCTCGTCCAGTGTGCCGGCACCTCCCCGACGGGGAAGACGTTCGACCAGACCGTCGCCTCAGTCGCGCCTCCCAGGCTGACGAACTCCGCGCCGGGGAAGGTCTGCCGCACCCGGTCCGGGAGAGTGACCGGAATCCAGTCGCCCGAGTTGAAGGCCAGCCGCAGGGCCGCCGTCGGCTGCGGATCCTCCGGAAGCCACGAGACGAGTTGCTGGAGCGCGGCGGGCGCCGAGTCCCAGAAGGTGACCGGCTCCTCCAGGAGGATCTTCACCAGGGCCTCGGGATCGCGCAGCTCGGCCGGGGTGGCAATCCGCACCGTCCCACCGGCCGCCAGGATGCCGAAGATGTCGTAGACCGACAGGTCGAAGGAGAGAGCGGTTACGAAGAGAAGGGTGTCCGAGGGGCCGACCCCGAAGCACTGATTGACCCAATGGACGAGGTTGACCGCTGAGCGGTGGCGGACCACGACCCCCTTGGGCCGGCCGGTGGAGCCCGAGGTGAAGATGATGTAGGCCGGATCCTCGGGACCGGCCATGGGCGCGGGGGGCAGCGGCTCCAGCCCGCCATCGACGCAGACGACGTGGTCCAGGGGAGGCAGTGCCTCCATACGCGCGGCCTCGGTGACGGCGTGGACGATCCCCTCGCTCTCCAGGATGTAGCGCAGGCGGTCGGCCGGCCAGCTCACCTCGACCGGCACGTACGCCCCGCCCGCCTTGTGGATGCCGAGCACCGCCACCAGCATCTCCGGGGAACGCTCCAGATGCACGGCCACCAGCCGGCCCGGCCCGACGCCGACGGAGCGCAGCCGATGGGCGAGGCGGTTGGCCCGCCGGTCGAGCTCGCCGTAGGTCAGCGTCCGGCCTTGGAAGAGAACGGCCACGGCCTCGGGCGCCGCCACCGCCCGGGCCTCGAACGGCTGGTGCAGGCAGAGGCCTGACGGGAAGGGCGCATCCGTGTCGTTCCATTCGCGGAGCATCTGGTGCCGCTCTGCCTCGCCGGTCAGGGGGATCTCCGAGAGCCGCCGGCCGGGGTCCGAGACCAGGCCGCGCAGGAGGGCCTCGAAGCTCCCGAGGAGGCGGAGCGCCGTGGTGCGGTCGAAGAGGTCGGAGTTGTGCTCCAGGGTGGCGAGCAGGCGGCCGTCCGTCTCGGTGAGCAGGAGGTTGAGGTCGAACTTCGACGTCCCGCCGCCGGTCTTGTAGACCGTGATGTCCAGGCCGGGAAGGTCGAAGCGCCGCGGCGGCAGGTTCTGCAGGGCGAACATGACCTGAAAGATCGGCGAGTGGGCGAGGCTGCGCTCGGGCTGCAGCTCCTCGACCAGCTTCTCGAAGGGGATCTCCTGGTGGGCGAAGGCCTCCAGGACCGCCTTCCGCGAGCGGGCCAGCAGCTCGCCGAAGGTTGGGTCGCCGGTCAGATCGCCGCGCAGCACCAGGGTGGTGATGAAGAATCCGACCAGGTTCTGGGTCTCGGGCCAGCTCCGGCCGGCGACGGGAGCGCCGACCACGACCTCGGCCTGCCCGGTGATCCGTGAGAGGAGCGCCTGGAAGACGGCAAGAAGCGACATGAAGGGCGTCGTGCCACCCCCTCGCCCCCCCTGGACCCCACGGCCGAGCGCGGCGACGGCGGCGGCGAGGTCGTCCGGCAGGAAGCCCTGCACCTGGCCGCCGCGGAAACGCTGGACCGCCGGCCGCGGCCGGTCGGTGGGGAGCTGGATCAGGGCAGGCGCGCCAGCCAGGGTTTCGCGCCACCAGGCGATCTCCCGCTTCAGGGCCTCGCCCTTCAGGCGGCCGCGCTGCCAGACGGCGAAGTCGGCATATTGGATCGGCAGCGCCGGCAAGGGGTCGGGCAATGGATCGGGAAAACCGCGCTGGAAGGCCTCGTAGAGGTCCGACAGCTCGGACAGGAAGACGCCCATGGACCACCCGTCCGAAGCGATGTGGTGCATGGCCACGACCAGGGCGTGGTCGGTCTCTCCCAGCTTCAGCAGCGGCGTGCGCAGCATGGGGTCCGCGGCGAGGTCGAAGGGGCGCCAGCCCTCGGCGCGGGCGACGCGGGAGGTCTCGCTCTCGCGCCGGCCCAGTGCCAGGTCGCTCAGGCCGCTCAGGTCGATCACCGGCAGGCCGACCGCGGGCGGCTCTGTCACGATCTGGAACGGGCCTGCCGTGGTGGCCGAAAAAACCGTGCGCAGGGACTCGTGCCGCCGCCGGATGACGGCGAGGCTCCTCTCCAGCGCCCCCACGTCGAGGCGCCCGGCGAAGCGGAGCACGCTGGTGATGTTGTAGAACGAGCTGTCCGGATCGAACTGGCCGAGGAACCAGAGGCGCTCCTGGGCGAACGAGAGGGGCCGCGGCTCGCCCGGCCGCCAGGCGCGGCGCGGGATCGTCGAGGATTCCCGGCCCGGGGCCGTCTCGTAGCCCAGCGCGGCGGCCATCCGGGCGGCGGGGACGCCGAGGAAGCCCTGCGGGTAAACCTCTCGCCAGCGGTCGGCGGTGCTCGCGTCGATTCCGGCGTGGGAATGGAACTTGACGTCGCCCAACATGCGCGACTCGGCGTGGAGACCGTCGGTCATGCGGCGAGACTGATCGTCATACGGGTGCAGCATGGCGGGCTCGAAGGCGATCCCGAGGAAATCGCAGATGCCGCGCAGGACCGGCTCGGGGTCGCGCACGAGATCCTCGAAGCGGACGACGTGGCGCCGCTCGGCCGGCACTTCGTCGAGGAAGCGCAGGATGTTCTCCTGGCTGACCAACCAGATGAGCTCGGCCAGCTCGCGCCGCGTAAAGGGATGCTCGTAGCGGAAGAAGACCTGTTCCAGCCGGGCCTCCTCGAAGGACTGGATCATGCCGTACGGGTGGCGCAGCAGGTGGATGTAGCGCGCACCGTCGAAATCGGCCTCGGCGCGGCGCAGGATCTCGAGGTCGAGCGGATAGGAGGGGGTCTTGTCGATGAGGAGCCGGTCTCCAAGCCAATCCTGGAGCCGGCCGTAGGCGCGCCGCACGGTCCAGCCTTCGCGTTCCCAGGCCTCGACGGTCTCCGCGGCCTCCTCGGGTCCGCAGCCGCGGATCTCCATGACGGCGCGGATCAACCCTTCCAACGAGAAGCTGTCGCGGCCGGTGTAGGCCGCCCGCCGGTCGGCCAGGGTGTTGAAGTTGAGCAGCTCCAGCTCGGGCGGAGCGAACAGCCGGGGGTGGCCGGCGAGCAGGACGCGCAGCAGCGTCGAGCCCGAGCGCGGGGGAGAGAGGACGAAGACCGCCGACGGGTTTTTCGGCTCGCCCGCGAGGTGAGGCGCCAGCGGTACCAGGGGGGTGACGATGGCTCGGAGCCGGGCGATCTGCTCGTCGCCGATCCGCCCCGCGTCCTCCGTGACCTCCTCGGTCGCCTTGACGGCCGCAGCCTCCCCCAGGCTCTCGCGGCCCCAGATCCGCTCGACGGCCTCCGGATACCCTTGGATCAGAAAGGCGGCCATGCGCTCGACGGTGGGCGCGTCGAAGATCACCACCACGTGGACGATCTCTCCCAGTGCCTCCTGGATCTGGTTGATCAGGATGGCGCCCGAGATCGAGTTGCCGCCGAGTGCGAAGAAGTCGTCTTCGATGCCGACCCGAGCCGTCCTTTCCAGGCCGAGCCGCGCCTGCCACAGCCCGGCCAGGTATGACTCCAGCGGCGTGCGCGGCGCGACGGGCTCGCGGTCCCCCACGGCCTCCGTCTCGGGCGCCGGAAGGAGCTTGCGGTCCACCTTGCCGTTCGGCGACAGCGGCAGGGCTGGCAGAATGACGAAGGCGGACGGAATCATGTATTCGGGGAGCACGGCGGCGAGGTATTGGCGCAGGTTGCCTGTCGCGATCACGTCTCCCGTCAGATACGCCACCAGCCGCTTGTCCCCGGGACGGTCCTCCCGGGCCAGCACGACCACTTCCTTGACCGACGGATGAGCGGCCAGGGCCGCCTCGATCTCGCCCAGCTCGATGCGGAAGCCGCGGATCTTGACCTGGTGGTCGATCCGGCCCAGGTACTCGATGCGCCCATCCGCCAGGTGTCGGCAGAGATCGCCGGTCTTGTACATCCGCGACCCGCCGTCACCGAACGGGTCGGGGATGAACCGGTCCGCCGTCAGGTCCGGACGGTTGAGATAGCCGCGGGCCAGGCCCACGCCAGCGATGTGCAGCTCGCCCGGCACGCCCACAGGCACCGGTTGCGGTATCGGCGATGAGCGGTCCAGGATATGGATGCGCAGATTCGAGATCGGCCGGCCGATGGGCACGATCGGCCGGGTCGCCCCGGGCTCGCAGGCCCAGACGGTGACGTCCACCGCCGCCTCGGTCGGGCCGTAGAGGTTGTGCAGGCCCGCGATGCCGCCGATACCGCCGATACCGCCCAGCTTCGCGAAGAACCGTTGCTGCAGCTCGAACGGCAGGGCCTCGCCGCTGCAGATCACCCTCCGGATCGACGTGCACGCCTCCACCCCAGGCTGCTCCAGGAACACCTGGAGCATCGAGGGGACGAAGTGCAGCGTCGTCACCCCTTCGCGGCGGATCAGCTCGGCCAGGTAAGCGCTGTCCTGGTGGCCGCCCGGCCGGGCCACGACGAGCCGCGCACCCACCATCAACGGCCAGAAGAATTCCCAGACGGACACGTCGAAGCTGAACGGGGTCTTCTGGAGCACCACGTCCCCGGAGGCGAGCCCGTACTCCTCCTGCATCCAGACCAGCCGGTTGACGATCGCCCGATGGCTGTTGATAGCCCCCTTCGGCCGGCCGGTCGAGCCGGAGGTGTAGATCATGTAGGCCGCGTGCTCCGGCAGGATGTCCGGCAGCGGCGAAGACTCTTCCGGCAGATCCTCCGCCAGGCTCTCCTGGTTCAGGAGGATCCCGGCCTGCGAATCCTCCAGCATGAAGGCCAGGCGCTCCGGGGGGTACGACGGATCGAGCGGCACGTAGCAGGCTCCGGCCTTGAGGATGCCGAGCAGGCCCACGACCAGCTCCAGCGAGCGCTCGGCCGAGATCCCGACTCGGACCTCGGGGCCCGCGCCCCGGCGCCGCAGCCGCGCGGCGAGGCGCCCGGCCCGCTCGTCCAGCTCGCGGTAGGTGAGCGTCTCGCCCTCGAAAGTCAGGGCCGGCGCGTCCGGCGTCCTCCGCGCCTGCTCCTCGATCCAGGCGTGGAGCGGCCGGTCCAGGTCCCAGTCGGCCCGGGTGTCGTTCCACTCCCGCAACAGGTGCTGGACCTCGGCCTCCCCGAGCAGCGGCAGATCGGAGAGCGGCGTCTCCGGAGCGGTATCAGCGGCGCTGGCCGCGGCCAGGAGCGTTTCGTAGCTCCTCAGCAGCCGCTCGGCGGTCGAGGCGTCGAACAGGTCGAGCTTGTAGACGAGGTTCGCGACGAGCCCCCGCGGGTGCTCGATCAGGGCGAGGCGCAAGTCGAACTTCGACGTGCCGCTGTCGGCTTCGGCAGGGGTGGCCGTGAGGCCCGGGAGCCGGACCGCGCCGATGGGGGCGTTCTGGAGGAGGAACATGACCTGGAACAGCGGCGAGTGGGCGAGGGACCGGCCGGGCTGCAGCTCTTCGACGAGCTTTTCGAACGGCAGCTCCTGGTGCGCGAACGCGCCCAGGGCGCTCTCCCGCACCCGGCGCAGGAGCTCGCCGAATGAGGGCCGGCCCGCGAGGTCGGCGCGCAGCACGAGGGTGTTGATGAAGAAGCCGATGAGCCGCTCGGTCTCGGGCCGGGTGCGGCCGGCGATCGGGGTGCCGAGGGTCAGATCCTCGCGGTCGGCCCAGCGGCCGAGGACGGCCTGGAAGGCGGCGATCAGGGCCAAGAAGAGGGTGACGCCGTGGCGCCGGGCCAGCTCCTGGACCTGCTGCGCCGGGATGCCCTCCAGCAGGCGGGCCCGGACGCCGCCCCGCGGGCTCGAAACGGCCGGCCGCGGCCGGTCCGTGGGCAGGTCCAGCACCGCGGGGGCACCGGCCAGCCGCTCCCGCCAATACCCGAGCTCCCGCTCCAGCGCCTCCCCCTGGAGCCGGCTCCGCTGCCACGCCGCGAAGTCGGCGTACTGGACGGGCAGCTCCGCCAGCGGCGAGGGCTCGCCGGCGAGGCGCGCGCCGTAGAGCGCTCCCATCTCGGCGGTCAGCACGCCCCGGGACCAGCCGTCGCCGGCGATGTGGTGCATGGTCGTGAGCAGGGTGTGGTGGCGGTCCCCCAGGCGCAGCAGCGCATTGCGGAAGACCGGTCCGCGGGCGAGGTCGAACGGCCGCCGCGCCTCGGCCCTCGCCAGGGCGGCGGCCTCCATCTCCCGCCGGCTCTCCGAAAGGCCCGCAAGGTCCACCGCCGGCAGAGGAACGTCTGCAGCCGGATCGACGACCTGGACCGGCACACCCTCGCGCGCCCCGAAGCGGGTGCGCAGAACCTCGTGCCGGCGGATGATCCCGGACAGGCTCCAGGACAGGGCCGCAACGTCCAGCTCCCCCTCCAGGCGCACCGCCGTGGGGATGTTGTAGGTCGGGCTCCCCGGCTCCAGCCGGTCCAGGAACCAGAGCCTCTCCTGGGCGAAGGAGAGCGGCAGCGGCTCGCCGGGCACGCGCTCCAGCCGCGGGATGGCCACGGCCGCCGCGGGCCGCTCCAGCTCGTAGCCGAGCCGCGCGGCCATCTGAAGGGTCGGCTCGCCCAGGGACTCTTCCAGGCAGTCCTGCCGCCAGCGGTCCGCGACAGCAGCGTCGATCCCCGAGTGGGAGTGGAATTTGACGTCCCCCAGCATGCGGGACTCGGCGCGGAGGCCGTCGGTCATCCGCCGGCTGCGGCCGGGCCTCTCCTCGTAGGGCTGGAGCATGGCCGGGTGGAAGCCGAGCCCGAGGAAGGCGCAGAGGCGCCTCAGGGAGACCTCGGGCTCCCGCACCAGGTCTTCGAAGCGCAGGGTGTGCCGCCGCTCCTCCGGAACCTCCGCCAGGAAGCGCAGGATGTTCTCCTGGCTCACCAGCCAGAGCAGCTCCGCCAACTCGCGCCGGGAGAACGGATGCTGCCGGCGAAAGAAGATCTGCTCGAGCTTCGCCTCCTCAAAGGAGCGGATCATGCCGCAGGGGTGGCGGACGAGGTGGACGTACAGGGCGCCGTCGAAGTCGTCCTCGGCGCGTTGCAGCACGCTCGGATCGAAGGCGTAGGACGGGGTCTTGTCGACCAGGATGCGGTGTCCGCGGTGTCCGCGCTCCCCGCGGTGTCCGCGGCCGTCCAGCCAGTCCTGGAGCTGGCGGTAGGCGCGGCGGACCGTCCACCCCTCCTCCTCCCAGCGCGCGGTCATCGCCGCCGCTTCGTCCGGACCGCAGCCGCGGATCTCCATGACCGCCCGGACCAGCCCCTCCAGCCAGAAGCTGTCGCGGCCCGTGTAGGCGGCCCGGCGCTCGGCCATCGTGTCGTGGGAGAGCAGCTCCAGCTCGGGCGGCGCGAACAGTCCGGGATGGCCGCCGAGGAGGACCCGGAGCAGCGTGGTTCCCGAGCGCGGCGGCGCCAGGACGAAGACCGCCGGCCGGTTCCTCGGCTCTCCGGTTTCCCGGGGCGGGAGCGGCTGGATCAGCTCGCGGAGCCGCGCCGCCTTGCCGGCGTCGACCCGCTCGGCCAGGCGCCGGCCCGCGGCCGATTCCCAGCCCACGCTCTCGCGGCCCCAGATCCGCTCGACGGCCTGCGTGTGATTTTCCACGAGGTAGGCGGCCATGCGCTCGACGGTCGGCGCGTCGAAGATCACCACGACGTGGACGATCTCGCCGAGCTTCTCCTGGAGCTGGTTGATCAGGATGGCCCCGGAGATCGAGTTCCCCCCCAGGGCGAAGAAGTCGTCGTGGACGCCGACCCGCTCCAACCCGAGCGGGGCCTGCCACAGCCCGGCCAGGTATTCCTCCAGAGGGGTGCGCGGAGCGACGTGCTCGCGCTCCGCCGCGGACTCCGTCCCGGGCGCGGGAAGGAGCTTGCGGTCCACCTTGCCGTTCGGCGACAGCGGCAGGGCCGGCAGGACCACGAAGGCCGCCGGGATCATGTATTCGGGCAGCGAGGCCGCGAGGTATTGACGCAGATCGACCGGATCCGATCCCTCTGCCGTCAGATAGGCGACCAGCCGCTTGTCCCCGGGACGGTCCTCCCGGGCCAGCACGACCGCTTCCTTGACCGACGGATGGGCGGCCAGGGCGGCCTCGATCTCCCCCAGCTCGATGCGGAAGCCGCGGATCTTCACCTGGTGGTCGATCCGGCCCAGGTACTCGATGCGCCCGTCCGCCAGGTGCCGGCAGAGGTCGCCGGTCTTGTACATCCGCGACCCACCATCACCGAACGGATCGGGGATGAACCGCTCCGCCGTCAGGTCCGGCCGGTTGAGATAGCCGCGGGCGAGGCCCACGCCCGCGATGTGCAGCTCCCCCGGCACTCCCATGGGCACCGGTTGCAGAGCACGGTCCAGGATGTGGATGCGCAGGTTCGAGATCGGCCGGCCGATGGGCACGATCGGCCGGGTCGCCCCGGGATCGCAGGCCCAGACGGTGACGTCCACCGCCGCCTCGGTCGGGCCGTAGAGGTTGTGCAGGCCGGCGATGCCGCCGATGCCGCCGATGCCGCCGATACCGCCCAGCTTCGCGAAGAACCGTTGTTGCAGCTCGAACGGCAGGGCCTCGCCGCTGCAGATCACTCTCCGGATCGACGTGCACGTCTCCACCCCGGGCTGCTCCAGGAAGACCTGGAGCATCGAGGGCACGAAGTGCAGGGTCGTCACCCCCTCGCGGCGGATCAGCTCGGCCAGATAGGCGCTGTCCTGGTGCCCGCCCGGCCGGGCCACGACCAGCCGCGCTCCCACCATCAGCGGCCAGAAGAATTCCCAGACGGAGACGTCGAAGCTGAACGGGGTCTTCTGGAGGACCACGTCCTCCGGCGTCAACCCGTACTCCTGCTGCATCCAGACCAGCCGGTTGACGATCGCGCGGTGGCTGTTGACCGCGCCCTTCGGACGGCCGGTCGAGCCGGAGGTGTAGATCATGTAGGCCGGATGCTCCGGCAGGACCGCCGGCAGGGCTGAGATCTCCTCGGGCCGATCCACCAGGCTCTCCCGGGTCAGGAGAATGCCGCTCCGCGAGTCTTCCACCATGAAGGCCAGGCGCTCCGGGGGATACGACGGATCGAGCGGCACATAGCAGGCGCCCGCCTTGAGGATCCCGAGCAGCCCCACGACCAGCTCCAGGGAGCGTTCGGCCGAGATCCCCACCCGGACCTCGGGGCCCGCGCCCAGGCGCCGCAGCCGCGCGGCGAGGCGGCCGGCGCGGCCGTCCAGATCGCGGTAGGTGAGCGTCTCGCCCTCGAAGGTGAGAGCCGGCGCGTCCGGCGTCCTCCGCGCCTGCTCCTCGATCCAGGCGTGGAGCGGCCGGCCCAGGTTCCAGTCCGCCCGGGTGTCGTTCCACTCCCGCAACAGGTGCTGGATCTCGGCCTCCCCGAGAAGCGGCAGATCGGAGAGGCGCGCCTCCGGATCGGTATCAGCGGTATCAGCGGTATCAGCGACGATGGCCGCGGCGAGCAGCCTCTCGTAGTAGCCGGCGAATCGTTTCGCGGTGGCCTCGTCGAACAGGTCGAGGTTGTAGAGGACGCTGCCGGCCAGCCCGTCAGGGGTCTCGGTCAGAGCCAGCCGCAGGTCGAACTTGGTGGTGCCGGTGTCCGGGACCACGGGGATCGCGGTCACGCCGGGCAGCTCCAGATCGTCCATGGGTGCGTTCTGAAGGATGAGCATGACCTGGAACAGCGGCGAATGGGCGAGGGAGCGCTCGGGGTGCAGCTCCTCGACGAGCTTCTCGAACGGCAGATCCTGGTGGTTGTAGGCGCCGAGGAGCGACTCCCGGGTGCTGCCGAGCAATTCCCGGAAGGACGGATCGCCCGCCAGCCGGCCGCGCAGGACCAGGGTGTTCACGAAGAAGCCGACCAGCCCTTCGGTCTCGGCCCGGTTGCGGCCGGCGACGGGAGTCCCCACCGGCACGTCGTCGCGGCCGGCGAGGCGGCCGAGCAAGGCCTGGAAGGCGGCGAGGAGGACCATGAAAGGAGTCGCCCCCTGGCCGCGGCCGAGGATCCGGACCTTTTCCTTCAGGCTCGCCGGGAAGGCCACCGGGAAACGCCCGCCGCGCCCGCTCGGGACCGGCGGCCGGGGGCGGTCGGACGGCAGCTCCAGCACCGCGGGGGCGCCGGCCAGGTGGTCCCGCCACCAGGCGAGCTGCCGCTCCAGCACCTCGCCCCGCAGCCAGTCGCGCTGCCAGGCCGCGAAGTCGGCGTACTGGATGGGAAGGTCCGGCAGTGGCGAGGGCCTTCCCGCGGCGAAGGCGCCGTAGAGCGCGGTCAGCTCGCGCAGCATCACGCCGATCGACCAGCCGTCGGAGACGATGTGGTGCATGGAGAGGAGCAGGGTGCTCTCGTCCTCCCCGGTGCGAAGCAACGCCGTCCGCACCAGCGGCCCCCGGGCCAGGTCGAAAGGCCGCCGCGCGTCCTCGCGGGCGAGGCGCACCGCCTCCCCGCTCCGGCGGGCGAGAGGAAGGCCGCGGAGGTCGATCCCGGGCAACGGCAGGTCCACCGCCGGTCCGACGGCTTGCAGAACCCGGGACCCGGCGCCGGTCACGACGAACGCCGTGCGCAGCGATTCGTGGCGCCGGACGATCTCCCCGAGAGCGGCGGCCAGGGCCGCCGCGTCGAGCCGCCCCCGCAGGTGGATGGCCGAAGGCAGGTTGTACGCGGCGCGGTCGGCCCCGAGCCGGTCGAGGAACCAGAGCCTCTCCTGCGCGAAGGAGGCCGGCGAGGGGCCTTCGCGGGCGACCGGCATGATGGGCGGCGCCGCGAGGCCGAGCCCCTCGTCGCGCAGCGCCTCGACGCGCGCGGCGAGCCCGGACAGGGACGGCGCCTCGAACAGCGCCCGCAGTGGCAGCTCGATGCCGAAGACCTCGCGCGCCCGGGACACCACCCGGGTGGCGAGCAACGAATGGCCGCCGAGATCGAAAAAGCGGTCCTCCGGCCCGACCGGGCCGCGGCCCAGAACCTCGGACCAGATCCCGGCGAGCAGCTCCGCCACGGGATTCCGGAATCCGGAGGCCTGAACGGCCGCCTCCTGTCCCGGCTCGATCCGGGCCAGCGCCTTGCGGTCCACCTTGCCGTTCGGGCTGAGCGGCAAGGCCGGCAAGGCCGTCCAGGCGGTGGGGATCATGTAGGCGGGGAGGCGGCCCTCGAGTGCGCTCCGGATCTCGGCCGGACCCGCCTCGCCCACGATATCGCCCACGATATAGGCCGCGAGCCGCCGCTCTCCACCCTCGCCAAGGGCCAGCACCACGGCCTCGCGCACGCCGGGATGGGCCAGGATCGCGGTCTCGATCTCGCCCGGCTCGATGCGGAAGCCGCGGACCTTGACTTGATGATCGATGCGGCCCAGAAACTCCAGCTCGCCGCCGGACAGGCGCCGCGCCAGGTCGCCCGTGCGGTACATCCTCTCGCCTGGACCCCCGAACGGATCGGGGACGAACGATGCCGCCGTCAGGTCCGGCCGGCCCAGATAGCCGCGCGCAAGCCCTTCGCCAGCCAGGCAGAGCTCGCCCGGCACACCGACGGGCGAAGGACGGAGCCCGCGATCCATGACGACGGCCCGCGTACCGCCGATGGGCACGCCGATCGTCGGCTCACGGTCCACCCGGTCCATACTCCGAGGCACCCGCACCCAGGTCGAATAGGTCGTGTCTTCGGACGGGCCGTAGAGGTTGTAGACCGCCTCGACGTGGGGCAGCGCGTAGATGCGGTCCACCAGGGCCCGCTTGAGCGGCTCGCCGGCCAGGTTGACCGTGCGCACGGACGGCGGCACGGCTCCCAGCCGCACCAGCTCGGTCATGGCGGAGGGGACGGTGTTGAGGAGCCGCACCTCGGCACCGTCCGGCGGAGCCGGCAGGTCGGGCAAGGCCAGGGCGTTGGCGGCGAGGACGATGCGGCCTCCCCGGGCGAGGGGCAGGAACAGCTCGAAGACGGAGAGATCGAAGGTGATCGAGGTCGAGGCCAGGACCCCCGCCAGCTCCTCCGGCCCGAAAACGCCTCCGGCCCAGCGGAGCAGCGCGTCGGCGCTCCGGTGCTCGATCGCGACCCCCTTGGGCCGGCCCGTCGAACCGGACGTGTAGATGACATAGGCGACGTTGCCGGGGGACGCCGCCGCGGGCAGGCGGCCGTCTTCCTCCAGGTCCAGATCCCTCAGGCTCTCCCGGTCGATGACGACCGCGGCTTCGGCGTCTTCCAGGATCAAGGCCAGGCGGTCGCGCGGGTAGGCGGGATCGAGCGGCACGTAGGCGCCGCCGGCCTTGAGCACGGCGAGCAGGGCCACGACAAGGTCGACCGTCCGCTCCAGGGAGATCCCCACGCGTACTTCCGGCCCTACGCCGAGCCGGCGCAGCCGGCGCGCCAGGCGGTTGGCCCGGCGGTCCAGCTCGGCGTAGGTGAGCCGCTCAGTTCCTGCCACGACGGCCGCCACGACGGCCTGGGCGTCCGGGGTGAGATCGGCCTGGGCCTCGAAACGCTCGTGCAGGCAGGCGGCGGGGACCGGCCGCGCCTCCGTGTCGTTCCACTCGGCGAGGATCTGGTGCAGCTCCGCGCCGCCCATCAGCGGCAGGCCGGAGATCCGGGCCGACGGCTCGGCCAGGGCTGCGGCCAGCAGGTTGTTCAGGCCGCCCAGGAGGCGATCGACGGTCGAGGCGTCGAAAAGGTCCCGGCGGTACTCGGCCCGCGCGATCCACAGTCCCCGGGAGGCGCCGAAGGAGAGAGTGACGTCGAACTTGGCCGTCCCTTCCCCGTCCGGCGGGGGCACCAGCTCCCAGCCTGCCCGAACCGCCGAGGGCAGGTTCTGGACGATCAGCATCACCTGGAACAGCGGAGTATGACTGCGGTCCCGCTCCGGTTGCAGCTCGGCCACCAGCCTCTCGAAGGGGAGATCCTGATGCGCGTAGGCCCCCAGGGCCATCTCGCGGGTCCGCGCCAGCAGGCCGGCGAAGCTCGGGTCGCCCGCCAGGTCGGCGCGCAGCACCAGGGTGTTGACGAAGAAACCGGCGAGCGCCTCGGTCTCGGACCGGTTGCGGTTGGCCACCGGCGAGCCGACCGTCAGATCCTCGCGGCCGGTGATGCGGCCGAGCAGGGCTTCGAAGGCCGCGAGCAGGACCATGAACGGGGTCGCGCCCCGCTGCCGCGCGCAAATCTGGAGGGCGCCGGTCAGCTCGGAGGACAGGGCCCTGCTGCGCAGGCCGCCGCGCGGGCTCGGCACGGCCGGCCGCGGCCGGTCGGACGGCAGCTCCAGGGCCGGCGGAGCCCCCGCCAGCCGTTCCTTCCACCAGGCGAGCTGCGCATCCAGGGCCTCGCCGGTCAGCCACTCTCTCTGCCAGGCCGCGAAGTCGGCGTACTGGACCGGAAGCTCCGCCAGCGGCGAGGGCCGGCCCGCCGCGAAGGCGTCGTAGAGGGTGGACAGCTCGCGCAGCAGGATGCCGATGGACCATCCGTCCGAGACGATGTGGTGCTGGGTGAAGAGAAGAAGATGCTCCTCGTCTCCCGGCCGCAGCAGGGTGGCCCGCAGCAGCGGCCCGGCGCCCAGGTCGAACGTGCGGAACGCCTCGGCCCGGGCGAGCCGGCGGATCTCTTCTCCCGGCTCCGGCAACGCGCGCAGGTCGACCTCGGCAAGGGCCAGACGGAGCACGGGCGCGATCCTCTGCAGAACCCGGCCGCCTTCGTCCGCGAACGTGGTGCGGAGGGCTTCGTGCCGGCGGACGACCTCGTCGAGGGCCGCTGCCAGCACGGCGGGATCGAGCGCGCCGCGCAGGATCAGATTGGCGGGGACGTTGTAGGCGGCCCGCTCGTCGCCGAGCTGGTCGAGGAACCAGAGCCTCTCCTGCGCGAAGGAGGCCGGCGGGTGGGTATCTCGGGCATCTCGGCGTCGTTTTACGATCGGCGGCGCCGTGGCGGCAACCCGCTCCCGCCGCAGCCGCTCGGCCAGGCCGGCCACGGTGGGCGCCTCGAAAAGCGCCCGCAACGGCAGCTCGGTGCCGAGCACCTCGCGCACCCGGGAAACCACCCGGGTCGCCAGCAGCGAATGCCCCCCGAGCTCGAAGAAATCGTCGTGGACGCCGACCGCTTCGATACCCAGCACCAGGCACCAGATCCCGGCGAGCAGCTCCTCCACCTCGTCCCGGGAAGCCCCCTCGGCCGGCGACAGGCTGTCCGGCGTCTCCGGCTCGATCGCGGCGAGCGCCCGGCGGTCCACCTTTCCGTTCGCGGTGAGCGGCAGGGCGTCCAGGGCTACGAACGCCGCGGGGATCATGTAGTCCGGCAGCTTGCGCGAGAGGAGCTCCCGCAGCTCCGGTGCGGCCGGAGCTGCGCCCTCCCCCGCTACATAGGCGACCAGCCGCTTGTCGCCCGGCCGGTCCTCGCGCACCAGCACGGCCGCCTCCCGGACCGCCGGGTGGCCGCAGAGGGCGGCCTCGATTTCGCCCAGCTCGACGCGGAAGCCGCGGAGCTTGACCTGGGTGTCGAGCCGGCCCAGGAACTCGATCTCGCCCGCCGGGAGGCGTCGTGCCAGGTCGCCCGTCCGGTAGAGCCGCTCGCCGGGAAAGGTCGGCAGCGGCGAAGGCACGAAGCGCTCCGCGGTGAGGTCCGGACGGCCGAGGTAGCCGCGCGCAAGACCGTCGCCCGCCGCATACAGCTCGCCGGGCACGCCCAGGGGCACCGGCTCCAGGTCTCGGCCCAGCAGATAGACCCGGGTGTTCGAGACCGGCCGGCCGATGGGCACCGAGGCGGCGGGCGGCCGCACGGCATCCATGGACCAGCAGCAAGTGAAGGTCGTGTTCTCGGTGGGGCCGTAGCCGTTGACGAGCCGGTGCCCGGGCTCCAGGCGCTCCAGGATCCCCTTCACGTGCGGCACGGACAGGGCATCACCCCCCGCCAGGATCTGCCGCACGCCGCGCAGGCTGCCGGGTTGAGCCTCGGCCATCTGGTGGAAGAGGCCCGCAGTGAGCCAGAGGGTGGAGATCCCCTCTCTCGACAGCGCCTCTCCCAGCTCCTCCAGGGAGGGGGGGGAGGGCGGAAACACCACCAGCCGGCCGCCGTTGAGGAGCGGCGCCCAGATCTCGAGGGTCGAGGCATCGAAGGGGATCGGCGCGAGCTGAAGGAAGGTTTCTCCCTCGCCCAGGTCGGCGAAGTCGGCCCCTTTCACCAGGCGGACGATGCTGCGGTGCTCGACCTCCACGCCCTTGGGCTGGCCGGTGGAGCCTGAGGTATAGAGCACGTAGGCCAGGCTCCGCGGCCCGGCGCCGCTCTTGGGGTTGGTATCGCTTTCAGCGAGGTTTTCGGCGAGCGCGGCCCTGAGCTCCTCCGGGTTGAGCACCAGGGTGATCCCGCCGTCGGCGATGAGGAAATCCAGGCGCTCGGCGGGCAGGGCCGGATCGAGCGGCAGGTAGGCCGCGCCCGCCTTGAGAACGCCGAGCAGACCCGCGATCAGGTCGAGCGAGCGCTCCAGGCAGATCCCGACCCGCCCCTCGGGACCGGCGCCGAGCCGCCGCAGATGGTGGGCGATCCGGTTGGCCCGGGCGTTCAGCTCGGCATAGGTCAGGCTCCTCCCCGCGCAGGTGACCGCGATCCGCTCCGGAGCCCGCCGGACCTGTTCCTCGAAAATCTCGTGGACCGGTCCACCAGGGTACGCCGTGGCCGTGTCGTTCTCCTCGAAGAGCAGGGCGTGGCGCTCCGGCGCGGTGAGGAGCGCCAGGCCGGAGAGGCGCCTCCCCGGGTCCGCCACGGCCTCCTCCAGCAGCACCCCGAAGTTCCCCAGCAGGCGGAGGACCGTGGGCGCGTCGAACAGGTCGCGACTGTACTCGGCCTGGACGGCGAGCCCGTCTCCCGCCGGAGAGACGGCCAGGGTCAGGTCGAACTTGGCGGTGTCCGGCGACGGCAGCCGGAAAGGTTCCAGGTCCAGCCCACCCGGTTTCGGCGACGGCGGATCGGCCTGGAAGAGGAAGACGACCTGGAACAGCGGCGTGTAGGCCAGGCTCCGTTGCGGCTGGAGAGCCTCGACGAGCTTCTCGAAGGGGAGGTCCTGGTGGTCGTAGGCCGCCAGGGCCGTCTCCCGCGTCCGCCGCAGGTTCTCCCGGAAGGTCGGATCCCCCGACAGGTCGCCGCGCAGGACCAGGGTGTTCACGAAGAAGCCGACGAGCCCTTCGATCTCGGTCCGGTTGCGGTTCGCGATGGGCGTGCCGACGGGAAGGTCGTCCCGGCCGGTGTAACGCCGAAGCAGGATCTGGAAGACGGCAAGCACGGTCATGAACAGGGTGGCGCTGGAGCTGCGGCTCAGCTCCGCCAGGCCGGCGGCGAGCTCCGCGGAGAGGACCGTCCCCGCCACCTCGCCGCGGGAGGTGCGCACGGCCGGACGCGGCCGGTCCGCCGGCAGCTCCAGCACCGGCGGCGAACCGGCCAGCCGCTCGCGCCACCAGGCGATCTCGGCCTCCAGGGTCTCGCCGCTCAGCCAGCCCCGCTGCCAGGCCGCGAAGTCCGCGTACTGGATCGGCAGCGCCGGCAGAGAACCTCCCGCATAGAGGGTCGTCAGCTCGCGGATCAGCACGCGCAGGGACCAGCCGTCCGAGACGACGTGGTGCATCGTCAGGAGCAGGGCGTGATCCTCGTCCGCCAGCCGCAGCAGGGTGGCGCGCAGGAGCGGGCCGGCCTGGAGATCGAACGTCCGGCGGGCGTCCAGGTCGGCCAGGCGCAAAGCTTCGGAGTCGGGATCCGGCAATCCACCCAGGTCCACGACCGGAAGCGGCAGGCCCGCTTCCGGAGCGATCCGCTGGAGCACGGCGCCGTCCGGCGACAGGGAGAAGGTGGTCCGCAGCGACTCGTGGCGGTCCGCCAGCGCATCCAGGGCCGCGGCCAGCCCAGGAACCGAGAGCGGTCCGCGCAGGCGCAGGGGAGACGGGAGGTTGTAAGAGGACCCCACGTCGCCGCCGAGCTGTTCCAGGAACCAGAGCCGCTCCTGGGAGAAGGAGGCCGGCAGATCGCGGTAACGAGGCACGGGTGGGACGGGCTCGATGCGAGGCAGGGCGCTCCGGCGCGACGACTCCACCCGGGCGGCGAGGCCCGCCACGGTGGGCGCCTCGAAAATCGCGCGCAGCGGCAGGTCTGCACGGAAGACCTCGCGGACCCGCGACACGAGCTGCGTGGCCAGGAGCGAATGACCCCCCAGGCTGAAGAAATTGTCGTGGACGCCGACCCGGTCGATCTTCAGGATGTCCTGCCAGATGCCGGCGATCAGCTCTTCCGCGGCGGTCCGGGGAGCCTCCGACAACCCTCCTCCGTCGACCCGGCCGGGCGCGAGGCCCGCGAGGGTCTTGCGGTCCACCTTGCCGTTCGGGGTCAGCGGCAGGGCGTCCAGAGCGACGAACGATGCAGGCACCATGTAGGCGGGCAGACGGGACTCCAGCCAGCTCCCGAGATCCCCCTCTCCGACCACGAACGCCGCGAGCGAGCGTTCCGCGCCTTCCCCGAGCGCCAGCACCACGGCTTCGCGCACCGCCGGATGGGCGAGCAGGTGGGACTCGATCTCCCCCAGCTCGATGCGGAAACCCCGCACCTTGACCTGGTGGTCGATCCGTCCCAGAAAGTCCAGACGGCCGTCCGCCAGCCGCCGCGCGAGGTCGCCGGTCCGGTACAGGCGCTCGCCGGCCCGGAACGGATCGGGGACGAACGCCGCCGCGGTCAGGTCCGGCCGGTTGAGATAGCCGCGCGCCAGGCCGGCTCCGGCCAGGAACAGCTCGCCGGGCACGCCGGCCGGGAGCGGCCGGAGCCAGCGGTCCAGGACGTGCGCCCGCGTGTTCGCGACCGGCACGCCGATCGTCGGCTCCCTCGTCTCGTCCCTGTCCACCCGCGTCCAGGTCGAGTAGGTCGTGTCCTCCGAGGGTCCATAGAGGTTGTAGACGCTCTCGACCGTCGGCACGGCATAGAGGGCGTCCACCAGCTCCCGCCGGAGCGGCTCGCCCGCCAGGTTGACCGTGCGCACCGAGGCGGGCAGGCCGTCCGCGCGCACCAGCGCGCCGATCGCCGAAGGCACGGTGTTGACCAGCGTCACCGACTCCCGGGCCGGCAGCTCGGGCAGGGCCAGCGCGTTCTCGGCCAACACGAGCGTGCCGCCGCGGGTGAGCGTCAGGAAGATCTCGAAGACGGACAGGTCGAAGGCGATCGAGGTGGAGGCGAGCACCGTCTCCTCCGCCGCGTAGACCCCGGCCGCCCAGTCGAGGAGCGCGGCGGCGCTGCGGTGCTCGATGGCCACGCCCTTGGGACGGCCGGTGGAGCCGGAGGTATAGATGAGGTAGGCGAGATTGCCCGGGCCGGCCAGTCGCGGGAGAGGCCCGTCGCCGTTCCCGATCGGCTCGTCCATCAGGAGGACCCGTCCGCCGAAAGGCGGCAGCCGGTCGAGCAGGGACGACGAGGTGACCAGGACCGGATCGTCCATCCCCTCCTGGGCGTCCTCCAGGATCAGCGCGAGGCGCTCGCGCGGATAGGCCGGGTCGAGCGGAACGTAGGCGCCGCCGGCCTTCTGCACGGCGAGCAGGGCGACGATCAGGTCCGGGGTCCGCCCGAGCGCGACGCCGACCCGCGACTCGGGGCCGACGCCGAGCGCGCGCAGCCGGCGGGCCAGGCGGTTCGACCGCGCGTCCAGCTCCGCGTAGGTCAGCGCTTCGTCGTCATGAATCAGGGCGACCGCCCGCGGGGTGCGCGCCGCCTGGGCCGCGAAGCGCTCGGGCAGCGTGAGACCGGACCCCGGCGCGGCCGTGTCGTTCCACTCCGCGAGGAGCTGGTGGCGGGCCGCCTCGGAGAGCACCGGCAGGCTCCAGAGCGGGCGCCACGGGTCGTCCGCGATGCCCTGGAGCAGGACGGCATAGGACTCCAGGAGGCGCAGCGCGTCGGTGTCGCCGAGCAGGTCGGCGTCCCAGTCGAGGCGCACGCGCAGGCCCCGCGGCGTGTCTTCCGCGAACAGCGCGAGGTCGAACCGGGCCGCGGCCTCGCCGCGCTCGCCGGCCTCCAGGGACTCGACCGTCAGCCCCTCCAGCTCCAGGCCGCGGTCGGAGGCGCGCTCCTGGAGCGAGAACGTCACCTGCACCAGCGGATTGAGCGCCAGGCTGCGCTCCGGCTGCAGCTCCTCGACGAGGCGCTCGAAGGGGATGTCCTGGTTGGCGAAGGCGCCGAGCGCGCTCTCCCGGACCCGCGCCAGCAGCTCGCGGAAGCCGTCGGCGTCCGCGAGGTCGGTGCGCAGCACGAGGGTGTTCACGAACAGGCCGATCAGCCCCTCGGTCTCGACCAGCGTGCGTCCGGACACCGGCGTGCCGACGAGCAGATCCTCCCGGCCCGTGCAGAGGTGGAGCAGAACCTCGAACGCGGCGAGCAGGGTCATGAAGCGGGTGGCCCCTTCGCTCCGTCCGGCCTCGCGCACGGCCTCGGAGACCGGGTGCGGAATCTCCAGGGAGCGCCAGGCTCCGCGGTGACTGGAAACCGGCGGACGCGGCCGGAAGGGCAGTTCCAGGACCGGCGGCGCGCCGTCGAGCGACGCCCTCCACCAGGCGAGCTGCCGCTCCAGGGTCTCCCCCGCGAGGAGCTCGCGCTGCCAGACGGCGAAATCCGCGTACTGGATCGGCAGGGCGGGCAGGAGCGCCGACAGACCCGCGGTCCTTGTGCGATACAGGAGAGAAAGCTCGGACTGGAACACGCCGAGCGACCAGCCGTCGGCCACGGCGTGGTGGAAGCCGGCGAGGAGCGCGTAGTCCTCGCCGCCGAGGCTCAGGAGGGCGGTGCGGAAGAGCGGCCCGCGCTCCAGGTCGAACGGCCGCGCCGCCTCCGCCGCGGCCAGCCGCCGCGCCTCGCGCCTGCGCCGCTCTTCGGGCAGCGCCGCCAGGTCCGCGACCGGCAGGAAGGGGAAGGAGCCCGGGCCTGGTGGCGCCACGACCTGCACCGGCTCCCCCTCCTCCACGGCGAAGGTGGTGCGCAGCGGCTCGTGGCGGGCGACGAGGCCGGCCAGCGCCGCTTCCAGCGCAAGGACGTCGAGCGGCCCGTGCAGGAGCCAGGCGAACGGCAGGTTGTAGACCGGGCTGCCGGGCGCGAGCTGGTCGAGGAACCAGAGCCGCTGCTGGGCGTAGGAGGCCGGGAAGACGAAGACGGTATCGCCGGGGCCGGGGCCGGAGGGCTCGGGCTCGGGCGCGGCGCCCGGCCGGGGATCCAGGGTGCTGATCGTCATGAGCCCTCTCTCCGTGGGATCGCCGGGATCGCCGGACGCGACCGGAGATTGGACGCGGAGCGCGACAGCGCGGCGATCCGGGGTACGGCAGGCTCCTCCCCGGCAGCGCTCCGGATCGCCAGCACGGCGGCGAGGAGGCGCGCCACGGTGGGCTCCTGGAACAGGCTGCGCAGCGGCAGGTCGACGCCGAAGTCCCGCCGCAGCCGCGCCACGACCCGCGTCGCCAGCAGGGAGTGGCCGCCGAGCCGGAAGAAGTCGTCGTGGAGCCCCACCCGCGGCACGCCGAGCACCTCGGCCCAGATCGCGGCCATGCGCAGCTCGTCTTCGGTCACGGCCGGCACGAAGCCCTCTCCCGTCCGGGTTCCATTCAAGGGGACAGTCTCGAGTGCGCGGCGGTCCAGCTTGCCGTTCGGCAGCCGCGGCAGGGCGTCCAGGAAGGCGAACGCGGACGGCACCATGTGGGACGGCAGCCGGCCGGACAGGAACGAGCGCAGGCCGTCATCGGGAGAGTCATCCGGCAACGAAGGAGCCACGAAGGCCGCCAGCTTCCGGTCGCCGCCCTCACCGAGCGCCAGCACGGCCGCCTCCCGCACGCCCGGGAAGGCCAGCAGATGCGTCTCGACCTCGCCGAGCTCGATTCGGAAGCCGCGCACCTTGACTTGATGATCGATCCGGCCCAGAAGCTCCAGGCAACCATCGGCGCGGTGGCGGGCCAGGTCGCCGGTCCGGTACAGGCGCGCGCCGGGCGCCTCGGCGAACGGGTCGGGCACGAAGCGCTCCGCGGTCAGGTCGGATCTATGAAGATAGCCGCGGGCCAGTCCGGCGCCGCCCAGCCAGACCTCGCCGGAAGCGCCCACCGGCGCCGGCCGCTGCCAGCGGTCCAGGAGGTACGCGCGGCCCCCGGAGAGCGGGCGGCCGATGGTGGCCGGCTCGTCCCCATGGCGCCGCGCGAAGGTGGAGTAGGTGGTGTCCTCGGACGGACCGTAGAGGTCGAGCACCCGCGCGCTCGACTTCGCCTCGATCTCCATCACCAGCGACCGGGTCAGCGGCTCGCCTGCCAGGTTGACGGTGCGCACGGACGGCGGCAGCGCCTCCAGCCGCAGCAGCTCGGCCATCGCGGAAGGGACCGTGTTGACCAGCGTCACCTGTCCGGCCTCGGGCAGGCCGGCCAGGGCCAGGGCATTGTCAGCCAGGATCACCGTGCCGCCCAGGGCCAGCGGGACGAACAGCTCGAACACCGAGAGGTCGAAGTTGATCGAGGTGGAGGCCAGCACGCCCGCCAGATCCTCCGGCGGGAAGACCTCCGCCGCCCAGTCCACCAGGGCCACGGCGTTGCGGTGCTCGATCGCCACCGCTTTGGGCCGGCCGGTCGAGCCCGAGGTGTAGATCAGATAGGCCAGGTGCTCCGGCCGCACGTCCGCCGACGGAGCGTCCGGAGCCGGCGAGATCGCGTCCGCGTTGCGGTCGAGGCAGACCGACTGGACCGGACCCATACGAGTCAGCAGAGCCTCCCGGGTGACGACCAGCGGCGCCTCGAAACCCTGTCCGCAGTCCTCCAGCAGAAAGGCCAGGCGCTCCGGCGGGTAGGTGGGGTCGAGAGGCACGTAGACGCCGCCGGCCTGGAGGATGGCGAGCAGGGAGACGACAAGGTCGGGCGTCCGCTCCAGGCAGACCCCCACCGGTCTCTCGGAACCAACGTCTCGCCCGACTCCGAGCCGCCGCAGGTGGCCCGCCAGGCGGCGGGAGCGCCGCATCAGCTCGGCGTAGGTGACGCGCTCGCCCTGCCAGGCCACGGCCACCGCGCCGGGCGTGCGTTCGGCCTGGGCCGCGACCCGCTCGTGCAGGCAATCCGTCGAACGGACGGCCGCCGTGTCGTTCCACTCCACCAGCGCCCGCTGGCGCCCGGCCTCCGAGAGCAAGGGCAGGTCGGACAGCCGCAGGCCGGGGTCGGCCGCGGCGGCGGCCAGCAGACTGGCGAACGAATCGAGGAGGCGGGCGATCGTGGTCCGGTCGAAGAGGTCGCGGCTGTACTCGGCCTGGAGGATACGGCGGGGTCCGCCGGGGTCGGGACGGTCCACCACGCCGAGCATCAGGTCGAGCTTGGCCGTGCCGGTGTCCGGGTCCAGCGGCTGGAGATCCAGGCCCGCGAAAACGGGAGGCGCGAGCGGCGCGTTCTGGACGGCGAGCATCACCTGGAAGACCGGCGCATGGCTCAGGTCGCGCTCCGGGCGCAGCTCCTCGACGAGCTTCTCGAACGGCAGATCCTGGTGCGCGTAGGCGTCGAGCGTCGTCTCCCGCACCCGCGCCAGCAGGTCCGAAAAGGTCGGATCTCCCGCGAGGTCGGCCGGCAGCGCCAGGGTGTTCACGAACAGTCCGACGACCGCCTCGGTCTCCGACCGCTGCCGGTTGGCGATCGGAGTGCCGACCGGAGGATCCTCGCGGCCGGTGATCCGGCCGAGGAGGGCCTGGACGCCGGCGAGGAGCGCCATGAACAGGGTGACGCCCCGGGCGCGGCAGAGGCCGTCCAGACCGTCGAGGTCCAGAGCCAGGTCCACACGGCCGCCGCGCGTGCCCTGGATGGGCGGGCGCGGCCGGTCCGCCGGCAGCTCCAGGAGCGGCGGCAGCCCCGCCAGCCGGCCGCGCCAGAAATCGAGCTGCCGCCGGAGCGGCTCGCCTTGCAGCCAGCCGCGCTGCCACGCCGCGTAGTCCGCGTACTGGACGGCGAGCGGCGGCAGGGAGGCGCCCCCGTAGAGCCGCGCCAGCTCACGCAGGAGCACGCCCATGGACCAGCCGTCCGAGACGATGTGGTGCATCACCAGGATCAGGAGGTGCTCCTCCGCGCCGGTCCGCAGGAGGAGCGCCCGCAGCAGCGGCCCGCGCGCGAGATCGAACGGCCGCGCCGCTTCGGCCGCGGCCACGCGGCGAGCCTCGGCTTCGGAGAGGTGGATCACCGGCAGAGGGATGTCGAGAGACGGGGCGACGACCTGGACGACGCGCTCCTCGTCCCTCAGCGCGAACGTGGTGCGCAGGGCCTCGTGGCGGCGCGCCAGGCCGGCGAGGGCCGCGGTCAGGGATGGGACCGAGAGCGGTCCGCGCAGCCGGAGCCCGGCTGGGATGTTGTAGGCCGCGCTGGCGTCTCCGGGGTCCCCGAGGTGACCGAGCTGGTCGAGGAACCAGAGCCGCTCTTGTGCGAAGGAGGCCGGCAGCTCGCCGCCTCGGGAGACGGGCACGATGGGCGGCATCGGTGCATCACCCCGCCGCGCGGCTTCGATCCGCAAGGCCAGCCCGGCTACCGTCGGCGCCTCGAACACCGCCCGCAGCGGCAGCTCGACGCCGAGCACCCGGCGCACCCGGGAGACCACCTGGGTGGCCAGCAGGCTGTGGCCGCCGAGGTCGAAGAAGCCGTCGTGGATCCCGATCGGAGACCGGCCCCGTACCTCGCCCCGTACCTCGCCCAGTACGTCGGACCAGATCGCGGCGAGCAGCTCCTCTATCGGCGTGCGCGGCGCCGTGAATCCCTCCTCAACTCCCTGCTCCCACTCCGGCTCAGGGAGCGCGCGAAGATCCACCTTGCCGTTCGGCGTGAGCGGCAGGGCGTCGAGAATCACGAACGCCGACGGGACCATGGCGGACGGGAGGCGGGCCTCCAGCCAGGCGCGGAGCCCCTCGCCTGCCGGCGCGACATACGCCACCAGCCGCGCCTCTCCGCCCCGCTCGCGCGCCGTCACCGCGGCCTCGCGCACACCGGGGCAGCTGGCGAGCGCCGCCTCGATCTCCCCGGGCTCGATGCGGACGCCGCGGATCTTGATCTGGGAGTCGATCCGGCCGAGAAACTCGATCTCGCCGTCGCCCCGGTGGCGGACGAGGTCGCCGGTGCGGTAGAGGCGCTCCCCGAGCCTCTCCCCGTCCTGGGCGGGATCGGGCACGAAGCGCTCGGCGGTCAGATCGGGCCGGCCGAGATAGCCGCGCGCCAGGCTCTCGCCGCCGAGACACAGCTCACCCGCCACACCGGCGGGCACCGGCCGCCCGGCCGGGTCCAGGACGCAGGCGCGCGTGCCGTCCACGGGCCGGCCGATCGACGGCGCGCCGGCACCCTCGGACGGCGATCCTTCGGGTGGCACGGCGCCCCAGGTCGCCACCACCGAGCTTTCGGTGGGGCCGTAGTGGTTGACGAGCCGGAAGCCGTGCGCCGGACCGGGCCGGCGGCGCAGGCGGTCGCCGCCCACCAGCAGCGCCCGGAGATGGTGGCCCGGCGGCCACGGCTCGTCGAGCGCCAGCTCGGCCAGCGGCGTCGGCAGGAAGGCGAGCGTGATGCCCGCGCCGGCCAACCAGGGGACCAGGGCCGCCGGGTTCGCCCGCACTCCGTCGGGCGGGAAGACGACCGCCGCGCCCGAGAGCAGGTAAGGCCACAGCTCCCAGACCGACGCATCGAATCCTTCGCCCGCCATCTGCGGCGCCCGGTCGGCCGGCGTCACGCCGTAGACCCGGCGGTGCCAGCGCACCAGCGCGAGGAGGCCGCGGTGCGGAATCTCCACGCCCTTGGGCCGGCCGGTCGAGCCGGAGGTGTAGATGACGTAGGCGAGGTTGGAGGCCCTCACCCCCGTCCCCTCTCCCGGTCCGCCCAAGTCCACCCACCCCGGGTGCATTCGTCGCGCTCGTCCAGCAGGCGGTCGAGCGGCATCCGCGCGTCGACGAGGCGCAGGCCGGCATCGCCGAGGCTGAAGCCTCCGAGGA
>JANMTS010000065.1:0-70162 GCA_031390755.1 Holophagales bacterium
GTATCTGTTTACCGTGGTAGAGGTTTTCGGGTGAGTGCTCTGTGAGGTCCGGGCCGCGGGTTCCGTAGAATGCTCGTCAGCAGGTTGATGGGGCTAAGTTGGCGCTGATGGCCGGTGCGAAGAACACTCATCAAGATCCCTTGATGATGAGCTCCACGAGCCGTTCGGTTGCCGGCGCAAGATTTGCGATTGACCACGGCGGGACGAATCGCCTGTTCGGCGGGCCAGTTGGTGGCCTCCACCTCAGGTCGCTCCAAGAAGACGAACATCTCGTTCTCGAGTCGTCTCAGGTGCTTGGCTAAACGCTGATTGGCCGGGTTAGCCTGCTCCTGGGACAGCAGACGCCGCAGGCGAGCCCGCAAAAGTCCTTTGGCGATCCGCACACCCCGGGGGCTGATCTGTTGGGCATCCCGACGGTCCCTCACCGCCAAGGCCGCCTGCAGAAGGGTCTGCACCTCCCGCGGAAACTGCGCCGCCGAGCCCGTGGCCACTTCCTGCATTTCCCGGCAGCGGCGCAGCAGGTGGGCCAGGCAGGCTTGCCGCGTGGCCTGAGAGAACCGACGATAGGGCGCCCAGCCATCCGAGCCGATCAGGCCCGAATAGTCTTCCCCCAGAACCGCAGAGGCTTCCGCATAGCCCCGCCCCTTGGCGATCCGGTAGACCGTTTGTTCCTGAGTCACAAAGACCCATAACCAAGCGCTCTGGCCTCCGATGCGCCACCCCGTCTCATCCGGGTAGACCACCTCAGAACCCCGAACGTTGTCCACCAATTTCTCGTAACTGGGCTCTGCGGACTTCGCCAGACGGCCTACAGCGCGGCACAGCGTCGAACGCGCGACCTCCAAACCGGCCATTTCTTTGAGCACATTCGCGATCTTGCCGTAGGAAAGCCCCCCGATCTTGTTCAGGTACGCCGCCCAACTGATCACTCCCGGCCCCAACTGCACTGCGCCAACTCCCAGCGCCGAAGAGATCTGCCGAGGATGCCGGCCTTGCACTCGGCGACCACAATCCTGGCACTCTCCATACTGCACCACGAACTCCGTCGTCACTGGGCAGACCGGAGGAAGGTCGATCTGGTACTGGCTCTCCTTGCCCTTCAAGCACACCTTGCCCTGGCAACTCTCACAGTACAAAGGGCACTGCACATCCAAAGTCAAATCCACCTGCCGGGGCACCGGGCGAGTCGCCCTCTTGCCGTACTGCGCGCCAGATTTGCGGCCCGGAGTTTTCGGCGCGGCGAGGGGCTCCCCTTTAGAAAACGGCGCAGCTTGACGCTTGCCCTTGCGCTGAAGCTTCTCAATCAGTTTCTCCAGATGAGAAATCCTCTTCTCCTGCTCGGCAACCCGCCGCAGAAGCTCATCCCTTTCCTGAAGAATTTCCTCGTAAGTCGGCATGGCTGTAAAGAATCTAGCGGGACTCCACCGCCCTGTCAAGAGAGACTAAGTCCTCTCTCCAGATGTCGCGGGCTCATCCACCCGGGAGGGAGGGTGGTAAACAGATACCTGCGGCCTTTCCAACTCGCGAGGATGCGGTATTCATTCTCGATGAGCTTGTGCAGAGCCCACGCGCGGAATTCCTCGGCCGCTTGATGAGGGAGGCCACTGGTACGACTGATCTGGTCAAGCCGTTTCCGGACGAGAACTATGTGTTCTTCGAGGAGCACTCGGCCGCGTGAGGGGAGAGAATAATACACAGTGTTGATTCCCCGGCTTTTGCGGCAGTCCGGTTCGCGAAACGCAAGCGAACGAGATCTGTCATGCAAAGTATGAATGTCAACAGCGAGGATGGTTTCGCCGTGCAGGTGATCCTCGACTCAGATTGGCGGTTCAGATTCAAAGAAGGTGAGCTTGGTGCCTCTACGGCTGGACAAACGCAAGGGATGTGCCAGGCAAACCAGAGAGGGAAAAAGAGCTTACAAGCGGTTGTCAGCGACAGCTCCGACTGTCGGGCCGAACTCTCCGACAACCTCCGACAACCTCCGAGCGACTGGAGACGAGTGGTGTGACCCTCGGCCTATCCCGCCTTTGAGCTCGTGACTCCGCTTTCCGCGGGGGGCTGCCTGGTGTATAGCGACTCGTGGTAGGAGCGGCCGTCCCGGACCAGGTGGATCCGGCCCGTCGCGGCCCAGCGGCGGAGCGTGGCCGAGGCGCTGCGCGGCTCGATGCCGCGCTTCAGCTTCGCGCCCCAGCGGCTGTTGATCTCGGCGATGAGGGTCGAAGCGCCGAAGACCTCGTCGGGTCTCTTGGTCTCGATCACGCGTCTCATCAACTGGCTCAGCCATCGCCACCTGCCGCTGGTGAAGCCTTCGGGCAACGGTGCCGGTTCCGGAGATCTGGCCTTGACGTCCATCAGCATCCCGTCGATGGCCTCGGAAGCGGTCTTGAAGGCTTCGTAGCACTCGACCGCCTTCCGGTGCTCGGCCGCGTGGGTCTCTTTCTGACCGGCATGGAACGCCCGGCGTGGTGCGCCTCCTGGGCCTCGGGAACTGGCCGTCAGCGTGGGTTACGGCTGGGCGCCAACGGCCAACCTCGGAGTACTATCCGTTCCCCGAAACCGGGGGAACCACGGTCTGTTGCGGATCGCCGGAGAACGAGGGCGGCGGATGGGCACCCACGACGCTTGACATGCAGAGGGTGCCCGTATCGTAATCCGCCCATCCCTCAATGGCCGGCGACAGCGCGTCGGGCATGCCGTTGGGAAAGTAGGCCCGATGACCGTTCGAGTACCGTTCGACGATCAGCTCCGAATTGAGATGGGGACCCGGCCGGCCTGCCTCCGGGCTGCCGAAGCCGATCCCGGAATCCAGGATCTGCCTGGCCAGGGCGGCGCCGGCGAGATCGGCTTGATCCTGGCTCAACGTGAAGTATTTGGCGGGCAGCTTCCAGGGGCTCGCGCCGGTCTTGATGAGTTGATAGACGACGTTCGTGACCTGGTCGGTCAGGCCATCTTGGGGATACCCGCCGCCGTTGCTGACCTGCTGGGCGAACCAGGGGTTTTCGGGATCGGGATTTTTCCAGCGGGATCCGGGCATGAGCACCTTGCCGGCGTTGACGCCGGAGGTGATCTCTCCCAGCGCGCAGAGGGCGGAGTGGTTCAGGATCCAGTCGAGGACGCTCGACTCCAGGGTCGCATAGCTCCCGCCGCGGCTCGCCAGAACGGAGGAGGTGATCCTCAGGCTGTTGATGGCGCGCCACCAGATCGGGCCATGGCTCGGGGTCAGCCCCTCATCGGCATCGAGAATGCACTGGTGCCCGGTCTATCCGCCTGCCCCTGGAAGAAGGCGATCGTGTCGCTGACAGCCTGCTGAGCGCGCGCAGCGTCCGGTGAGACCCAATGGTAGTAGGCGATCTGGTTGGCGTGCCGCTCAGCCTTCTGGTTGGGAGTCCCGCCGGTGCTGTTGATCACCCCCGGAAAAGGCACGCTGCACTGGCCCGCCGCCGTGCATTTGAGATCGGGCAGCGGATAGGCGGAATGGAACTGGACGGTGTTGGCTCCGAGCGCCTTGTTGAGCTGCTCCGCGCCCTGGACCGATGAATCGTCTCTCATGGTTTCTCCTCTCGAAAATCTGAATCGTTTACTTTTGCTTGAGCCTGCCGCCACCTGGCGCCTGATGACCAGGCGCCAGGTGAGTCTTGTGCGGGAGGGTCGTTACTTGGCGCCGCTGCCCAGGCCCAGCTCCTTGGCATGCTCGAGGACCGCCAGGCAGATGTTGAAGGCGTACTGGGCATCATGGGATTCGGTCTCGGTCGGAAAGATCGTCTCGCCCGCCTTCGGAGCAGCCGGGCCCGGGCCGTACCCCTGCTGGTTGAACCAGCCCGGATCCTGCTGGGCGATCGTCTGGAGGGCGGACTGGAAGTCGGTGATGTGCATGGCCGTCTGGCCATACAAGGGCATCAGGTCGGGAGGCTTGGGCGTTCCATAGCGCTTGTAGATGAGCTGATAGAAGGGGTTTTTCTGTTCCGGCGGTGGGTAGTTCGTCCAGGGATCCTTGCAGCAGGTTCCCCAGGGATCGGCGGCTTCATCGATGACGTAGCCGGGTGTCACCAGATTCGTGGCGTTGCTGCGGGTTCCGGCCGGTAGCGTGAAGCCGACGGGGATGTACTGGGCCTGAGGTGCGGACATTTTCGTCTCCTTTGTGCGCCAGGGAACGGCGCTAGTTAGTTCCTGTCCCCAGGACAGGAACTAGTTAATAAGGTTGCAGTTGACGTTGTTGACGTTGTTGGCGTCGCAGGTGACCTGCGGCACGTTCTGGCCGTCCGACACGACCGAGATGCTGCCGTCGCTCTGCGTGAGGTATTGGGCGTTGGTGTGGGGATCGTCCCAGTAGGCGCCCTCGTCACCGCACTGGAGTGGGTGGTTCTGAGCGTTGAAGAGGAAGCCGGAGGCGTCGTACTCGTCGACCGCGGTGCAGCGGGGGTGGAAGTAGCGCTCGCCGGCGCTGTAGACGACGATCCTCGGCTGGAAGACCTGGGGCCACAGGAAGCTGTTGCTGCCTTCGGATTCCGAGCCGTGATGGGGGGCGCTGAGGAGGGTCGTGGCCAGGGCGTTGATGTTTGCCCGGTAGTTGTACAGGATGCTTGCCAGGCTCTCGGCCGTGGCGTCGCCGGTCATCGTGGCGGAGAAGGCTCCGAGGTCGATCCGCAGGACCATGCTCTTGGCGTTGGTGCCGTTGCCCGCATTGACTGTCAGAAGATGAGTCATGGCATTGCCGCAGGCGAGCCCGGCCACGGGCTGGGTGTTGTTGGACGCCCCCTGGTTGAAGACGTTGATCGGCACACCCGCCCGCTGTTGCGCTGTCAGCCATTCCTGGAAGTTGACGTTGTAGTCCGCCTGGACCGCCCCCAGCCAGATGGAGGTCGCGTTGACGTTGCCCATGATCGAGGTGATGTAGTTGTAGTGGTCGCCGTCCGGGTGGCTCACGACCACCTTCGGCGGGCGGCCGTAAAGGTTGAGGATGGTGTGGACGAGTTGCACGGCCTGGGCGCGGGTGAGCCCGTTGTCGCCGCGCCCGCTCGACCCGCAGTCGTACAGGATGGGCGCGGTCTGCATCGGATCGCCCGGGCACTCGACGACGGTGCAGAGGCCGGCTCCGGTGTTGACGAAGGTGATCCGGATGCTGCCCTGGGGCTTGTTGTTGGGCGGCTGGGCACTGGCGGGCAGGGCGGCCAGGGCAACGAGGATGATCAGGACCACGGTGGGTTTGGACATGGGCTTGTCTCCTTGAGAAGGTGAGATTTCCAACTCAACGGCGCAGGCCTTCGCCCAGTCCGAAGGTGCCGGGTGCGGCAGGCGCGGCGATGGCGATGACGTCCGCCGTCGCCTTGATCAGGTAGTAGACGTAGAGGTTCAGCGGCCGGGTCTCGGCGCCGAAGCAACCGGTGCTGGCGGCATCTCCCGCCTCGCAGACCACGGCGGTGGTGGTGGACTGGGTGGTGGACTGCACACCCTCCGCCTCGCCGGGCTGGAAGGTGCCGGGTACTGTGCCAGGGGTGTACTGGTGCTCGTGCTCCTGGAACTGGCTCGTTTGCAGGGAGCCGACCTGGTTGCCGGTGTTCCCTTGTCCGCCCGGTCCGGAGCCGGTGCGTTGGGCGGCGGCCGGATCGTTGGGCGACTGGCGATCGCCGTTGACGCCGCGCAGGAACACGCCGCGGTAGTCCGGCAGACAGAACTGGCCGTTCTTCTGGTTGCCGTAAGCGTTGCCGAGCACGACGGCCAGGACGGGGTACTGCGAAACCGGGACGGTGCCGCCGTCGCAGACCAGCCACCCCTGGGCGGCCAGGATCTGCCGGCGCGCCGGAGCCTGCTGAGCGTCCTCGTCGATGAGGCCGGCGTAGGCGACGACGGTGCCCACCGGCACGCCGGCGGGGATCATCGGAGCCGGCAGAAAGGGCGAGAAGATCGAGGGGTTCATGGCGTCGTCTCCAGGGGACAGGGGAACGTGGGGAGCTCGCCGCCGGGCTGGAGGACGAGCATGGAGGTCGGAACCTCGACCTGCCAGGCCGCGGCGCGGTCGCCGGGCACAGGACACGGAGCCTCGAGGTCGGCGAGCACGGGCAGGTCCGCCTCGGCGGCCGGCGCAGCGAACAGGGCGCCCGGCCAGGGCAGGCCGAAATGCAGGTAGAAGAGGACGGCCGCCGCGAAGCCCGGCCGCGCCGGCACCAGCACCCGGGCCGAACGGGCTTGCAAGAAACTGTCGAACAGGCCGTCGGCCTCGGTGTAGAGCAGGGCCTGGCCCGGCCAGCCGGGAGTGGGTCCGCACGGCTCCTCGGGCGGCGGCAAGGTTTGGAAGGCGTACGTCATCTCATCCCACGCGAAGGCGCGCTCGAAGAGGTCCGGGTAGGGCGGCTCAGGCGGCGGAGGAACGGGAGCGGGAGCCCGGCGGCTTCCAAGGATCTGGAAGGCGCGGAGCCGGAGCTGCCGCCGTTCGATCCGCCGCCGGCCCGCGTCGCAGTCCGCGCCGATGCGCGCCCGCACCTCCGCCTCGTAGAGCTCCCGGGCACGGAGATAGCCGGCCATGAGCGCGTCGTAGGTGCGGATCTGCCAGGCCTGCATCAGGCTGCTGCCGGCCGGCAGGCCGCAGGCCAGCGCCACCGTGGCCGAGAACCAGGTTGCGGTCGAGAGCAGGGCGGCGGGGAGCTTCCCAGTCGCTCCCATCAGGCTGAGGTCCGTCTGGCCCTGCACCGGCTGGAACGGCCCCTGCAGGTACGTGAAGGGATCGGCCAGGGCCGGACAGGAAGCGGTGGTGCCGCCAGTACCTCCAGTACCTCCAGTACCTCCAGTACCGCCGCCGGTACCGGCCGGGGGTGGGGGCGTCTTGAGCACGCCGGGGATCCCGGTGGCCGGAGCCGGGGCATGGGAGAACTGCGCCGTTCCGACGTAGCCCACCAGGTTGTCCGACGCGTCGCCGAGCAGGTATCGGACCGTGCCCGCGGTCACGCTGTAGCCCTCCGGTATCTCCAGATCGGCCTGGAAGAGCGGCGGCTGGGACTGGAAGCCGCGGATCAGACTGATCTCCGACGGCGGAGGCGGCAGGACCTCGATCCGGTAGAGGCTCGCCGGCAACCCGTAGTTGTCCGGCGTCACGTCCTGCCACGAGGAGATCTTGAAATCCTCGAGCGGCTTCGGGCTGGCCAGGGAGACGCCGGTCTGGATCTGGAGCAGAAGGTTCGCGGCGGGGTCGGCGAGCTCGAATTCGACCACCAGGCGTTTGCCTGCGTCCCGCACGGCCAGCTCGTAGATCTTGTGCAGCCAGCGGTAGATCCCGGTCAGCCGGCCCGTCCCTGACCGGTTGTCGATGTCCCGGGCGTCGACCCGTTCCTCCTCGCGGAGGCGGCGGCGGACGCGCAGCTCGGTCACCGTGCGGGCCACGCGGGAGGCGGCGCGGCGGGTGAGCGACTCGGCGAGCCGGCGGGCCTCGCGGTCCGAGCGCTTCTGGACGCCGTCCGAGCCCTGCCAGCTTCCGGCGAGGGTCATCTGCGTGCCGCTGTAGGTCTGGCTCAGGTTGTTGAACTGGCGGCACAGCGCCTCGGTGGCGACTACGTCCTCCAATTCGTTGCGCAGGTCGGAGAGGCTGAGGCGCTCCTCCTGCTCGTCGCGGCCGGTGGCGTCCGCCGTCTCCGTCTGGTCGATCTCCTCGCGCCGGGTCAGCTCGCGGGCGGAAAACTGCAGGCGCTCGCGTTCCATGACGTTGACCACGTGCGCGACCTCGCCCAGGCCGTACCCCGTCAGGCATTGACAGACGAGCTTGAGGTCGCCGACGCCCAGGGCTTTCATCCAACCGGGTTCCGGAGACGGTGGAGATGGAGGGGACGGCGGGGACGGCGGGGAAGTCGGCTCCACCTGGCAGGCCGGCTCCACCGGCACGACCCCGGGCGGCAGGAGCACCGTGGCGCCCAGGGCTTCTTCGCGGGCCCGCTGCGTCATGAGAGGCTGGGGCGGGCTTTCGAGCCTCTCCCGCTGCACCTCGCGCAGGAAGCCGTCGACCTGAAGCACCTCGATCAGGCCGTCCGGGAGGCCTGGCGGAGCGGCGGCGCCGAGGGCGACGGCGAAGAGGGACTGCCAGGCCCTCTGCTCGATCCCCTTCAGGTAGGCGCTCTCCAGGTAGGCATCGACGGGGCCGGCGCCGAAGGCGAACAGAAAGGTATCCACCGTCTGCGCCACCTCGTCGAGGCTCACCTCGCCTTGCAGGCCGCGGATCTGGCTCACCAGGAGGGGGTACGCCGAAGCCGGGGTATCGAGGCTGGCGAGGCTCTGAATGAAAGCCGGGTCCTGGGCGGCAAACTTCGCGGCGGCGGCGATCATCTGCGGCCAGCCGCCGGGCTCCGCCTGCAGCTTCGCCAGCTCCTGGTAGAAGGGCAGCTCCTCCGGATGGAGGAGGGTCACGAAGCCGGGAAGCGGACCGCCCGGGAGCGGCGGCGCCGGTGGCCGCACCGAGAGGATGCGTAGCAGCTCCTGCGGGCAGGCCGGGTTCTGGATGATCGAGCCGGCGGGCTTCCAGCCGCGGCCGGGTGCGTTCTCCTCAACCTCTCCAGGCTCGTCCTGGATGGTTGATGAGGACGGCCGCTGCCAACGGGCGATCTCCTCCCGGAACGACCCGTAGGCGCTGACCGGCAGGTCGCCGCCGAGGACGAGCTGGCCGTCCTCGGCGGTGAGCTCGATCTTCCCTGGCCGGTTGCCGGCCGGGGGGACCGTGAAGGTCCATCGCGGGAGGCGCTCGGTGAGCTGGGCCGAGCTCGTCCAGTAGATCCGGCCCTGCGGGTCGAGGTAGTCCATGTGTACCAGAACCTTTTCGGAGCTCGCCCGCCAGCGCACGTCGAGGCTGTTGCCACGCGGGTCGTGGAGCGTGCGCTGGCCGGTGGGGCTGTCGGCGACGGTGGCGTCAGGGCTCACGGGCGGCTCCTTTGCCGGCTCTCAGGAGCCGAGAGCGGTGATCGAGGAGATGACCAGCTTCTGTGCGGCATCCAGAGTGCCCTGGATGACCACACCCGTCGCGGTGAATTTCAGGACCGCCGGCATGGACGGCGGCAGCGTGTCCACGAGATCCTTCGCCTGCGGCTGTTGCGGATTGGATTGGTCGACGAGCCGGTTCATGAGCGCGGCGAGAAGGAAGGCCGTGTTGTCAGCCTGGAGATCCTGGGCGGTGATGTTCCAGACGTAGGTCCCGCTCACGAGCTGGAAGCTGGAGCCCGATATCGGCGGTGGCGCACCGCCTACCACGAACACCCCGTTGGGCCCTCTCAACTGGCCGCCGGAGAAGGTGCGCTGGATCGCGCCGCCCTGCGGGTTGACCACGAACACCGCGCCGGCCACGAAGTCGGCCATCACCACCATGCCGTCGGCCTGGAGCGCGATCTCGCGCGGGCCGAGGAACTGCGGCTGCTTGGAGATCGTCTGGCAGGCGCCGTTCACGGCGTTCACCTGGAGGATCTGGCCGCCGGTCTCGTCGCTCACGTAGAAGTTGCCGTTGCCGGCGATGGCGATCCCGTTGGCCCGCTGGAGCTGGGGGCAGAGGAACGTCATCTGGGTACAGTCGGCGAGGTTGACCTGCACGATCCGGCTGCGGTTCTCCACATCGCCGGTCTGCGGGTCGCGGGGCGGCTGGTTGCCCGGTGCCGCGCCGTAGTCCGCGACCAGCAAGGTCGCCGCGGTCGCCGCAGTCGCCGCGGTCGCCGCGATACTGCGCGGCGCCTGGAGGACCACGCTCGGGCAGATCGTCTGCGCCACGCCGGATGCGGGGTCGATGCCGGCGATCCGGCCGGTGCTGCCGAGCGTGATGTAGATCCGGGGCGCCTGGCCCGAAGCGGACAGCGCAAGGCCGTAGGGCTCCTGGATAAGCGAAGCGTTGTAGGTGCGCACCAGGCTACCGGTCGCGGGGTCGATCACGGAGACCGTGCCCGAGCCTTCGCTCACGACCTCGATGTTGCCCTGGGCGTCGACGGCGACGCTGCGCGGGACGTCGAGCCCGCTGAAGACCACGGTCTGCTCGCCATGTCCGTCGATCAGGACTACGGACATGGCGATCGCGTCGGCCACGAGGATGTCGCCCGGCTGCAGAGTAACCGCCCGGAGCGGAATGGCGAGCGCGGCGAGGATGAGAAAAGCGACAGGTCTGCGCATGGGAAAACCTTCCTTTCGGAAATTGAGGTGGCCTCAGAGTGCGGTCGAGGGGGCCGAGGGTGGATCGAACAGCAGCACGTCGGCGCTGCTCAGGCCGCCGGGCCGCAGCCAGCGGATGTTCACGTTCGGGACTCCTGCCGGCACCATGTACCGCTGGCTCGAGGCGGTCTGAACGCTTTCCATCGGAACCACGTAGGAGAATTCTTCCGAAAACTGGTTCAGCCCCTTGTTTCCCGGAACGGCCGGCATGAGGTAGAGCGTGGGGGTGAGCTCGAAGGTTGTCGTGCCGCCCAGGTTGAGGCCTTTCTGGATGGCGATCGGCTTTCCGTCGATGAACCAGAGAACGGAGAGCCGGATCGTCGGATCCGTGTCGTTGCGTACGGCCACCTGCTTCGCGCTCGGAGGCGTTTCGCTGCCCGAGAGCTGAAGAGCCGGCCCCTGGCTGTCGCTGTTGGTGGCCAGGTAGAGCTGGTTGGGCCTGACGTCCACGAGGGGAGAGCGGCAGAGCGATTCTTCGTGCTCCACCGCGAGCTGAAGCTGGTCGGCGAGCCGGAACCGCTGGCTGCCGCCGTTCGCCGAAGGGTTGAGAACCTGCCAGGCCGAAAGGAAGAAATCCGTGTTCAGCCGGTCGGCGGCAGGCATCCTGTACACGAGCACGGACTGCCCCGTGTTGCGGGTGAGCAGATTGGTCAGCTTGAAATTGACGATGCCGGGCATTGTCTGGCTCCTGCGCGTAGCGCCTGGAAACGGAGAGCCGCCCCGGTTGGGGCGGCTCCTGGGTCACCGCTCAGAAACTGGCGGCGGACGGCGGATCGAACGTCAGCACGTCCGAGCCGGACATGCCGCCCGGCCGCGACCAGGTCATGTTCACCTGGGTCACGCCCTGGGGGATGATGTATTTGACCTCGCTGGAGAACTCCTGCAGGCGCCAGTTGAAGCCGGTGCGAGTGGGGATGGCCACCTTGAAGAACAGCGTCGGGTTGAGCTGGAACGTCTGCGTCGTCCCGAGATTGAACCCGCCCTGGGACACGATGGCGCTGCCGTTCACGGACCAGATGTTGTTGAGCAGGGTGGCCGGATCGGTCTGGTTGCTCACGGCCACCAGCTTCGAGCTCGGCGGCGGCGTGGCGAGCATCTTGAGCACCGGCCCCTGGAAGTCCTCATTGGTCGCAACCCAGGACTGGTTCGGCAGCACCTCGACGGAGGAGGAGGTGCTCAGGGTGGCCTGGTCCTGCACCGCGAGCTGGATCGAGTCCTGAAAAGTGAAAGGCTGGTGGCCGCCGTTGGCGGAGGGGTTCAGGATCTTCCAGGCGTTGAAATTGTAGTCCTCGGCGTCGGTCGCATTCGTGGGGGTGAGGAAGACCAGGATGCGCTGGCCGGTGTTCTCGGTGACCTGGTTGGTGACCGTGAAGTCGCAGTTGATGGGCATGTCATTCTCCTTTGTTTAAAAACGTTTTTGATTTGGTGGATTGTGGGTTCTGTCAAGGGCCACATCTCAAGAAGCGTGCCAGCACGGCGAAGCCACGCAGCGGGCGTTTTCGCGGCTGCGCAGCACCGTCCTGCGCCGCCCGAGACCGTCCGGACGGTCGGCGTTGACCGTCGGACGGTCGTGCTGAGGTCGATCTGGGAAGCGCTGAGCTACGGAGCTGAGGTGGCACGCACCGTGCTGTTTACGTGTCCAGCACAGCTCGAACGGGCGACGGGTTGTGAACCAGCGGAAAGGAGATCTGTCATGCTAGGCACGATGGTCAACATTTATCAGGTGAAGGTGTTTTTCAACGGCAAGAACAAGCAGTTTGTCTTCGCGGGTGATATGAAATATGGGGGGGAAGGCCGCCCCTTTCTCAAGATTTCTCCGGGCATCCACGCGATCGTCTTCACGCTGGCAACGGTTCCGGATCCGGAGAATCCGGCTGAGGCGAGTTTTTCTGACAACCCCATCGTCGGGTATGTCAGCGACATTATCTTGTCGTCCACCGTTGCCAAATCCCGCTGTGCCCTGGTCGTCTCGAACCTTGGCGGCCACGTCGGCACGCACGGCTTCACAGTGAACGTGATCTACGACGGCCAGTGCATCCAGTCTGACGATCCGACGATCATCACCGATCCGCCGGTGGAGGAGGGGGGGTAGCCGCGCGCTCTTCGGCGGCGTCGAGCAGGGTGCGCCAGGCCGGTGTACCGCGCAGGGAATCGAAAAAAGGAAGGGCGAACGAGCGCCGGTCGACGCCGCCGGAGACGGCACGCTCGGCGCTCGCCTGGGCGGACGCCCGATCGCCGATCAGCGCGTAGACCAGCGCCGCCTCGTAGGCGACCTGCGGGTCGTCGGGCGCGGCCGCGGTCGCCCGCTGGACCGCGGCCGCAGCTTCGGGCGCCCGGCCGAGATGGGCGAGCGCCTGGGCCTTGACCGAGAGGGTCTGCCAGAAGCCGGGGGCCGGATCCTGCTCCGCCAGCTCGACAACGCGAGCGTACAGGGCGGCGGCTTCGTGGCGGCGGCCCGCGAGGGTCAAGGCATCGGCGAGGTTGAGGGCGGCCGACGCGTTTTTGGGCGCCAGCGCATAGGCCTCTTCGAGGCTCGCGGCTGCGCCCTTCCAGTCGCCCAGGAGCATCTGGGCGAGGCCGAGGTTGGAGAGCTCGGTGAAGCCGCGTCGACGGAGGAGAAGCTCGGTGTAGAGCTCGGCGGCGCGGGCCGGGCTGCCCGATTGGAGCTCGAGCCGGGCCAGCAGCCTTTCGCCGCCGAGATAGCCGGGAAGCCGGCGCAGTAGATCCTCGAGCGTCGACCGGGCGGCGTCGACCTCGCCCTGGCGCAGCTCCATCTTGGCGAGATCCATCAGGAAGCTGGCCGCCGGACGCCGGTCAACCACCTCGCGCAGGAGCTCCAGCGCGCGCCGGCCTTCGTTTCGCGCTTCCGCCAGAACGGCACGCCGGTGGAGGGCTCGGATGTCGCCGGGCATCAGCCGGTCCAGCTCTCCGGCCGCCGCTTCAGCCTGATCCAGGCGGTCCGATTCCAGGGCGACCTCGAACAAAACTCCGTACAGCAGGGTATCCCCTGGGGCCAGGTTGCGGGCCTGCTCGATCAGGGCCAGGGACCGCTCGAGGTCCACGGCTTCGCGCGTCTCGAAAAAGCGGCGGCCCGTCAAGCGGGCTTCCAGGAGGTAGGCGTCGACGAAGAGGGGCGAGCCGGCGCGGATCTCCGCCAGCTCGGCCATGAGCGGCGCCAGGTCGGCGGGCCTCTCCTCGATCCAGCGGCGCTGGAGCGCGACGAAGCGGGCATAGTCCTCCGCGCGGACGCTCAACTCCCGGGTTCCGCGGCGGGGAGAAAATCCCGCGTAGGCAGCTTTCAGGTAGGTGTCGGGCGCGGTCGACAACGACCGCGGGTTGTCCGCCGGGATCTCGAAGCTCTGCACGTCGAGGAGCTGGCCGTCGGCCCCCCGCTGCCGGCGCAACGTCGCCAGACATTGCCTCGCGGCGCAGTCAAGGGTGGAGGTGACGACCTCGTCCGCGGCGTGGACCTGGGCCAGCCTCTGGGCGGTCGCGACCCCTTCGGTGGGGTCCGCAGGGAGAGCGACGACGCCTTCGAGGGAGGAGAGGGACCGCAGGAGAGCGCCATGGAGAGCGGCGGCGGCCAGGCGCTCGGGTCCGTCGTCCGCCGCCGCCGTACCGGCGCCGATCTCGGGCCGCGCCACCACGACGTAGAGCGGCTCGCGCGCCGGCAGGCCGGGGCGGATCAGCAAGGCAGCGGCCGTGAGCGCGGCGAGCGCCAGCATGGCGGCGGCCACGGGCGCGAGCCGGAACGGGCGTCCAGCCGTGGTGTACGAACCGAGGGTCGGCTCGCGATCGGGGTCTGGTGCCGTCGATGCCGTCGATGCCGTCGACGCCGTCGACGGGCGGAGACCCGGCTGGGCTGCGGCGGCCTGCGGCAGTGTTCCCTCCGCCACCGACGCTTCGATCCGATGCAGGAAATCTGTCGCGCTCGCCGGCCGGCGGGCGGGGTCTTTCTCGAGGAGCGAGTCGATCAGCTCCGACAGCGCCGCGGGGACCGCCGGTTCGACCTCGTGGGCGGGCGGTTGCTGATAGGTACACACGCGCGTCATCGTGGCGACGGGCGTCGGTTGCTGGAACGGCGAGACCGCGGTCGCCGCCTCGTAGAGCAGGGTGCCCAGGGAGAAGAGGTCGGCCCGCGGGTCGAGCTCGAGGCCGTTGGCCTGCTCCGGCGACATGGCCCGGTAGGTGCCGACGATGCCGGCGGTCAGCCCGAGGGTCTCTCCGGTGCCGGGAGCTTCCGGGAGGTAGAGCTTGGCGAGGCCGAAGTCCAGAACCTTGGCGCTGCCGCCGGTCAGAAGGACGTTCTCCGCCTTGAGATCGCGATGGAGCAGGCCCTGCTCGTGCGCGGCGGCAAGCGCGCCCGAGACGTCCCTGGCGAGCGCGACGACCTCGGCCGGAGGCAGGGGGCCGTGGCGCAGCCGCTCGGCGAGCGTCGGCCCGTCGACATACTGCATGACGATCCAGTCGCCGTCCCCGGTTTCCAGGAGGTCGTAGATCTGGACGATCGCGGCATGGTCGAGGCGGGCGATCGACCGGGCTTCGCGGCGGACGCGCTCGCGCCGGCGGCTGTCGCCCGCCACCTCCGGCAGAAGGTGTTTCAAGGCCACCCGGCGGCGCAGCCGTTCGTCCCACGCGGCGTAGACGATCCCCATGCCGCCCTGGCCGAGCCGGCGTTCGAGGCGATAGGGACCGATCCGGTCGGGCATCGTCGGCTGGGAGCTGGTCATCGGCCTCATCCGGGCCCAGGCGCAAGCCCGAGCGCGCTGCGGCGGAGGCGCAGCCCGTGCCGCGAAACTCCGAGCAGGTCGGCGGCGGCGTCGACATCGCCTCCGGCGCGCTCGAGGGCCGCGGCGATCTCCTCGCGGCTCAGGGACGACGCCTTGCGCAGCTCTGGATGGCGCTCGACCCAGCCGTAGAGCGCGGTGCGCGAGATCCCGAGCCGGCCGGCGGCGAGGGTGAGGTTGAACTGCTCGGCCTGCAACGCGGCGAGGATGTCCGCGTCGTCGAGCTCGGCCACGGAGCGAAGTTGGCGCGGCCGGGTCTTGGGCGGGTCTGTTGCCGAAATCGCTGACATCGCCGACATTGCCGATCCTGCGGGCATCGCCGGCTCCGGGCCGGCCGCTGCGAAGAGCGCCGTTTCGAGATCCGGGGGCAGCTCCGCCGTGGCCCCGGCGCTCGCCCCGGCGGCCAGCCGACGGGCGACGTTGCGCAGCTCGCGCACGTTGCCCGGCCAGTCGGCGGCGGCCAACCGTGCGACCAGGCGCGCCGGCAGCCAGGGCCGGCCCTCGGGGGCGGGATTGTCGAGCCGGTGCGCCTCGCCCGAGGCTTCGAGCTCCTGGCGCAGGAAATGGACCAGCAGGCGGCCGATGTCGTCGCGGCGCATCCGCAAGGGAGGCAGGCGGATCTGGTCGCCTTGCAGACGGTGCAGCAGAGGAGCCCGGAAGCGCCCGTCCGCCACCAGCCTCTCCAGGTCGGCGTCGGTGGCGGCGACGACGCGAACGTCGACCCGGCGCGGTGCGTCGGCACCGACCGGTTGGATTTCGCCGTTCTCGAGGGTGCGCAAGAGGAGGGCCTGGACCTCGGGCGGAGCCTCGCCGACCTCGTCGAGAAAGAGCGTGCCGCCGTCGGCGCGCTCGAAATAGCCCTCGCGCCGCCGATCGGCGCCGGTGAAGGAGCCGCGCGCCGCACCGAACAGCTCGGAAGCGGCGAGCGACGTAGGCACCGCCCCGAGATTCAGGGTGAGATAGGGGCCGCGGTGACGCGGCGACGCCTGATGGATCGCCCGGGCCACCAGCTCCTTGCCGGTCCCGGTCTCGCCGCGCAGGAGCACGGGCGCCGAAAGCGCTGCGGCGCGGCGGATGGCGGCACGCAGCTCCACGAGCGCGGCGCCGTCGCCGATCAGGCCGTAGCGGTCGAGGTGCCGCGGCTGGGCACTGGGCAGGATGTGGAGGAGCAAGGCGATGTGCCCGCCCAGCAGCAGGGGAACGCCGCGCGCGAGATCGGCCGGTCCGAGCTCGTCCTGCGCCTCGACGCCGAAGGCTTCGATACGGCTGCCTCCGGACTCGGCCAGGATGCGGATCGATCCCGGCGGCTCACCCGGAGCGAGAGTGATCGGCTTGCGGCTGAGATGGAGATCGTCGAGAGGCCGGGTCTCCGCGCTTCCGGGCTGCGCGAAGAGGGGTGCGAGGCGCGACAGAGGGACCGGCCGGCCCGAAGTCAGAGCCGGCAACAGCACCCGCTCTCCCACTCGCGCTGTCACCGGATGCGCGAGAATGGTCAGCGCCGGGACGCGCAGATCCAGCGCATGCTTCTCCCGGGTCTCGCTGACCACGGTGGAGGGGCCCTGCTCGCGGGACGCTGGCATGATGAGAGGTCATTCTACGCCCGCGCCGGGTGCCGGGCGACATGGAGTCCCTGGGCGTGACGCCGTGCCGCACGCCGGGAATCGGCCAGCGGCGCCCCGATTGGCTAATATAATCCGGTGCCGCCAGGGCAGGTCGCCGAGTTGCACGATCCAAATCTCATGGTTCTCGGCAACGAGCGGGTCACAATCAGCAGCCCCGTTTACTCGGCGACCACATTCTCTTTTGCCCCGAAGGGGCCTTGGGATAAAGCCTGGCATTTCAATGCCAGGTAGTTCCCCGATTTCACCCCTCAAGTCCCGAAGGGACGCAGGGATCACAGCCCCCTGCCACCGGTCGCCAAGGCCTCCTCCGTCCCGGCGTCCCTTCGGGACTTGAGGGGGGCGTTGACGTCATGTTTCCTGGCAATCAATTGCCAGGCTCTATTCCGGCGCCCCTTCGGGGCTCCTTGCCGCCAGTCGGCGCCGTCTCCACCTTCCCCCGGTGCTGGAGCCACCGGGCGAACAGCCAGCAGGCCAGCGCCCAGACGCCGCCCGCGGTCCAGCCGGCCAGGACGTCGGTGGGCCAGTGGACTCCCAGGTAGACGCGGCTGATTCCGACCATCAGGGTGAGCAGGGCGGCGACGGCGAGGAGGAAGACCTTGACGCGGCGCCTCGACTGCATCCGGGCCAGCAGGGCTCCCAGGGTCAGGTAGGTCGCCGCGGACATCATGGAATGGCCGCTGGGGAAGCTGGACGTATAGACGTAGGAGCCGTGGGGGACCAGATCCGGCCGCGGGCGCTGGAAGCCGTGTTTCAGGAGGGTGCTTCCGACGAAGGCGCCTCCCACGGCGAGCAGCACGAGCACGGCCGCGCGTCTCTTGCCGTCGAGCCAGAGGTAAGCGCTCACCGCCGCGGTGAGGAGCGCCAGGACCCCGACTCCTCCCAGGGCGGTGAAGTCGCGCTCCGTCTCCTCCAGCCAGCGCGGCCCCAGGGGGTCCGATCGGTCCTGCGGGTTGCGCAGCGCGAGGAGGATCGCCTCGTCGATCCGGCGCGTCTCGCCCTCCCGGACCTCGTCGGCGAGCTCGGCGAAGAGCCAGATCCCCCCGGCGACCAGAATGAGCGTGAGGACCGGCACCAGCTCGATCCTGAAAAACGGTGGTTTTTTCATCCTCGTCCTCCCTGGCAGCCTGCGCGGCAGGAGCGCATGACGCCGAACGCGCCACGTTGATGACTGTAGGGGCAGGCCTTGTGCCTGCCCTCAGCGGTAGGGCAACCACAAGGGTTGCCCCTACAGCGTTCTGCCCTGGCAGATCCCGGACCGGGAGCATGACACGCCCTCGGATATGCCGTCTCTGGCAGACTGATATACTCCATAAGGCCATGGCCGCTCTTACGACTCCTCCCCGCCGCCGGATGGCGGTTCTCGCCGCGCCGATCCTCGTTCTCGCCTGCCTGACGCCGCTCTTCGGTTTTGCCGCGCCCGCGAAACCCGCGCAGCCCCCGCAGCCCCGGCAGGACGCCGAGCGTCTCGTGATGCGGGCGCGTGTCAAGTCGATCATCCATCCGATCTCCTCCGAGATGATCGTCGACGCCGTGCGCGCGGCCGACGCCGCGGGCGCCGCGGCGCTCGTGATCGAGTTGGACACCGCCGGCGGCCTGATGACCTCGACGCGGGACATCACCACCGCCATCCTCGGCGCGCGGACGCCCGTCGTGGTCTACGTCGCGCCGAGCGGCGCGCAGGCCGCCTCCGCCGGCTTCTTCATCCTGATGTCGGCCGACATCGCGGCCATGGCGCCGGGCACGAACAGCGGCGCGGCCCACCCGGTGGGCTCGGGCGGCGAGGACATCGACGGCACGATGGGCAAGAAGGTGGAGGAGGACGCCTCGGCGAACATCCGCTCCATGGCGAAGCGCAACGGCCGCAATGTCGAGCTGGCGCAGGCGGCGGTGCTCCAGAGCCGCTCGTTCACCGCCGACGAGGCGCTCGAAGGCAAGCTCCTCGACCTGATCGCCCCCGACTTCGACAAGCTGCTGGTGGCCCTCGACGGCCGGACGGTCAAGCGCGGGGAGGGCGTCGTGACGCTGCGCACGCGCGGCGCGAAGGTGGAGGAGATCGAGCTGTCGCCGCTGCGCAAGATCCTGGCCGTGATCGCCCAGCCGGACATCGCGATGATCCTGCTCACGCTGGGCGGCCTCGGCCTCTACTTCGAGTTCATGAACCCGGGCGCGATCGCGCCCGGCGTGATCGGCGGGATCTGCCTGATCCTGGGCTTCTTCGCCCTTTCGGTGCTGCCCGTCGACTTCGCCGGCCTGGCGCTGCTGGCGCTCGCCATGATCCTGTTCATCGCGGAGATCAAGATCGTCAGCCACGGCGTGCTGGCGATCGGCGGCACGGTCGCCATGGTGCTCGGCGCCCTGATGCTCTTCAAGACGCCGGAGCCGGCGCTACGCGTCAGCCTGGAGGTGATCGTGAGCCTGGCAATCTTCTCTCTGGCGGTGGTGGCGTTCCTGACGTTCATGGTGTTGCGGGCGCGGCAGGCGCCGGTCCGCACGGGCATGGAAGGGCTGGTGGGCGAGATCGGCACGGCCCGCTCCGGGCTCTCTCCGCGCGGCAAGGTCTTCGTGCATGGAGAGATCTGGGACGCGGTCTCCGACGAGCCCGTGGCCGCGGGCGAGCCGGTCGAGGTGGCCGCCGTCCGCAATCTGACCCTGGCGGTGCGCCCGCATCGCCGGCAACCGTCGGTCTGAGTTGGTACGAAAGGAATCGCAATGGAAGGAAGCCTGTTCTTCGGAATCGGTCTGGTCGTCGTCCTCGGGCTGTTCCTGTTCTCACGCTGGGTCAACGTCCTCAACGAATACGAGCGCGCCGTCACCTTCTGGCTCGGCCGCCTGGGGCAGACGCCCAAGGGACCGGGCCTCGTCCTAATCTTCTGGCCCTTCGAGAAGATGATCAAGGTGTCGCTGCGGACCGTGGTGCTGGACGTGCCGCCGCAGGACATCATCACGCGGGACAACGTGTCCGTGAAGGTCAACGCGGTGGTCTACTTCCGCGTCGTCGATCCGGGCCGGGCGATCGTGGAAGTGGAGAACTACCTCTACGCCACCAGCCAGCTCGCCCAGACCACCCTGCGCTCGGTCCTGGGCCAGGCGGACATGGACGAGCTGCTCTCCGAGCGCGAGAAGCTCAACGACCAGCTCCAGGCGATCATCGACCGCCAGACCGATCCCTGGGGCATCAAGGTTTCCATGGTCGAGCTCAAGCACGTCGACCTGCCGACCGAGATGCAGCGGGCCATGGCGCGCCAGGCTGAGGCCGAGCGGGAAAAACGCGCTAAGATCATTCACGCGGCGGGTGAGCTGGAAGCCTCGGTCAAGCTGGCCGAAGCGGCCGAGATCATCGGCAAGCACCCGGTGACGCTGCAGCTGCGCTACCTGCAGACGCTCACCGAAATCTCGGCGGAGAAGAACTCGACGATCCTGTTCCCCTTGCCGATCGACTTGATCAAGGCCTTCCTCGACCGCAAGGATAGCCAGTGACGGAGCGCCTCACCACGTGACGAATTCCCACGAGCCCAGCTATTACGAGATCGCGCTGACCAACCGGCAGGTGGTCGTCGCCTTCGTGATCCTGTTGATCTGCCTGGTGTCCGCGTTCTTCTCCGGCCTGTGGATCGGCCGGGAGAGCGCGGCCCGGGCGCAGAGCCAGATGGCGCGCAACGCTCCTCCGGAGTCGGTCCAGCCCGAGGAGGGCCAGGCCCTGGAGGAGTTCCGCTTCTTCGAGGACGACCAGACCCCGGCCGGCGCCGGGTCCGCGAGAGACGCCGCGGCGCAGGACGCCGATCCGGTGGAGACGCCCCGGACGGACACGACGCTGGTCGAGGACTTCGGCGGCTCCGACTCGGAACAGGGAGCCGGCGACGCGAAAGACGTGGAGCCGGCCGACCGAGACATCGTCGAGGCGACGCCCCGGCCCGTGCCCACCCCCTCGCCGACGCCGACACCCGCGACGCCCCGGCCGACCCCCGCTCCGACTCCGGCGCGGCCCCGGGCCGCGGCTCCGGCAGAGCCCCGGCTCGCGGCTGGCCAGGTCGTCATCCAGGTCTTCTCCACGGCCGACCTCCCCCAGGCGGAGAGCGTGCAGGGCCGGCTGAGCAAGGGCGGCCACAAGGCCTATCTCTCGCCCGTGCAGGTGGGCGGACGCACCATGTACCGCGTGCGCATCGGACCGTTCGACTCCCGCGACAAGGCGCAGACGGTCGCCGAGCAGGTTCGGAAAGGCTACAAGCTCGACACCTGGGTCACCGAGTGAAGTGGGTGAAATGGGGGCTCGCGGCGGGCGCCGGCATCCTGTGGGCGCTCCAGTTCGGCCGTGAGCCCGGCATCATCGCGCCCTGGATCGCTCTCGCGCCGCTCCTCTTCCTGTTCTCCAGGACCCAGGCCTCCGGACGCCTCGCCTTCGTGGCCGGCTTCGCGGCCTGGATGACCGGCCTCTCCTGGGTCGTCCCCACGCTCATCACCTTCGGCGGCATGTCCAGGCTGGTCGCCATTCTCCTGGCCGGTCTCCTGGCCGCGTATCTCGCGAGCTTCGACGCGGTCTTCGGCTGGCTCGGCGGCAAGGCCTGGCGGCGCTGGCCCTGGCTGCGCCTGCTGGTGGTGCCGTCGCTCTGGGTCGCGCTCGAATGGCTGCGGACGTATCTCTTCGGCGGATTCCCCTGGAACCTCGCCGCGTACGCCTGGGTCGACGTGCCCGGCGCCCTGCCGCTGTCGGCCTGGGTGGGGCCGTACGGCATCTCGTTCCTGGTGGTGCTGGCGAACGCCGGCGTGGCCGCGACTGTGGAACAGTACCGCAGCCCGCGCCGCTGGATGCCGCTGGCCGTGGCCTGGACGGTGCCGCTCCTTCTCCTCCCCCTGGCCGGCCGCTGGAGCTTCCGCCAGAGCCTGGAGGATGTCCACGACGCCGTCCAGTCCGGCGAGCCCGGCCGCCCGGTGCGCCTGATCCAGCCCAACATCCCGAACCTGATGGGGTACGACCCGGTCGTCGTCCTTCAGGGCTACAACCGGCTGCTCGACGCCTCGGTCAAGGCCTGCCGGCCGGGCGCGCTGGTGGTCTGGCCCGAGAGCGCGGCCTGGCCGTTCCTCTTCGTGCAGAACGAGCAGCTCCAGGCCGACCTGCAGCACCTGTCGAGCCTGGGATGCACGGTGCTGTTCAACTCCAGCCATCCGGTCGAGGGGAGCTTCTACAACTCGGCGTACCTGCTGACGCCCGAGGGCACGCTCCACCGCTACGACAAGCGGCATCTGGTGCCGTTCGGGGAATACGTCCCCTTCCGCGGCCTCTTCTCCTGGATGGACAAGCTGGCCCGCAACGCCGGGGAGTTCCGCCCGGCGGACCGCCTGGAGATCCTGCCCTGGGACGGGGAGAAGATCGGCATGGCCATCTGTTACGAGGTGGTCTACCCGGACGAGGTGGCCGAGTTGACGAAGCAGGGCGCCACGATCCTCGTCACGGTCACGAACGACGCCTGGTACGGCGACACCTGGGCGCCCTGGCAGCACTACCGGGCAGCCCGCTTCCGCGCCGCCGAGAACCGCCGGCCGCTGCTGCGGGCGGCGATCACGGGCGTGTCCGCGGTCATCGGGCCGGACGGCTCGGTCTGGTCGCAGCTCGGGGTGTTCAAGGAGGGAACGCTCTCGGCGAGCGTCCTGGGCCGCAAGGGGCTCACCCCCTACGCCCGGCTGCCGTGGCTGTTCCCGTTCCTGGCCTCGCTCGTCTCGGCAGCCTCCCTGGTTGCGCTATATTTTCGTTCCAAGACGGTTGGTTCCAAGAAGGAGACCCGGTCATGATCGCTTCCGACGCCCAGACGCGTATCGATAGCCTCGCAGAGCAACTCACCAACCTCCGGGGGTATCTTTGAGGACACCGGCTTAGAAAAAGAGCTGTGGGACATCGACCGGCAGATGCAGGAGCCGGGCTTCTGGGACGACCCCACCCGTAACGCTTCCCTGATGAAACAGCGCCGCGGTCTCGAGAAGCGCCTCGAAACCCTGAAGGCGCTGCGCTCCGACGCCGACGAGCTGGCCACCTGGCGCGAGCTGCTCGACGAGAGCGAGGTCGACGAGGAGATGGTCCGCTTCCTCGACCGGTTGAAGGTCGACCTGGACCGCCTGGAGCTGGAGCTCAAGCTCTCCGGTCCGGACGACGACAAGTACGCCATCCTGGCCATCCACCCCGGAGCCGGCGGCACCGAGTCGCAGGACTGGGCCGAGATGATCCTGCGCATGTATCTGCGCTGGGGCGAGCAGCACGGCTTCCAGGTGGAGCTGATGGAGCGCCAGGACGGCGACGAGGCCGGGATCAAGAGCGCCACGGTCGCGGTGCGCGGCGAGAACGCCTACGGTTACCTCAAGAGCGAGGCCGGCGTGCATCGCCTGGTGCGGATCAGCCCCTACGACTTCCAGGGCCGGCGCCACACCTCGTTCGCCTCGGTGGACGTCTTCCCGGAGGTGGACGACGACATCGCGATCGAGGTGGCGGACAAGGATCTCCGGATCGACACCTACCGCTCGTCGGGCGCCGGCGGTCAGCACGTCAACAAGACCGAGTCGGCGGTTCGCATCACGCACATGCCCAGCGGCATCGTGGTGGCCTGCCAGAACGAGCGCAGCCAGATCAAGAACCGGGCGATGGCGATGAAGGTTCTCCGGTCGCGCCTCTACGACCGCGAGGTCCAGCGGCGCCAGAAGGAGCAGGACGAGCGCGAGGGGTTGAAGATGGACAACTCCTGGGGCAGCCAGATCCGGAGCTACGTCCTCCATCCGTACCGCATGGTGAAGGACCACCGCACCGGCGCCGAGGTGGGCGACGCGAACCGCGTCCTGGACGGCGGCGTCGATCCGTTCATCGAGGCCTTCCTCAGGGGGCAGATGGCGGTGCCGGGGAAAGATGACCTGGCGCTGTAGGGGCCGGGGGTGAGGGTCCGCCTCGACTACGTCTCCCCGCTGCCGCCGGTCCGGTCGGGGATCGCCGACTACAGCGTCGACCTCCTGCCGTTCCTGGCCGAGCGCGCCGATGTCCGGCTGATCCGCCTGCCGGGTCAGCCGGTGGCTCCCGAGGTCGAGTCGGCGTGGCCGATGGCTCCGGCGGAGGCGACCGGGACGGACAATCGTCTGCCTCTCTACCAGATGGGCAACAACCGCTACCACGAGGGGGTGCGGGATCTGGCGCTCCGCATCCCCGGTGTGCTCACCCTGCACGATGTGGTGCTGCATCACCTGCTTCTCGACGTCACCCTCGGGCGCGGCGACTTCTATCCTTATAAGGATCTGCTCACCCGGGACCACGGCTGGGTCGGCACGGCCGCGGCCCTCGCCAAGCGCTGGAACGCCTACGGCTCCGCGCCGGTGTTCTCGCTGCCGGCGCACCGCGGTCTGCTGCGGCGCCAGCGGGGCGTGCTCGTCCACAGCGAATGGGCTGCGGACGTGATCCGCGAGGAAGACCCGGAGATCCGCGTGCGGGCGATCCCCATGGGGATTCCGCTGCCTCCGGCCGTCGACGAAGAGGCCGGCCGCCGGCTCCGCGTCCGGTTCGGCCTTCCCGTGGACAAGCCGGTGCTCGGCTCGTTCGGATTCCAGACTCCTATCAAGAGGACGTCCGTAGCTGTTCAGGCGCTGGCCTGTTCCGGGCTCGAAGACGCCCACCTGCTGGTCGTGGGGGAGTCCTCGACGGGGCTGGACCTGATGGACGAGGCCCGCCGGATCGGTGTGGGAGACCGGGTCCACGTGCTCGGCTTCGTCACCTTCGAAGAGCTGGAAGCTTCGATCGCGGCGGTCGACCTCTGCCTCAACCTCCGGTATCCGACGGCGGGGGAGACCTCGGCGTCGCTGCTGCGGGTGCTGGCCGGCGGCCGGCCGGCCGTGGTCTCCGACTACGCCCAGTTCGCCGACCTGCCGCGCGAGGTCGTGGTGCGCGTCCCGCTCTCCGGCGAGGAAGAGCCGGCGGAGCTGGCCGGCATGGTCCGCGCGCTGCTCGCCGAGCCCGGACGCCTGAAGGCCATGGGCGAGGCGGCGCGGGAGCACGTCCGGCTGCGCCATGCTCCGGCGCTCTCCGCGAGCGCCGTCGTCGATGCCTGCGAGGAGTGGCTCGAGCTGCCTCCGCCCGGCGATCTTCCGGCCGCCGGGCCGGACGTGCCGCCGCCCAGCAGCCTGGCCTGGGGACGGCTCGACGGCGAGGTGACGGTGGAAGGCGCCGAGATGCCCTGGCCGGAAGGGGAGCGGCGGCGACTCCGCATCCGCCTGCGCAACTCCGGCTTCGCCCGCTGGATCGCCGGAGACCGCGGTCCTGGCGGCGTGGCCTTGGTCCTCAAGATGTTCACGGCCGAAGATGCGGACGGACTGACCGCGGATCTGCTCGCGGACCGGCCCTGGCTGCCGCTGCCGCGCGACCTGGCTCCGGGCGAGGAGGCGTGGATCGAGACCGAGCTCCGCCGGCCGCCGGGCTTCGCGCACCTGTGGATCGAGCCGCACCTGTTTGGAGGCTTCGGGCTGTCCAAGCTCGGCGGGCCGCGATGGGAGATGCGCCTTTGAAATTCCTTGCGCCCCTGAAGGACACATACGGCTGGCTGGTCCTCGGCGCCCTCCTCTTCGCGCTGCTGGTCTCTACCCTCGTGAACGACCGCACCGCGCGTCCTCCCGACGAAGGCGAGGAGCCGACCTACGCGCTCCAGGCTTCCAGCCTCGCCTGGGATTTCGACCTGCTCTACTCGCAGCAGGACTATCGCCGCTATGTGGATCAGTGGGGAGTACGCCCGCGGGGCATCGACCTCGAAAGCCGCGACGGCGGCCGGACCCAGGTCTTCGCCCGGCCGTTCCATCACGCGCTGCTCGCCGTCCCCTTCGTGCGGGTCATGCCGTACCGCGGCCTCCGGGTTGCGAACGTTCTGCTTCTGGCCGCCGCCGCGTTCCTCACCGCCCGCACGCTGGCCCGACGCCAGGGGATGTCTGCGTCCGGAGTGGGGACTGCCGGCTCCGGCTCCGCCGCGCCGCTCTGGGTGGCCGCCTTCGTGTTCGCCTCGGCGGCCTTTTCCTATGTGTTCCTGGCGACGGCCGACGTCTTCCTGCTCGCGGTGACAGCCATCGGATTCTCCCTCGTCTTCTCCGACGGCCCTGCTCTGGCCCTGTCGTCGATGTACCAGGGGACGTCGGGATGGGCGTGGAGAACGTTCGGCCGATGGGCTGCGATTGGCGCGCTGCTGGCGATTCCGGGAACCTACCGGCTGCCCTATCTGCTGCTCCTGATTCCGGCTGCGATCGCGCTGAACCGGTCGCCGTCGATCCGGCGCCAGCCCGCCTGGCTCGGCCTGCTCGCGGGGGCGCTGGCGCTCTTCGCGCTCACCGCCTTCGTCCAGATCGCGGCCGGAGCGGAGCCCTTCTGGGCCATGGCGGCCCGCAAGCCGCTGCTCGATCCGGCTCTGCTCGGCTGGAACGCCTGGTACTTCCTGGCGGGGAGGAACGTGGGCCTGCTGCCGTACTTCCTGCCGGTTCTGCTGGCCTTCTCGGCCTATCGCAAGGACCAGGGCCGCTGGGCGCTGCTGGCCGCGGCCGGGCTGGCGTCGCTCGGCTTCCTGCTGCTGCGGCCCTACGACTTCGCGGGCGTTGCAGGAACCGTGGGCAACCGGCTGTTCCTCCCCCTGTACGCCGCGCTCTGGTTCCTGCCGTTTCCGGTCCGGCCGCTCCGGGCCTCCTGGGCGTTGGTCACGGCGGCGCTGGCGGCTCCGCTCCTGTTTCCGCTCTGGATGAGCCCGGCCACGCCTCACCCGGTCCCGGCCCGGATCGCGGACTGGCTCCCCTACGAGGCCACGCAGCAGGATCTGCCCGGCGAGTGGATGATCCACGACGGCATCCGGGTCAAGCCGATCAGCTCCAACCTCTGGCGGGCGGAGACGGGGAGCGATCTGCGGATCGCCGGAGCCGAGACCGGCCATCTGGTCGTGGCCAGCCTCGAGCCTCTGCGCGGGCTCACCCTGGACTTCGACCGCAACGCGCCGTCCCGCCTCATTGCGAACGGCTCGGAGCTGCGGCCGACGATCCTGCGCGCCGACGGCTCGGTCTCCTTCGACGTCGCCCTCGGCTCGTCCCGGACCCACCCCATGGGATGGACGGGCGGCGAGCATCACATCTACGAAGTCAGCTTCCGCCTGCCGGAGGCCCCGGCGAAGCCGATCGGCTTCCGCATCCGGGCCTCCCAGGATCTGATAGAAATACAGAAGAGCCGAGGATGACCATGGACGAGCGCCGCAGCTGGATCGCGGAGATCCGGGACCGACTTTCCTCGCCGCCGCCCCGGCGACTGGCGATGAACGACCTGCGCCAGGCCTCGGTGCTGGTGCCTCTCTATGTGGACGCAGGCGAGCTCTGGACCGTCCTCACCAAGCGCTCCGACACCCTGACCAGCCACCGCAGCCAGATCGCCTTTCCGGGCGGCGTCCACGAGATCAAGGAAGACCCCTGGGCCGCGGCCCTGCGCGAAACCCAGGAAGAGATCGGCTTCGATCCCAAGTCCATCCTTCGCCTCGGCGAGCTCGACGAGGGGGATACGCCGACCGGTTTCCGCGTCGTCCCCTGCGTCGGCGCCATTCGCTTCCCCTATGACACCACGCCGAACGCGGGCGAGATCTCCGAGGTCTTCGGCATTCCTCTGAGCGCCTTCACGAACCCAAAGATGGTGGAGGAGCGCCCGGTCGCGGTCAACGGCGTCGAGCGCCTGCTGCGCGTCTACCACGTGGGCAACCGGCAGATCTGGGGCCTGACCGCGCGCATTCTGCAGAACCTGCTGATCCGGCTCGGCCTGGAGCCGGACACGGAGAATTGAGAGAGACGTGACCCCGCAAGACGAGCCTCTGAGCGAGGTGGGTGCCTTGACGGATACCTCCCTTGCCGCGCCCGGCGTCTCATCCGAGCCTGAGCCCGAGACCTCTTCGAGCAACGCCAGGGCCGTCCTTCTCCTGAGCGCCCTGGCCACGCTCCTCGTCTACAGCGTCCCCGTTCTGGGCCGCTTCCTGGCCCGGCCCCTGCTCCTCCTGTCGACGCTCGCCCACGAGATGGGTCATGGCGTGACCGCGGTGCTGATCGGCGGCGGATTCCAGCGCATGATGATCTGGCCGAACGGCTCGGGGCTGGCGCAGATCGACACCACCGGTTTCGGCCGCATCCGCGAGGGGCTCTCCCTGGCCGGAGGGCTGGTCGGGCCGGCCGTGGCCTCGGCGGTCTGCTTCTACCTGGGAAGGACCGGCCGGGGCGCCCGCGCCTGCCTGATCGGGCTGGGGCTGTTGCTGCTCGTAGTGGAAGTCTTCCTGGTGAGAAACCTCTTCGGTTTCGCCTTCGTAGGAATGGTCGTGATCACGTGCTTCCTGGCCACCCGGCTCTCTGCCGAAGCGAGGCGGCTCACCGTGGTCTTCGTCGGAGTCCAGCTCGCCCTGAGCGTGTTTTCCCGGGCCGACTACCTCTTCACGCCCGCGGCGGTGAACCCGTCCGGAACCTTTCCTTCGGACGTGATGAGGATGCAGCAGGCGCTGTTCCTGCCGTACTGGTTCTGGGGGGCGCTGTGCGGCGGCGTGTCCGTCGCCGTGCTGATCTGGGGCGTGCGGCTCTTCTGGCGGAAGTGAGCTCTGCTACGGCACCGCGGTGGTGCCACGAACCTATCCCGCCCGCCCAGGGCGGCCACAAGGGCCGCCCCTACATTAGGTCGCCACAAAGTAAGCTTCTTTGTGACCTAGTAAGTTTACCTTGTGACGACATAACCTTAAATGTGACGACGAATCCTTGTCTGTTACGAGATAACCTTATACCGGGGCGAGATAAGCTTGTCTGTGACGAAATAATCTTATCTGTGACAACGTAATCCTACCTTGCGGCGACCTAACCTTATTTCGCCTCATATAACCTTATGTCGCCTCAGATAAGTTGACTTCGTCACGGGATAAGGTTATTCTGCGGCGAGTTGAGTTTATCTGTGACGAAATAAGCTTCTTTGAGACGAAAGGAAGTTATCCATGCCGTCCAAACTGTCGATTGCCGAGGCTGTTGCCGACCTGGAAGCGCAGATCGTCGATCTGGAGGCGAAGGAGTCGTACCACGCCGAGCAGGAGACTCTCCACCGCGAGCAGAGATCCGCCGTCGCGGAAACCCTGGCCGGCATCCGGGCCAAATACGAGGCCTTCCGTACCGCCGCCTCGGAGATCGGGGAGGTCGTCCGGGAACACCGCCCCGCGCCTCCGAGACCCGCCCCCGCTCTGGAAGACGCCGATGTCCGCACGACCGCCAGCAAACTGACCGCCGTGGTCATCTCCGTGAAGCGGGAGGAGGACACCTTCACCGCCTCGTCGCTCGCGGACGAGCTGAACCGCCGCTACCCCAGGCGCCTCGGCCACGAGGTCGACCGCCGAGCCGTCTCCATGGCCCTCCGCCGGCTGATGCAGGATGGGTATGTGCAGGAGGTGGAGGCCGGCCGGCCGTTCCACGAGGCGGTGTATTCGCGGCGGGTGGGGTAGGGGCGGCTGGACTGAGGGTTGTACACTTGTGTGCGGAAGGAGACCCCCATGGCACCCAATCTCCACGCCTCCGGCGATCTCAATCGAGACATGGTCCTCCATGCCTACGGCAGATCTACCCTGAGCTCAAGGTTCAGTTCGGAGTCCGGCAACTCGGCCTGTCCGGCTCGTTCGCGAGCTCGCCAGGAAGCGGTGCTAGACTTTCTCCAGGTCTCTCTGCCGTCATCGTTCGCCCGCCTTCGTTCGCTGGGCCGTGTCTCGAAGTGGGGGCATGACAAGAGTCTGGAGGTTTGCCATGCCTGGATCAGTCCGCCGTCTGTCGTTCCTCGCCCTGCTCGGCGCCGCCCTGCTGACTGCCGGAGCCGGTTCCGCCGAAGAGGCGCCCTACTCCCGCAGCGAGTGGAAGAAGTCCATGAAGGGGATCGCCCTGTTCTCGGGCGAGATCGATCCCGAGGTTCCCTTGCCTCCCGAGGCGTTCAGCGCTCCGGCTCTCGCTCCCCGGAAGGGCGGCGGGCGGCCGGCCTGGGTCCGGGTCAGCCGGGACATCCTGGCTCCAGACTCCGGGAGCCGGGGGCAGGCCGAGACGCAGACCGAGCCGTTCCTCGCCATCGATCCCAAGAAGGACGCGAACCTGCTGGCCGGCTATCAGGAGGGGCGGTTCGAGAATGGCGGCGCCCGCGTGCTCACGTTCGCGGTGTCGAAGAATTCCGGGCGGACCTGGACCGAGGGGATCGTTCCGGGACTGACCCGGGTCGACGGCGGGGCGTTCCAACGGGCGTCCGATCCCTGGGTCTCCTATGGGCCGGACGGCCGGGCCTACTACGCGTCGCTGCTGTTCAACGAGACCGATCCCGACAATGGCATCTTCGTGTCCGCCTCGGCCGACGGCGGCAAGACGTGGGGGCCGCCCGTGGAGGTCCACCGCGGCGGCGCGAACGAGTTCGACGACAAGCAGGCTCTGGTGGTCGACACCCGCTCCGACAGCCCGTTCCGCGGCCGCGTCTATGTGGGGTGGGACACGGTCCTGAACGACGGCAACGCGGTTCTCCGCGTCTCCTGGTCGGGCGACGGCGGCCAGTCCTATTCGCCTTCGGCGGTCCTCCACCGGACTGGCGCGAACCTGGGCATCATCCCGCTGGTCGGTCCCGGCGGCGTGCTGCATGCGGTCTGGTTCCACGGCGACAACGCCCGCGGCCCCTACTCGATCCTGAGCGCGCGCTCGGAGGACGGCGGCGCGACCTGGTCGTCGCCGGTGCAGGTGGCCGCGGTCGCGGGCGCCGGAGTGCCGAACCTGCGCACGGGAGGAGTTCCGGCGGCGGCGATCGATCCCCGGAACGGAAGGCTCTACGTGGTCTGGCCGGACGACGTGTTCACCCAGGGAGTCGACCAGATCCTGATGACGGTTTCGGACGACAACGGGCAGACCTGGAGCGCGGCCCGGGTCGTCTCCGACGGTCCCGCCGACGCGCCGAGCTTCACGCCGGCCGTGGCCGTGGGGCCGACCGGCCGCGTGGCGATCTCCTACTACTCCCTGCGCAACGATCCGGACCGGCTGTTCCTGGTGGATCACTACATCGCGCTGTCCGCCAACGGCGAGAGCTTCGCCGCAGCCCGGCGGTCGACGAAGGCGCCCTTCGACGCCCGCTTCGCGGCGTTCGCCTCGGGGGCGTTCTTCCTGGGCGACTACCAGGGGCTCGTGGTGGGGAAGAAGCTGGTCCACGGCCTGTGGATCGGCACCGTGGAGGCGTCGAAGATCGACCCGCCGGCCCGCCAGTCGGACGCGGTCGTGATCTCGATCCGGTAGCGGGGGAGTCGAAGTCAAAGACCTCGAAGGAGGGGCAGGAACTGGAGCGCAGAGGAGCCGTCGCCGCGGACGCGAAGGTGGGCGACCGGCTCGTTGTACAGCAGGACTGCGAAGGCCTGATTCCCGTGCACTGTCATGGTTGCGTGGAATCGTCGGCGAGATACTCCAGCGAAGGCCGGTCGTTCTCCCCCCAGCGCGCTCGCCGCGCCACGAGCTCGGAGACGAGGAGCCGCACGTGAGCTGCTCGCGCTTCGAGAGCCGCTTTCGAATCACCGGCGCGCAGGGCACGCCTTGCATCGCTGTCGAAGCCGTGGGACTCCAGGGCGTCGTCCGAGGCCTCGGCCAGAATCGTTTCCCAGCTCACGTCATTCGATTCGCGGGGAGGGTGCAGGAGCCGCGCAGCGACGGTTTTTCCTGCCGCCGGCACGCTGTTCATCTTCGGTGTCCAGACAGGCAGCCGGCCGGCCTTCACCGCGCCGAAGAGCTCGTTGATGTCGACGGCCAGCTCAAGCTCGAGCGGGTCGGCCCGGACCAGCCGCTGCGGCTGCAAGGCCGCGAGAGCGGCAAGCTCGATCCTGGTTGCGGCGGTTGCCGGACGATAGGGGCTCAGATCCAGATCGACGCGCGAGGGCGGGGGGATTGAAGGGACAAGCGCCAGGAGCCGTTGCACGGAACCCTCCTCATCGTCGGCCACGAGGGCGCGATAGTTCTTCCGCACATAAGGCACGCTCTCTCCCCGATGGGCCTGACTGACGGCGCCCCGCCAGACCCACCGCGCGAGCAGCAGCTCGGACCGCTCTCTCGGCTTCGGAAACAGATGGTAGAACCGGGCGAGCACGGCCAGCGGCAGGCCATAGGGCAACACTTCATAGTGCGGGATCTCCGCGACTCCGCGCAGAAGCTCGATGGCCTTGCGAAGCGCCGGCAGAAGCTCGGTGAACGTGTCCTTCAGCGCACCCGGCTCCCGGAAGCTTCCTTTGAGCGACTGCGTTGCGTCAATGCCCCGGATCGCGAGGGCTGCCTTGTGCAGCCACGGATCCGAGACGATGCCGAACCGCACGGCATTGTGCAGCTCGGTCGCGAGCGTGGCGAAGGTCGCCGGCGTCTCTCCCTCCAACCCTGCATGGAGAGCCTGGAACACGTCCTTGCCCCTCATGCGCTTGCCTGACGTGTTGGCGCGGTCGAAAACGGCCCGCAGCGCGCGCTCGTCGGTACTGTCGACGACGTACCCGACGATCTCGTACTCGCGCATCCTGCGGGCGACCTCATGGGCCTGCCGCTGCTTCGTCACATCCAGGCGAGACTGGGCCAGCCAGATCCCCAGATCGGCAGCGTCGACAAGCCGGTTGACAGGCACCCACTCAGGGCGCTCGCTGCTGGCCGGAGGCGCATGAACGAATTCCTCGCGGGCGAGGTCGTAGTAGAACGCGAAGGGGCTGGCCGGCTGGAGCGGATCCGGATGCAGGAGCGTTCCGGTCAGAGAGGTGATGCGCTGCTGTCCGTCAACCACCCACCAGGCATCCGGGTTCGCCTCCACCTCCGCGGTCCATGGACCGAGCACGATCCTTGCTGGAGGTGCCGGGCGCCGCCAGAACAGAAACACACCAGCGGGAAATCCACGGAGGACACTGTCGAGAAGGAGCTGATGGTCGTTCTGTCCCCACATCAGGGGACGCTGGAAGGAAGGGATGCGGATGCGCCCGGAGCGTACGAGCTCCAGTAGCTTCTGCACGGTCAGTCGCACGCCCTCGGGACGTTGGGCAAGGGTGATACCCACCATGGTCTCGAATGCCGCTCAGGGCGACGCTATGTCCTTTCCCAATTCAATCCTCGTTGGTCGATCCAACGATCCAGACTAACATGCCTGCTACCTCAGCCAGTCCTGGGCGCCATCCCCGCCAGCCGCCGGAACGGCTCGCGCAGCGAGTCCGGCGTGCGGCAGACGCGGCCGGTGGCCTTCTCGACCCAGATGTGGTCGGTGGTACCGGTAACGAGGAGGTCGTCTCCCTTGCGGACCTCGTAGGCGAAGGTCAGGCCCCGCGAGCCGAGGCGCTCTCCCCAGCAGACGACGCGCACGGCGTCGCCGTAGCGGGCCGGCTTGCGGTAGGAGACCTGGACTCCCGTGACTATCAGGAAGTAGCCCATGGCCTCGACGTCGGCGTAGTGGAAGCCGGAGAGCGCACAGAGGCGGGTGCGGGCGACCTCGAACCAGACGATGTAGTTGGCGTGGTGGACGACGCCCATCTGGTCGGTCTCGGCGTAGCGGACCTCGATCGGGGTCTCGCAGCGGACGGGGCTGGCGGGGGAGGGCTCGGGCGTCATGGCTTCCTCTCGGTCTCCTTTCCTGCGGGCGTCCGGCGGGCGCGGACCGGGCCGTCGGCCGTTGGACACCGGCGGATTGTATGTCATGCTTCAGCGGCCGGCCCGAGGGCCGGCTCTCCGTTTTCAAGGGCCATCAGGAGGCGCACAGACCGATGCCGATCCATCCCTTTCAGGGCGTGTCCCCCAGGCTCGGAGCCCGGGTCTGGGTGGCTCCGGGGGCGTATGTCGTGGGCGACGTGGAGCTCGGGGACGACGTGTCGTTCTGGTTCCACACCGTGGCTCGCGGCGACGTGAATTCGATCCGCATCGGCGCGCGGACGAACATCCAGGACGGTACGGTGCTCCACGTGGCCGGCGATTTTCCGCTGGTGATCGGCGCGGGGGTGGTGGTCGGGCACAGCGCCGTGGTCCACGGCTGCACGGTGGAGGACGGCGTGCTGATCGGCATCGGCTCGCGCATCCTGGACGGCGCGGTGATCGAGCGGGGCGCGATGGTCGGCGCCGGCGCGGTCGTGGCGCCCGGGCACCGGATCCCGGCCGGGCAGCTCGCGCTGGGCATTCCGGCGCGGCCGGTGCGGTCCCTCACGGAGCAGGAGACGCGGCATATCGCCGAGACGGCGGACCGCTACGCGGCGCTGAAAGAACACTATCGTCATCTTGGATGAAGCGAGGGCGAACGAGGCATGGCTGGACAGGAAACTCTGAAGCGGCGGGGCGCGGGCACGGTCACGGTCGAGGACGTGGGCAGCCGCGTGCTGCTCAAGGCCTGGGTGCAGCGGCGCCGGGACCACGGCGCCGTCATCTTCCTCAATCTGCGCGACCGCAGCGGCGTGCTCCAGGTCGTCGTGTCGCCTGAATTCCAGCCCGAGGTCGCCCAGGCGCTCGCTACGGTGCGCAACGAGTGGGTCGTCGAGATCGAAGGCGAAGTGGCCCGCCGCACGCCGGAGAACGTGAACAAGGACATGCCGACCGGCGAGGTCGAGGTTCTGGCGCGGCGCGGCGAGATCCTGGCGCGCTCCGAGCCGCTGCCCTTCGCGCTGGACGGCAAGATCGAGGCCTCCGACGAAACCCGCCTGCGCTACCGCTACCTCGACCTGCGCCGGCCCGAGATTCAGCGCAACTTCCTGCTGCGCGACAAGGTCACGATGGAGATCCGCCGCTACTTCCACGAGAAGGATTTCGTGGACGTGGAGACGCCGATCCTCACCCGGTCGACCCCCGAGGGCGCGCGCGACTTCCTGGTCCCCTCGCGGGCCCACAAGGGGAGCTTCTACGCGCTGCCGCAGTCGCCGCAGCTCTTCAAGCAGATCCTCATGGTGGCCGGGATGGAACGCTATATTCAGATCGCGCGCTGCTTCCGCGACGAGGCCCTGCGCGCCGACCGCCAGCTCGAATTCACCCAGATCGACCTGGAGATGTCCTTCCCGACCGAGGAGGAGATCTTCGAGCTGATCGAGGGGCTGTTCCAGCGCATCTTCCCGCTCGGCGGCATTCCACTGCCGGTGCCGTTCCCGCGGATGACCTACGCCGAGGCCATGACGCGCTACGGCAGCGACCGGCCGGACCTGCGGTACGGGATGGAGATCGCCGACCTCACCGGCCTGCTTGCGAACAGCGGCTTCCGCGGCTTCCAGGAGACGGCGGCGAAGGGCGGCGCGATCCGCGGCTTCGCGGTGCCGGGAGCGGCCGGCGCGGCCGAGGCCAGCCGCAAGGACGTGGACGGCTGGGTGGAGATCGCCCGGCGGAGCGGCGCGGCCGGCGTATTGACGCTGCGGCGCAGGAACGGCGAGTTGGTCTTCCAGGTGAAGAACGCGCTGACCCAGGCCGAGCTCGAAGGCGCGGCCCAGGCGCTGGGCCTTGAGGAGGGCGGGCTCGCGCTGATCGTGGCGGCGCCCGCGTCCGTGGCCGCGAACGCCCTGGGGACGCTGCGCCAGGAGCTGGCGAAGCAGTACAAGCAGATCCCGGCGGACAAGCATGCATTCCTCTGGGTGACCGAGTTCCCGACGGTCGAGTGGAGCGAGGAGGAGGGCCGGTGGTTCGCGATGCACCATCCGTTCACCAGCCCCGACCCGCGCGACCTGGAGCGGCTGGAGAGCGATCCGGGCTCCGTCCGGGCACGCGCCTACGACGTGGTGATGGACGGCATCGAGCTGGGCGGCGGATCGATCCGCATGCACGACCCCGAGCTGCAGCAGCGGATGTTCCGGCTGCTGGGCATCAACGCCGAGGAGGCCGAGGCCCGCTTCGGGTTCTTCCTCGAAGCGCTGCGCTACGGCGCGCCTCCGCACGGCGGCATCGCGCTCGGCCTGGACCGGATGGTGATGCTGCTCGCCGGCTCGAGCACGATCCGCGACGTGATCGCCTTCCCGAAGACCGCCTCGGCCACGGACCTGATGATGGACGCGCCCTCCGAGGTGGACGGGAAGCAGCTCGACGAGCTGGGGATCGGTCTGGTGAAGGGAGAGAAGTGAGGGCCTCACCCCCGACCCCTCTCCCGGTCCGCCCGAGTCCACCCGCCCCGGGGGAGGGGCGCCCCCACACGCCCCAGAAGCAGGCCCAAAAGCAGGAAGAAAGAGCAGGTCTCCCCCACTCCCGGGGCGGGCGTGCTTGGGCGGACCGGGAGAGGGGGCCGGGGGGTGAGGGCCGATGTTCCACTCCCTGACTTTGCGCCACCCGACCGGCTCCACCCCCGTGCTCGTCGGGGACGACGCCCTTGCGTCCTCGGTGGAAACGATCACGGAGTGGCTGGCGGGGCGGACGGTCTTCCTGGTCAGCACGCCGCGGGTGCTCGGGCTGCACGGCGAGCGGCTGGAGCCGCTGCGGCAGGCGGCGGGGCGGTGGGAGATCCTGGAGGTGGAGGAGGGGGAGCCGGCCAAGACCGTGGAGTCGGCCGGGCGGCTCTGGGATGCGATGCTGGCGGCCGGCGGCAAGCGCGACAGCCGGGTGATTGCGTTCGGCGGCGGCAGCGTCGGCGACCTCGCGGGGTTCGCGGCGGGCTGCTTCCTGCGTGGCATCGAGTTTCTTCAGATCCCCACGACTCTCCTGGCCCAGGTGGACGCGGCCCTCGGCGGCAAGACCGGTGTCGACCTGGCCGGCGGCAAGAACACGGTCGGCCTCTTCCATCATCCGGCCTTCGTGATCTGCGACACCTCGTTCCTGACGACGCTGCCCCGCGAGGAGCTGCGCTCCGGCCTCGTCGAGGTCATCAAGATGGCGGCGCTTCTCGATCCCGATCTGCTCGAACGGGTGGAGCAGGGGCTCGACGCCCTGTTGGCGGGCGACCCGGTGGCGCTCGGTCCGGTCGTGACTGCCGCAGCCGCCGCGAAGATCCGGGTGGTGGAGCGCGACCCGACCGAGCAGGGCGACCGCAAGCTGCTCAACTTCGGCCACACGCTCGGCCACGCCGTGGAGACGGCCGGCGCCTACGCCGGGCTCCGGCATGGGGAGGCGGTGGCCTACGGCATCCTGTTCGCGGGGCGGCTCGCCGTCCGGCAAGGGCTCGATCCGGGCCTGCCGGAACGGCTGCGGACTCTCCTGGAGCGGCTCGGCCTGCCGCCGCTGCCCCCCCGGGTCGAGGTCGGGGCGGAGGAGCTGATCTCCCACATGGCCCGGGACAAGAAGGCGCGGGAGTCGGGGCTGGTCTGGGTCCTGCCGGCGGGGCTCGGGGAGGGCCGGATGGTCGAGGGGATCGGCATGGATGCGGTGCGGGAGGAGCTCGTTCCATTCCTGCGTGCGCCGTTCGCTCGGCTTGACATCCCACATCGAGTATAATTTCGCTGGATGTCTCCGAGCCCCAAGCCCTCCATGACGACGCCACGCCGAAGCTTTCTCCGCCGCCTGAAGCTGCGGCATGCGCTTCTGCTGGCGCTGCTGCTGTCCGGCATCATCCCGCTCGCGGTCAGCAGCTTCCTGCTCATCCAGAAGAATCAGCAGGTGCTGCGCGACGCCGAGCGCGACTATCTCATCCGCAAGGCCGGCGCGCTGGCGAAGGAGGTCAGCGCCTATCTGCTGGCGGCGCAGCGGCCGTTGAAGGAGCTGGGCAACGGCATCCTCATCGCTCCGGGCCCGCCGCTGATGGCCGACCGCCTGCGCGAGCCCTGGGTGACCGCCCACCTCCAGCGGTTCGTGCGCGAGAGCGAGGGACTGCTGGCCCTGCGGGTCGTGGACGGCAACGGCGGCGGCCCGCTGCTCGCGCCGGGGAACCTGGGGGCTCCGAGCCGCGAAGCGCTCGACCGCGCGTTCCAGGACGTGATCGGGCAGCGCTCGTCCAATCCCCTCTACCGATTCGTGGACATGGGCAAGAAGGGCGAGACCCTGGCCGTGCTGCTCGCGATTCCGCTCACCGGCGTAGACGGCCAGAAGTTGGTGGTCGAGTCTCTGCTGCGCTTCCAGCCGCTGGAGCAGGGGCTCCGGGGCGAGGTGAACCGGGACGTGGGCGTCTTCCTGGTCGACCGGCAGGGGCGCATCCTGTGGTCCGAGGGCGGCGACCCGGCCATGGTGGAGGCCCTCAAGAGGACCGTGCTGCCGCTCTTCGTGCAGCGGCCGGCGAGCCTGACCCAGGAGTACGAGGTGGAATCCGCCGACGGGGTCAAGGAAGTCCTGGCCCAGGTCAGCGCCGTGGAGGCGAGCGGCTGGGGCGTGATCGTCCAGAAGCCGCTGTCCGAGGCGTTCGCCGCGGTGGACCGGATGATCTTCCAGACCGTGCTCTCGACGCTGCTGCTCGCCGTCCTCGCCATGATCTTCGCCTACCTCACGGCGCGCCGCGTGTCGCATCCGATCCAGCGGCTGGCGCAGACCAGCCACGAGATCGCGGCCGGCAAGTTCGGTGGCCAGATCGACACCAAGGGCCTGACCTTCGAGTTCGCCGACCTCGCGGACGACTTCAACCAGATGAGCGGCCACGTCGAGCGCTACGTGCAGCAGCTCCGCCAGGCCGCGCAGGCGAACCGCGAGCTGTTCATCGGCAACATGCGCGCCTTCGTGGCCGCGATCGACGCCAAGGACCCCTACACGCGCGGCCACTCCGAGCGCGTCGCCCAGTACAGCCGCACCATCGCGCGCTTCCTGCAGCTCCCGGAAGAGGTCCAGCACAAGGTCTGGATCAGCGGGCTTCTCCACGACGTCGGCAAGATCGGCGTCGAGGATCTGGTTCTCCGCAAGGAGGGCAAGCTCACCGCCGAGGAGTTCGAGCAGATGAAGATGCACACGGTGATCGGCCACGACATCATGACGCCGATCGAGCAGCTCAAGGAGATGGTGCCGGGCATCCGTTCGCATCACGAGGCCTGGAACGGCCGGGGCTACCCGGACGGGCTCAAGGGCGAGCAGATCCCGCTGTTCGGCCGGATCATCGGCGTCGCCGACACGTTCGACGCCATCACCACGAACCGTCCGTACCAGCAGGCCTACAGCCTGGAGTACGCGGTCGAGACCATCAAGAAGCTCACCGGCAGCCGCTTCGACGCGAAGATCGTGACCGCCTTCCTGCGCGCCTTCGAGGCGGGAGAGATCCGGCCGCGGCCGGCGCGCACCGAGACTCTGGCCGGTCCCGTGCGCGCGGCCGCCGGTTCCCGGTGAGGATTGCGTTGGATACCGCGCCCGATTCTTTGGGTCAATTTTTTCGGGATCAATTTTTTCGGGATAGAATCACGCCCGATGTTTGAACACGTTCTCGCCAACCTGCTGGACACCAACAAGGATGCCCTGGGCGCCCTCTTCCTCGACGGGAGCGGCGAGACCGTGGATCTCGCCTGCGCGGACTTCAGCGCGTACGAGATGAAGATCATCGGCGCGTACCTGGGCATCTACCTGCGGCGCTTCGAACGCCTTCTCGACGGCATGGGCCTCGGGGAGATGAAGATCGTCCACATCGAGAAGCGCGGCCTCCACATCTACATGGTCCCGATGCCGGACCAGTACTGCCTGGCGCTGGTGCAGAGGCACCCGTCGCTCGTGGCCCAGGCCCGCAAGAGCCTCGGCGTGGCGGTCGAGACGCTCAACCAGGAGCTGTTCGGGTAGGCGATCCAGAGATGGCTGACGAAACGAAGAAGCTCGACATCCTGGAGCTGGCGCCCGAGACTCCGGCGCCCCGGGAAGACGACGAGCAGCAGGCCAACTTCTGGGGGAAGCTCAAGCGCGGCCTGTTCATGACCCACACCGAGATTCTCGACAAGGTGTCGTCCGCCGTGAAAGGCGAGACGGTGCTCGACGAGAAGACGCTCGAGTATCTGGAAGAGGTTCTGATCGGCGCGGACATGGGCGTCGAGACCTCCCTCAGCCTGGTGGAAGGGGTCCGCCGGAATGCGCTCAAGGAGCAGACCACCAGCGCCACCCGGCTGCGCAAGATCCTGTCGGACGAGATCGCCGATCTCCTGTTCCAGGCGCCGCGCCCCCGCCTGCTCGGCAAGGGCCCGGTGCTGACGCTAGTGGTCGGGGTCAACGGCGTCGGCAAGACCACCTCGATCGCCAAGCTCGCGAAGCGCTCCCTGCAGCAGGGCAACCGGACGATGCTCGCCGCGGGCGACACCTTCCGGGCCGCGGCCATCGAGCAGCTCGCTCTCTGGGGTGAGCGGCTCGGCGTCGAGGTCGTGCGCCAGGGCCAGGGCGCCGATCCGGGCGCCGTGGTCTACGACGCGATCCACGCCGCCAAGGCGCGGAAGATCGACAACCTGATCGTCGACACCGCCGGCCGCCTCCACACCAAGGACCACCTGATGGCCGAGCTGAGCAAGGTCCGCCGGGTGATCGACCGCGAGGCCGCGGACTGGCAGAAGCAGACCATCCTGGTGCTCGACGCCACCACCGGACAGAACGCCCTCGCCCAGGCGCGCACCTTCCAGCAGGTGGTGCCGATCGACGGCGTGCTCCTCGCCAAGCTCGACGGCACGGCCAAGGGCGGCATGGTGGTCGCCATCGCCAAGGAGCTGCGCCTGCCCGTCCTCTATCTCGGGGTGGGCGAGAAGGCCGACGACCTGGTGGATTTCCGTCCCCGGGAGTTCGCGTCTGCTCTCGTCGGCTGACGCCGCCTCGGCGGCCCCTTCCGCCGCCGACAGCCAGTATCTCCGGCGCGCTCTCCTCCTCGCCGCCCGCGGGCGGTATCGAACCTCTCCCAATCCGATGGTCGGCGCCGTTGTGGTTCGCGACGGTCAGATCGTCGGCCGCGGCTGGCACCGGCAGGTCGGCGGCCCGCACGCGGAGATCGAGGCGCTCCGCGCCGCGGGAGACGCGGCCCGCGGCGCCACCCTCTACGTCACCCTGGAGCCCTGCAACCATCACGGCCGCACGCCGCCCTGCGTCGACGCGGTCCTGGAAGCGGGGATCGCCCGGGTCGTCGCCTGCCACCGCGACCCGAACCGGGTGGCCGCCGGCGGGTTCGAGCGTCTGCGAGCGGCCGGCGTGGAGGTCGAGCACGGGGGTTCGGCGCGGTTGGAGCGCCTGGCTCGCGACGCCGTCCGCCTGAACCTGCGCTTCCTGATCCCGGCGGTCCACGGCCGGCCCGAGGTCACCCTGAAGTGGGCGATGAGCCTGGACGGCCGGATCGCCACGGCCACCGGCGAGAGCCAGTGGATCTCGTCGCCGGCCGGCCGGCGCTGGGGCCTCGCGCTGCGGGAAGAGCACGACGCCATCCTGGTCGGCATCGGGACCGTCCTCGCCGACAATCCCCGGCTCGACCGGCGGCTCGGTCTGGCGGGCAGACCCAATCTGCGCGTGATCCTCGACCGGCGCCTCCGCACGCCGCCGGGAGCGCGGCTCTTCCAGGTCGACGGTCCGGTGCTGATATACACTGAGGCCGCCGCCCGGGATCGCTGGACGGCCCTCGAAGAGCGGGGCGCCCGGATCGTGGCACTGCCCTCGGTCGAGCCCGCCGCGGTGCTCTCCGATCTCTACGAACGCGGGGTGCGTAGCGTCCTGGTCGAGGGCGGCGGCGAGGTTCACGCGAGCTTCGCGGAGTCGGGGCTCTTCGACCGGGTCGGCGTGGACTGCGCGCCGCTCCTGATCGGCGGCCGATCCGCTCCCGGCCCGCTGGGCGGCGAGGGCTTCGCCTCGCTGGCCAACGCGGCACGACTGGAAGACTTCGAGGTGCGCCGCCGGGGCGGCGACCTCCTCCTCACGGGGTATCGCAAAGGGTGTTTACCGGCATTGTTAGCGAGCGTGGGCGCCTGATCGGCGACCCGGAGCCTTCGGGCCAGGGCGGCGTCCGTCTGGTCCTCTCCCACACACCGGAGTTGGGCCGGCGCCTGGAGATCGGCGCGAGCCTGGCCGTCTCCGGCGTCTGCCTCACGATCACTGAATTGGTGGGCGAGCCTCCCGTCCGATCCAGGGTCGAGCTGTCGCCCGAGACCCTGGACCGCACCAACCTGGGCGGGTTGCGGGATGGGCGAGAGGTGAACCTGGAGCCCGCTCTCCGCATGGGCGACGCCCTCGGCGGGCACATGGTCCAGGGCCACGTCGACGGCACCGCGCTCGTCGTGGACCGGCAGGATCTCACGGAGCACCGGGTGCTCGCGTTCTCGATCCCGCCCGAGGTCTCGCCGTTCCTGGTGGAGAAGGGCTCGGTGACGGTGGACGGCGTGAGCCTGACCGTGTCCGCCCTGCGTGCCGACCGCTTCGAGGTGGCCTTGATCCCCCACACGCTGGAGGTGACGACCCTCTCCGGCCTGAGCCCGGGCGACCGGGTCAACCTGGAGGTGGACGTCATCGGGAAGTACATCCACCGCATGCTCGCCGCCCGGGGCCTGGTACCTGAGGCGGAGGCGCGGGAGGCTCCCTAGTGGCATCCACCGCCGAGCCGGCGCCTTCGCGGTCGCCGCAGGACACGGTCGCTACGCGCCCGGGCAAGCCCGCATCGCAGCTTCCCGAGCCCGGCCGCTTCTGGGTGCGCTACCTCCCCAAGAGCTGGGAGACGCCCGACCGTCCCTGGATCCATCTGGCGACCGCCCGGCTGGGCGAGTGGGCGCGGCGTCCGGCGTCGCGTACTGGCGCCGTGGAGGCATTGCCGGACATCCCGCTCGACGACGTCCTCTACGTGCCGCCCGTGCCGTCGAAGCGCGGCCCGGCCCGCGACGAGTTGGCCACGGCCCGCCTCGTTCACGGTACTCCTGTGCTGGTCCAGCTCTTCCCGGGCGAGGAGCCGAAGATCCCGTCCGTCCAGGGCGTCACCTTCGTGTTCGACCTCCTTTCCGTGTTGATGGAAGGCGACCTGGGCCGTCTCGACCGGCTGCCGACCGGGGCGTCCGCGGTCTGGCCGCTGATCGCGGGGCTCACCGACGACCCGTCGCTCTGGGACGAAGGCTGCCGCCGCCTCGCGCTGGCCGGCGCGCGGTGCGTGCAGGCGATCACGCCGCTCCTGGTGCCCGCCGACCGGCACCGGCTCCTCAACGAGCTCGAAGGGCGCGACGATCTCTTCGACGCCCTGTTCCACCGCGAGCCGCCGCCGGAGCGCGACTTCGCCCGCGCCGCGCATCGCCACGGCCTTGAGCCGTATCTGGCCCGGCCGCTGCCGCGCGCCCCCATCCTCGGCCGGGAGAACCGCCGGATCGGGGAGGTGCTCGCCCTGGCCGCGGAGCTCTGGCTCCGCCTGGACCGGCCGGTGGAGCAGGGGCAGGCGTTCTACCGCGCGGCCCGCTGGGTGGACGAGACCCGCTACGACCTGGACGCGCTGGCCCACGAGGGCAACCTCGCGGTCATCAAGGCCTTCGACGAGGCGAGCCTGGCGGTGGTGGCGGACGTGGTGGAGACCGGGGAGTCCGAGCTGCTCGCCGGGCTTCTCGCCGACTATGTGGCCCCGAAGGGGCAGGAGGAAGGGACTCGATGATCGATCTGCGCTCGGACACCGTAACCCGCCCGGACGACGAGATGCGCCGCGCCATGGCCGAGGCCGAGGTCGGCGACGACGTCTACGGCGAAGACCCGACGGTGTCGAAGCTGGAAGAGGAAGCCGCGGCCGCCCTGGGTTTCGAGGCCGCGCTCTTCGTGCCCTCCGGAACCATGGGCAACCAGATCGCCCTGCGCCTCCACGGCCGGCCCGGCGACGAGGTCATCTGCGACGCGCTGTGCCACATCTTCCGCTTCGAGATGGGCGGCATGGCCGCGCTGTCCGGCCTGATGCCGCGCGTCCTGGCTTCCCCGCGGGGGCTGCTCGATCCCGCGGCGGTCGAGGCGGTGATCGACCGCGACCCGACCTTCCACGCCCGGACCGGCGTGCTCGCAGTCGAGAACACCCACAACATCGCGGGCGGCGTGCTCTACGACCGGCCGCGGCTGGACGCGCTCCTCGCCGTGGCGAAGCGCCACTCGCTGCCCGTCCACCTCGACGGCGCCCGCATCTTCAACGCCGCCGCGGCCCTGGGGACGACGGCGGCGGCCCTGGCCGCGGGCTTCGACTCGGTGATGTTCTGTCTGTCGAAGGGGCTCGGCGCGCCGGTGGGCTCGATGCTCTGCGGCTCCCGGGGCTTCATTCACGAGGCGCGGCGGATGAGGAAGATGTTCGGCGGCGGCATGCGTCAGGCCGGCATCCTCGCCGCGGCAGGGCTGATCGCCCTGCGCAAGGGGCCGGGCCGCCTGGACGAAGATCACGAGAACGCCCGCCGGCTGGCGGCGGGGCTGCAGGGCATTTCGGGCTTCGAGGTCGATCCGGCCCCGCAGACCAACATCGTGCTCTGCCGGGTGGGAGAAGAGCAGGGCCGCTCCGACCCCTTCCTAGCGCGTCTGGCGAAGGCCGGAACCCTGGCGAGCCACGTCTCCGCGGACGAAATCCGCTTCGTGACCCACCGCGACGTCTCGACCGCCGAGGTGGACGCCGCGGTCGGGATCGTCAGAAGTCAGACGGTGATTCCCGCCTGAAGGTCCTGAATTTCTCCCTCTCCCCCGGAACGGGGGAGAGGGCCGGGGAGAGGGGGGATGGGATCAACCGTCAACCGACTCTTGCGATGAAATCGATCTCCACCAGCGCCGCCTTCGGCAGCGCCGCGACCTGCACCGTCGAGCGGGCCGGCCGGTGGTCGCCCATCGCCTCCGCATAGATCGCGTTCAGCTTGGGGAAATCCCCCAGGTCGGTGACGTAGACCGTCGCCTTCACGACGTCCGAGAACGTGCAGCCGGCGCTGGCCAGAACCTGCTTCAGATTTTCAAACACCCTCCTGGCCTGGGCCTCGAAGCCGCCGTCCACCAGCTCGCCGGTGGCGGGATCGATCGCCACCTGTCCGGACGTATAGAGCCAGCCGTCGATCATCACGGCCTGCGAGTAGGGGCCGATGGCCTTGGGGGCGTAGTCGGTGTGAAGGAATTGCATCGCTCTCGGATCTCCGCAGAAGAAAGTCAGGAAGGGGACGACGGTTCCGTTTCAGAATCAGGAGTCTCGACGACTCCAATGTAGGGAAGGTTGCGGTAGCGCTCGTCGAAGTCGAGGCCGTAGCCGACCACGAAGAGGTTCTCGATCTCGAAGCCGCGGTATTCGATGGGCACCTCGACCTCGCGGCGCGAAACCTTGTCGAGCAGCGCGCAGAGCCGCACGCTCCGGGCGCCCCGGAACTTGAGCAGCGAGAGCACCGTGCGCAGCGTGTGGCCCGTGTCCACGATGTCCTCGATGAGCAGGACATCCTTGTCGCGCAGGGGCAGGTCCACATCCTTGCGGATGCGGACCTCGTCCGAGGTCGTGCCGCTGCCGTAGCTCGACGTCTGGAAGAAATCGATGCGGACCGGGACCGTGACCTGCTTGAGCAGGTCCGTCATGAAGAAGACCGACCCCTTGAGCACGCCGATGACGATCAGATCGTCGTCGCCTGCCGCTTTGTCCGCATAGTCCCGATTGATGTCCGCCGCCAGCGCCGCGACGCGGCGCTCGAGGTCTTCCCGGGAGATCAGGACGCGGACGTTTTCCTTTCCCATCGCCATGGCGTAATATCCTCGAATCTTCCACGAATGGATTGGAATGAACAATGGCGACCGTCCAGGAGCTGAACACCCTTCACCGCCGCTACTCCGATACCTCTCACCGGTTCCGGGCGGGCTGGACGTTCCACCAGTTTCTCCAGAGCCTCGGGAAAAGCCTTCTTCATCGGGTGGAAGATCCGTACTCCGCCGATTTCCAGGATCTCTACACCGGGCTGAAGGAGATCTCGCAGAGCCTCAACGCCTCGGAAACGGACCGGATCCGGACCCGGCTCGAGCTCATCGAACGGCGGCTCGCCGACCTCCTGGACGCGCTCGACGCGGAGGATAGCAGAGTCCCTCCCGACTTGCTGCGGCAGTTCTTTCGCCGCGTGCGGTCGTACGACGAGAAGATTCTCACGCAGCTCGTCAAGTTCTACCTGTACATGCAGAAGGACGACGACTGGGACGACGACCGCCTCGACAAGGTCGACTTCCTGCTGGCCCGGCTGAGCGAGGAGGAGGACGAGCGCGGCGGCGACCCCCGGCTGGGCGACTACCGCCGGCTGGCCGAGATCTTTCACGGCCTGTGGGCGCAGCTCGACGCGGCGCCGCCGGACGAGGCCGATCTGCGCGCCCGGAAGTCCGCCGTCGAAGCCATCCGCGCCGAGGCCGGCCAGACCGAGAGCCTCGAGGAGCTGAACGAGTCGACCCTGATCCGCCGCTACCGCGACCTCAAGCACAACCTCGGGAGCCTCTACTTCCATCCCGACCTGCTGCTGGCGATCCAGGAAACCAACCTGGCCTTCAAGAACCGCATCAACAAGCTCTACCGCCAGGAAGAGCAGCGCATCGTCGCCGAGTACCAGCGGGTGTTCGAGCTGGAGCGCGAGATGTCGTCGGACAACCAGCTCGACCAGGAGCTGTCCGAGTTCCGCGAGGCCATCGAGAAGTTCGAGAAGCAGCTCCAGCGCGAGGAGTTCAAGCTGGAGGACATCGCCTCGATCCGCCAGCGGGTGCGCGACATCATGCCGCGCCTGACCGCGGCGGCCCGCGAAGAGGCCGAAGAGCCGCCGAGCGGGACGGTGCGCATTCCTCCTGACATGCCGACCGGCGAGTTCTTCCTCGCCGGCTCGGGCGAGGCCGCCCGCGCGCACCTGGGCGACCTGGAGGACGTGCTCGGCGAGCCGTTCCGCCGTCTGGCCAAAGCCCTCCACGACACCAGCCAGGAGCTGCAGCCGGAGCGCATCGTCCTGCTGCCCGACATCTTTCCCCTGCGCCTGGAGCCGCGCGAGGTGGTCGCGTTCCGCCGCCGCTACGGCCGCCGGGAGCACGACCGCGAGCTGGAGCAGTTCCTCCTCGAAGCCGCGGCGCTGCGCATCCGGATCAACGAGGAGGCGCAGGAGATCACCAGCATCATGGACGAGACCTCCGTCACCGGGGAATCGCCCTCCTACGCCCGCGCCCGCTTGACCTCGCGCGCCGCGGACGAGTACCTGTGGCGTTTCAACCACATGCTCAGCCGGACGGTGCTCACGGGCGACGCCGCCGAATCGCGGCAGATCGAGGTTCTGCGCATGCGCCTGATGCGCGACTATTCGGGCCTCTGGCTGCTGGCCTACAAGCCGTTCTTCAGCCGCCGTCCCGGCATGACCCTGATGTAGGGCAGGCCGGGACCGGCGACCCCGTTACCCCGGTGATGCCCTTCACGCTCCTCGACGCCTCGTCCGGTGCCGGGCTGGAGGCCTTCCTTCGCCTGCCGGCCCAGGTCTACCGGGACGATCCCGGCTACAACGCTCCCACCCGCAAGGACGTCCTTGCCAGCTTGTTCCGGCCCGCGTTCGCCGGCTCCCAGAAGGCCTGGGTCGCTGTCGAAGCCGGCTGGCCGCGGGCGCGGATCGTGGCCCGTCTCTCTCCTGTTCTTCGCGATCCCGAAGGCCGGCCGTACGGAATGCTCGGTTTCTTCGAGGCTCTGCCTGACGCTGAAGACGCGGTGGGCCAGCTCTTCGAGGAGTCGATCGGCTGGCTCCGGCAGGCCGGCGCGGGCGAGGTGATCGGCCCGATGGACGGCGACACCTGGCACAAGCACCGGCTGAGCGTCGGACCCTGGGACGATCCGCCGTTCCTGCTGGAGCCCTACAATCCTCCGGGCTACCCAGAGATGTGGGAGGCGAACGGCTTCGAGGTGCTGGAGACCTACGCCTCGAAGCGGGTGGAGCCGGCCGTCGTCGCGGCCCATCTGGAGCCTGGACGGCAGACCGCGCTCTCGGCCGGCTACCGGCTGCGCCGCCTCGACGCGGGCCGCTTCGAGGACGAGCTGCGGCGGATCTATCAGATGTCCCGGACCGTCTTCGCCCGGAACTTCCTCTACACGGAGATCTCCGAGCCCGAGTTCCTGGGCCTCTACGCCGGAGCCCGCCGGCTGATCGATTCGGACCTCATCTGGTTCGCCCGGGCTCCGGACGGCGAGGATGCCGGCTTCCTCTTCGCCTACCCGGACCGTTTTCGGGCGGTCGCCGCGCTTCGCGGCCGGAGAGACCCGATCGCGCTGCTCCGATATCTCGCTCGCCGCAACGATGTGGAGGCCGTGAACGTGAAGACGATCGGCGTTCTGCCGGAGCACCGCCGGTCCGGCCTCGGCGCCGCGCTCATGGCTCAGGGTCATCTCATGGCGATGGAGAAGGGATACCGGCTGGCCAATCACTGCCTCTATCGGGAGGGCAATCCTTCCGGCGAGATGGACGGCGGAACCGGACGCCTGCTGCGGCGCTATCACCTGTACAGGCTCCGGCCATGAAATCGCCAGCGCACAACGTCCTCTCCATCCTCGCGGAGAACGCCCGGCGCTGGCCGGACCGGCCGGCGCTGATCCTCAAGGACACGTCCATCTCCTTCGCCGGCTTGCGGGAGCGCACGGACCGAGCCTCCGCCGGGCTGCGGAGCCAGGGGCTGCGGCCGGGCGACCGGGCGATCGTCATGATCCCCATGTCCATCGACCTCTACGTGGCGATGCTCGCGCTGCTCGACCTGGGAGCCGTCGCGGTCTTCGTAGACCCCTGGATCGGCTGGAAGCAGATTGCGGCTTTCGCAGCGTTCGCGGAGCCCCGGGCCTACCTGGGCATCCCCCGCAGTCATGTCCTGAGACTGTTCTCGGGCCGCCTGCGCTCGATCCCGATCACCGTCACCACGGGCGGGCGGCTCGGCCCGCTGCCGGCGCGGCGCACCCTGTCCGAGATCGAGGAGCCGCCGGGCGACGGCGACGTTCACGCGGCCGGGCTGGACGATCCCGCGCTCATCACCTTTACCAGCGGCTCCAGCGGCGAGCCCAAGGGAGCGAACCGGACCCACCGCTTCCTGCTCGCCCAGCACGGCGCGCTGTCCGCCGAGTTTCCCAGCCGGGACGGCGACGTGGACATGCCGATGTTCCCGGTGTTCGCGCTCAACAACCTGGCGGTCGGCGTCCCCTCCGTGGTGCCGGCCATGGACTTCCGCCGCGTCGACCAGGTGGACGCCCGGATCCTGCTCGGCCAGATGCGCGACCACGGCGTCACCACCTGCACGGCTTCGTCCCCGTTCTTCGACCGCATCGCCGCCTCTATAGAAAGGACGGGCGACCGGCCCGCCCTGCGGCGCATCCTGACCGGCGGCGCCCCGGTCTCCGACGCCCAACTCGCCGCCTGGGGTAAGGCGCTGCCCGAGACCGAGATCTTCGTCGCCTACGGCTCGACCGAGGCCGAGCCCGTCGCGCACCTGAGCGCCGAGGAGAGGCTGGCCGCGGTCAGCGACGTCCGCCCCGACAGCCCCGGATTCTGCGCCGGCCGCCCCATCGAGCGAATTCGAGCCAAGGTCATCCGCATTCACGATGGACCGGTGGAGCTAGGACCGGACGGCTGGGAGGGCTGGGAGCTGCCGCAGGGAGAGATCGGAGAGCTCGTCGTGACCGGCGAGCACGTCTGCCGCGACTACTACCGCAATCCGGGCGCCGTGAAAGAGAACAAGATTTTCGGACCATCAGGGGCTGTCTGGCACCGGATGGGAGACACCGGCTATCTTGACGGCCAGGGCCGGTTCTGGATCGCCGGCCGCGTCCATTCAACCGTCCGTCGCGGAGACGCTCTCGTTCATCCCCAACTCGTCGAGCAGGCCGCCTGCGCCGGCGATTCCCGCCTCCTCCGGGCCGCCGCCGTGGGGCTGCCCGACTCCGAGCTGGGGCAGAAGGTCGTGCTGGTCCTCCAGGTTCGGAAGGACGCGGACCGGGCCGGGCTGGAGCAGGACATCAAGGCCCGCCTCGCCGCAGCCGGGCAGCCCGCCGACGAGATCCGCTTCACCTCCGAGCCCCTCCCGGTCGACCCCCGCCACAACAGCAAGATCGACTACGGCAAGCTCCGCTCCTCTCTTCAGCGCTCCTGACCCGGATCTTGCAAGACTGAGTCACTCCGGTGACGAAGTCTTGACAAGGACTAATACTCATGAGTAGCATAAGTTCCAAGGCCGGCCTCCCCGGCCTTTCTTCATACCGTGAATATGCTCAGGCTGAGCATAGGGGGAATGTCGAATGAGCCTGCTGGATTCCTCGAACGCCGCACCGGCCCTGGAGTACACCCCTGCCGTCGCCCATGCCACCGCCGCGATCCGCGAGCGGGTTGAGTCCGTGATCCCGGCCCTGGAATGGCCGGTCCATGCGCCGTACATCGCCGCCATCAACGAGCTGAAGCGGCAGCGCAACGCTGTCATTCTGGCGCACAACTATCAGACGCCCGAGATCTTCCATGGCGTGGCCGACTACGTCGGCGACTCGCTGGGCCTCGCCCAGCAGGGCGCGAAGACCGACGCCGACGTGATCGTCCTCGCGGGCGTCCACTTCATGGCGGAGACCGCCAAGATCCTGTCGCCCGAGAAGACCATCCTGACCCCGGACCCGCTGGCCGGCTGCTCGCTCGCCGCCTCGATCACGGGCGCGGACATCCGTCTGCTGCGCGAGCGCTATCCCGGCGTGCCGGTGGTGACCTACGTCAACACCTCGGCCGACGTGAAGGCCGAAACCGACATCTGCTGCACCTCGGCCAACGCCGTGGCCATCGTCGAGTCGCTCGGCGTCGACCGCGTGATCTTCCTGCCCGACGAATTCCTGGGCAAGTGGGTGGCCACGCAGACGGACGTCCAGCTCATCCTCTGGAAGGGTCATTGCGAGGTCCACGAGCGCTTCACCGGCGAGGATCTGCGGCAGTACCGGCAGGCCTACGGTGGGCAGGCGGTCGGCCAGGGCGACATCCAGATCCTGGCCCACCCGGAGTGCCCGCCGGAGGTGCTCGCCGAGGCCGATTTCGTCGGCTCCACCGCGGCCATGATCCGCTACGTGGGCGACAACCGGCCGCGCCGGGTGGTGATGATCACCGAGTGCTCGATGAGCGACAACGTCTCCGTGGAGTTCCCGGACGTCGAGTTCGTGCGGCCCTGCCAGCTCTGCCCGCACATGAAGAGGATCACGCTGCCGAAGATCCTCCACTCGCTGCAGACGATGCAGCACGAGGTTCTCGTCGACCCGGAGATCGGGCGGCGGGCGAAGTTGGCGCTGGACCGGATGCTCGCGGTCGGCCGCCGGGAGGGCAAGTGAACGCGCCCCGCAGGATCGGAAACGTGGAGGAGCTTCCTGAGGTCATGACCTCGGACGTGCTCGTCGTCGGAACGGGCGCCGCGGGCCTGACCGCGGCCCTCGGCTGCGCGCCGCTCAGCGTCACCGTCCTCACCAAGACGACGCTCGTCAGCGGCTCCAGCCCCTGGGCGCAGGGAGGCGTCGCCGCGGCCATGGGCACGGACGACACGCCGTCGCTCCACGCCGCCGACACCCTCGTCGCCGGAGCCGGGCTGTCCGACCCGGACGCCGTGAAGTTGCTGACCGGCGAGGGGCCGGAGCGCGTCCAGGCCCTGCTGAACATGGGAGCCCGCTTCGACCGCGACGCCGCGGGCGATCTCTCGTTCGGCCGCGAGGCCGCGCACAGCCGCCGCCGTATCCTGCACGCCAAGGACGCCACCGGCTCGGAGATCGTCCGCACCCTGGCCGAAGCCGTCCACCACGCGCCCGAGGTTCACGTGCTGGAGCGCACCTTCGCGGTCGACCTCGTGGTCGAGGACGGCCGGGCGGTGGGCGTGGTCGCCCTCCATGAGGACGGTCGCCGCGTGCTCCATCTGGCGAACGCCGTCGTGCTCGCCACCGGCGGCCCGGGCCAGCTCTATCTCCACACCACCAATCCGCGCGAGGCCACGGGCGACGGCCTGGCCATGGCCGCGCGGGCCGGCGTCCGGCTCGTCGACCTCGAGTTCGTGCAGTTCCATCCCACCGCGCTCGCCGTCGAGACCGGGAGCGCGCCCATGCCGCTGCTCACCGAGGCGCTGCGGGGCGAGGGCGCCATCCTGATCGACGACCGCGGCGTCCGCTTCATGGGCGAGGAGCACCCGGACCTGGAGCTCGCGCCGCGCGATGTCGTGGCGCGGGCCATCTGGCGCCGCCTGATGGACGGGAGGAAGATCTTCCTGGACGCCCGCGAGGCCGTGGGCGAGGCCTTTCCCGAGCACTTTCCGACCGTGTTCGAGCTCTGCCGGCAGCACGGCCTCGACCCGCGCGTCGAGCCGATGCCCGTGGCGCCGGCCGCCCACTACCACATGGGAGGCATCGCGGTGGACGGCTACGGCCGCTCCTCGCTGCCCGGCCTCTGGGCGTGCGGCGAGGTCTCCTCGACCGGCGTCCACGGCGCCAACCGGCTGGCGAGCAACTCGCTCCTGGAGGCGCTCGTGTTCGGCGTCCGTGTGGCGGAAGACCTCAGGGAGAAGCTCGCCAAGCCCGGCCTTTCCAATCCCGGAAAAACTTCGGGCCGGCGTGTCCCCACCGTCCCGATCATCCCGGCGGGCACTTCGCGGGACGCGGAGACCCAACTCGCCGTCCGCCGCCTGATGTGGGAGAAGGTCGGCGTCGTGCGCGACGAGGCGGGCCTGACCGAATCCCTGGCCGGTCTGAAGGCCCTGGCCGACGCCGATCCCGAGATGGCGGGGGAGGCGCGCAACCTTCTCTGCGTGGCGCGGCTCGTGACGGCGGCGGCCCTCGCCAGGCACGAGAGCCGGGGCGGCCACTACCGCTCCGACTTCCCGCAGACCGATCCCGAGTGGCAGCACCACCTCTTCGTGACCGCGGGACCGGATGGAGGCGCCGTGGTCGAGGAGAGCGAAGGAACCGGAGTCGCGGAGCCGCGACTGGCCGTGGCGGGAGCGCGATGATGGCGAGCTTGGACAAGACCTTGCCCAGGATCGCCTCGTTGCCCCCCCTCCTCTACGAGCCGCTCGTCCGGCGCGCCCTGGAGGAGGATCTCGGCCGGGCCGGCGACCTCACCAGCGACGCGATCCTCCCGCCGGATCTCCAGGCCGAGGCCGTGATCGTCGCCCGCAAGGAGGGCCGGATCGCGGGGCTGACCGCCTCCGCGTCCGCCTTCCACATTCTCGATCCCACCGTCGAGGTTGAGGTTCTCTCCGGCGACGGCCGGGACGCCGAAGCGGGGGAGACCCTGGCCGTGGTGCGAGGCCCGGCGCGCTCGATCCTCACCGGAGAGCGCACGGCCCTGAACCTCCTGGGCCGACTCTGCGGCGTGGCCACCACCACCCGCAACCTCGTCGCCCTGGTCGCCGAGCACGGCACGCGCATCGTCTGCACCCGCAAGACCACCCCGGGCCTGCGAGCCCTGGAGAAGTACGCCGTCAAGGCGGGAGGCGGCAGCAATCACCGCTTCGGCCTCGACGACGCCGTGCTGATCAAGGACAACCACGTGGCCCTGGCCGGAGGCGTCCGCCCCGCGGTGGAGCGCGCCCGCGCCTACGTTGGCCACCTCGTGAAGATCGAGCTGGAGGTCGACTCCCTCGCCCAGCTCCGCGAAGCCCTGGACCTGGGCGTCGACATCGTCCTGCTCGACAACATGTCTCTCGAAACCCTGAGAGAGGCCGTGAGCCTCGCCAAGGGCAAGGCCCTCACCGAGGCCTCGGGAGGCATCACCCCCCAGACCGCCCCCGCGGTCGCCGCCACCGGAGTCGACATGATCTCCGTCGGCTGGCTCACCCACAGCTCGCCCTCGCTCGACGTCGCGCTCGACGTCCGCCTCTGACCGTCCGCTGGAAGAGCCCCGCTGGGAGCGCCGGCATCCTGCCGGCTCTCCTCGTCAGCGGTTGCAGTCGGGTGCCGGCGAACCCTTCTTCAGGACGACGCTGCTTCCCGGCACGGGTTTGCCTTGATCGTCGAAAAAGCCCACGGTCAGGGTTTCCTGGTCCGCTTCGAGCACGGTGAACCCGTGCATGCTCTTGGCCCATTGCCTGCACGTTGAGGTTTTCAACGGCCGCAGTTTCGTGCCGCCGCCGCCGGAGACGAAGAACCAGACTCCGCCCTCCGGCTTGAGCGCCTCCAGGTCGTGGTCGTGCCCGGCAATGTAGACATCGACCTTGTTCTGCTTGAGAACCTCCAGGATTGTGCCCTTCACCTCGGGAATCACCCCCTGATCCCCGCCATGTTTGCCGTTGGTGTAGATCGGATGATGTCCATAGACCACCTTCCAGGTGGCTTTGCTGGCGGCGAGAGACTCTTTCAACCACTTCATCTGGGCTGGAACGGAAGGCTGCCCCTTCGCAATGGGATCGGTATCGATGGCGAAGAACTGCACCGGCCCGGCGACATACGTGTAGTACGGCTTCGGCAGGCACCAGGTCTGGCTCAGGGACGAGCGTTTCATTTCGGCGGGCGGGCTCGCTGCATCGTAGTAATCATGATTTCCGAGGGTTGCATAGACCCGGATGCCGAGATCGGAGTACAGGTTCTCCCAGTCGGTCTGCCAGCGTGGATGAGTGTCAGAATTCAGCCCATTCTCGTAAAAGTTGTCTCCCAGGGTGATGCCGAAGTCATACGGCTTCTGCGCCTCCATCCCGGTCGCGACCCTCTGCTGGGGCGCTTTCCCGGTCCCGAAGTCGCCAAACGCCAGAACTCTCAGCGTGCCGGAGACGGGAATCTCGGGGATGCCGGGTCCGGCCTGCATCAGTTGCGGGCAGATGTCGCCGGGGACAGGGGGACCAGCGGTTGCCAGAGTCCTGGACTCGGAACCGGACGAGCCGCAGGACGCGAGCAGGACTGCGAGAACAGTCAGCACGAGCTTTCTCATGGACAGAAACCTCCTTGGGCCAGGTAGACGGACAACATCCGCCGAGTCCCTTCCGTTGAGTCGACCTTCAGGGTTTTGACCACCAATCAGGTTCGGCGCGGATACCATAGGCTGTCCTCCCGGCCGATGGCAACGTGCATTCCGCGTCCTGCCGGGAGAAGCAGCTCCATTCGGCCATTCAACTCCATCCGAGGTGACCATGGACGTAGACAAGGCGATTGAGACCCAGCTCAAGAACATCCAGACGAAGACCGGGAAGTCGCTGGACGAGCTGTTCGGCCTGATCCGGCAGACCGGACTCCAGAAGCACGGCGAGATGCGCGACTGGCTCAAGACGAACCTGGGCCTGGGGCACGGGGATGCCAACACCCTCGTCCACGCCTACACGAAGGCTAGCATCGCCGGCACCGCCGCCGCGGCACCGGCCGGGGACACGGCGCCCTCCGCCGACGTGCTGGACGAGATCTACTCGGGACCGAAAGCGGCTCTCCGTCCGATCCACGACCGGCTCATGGCCGAGATCAATGCCTTTGGCCCCTTCGAAATCGCCCCCAAGAAGGGCTACGTCAGCCTGCGCCGCAAGAAGCAGTTTGCGATGATCGGACCGGCCACGAAGACCCGCGTCGAGGTCGGCCTGAACATGAAGGGCGTCGACGGAACCTCCCGCCTTCTGGCCCAGCCCGCCGGAGGCATGTGCCAGTACAAGGTGAACGTCACCGGCGCCGCCGAGGTGGACCCCGAGCTGATCGCCTGGATCCGGCAGGCGTATGAGGGAGCCGGGTAGGGGGGCTTCGCAGGGCCGGGGAAAGGGGCTTTCCCCCGATCCGGCATCAACCCGGAAGAATTCGGCGTGAACGCGAAAGCATCCGTCGTGAACGCGGAAGCGTCTCGCCGGACTGCCATTCCAGAAGGAAACGGCATCCGGGAAAGATGGAACGGCCGCCCCGTCAGGCGGGATACGGCTCAGGCAAAAGGAACGAGATCTTGGGGGAGTGGGACGAGCCCCAGGGTATCGCACCGGCCCGTCATTCCATCCGCCCGGGCCTCCATACCTTCTGGAATCACCGCCATGCCTTTTGGAATGGCGCCTCGGGTATCGACCCGAGCGGCCATTCCATCGGGTATGGCTCCCATTCCCGTTTCCCGAGCCCCCATACCTTTTGGGATGGGCGCCATTCCATCGGGAATGGCGCCTCGGGTAAAGGGGATGGCCGTCCGGGAATCGGGGATGACGGTCATTCCATCGGGAATAGACGTTCATCCATCGGGGATGGGAGCGCTAGAATGCGGTACGACACCCGTTCCCGAAGGGAGCGACAGCGCCATGATCCGAGGTGGGAGGGGGGGGCCACCGACTTCGGTCGCCGCGGTTGTCGACGATCCGAACTGAGCGTTTCGCCCCCCAGCCGGCTCTCTCGGTCCCTTTGTGTTTCCGCCGCCAGGAATCTTTCCTCGGGCAGTTTGCGGCGATCGGGCATCTTTACTCGCTTTCCGCAAGTATGAGAGGATCGCCGCCATGCCCTCCATGGCGCACGAAATCCTCGTGGATCTGTTCAAGAACCGTCCTTCGCTCGCCGCCGAGATCCTGGTCGAGGTGCTCGGGGTGTCGCTTCCGGACTACACCGAAGCCCGCATCGTCTCGGCTGACCTGAGCGAGATCCAACCGGCCGAGTACCGCGCCGATGCCGTGGTCGTGCTTCTGGACGGTGACGTCTCTGTCCGCGTGATCATCGTCGAGGTCCAACTGGCGCCGGACCCTCGAAAGCGGATGAGCTGGCCTGCCTATGTGACGGTCTCCCGGGCCATTCACGGCTGCCCGGCGACCCTCCTCGTCGTCGCGCCGGACCCGGTCGTCGCCGGATGGTGTGCGGAAGCTATCGAAACCGGCACTCCCGGCTTTGTGCTGCGTCCGCCCGTCCTGCGGCGCACCGCTGTGCCGGTCGTGACGGACCTCGCGGAGGCGTCCCGCCGTCCCGAGCTCGGCGTGCTCTCGGTCATGGCGCACGGCGATTCCGAGCAGGGAGCGACGATCGCCGCAGCGGTGTTGCCCGCGATTCGGGATCTCGATGAGGACCGGGCGAGGTTCTACTACGACCTCGTATACAATTCCATGAACGACGCGGCCCGCCGCGCGTTGGAGGAGACGATGAAGGGTTACGAATACCAGAGCGATTTCGCGAAGAAGTACGTTGCCCAGGGGCGCAACGAGGGACGCAACGAAGGGCTTACGGAAGGGCTTACGGAAGGACTTACCAAGGGCCGCACCCAAGAGGCGGCGCGCAATCTTCTGGCGGTCCTTCGGGTTCGCGGGATCGCGGTTCCGGACACGGTCCGCGAGCGCATCCTGGCCCAGAAGGATCCGGAGCGACTGGAGCGCTGGCTGGAGAAGGCCGCGGTGGCGTCTTCGGTCGCCGCGGTTCTCGACGATCCGAACTGAGCGTTTCGACCTCCAGCCGGCTCTCTCGGCCCCTTTGTGTTTCCGCCGCCGGGAATCTTTCCTCGGGAGGCTTGCGAGAATCGGGCATCTTTACTCGCTTTCCGCAAGTATGGGAAGATGGCCGCTATGCCCTCCATGGCGCACGAAATCCTCGTGGATCTCTTCAAGAACCGCCCTTCGCTCGCCGCCGAGATCCTGGCCGAGGTGCTCGGGGTGTCGCTTCCGGACTACACGGAAGCCCGCATCGTCTCGGCTGACCTGAGCGAGATCCAACCCGCCGAGTACCGCGCCGATGCCGTGGTCGTGCTTCTGGACGGTGAGGTCTCCGTCCGCGTGATCATCGTCGAGGTCCAACTGGCGCCGGACCCTCGAAAGCGGATGAGCTGGCCTGCCTATGTGACGGTCTCCCGGGCCCTTCACGGCTGCCCGGCGCGTTGGAGGAGACGATGAAGGGTTACGAATACCAGAGCGATTTCGCGAAGAAGTACGTTGCCCAGGGGCGCACCGAGGGACGTAACGAGGGACGTAACGAGGGACGCGCAGAGGGACGCACCGAAGAGGCGGCGCGCAATCTTCTGACGGTTCTTCGGGTTCGCGGGATCGCGGTTCCGGACGCCGTGCGCGAGCGCATCCTGGCCCAGAAGGATCCGGAGCGCTTGGAGCGCTGGCTGGAGAAGGCCGCCGTGGCGTCTTCGGTTGCCGCGGTTCTCGACGATCCGAACTGAGCGTTTCGCCCCCCAGCAGGCTCTCTCGGCCCCTTTGTGTTTCCGCCGCCAGGAATCTTTCCTCGGGAGGCTTGCGAGAATCGGGCATCTTTACTCGCTTTCCGCAAGTATGGGAAGATGGCCGCCATGCCCTCCATGGCGCACGAAATCCTCGTGGATCTGTTCAAGAACCGCCCTTCGCTCGCCGCCGAGATCCTGGCCGAGGTGCTCGGGGTGTCGCTTCCGGAATACACGGAAGCCCGCATCGTCTCGGCCGACCTGAGCGAGATCCAACCCGCCGAGTACCGCGCCGATGCCGTGGTCGTGCTTCTGGACGGTGAGGTCTCTGTCCGCGTGATCATCGTCGAGGTCCAACTGGCGCCGGACCCTCGAAAGCGGATGAGCTGGCCTGCCTATGTGACGGTCTCCCGGGCCCTTCACGGCGGCCCGCCGCGCGTTGGAGGAGACGATGAAGGGTTACGAATACCAGAGCGATTTCGCGAAGAAATACGTTGCCCAGGGTCGCACCGAGGGACGCACCGAGGGACGTAACGAGGGACGTAACGAGGGACGCGCAGAGGGACGCACCGAAGAGGCGGCGCGCAATCTTCTGACGGTTCTTCGGGTTCGCGGGATCGCGGTTCCGGACGCCGTCCGCGAGCGCATCCTGGCCCAGAAGGATCCGGAGCGGCTGGAGCGCTGGCTGGAGAAGGCCGCCGTGGCGTCTTCGGTCGCCGCGGTACTCGACGATCCGAACTGAGCGTTTCGACCCCCCCTCGGCTCTCCTGAGCGCATCGTCAACGTACACTGCGTTCAGGCCGACCAGCCCCGGCCAAGAAGGGCCTAAAGCCTCCGCGGTCACGAAGGTAGGTCGGGTTCCTCGTTCTCGTTCACGCCCATACGAAGGCCTCGACAGCCACCGCGGCACCGGCCGGGGACGCGGCGCCCTCCGCCGACGTGCTGGACGAGATATACGCCGGCCCCAAGGCCGCTCTCCGTCCGATCCACGACCGGCTCATGGCCGAGATCGACGCCTTCGGTCCGTTCGAGGTCGCTCCCAAGAAGGGTCAGCCTGCGGCGGAAGAAGAGTTCGCGATGATCGGACCGGCCACGAAGACGCGCGTCGAAGTCGGGCTGAACATGAAGGGCGTCGAAGGAACCTCCCGTCTCCTGGCCCAAGCCGCGGGAGGCATGTGCCAGTACAAGGTGAACGTCACGGACGCCAGCGAGGTCGACTCGGAGCTGATCGCCTGGATACGGCAGGCGTACGAGGGAGCCGGATAGACCAGCCTCGCGACAGCGGCATACCGGGCGCCCTAAAAAGTGACGTGAAGTCGTTACCAATTTTGGCCAAGATCCCACGGATAAGGGACTACTTCGCCACTGCCAGGATCCGTTCGATCGCCTTGGAGTCCGCCGGCAGCAGGCCGGCGGCGGGGAGGCGGGGGACCAGCTTCGCCCAGCGCGGCTCGCGGGCGAACACGTCCTTGAACAGCGGCAAGGCCTTGTCCTCCTGGCCCGCCACGAAGAGCGTGACCGCCTGCCAGAAGGGCAGCTCCGCGATCTCCGGCGCCATCGCCGTCGCCTTCGTGTAGTGGCCGAGCGCCGCCGCGAAGTCGTTCTTCGCCACGGCCTCGTCGCCCAGGTTCATCTCCTGATACGCCCGATGGAGTCCGAGCAGCCGCCGCAGCTCGATCAGCGGCGCGGGGTTGTCGTCCACCCGCAGATCGACGATGCCGTCGTTCCAGGGCTCGCCGCTCGACCTGCCCTTCACCACGATCAGCGCCGCGCTCTGGCGCCCGCGGATGTCGCCGCCCTCGGCCTCGGCCGCGTCGAGCGCGGCGAGCAGGCGGTCCGCGAGATCGCCCTTGGCGGCTTCGAACGCGCGCGCCATGGCCGGCCAGACCGTCGCCTTGTCCATCAGGTTCGCCTGCACGGAATACCCGCCGGAATAGCCGCCGCCGGTCTGGTGGCCGGCCGCCGCAATGCACTTCGGACCGGTCCACGCCGCGGCGCGCCCCTGCGCGTCCACCATCGCCACCTGCCGCACGTCCTTCTGGGGATCCTGGGCCAGCAGCAGGTCCAGCGCCTCCTGCGCGGACTTGCCCTTCCGCATCAGCTCCAGACCCTTCGGGCCGTAGTCCACCTTCACGAACGACTGCGTGGCCACGGCTCCGACCCCGGCCTCGGCCCAGGGCACGCTCGGCCCCACCTGGAACCAGTGGCTCTGGACCGCCACGCCGAAGTCGCCCGTCGCCGGATCGCGGGCCACGATGGAGTAGGTGTGCGCGAGGGGATCGGACGCCTCGGCGCCCGTCGAGGTCAGCAGGATCAGGACGATCAGGGCGGTGAGCCAGGTGGAGCGGGGCATGCGGGCCATGGGTCTCTTCCTCTCGGTTCCGTGTGGGATTCCGGTCGACGGTTGCGGGAGCGTTTCAGAAAATCCGCGGCGTAGCAACCGCCAGATGCGGCCGAAGATGCGGACAGATTGGCGCAGATGTTGGCACCAAAGGCCTTCCCGGCTTATGATTCCTTGGCTATCGGGAAAAAGTCGGCTCAGGCTCGCGGGTGGTCCGCGCTAGGTCCGCTTCCCAGCGTACGCTCAATGGCTCTCGACGCTTCCAATCGCCGGCAGCAAGGCCGGACCCTCTCGCCGCGCGCGCTCGGCGCCGCCATCGGCATCGGCGGCAGCCTCGCCGGGGGCCTCCTCGGGTTGGCCTCGTTCACCGCGCTCGGGCGGGAATCCCCCATCCCCGGCATCGTCCTGGGGACGTGCCTGCTCCTGGCCTGGGGGCTTGCCGTGGCCTTCGGCATGGCCGCCGCCGCCCGGCAGCGCGCCTCCCGGAGCGGCGAGGAACGCCGCCGTCTCGAAGCCGAGCTGGCCGAGCTGACGGAGCGCGCCCGCCTCGCCGACTCCCTGAGCCGCGAGGTCAACGACTACCGGCGGCTCTTCGAAACCGCCGACCCGGTTCCGCCCAGGACCGCTTCCCCAATACGGAACGAAATACCTGCCGCGCCGGACGGGATGGCGCCCAGGGGGGTGCCGGCGGCCGCCGTCGCGACCCCGAAGATGCCGGTGCCGCGGCCCGCAGCCAGGCCGCCGCTGGAGGATTCCGGCTCCCACGCGCTCCGCGATCCGCTCACCGGCCTCTTCCATCACCGGTACTTCGAGTCCTGCCTCGGGCGCGAGATCCACCGCATGGAGCGGCGCAACATGAGCCTCGGCATCCTCCTGCTGGAGGTCGACGCCTTCGACGCCTTCCAGAAGGCCGAGGGCCAGGAGAACGCTGAGACCCTGCTCCGCACCCTGGCCGAGCTGCTGAAGCGCCGGGTGCGCGGCGGCGACGTCGCCTGCTACAACGGCCAGGGGGAGTTCGGGCTGCTGCTGCCGGAAGCCCCCCTCGAAGGCGTCCGCGCCCGCGCCGAGCAGCTCCGCGCCGCGGTCAAGGAGCTGCGCGCCCGCGGCGGCGACGACGCTCCGGCCAGCTTCACCCTGTCGCTCGGCGTCGCCGCCTACCCGGACAGCGGCCTCGCCTTCGACAAGATCCAGCGCGCCCTGCGCAGCGCCCTGGAGCAGTCCCGCCGGGAGGGCGGCGACCGCGTCTCCATCGCCCCCGCGGCCGTGCTCGACCGCCGCCTGATGCTTCCGGACTGAGCTCTGGCGCCCTCGCCCCGCATGCCAGGCCGAATCCCCATCACGCCCTGGCTTACCCCCTTGAAGGCCGTCGGCCTGCTCGGCGGCATCGCCGCCTTCCTGCTGCTCGCGTTCCTCGACACTCCCCTGCGCCACGACCCCGAGTGGGGGAGCCGGCCGGCGTTCGCCGCCGCGGGGGCCGCGCTCATGGCCATCTGGTGGCTCACCGAGGCGCTGCCGATCTACGTCACGGCCTGCGTGCCGCTGGTGCTCTTCCCGCTCACCGGCATCTTCGGCCCGAGCCTCGGCACCAACGTCCGCGAGAGCGTGCTGCCGTACCTCGACCCCTACATCTTTCTGTTCGCCGGGGGCATGGGCATCGCCGCGGCCATGCAGCAGTGGAACCTCCACCGCCGCATCGCCCTGGGCATCATGGACCGCATCGGCAGCGATCCCCGGCGGCTCCTGGCGGGCACGCTCTGCGCCACCGCCTTCATCTCGATGTGGATCTCCAACACCGCCACCGCCGCGATGATGATGCCCATAGGCCTCGCCATCATGCTCCAGGTCGAGGACCAGCGCGGCACCGGCCGGCTCCGGCACTACGGCATGGCCATCATGCTGGCCATCGCCTACGGCGCCAACGTCGGCGGCATCGCCACCAAGATCGGCACGGCGCCCAACGCCCAGTTCTCCGGCTTCATGGAGAGGCTGGACATCCCGGTCACCTTTCTCCAGTTCATGGCCGTGGGGCTGCCGTTCGTTCTCTTCTTCCTGCCGATCGTCTGGTGGATGCTCTGGCGGATCGGGCGCAAGGAGGGGCTGACGGGCGAGATCGGCGCCGACGCCATCTCGGGCGAGCTGACCCGCCTGGGGCCGGTGCGGACCCCGGAGCGGATCGTCCTCGGCGTGTTCCTGGTCACCGCCGGCCTGTGGATCGCGGGCAAGGTGATCACCGAATTCCTGAAGCCGCGCTTCGACTTCAACCTGACCTCCGCCCACGTGGAGGGCGGCATCGCCATGCTCGCGGCCCTGCTCCTCCTGCTCTGGCGGACGAACGGGCGGCAGGTGCTGGGCTTCAAGGCGCTGGCGGGCGTGCCGTGGGAGACGCTGCTGCTGCTGGGCGGCGGCTTCGCCATGGCCGCGGCCATCCAGAAGAGCGGTCTGTCCGACTTCCTCGGTGCCCAGCTCCTGGTGATCCGCGGCCTGCCGCCGTTCGGCCAGGTGCTGCTCGCGAGCGTGGCCGTCGTCGCGCTCTCGGCCGTGGCGTCGAACACCGCCACCATCGCCGTCATGCTCGTGGTGCTCAAGGACGCGGTCGCGCCCGAGGTCATGACCACGACGCTCTTCGCGGCGACGCTCGCCTGTTCCTGCGACTTCGCCCTGCCGGTCGGCACCCCGCCGAACGCCATCGTCTTCGGCAGCGGCTACGTGAGCATCCCGCGCATGGCGAGGACCGGCGTCGTCCTCGATCTCATCGCCGCCGTCCTCGCCGCGGTCTGGTGCTGGTTCGTCGTGCGGCTCGTGCTCTAGATCCCCCTGGACACCGGCCTGCCGGAGCGGCTCAGCGGACCGTGATCCGGCTGGAGACGCCGAACGTCCGGGGCTCGTTGACCAGGTAGCCGACGCGGGCGCGCGTGCCGCGCTCCTGATCGAGGGCGAGCCGGGCGTGCTCGTCGAAAAGGTTGTTGACGAACACCGTGAAGTCCCACTTCCCGTTCAGGAACCCGAGGCGGAGGTTGGCGTTGTCGTACGCCGGCAGCTCGGGGTTGAAGGTGAACGTGTCCCGGGTGAGCGGTCCGCCGATCGTGTTGGCGCCGAAGGAATTCAGGTTCACGAGGCCGAAGCCCGCCGCCTGGTCGCCGATCTGGGTGAAGCGCGAGCCGATGTATTGATAGCTGCCGGTCAGATAGCCCAGCCAGCTCTCCTGCACAGCCCATTGATAGGTGGCCGTGGCCGCGGCCTGGAATTCGGGGACGGTCGGCAGCCGGTTGCCGGACTCGATCCCGGCGACGACCAGCACGTTGCCGGCGGGATCGGTCGAGGTGAGCGTGGAGCGCAGCTCCGACTTGCCATAGTTGGCCGACACGGCGAAGTCGAAGCTGTCGCTGGGCGAGGCCGCCCACTCGAGCTCGATGCCGGTGCTCCGCGCCTTGGGGACGTTGAAGACCACGCGTGACGAGCAGGTGCCGGCGGTCACGGTCGCCTGAAGGTTCTCGATGTCCATGTAGTAGGCCGAGACGTTGAACCGCCCGCGGCCGCCGCGCAGCGTCGACTTGGTGCCGACCTCGTAGTTCCAGATCTCCTCGTCCTCCCACGAGTCGTGGCCGCCGAAGGTCCGCAGATCCTGGGGGGTGCAGAGCGGCACGTTGAGCGGATCGTTGATGCCGCCGAGGCGGAACCCCTTCGACACCTGGGCGTTCAGCTTGGTGCCTTCCTTGACGTCGAGGCTCGCGATGAGGCGCGGCGCGAATCCGGTCGCGGAGGTCGAGCCCGCGTTCGTTCCGGCCTCGGCGAAGATGCCGTCGAAGGTCTGGGTCCGGTCCTCCTGGAAGTCGTAGTAGCGCAGGCCGCCGGTCAGGTCCAGGCGGCTGTTGACGGCCCACGTGGCTTCGCCGAACACCGCGAGCTGATCCATTTCGTAGCTCAGGTCGGAGAAGTAGAGGACGTCGCGCTTAGCTCCGAATTGTCCCGCGGTGGGGATGCCCGTCAGCGCCTCGAAGCCGGAGATGAGCACCTCCTGGCCGTAGTCGCGCTCCTGGTTGCTGTAGAAGACTCCGGTCAGCCACTGCAGCCGGTCCCGCCCGCCGGCGAGGCGAAGCTCCTGGGTCCAGACGCTCGAGGTCGTCGCATCGGTGAGCGGTGCGTCGAGGGTGTAGACGTTCTCCGGCAGGCCGATGGAGCCGCCGGTGATGCTCGCGCCCAGGGCCGTGGCGTCGCGAACCACGAGGATGTCGCGATCGGTGTAGGCGGTGATCGAGGTCAGCGCCGTGCCGCCGAAGTCGTAGCCGATGTTGAGGTCGGCGAGGAGAAACTCGTCGGTGAACGGCTCCTTGAGCTGGGTGAGCTGCTCGCGCTCGCCCAGGTCGAACGTCGGCCGCGTGGTCGTGTAGGGATTGGCGAGGATGTTGAAGGCGTCCTCGCGGTTCCACCCGTCCATCTTGATCTCCTGGTAGAGGACTCGCGGAGTGATCGACAGCCGATCGTTCGGCTCCATGCGCAGCGCCACGCGGGCGCCGTTGCGGTCGCCGCCGTTGACGTCCTCCTCGACGCTCCGGTCCGGCTGGACGGCGTCGACGAAACCGGCGTAGGTGGTGTGGAAGGCGGTGATCCGCAAGGCGGTCGTGTCGCCGAGCGGCGTGTTGAAAGCCACCTTGGCGCTGCCGCCGAGCTCGTTGTTGACGGTCAGATCGGCCACGGTCTCGTGCTCGCCGAGCGTGGGCTGGTTGGAGATGTACCGCATCGTGCCCGAGGCCGAGCCCGCGCCGAACAGGGTGCCCTGCGGACCGCGCAGCACCTCGACGCGCGACATGTCGAAGAGGTCGAGGTCCGGCGTGAACAGCGAGAGCGAGATGCCGGAATCGTCGAGGTAGACGCCCACCTGCTCCTTGACGCCCGGCTGGTCCCGCACGATCTGTCCGGAGGAGACACCGCGGATGGCGACCTGGCTCTGGCCGGGGCCGAGGTTCTGCACGGTGAAGCCCGGCGTGGTCTGCGCGATCCCCTCGAGGGACTCGACGCCCTGCTTGCGCAGATCCTCCTCGGTGGGCGCCGCCACCGAGAACGGCACGTCCTGGACCTTCTCCTCGCGCAGCTGCGCCGTGACGGTGATCTCCTCGGTGATCCTCTCTTCCAGAGGCGGGCTCGCGCGCTCCTCCGCGATGTCGCCCTGTTCCGCGGCCGGCGGCGGCTCCTGGGCCGTCCCGGGGCGGGCCGCGAGCCCCGGAACCAGGATCAGGAAGGCGAGTCCGACACAACCGAAAACACTCCGGCGACACTGAAAGGCGTCCCCATGGCTGGCCTTCATGAGACCTCCTCGACGAGAGAATCGGCAGCGCAGGATTGCGCAGCGGCGAAAGTTCATGAAGTCTACTTCCTTCGCGGCCCTTGCGAGAGTCCCGCCTTGATTCGTTAGGATAGAGGTTTCCAAGGAGAGAGATTCATGAAGATTCGACGTCTGGTTTCGATCCTGCCGGCGCTCGCCCTGTGCGCCAGCGCCGCCGCTGCCAGCGGAGACAACGGCGGCAACGGCGGCAACGGCTTCAGCGGCACCTACATCGCGACGTTGCCCGAGCGGGCAGAAATCCTCCAGCTCCACCGCGACGGCACCGCCGAGATCACCCTGTCCGACCAGGTCACCTCGGGGGCCGGAGGCTTCACCTTCAGCGACAGCTTCGGGTCGTGGAAGATCACCGGCGCGCGCACGCTCACGGCGCGCTTCGTGAACCTGAACTTCGACGTGACCGGACCGGCCGCCACCTACTCGGGCGCCGCGGTGGTGGACTACACCCTCCAGTTCGCCGGCAACTTCCGCACCTTCCACGCGAGCTGCAGCGGCAGGATCTATCCCACCGGCTCGGACCCCTTCGCGCCGGGCTCGGTGCCCGTCACCACCTTCGACTGCGCCTATCTCGACGGCTTTTCCTACCGGCGCGTGCCGCTCGACTGACGCGCCGCCGCCCCCGGCGATCCTCCCCGGCGATCCTCCCCGGTAATACTCGGCCGGGGAGGCGCCGATTCCGGCGTGGCCGCCGCCGGATCGGCGTGGCCGCCGCCGGATCGAGGCTTGCGCCAGATCAGGCCGGGGAGCTGGTGGGCGACGGTGCCGGCGATCCACAGCGCCGACGCGGTCAGGTGGACGATCACCCAGATCCTGCGCCAGTCGTCGTCGACCGCGGTCTGGAGGAGGTAGCCCGAGGCCACCATCGGCACCAGGGTGAGCGCCATCGAGAGCCCTGTCCGCCTGCCGGACGCGATGCCGCGGCGCCAGTGGGACCAGATGTGGCGCTGCCAGATCAGTCCGACCGCGAACACGAGGGCCGGCGCGGCGAGCACGTGGAGATGCTGCACCTGCGGCTGCCACGGGTGGTTGACCACCGCGTAGGGGTCCGCGGGGCGGGCCAGATAGAGCATCCAGGCGTAGATCAACCCCGTGCCGCCGACCAGCACGTTCGAGGTGTGCATCCACCAGGCCTCGAAGCGGCTCACCGCGCCGGCGCCTCCGCCGCGATCACCTGGTGCAGCGCGAGAACCCGGCGCACCGCCGACGCCGTGGCCCGCGCGGTCAGCGTGGCGCCGGTCACCGGGTGGACGCCGGCCTTGAGCGCCAGCTCGCGGTCGAGCCGGCGGTTGCGGAACTGCTCATACCAGTTGCCCCGCGGCAGGTACTCCTCCGGCTCGCGGAAGGAGAGCACCTCGACGCGGGCCACCCGGCCCTGCGGATCGACCACCACCAGGAGCGTTTCGGGCAGCGTGCGCACGCGGTGGGTGTCGAAGTACGCCGTGCCCACCAGCCGGCCCTCCCGCCGGGCCTCGTGGAAGGTCACGAGCGCGCTCGCCACCTCCACGCCGGAAAGCTGCTTCGCCTTCGCCACCTGCGCGGGCGTGAGATAGGCGGTCCGCCGCGTGACCTCGCACCCGGAGAAGGCGAGCCTCAGGGCCTCGTCCACGGTCAGGAAGACCTTGGCCGAGGCTCCGGCCCTCCCTCCGAGCAGCAGCAGCACGAGCAGCACGGCCGTCCGGCGCATCCTAGAAGATCCAGCCCAGCAGCACGTTGAGCTGGTCGGTCCCCGTCCCGGCCTCGTTGTCGTAATCCTGGAGGTCGATCTTGAGGACGATCGGATCGATCGGCTTGTAGGCCACTCCGAGCGTGACGACCTCGACGTCGGTGGACGGGCTTGCCGCAAACCCTGCCGGCACCCGGTCCTGGGTGTTGTACGTCTCCCAGCGGCCATAGGGAATCAACGCCTGCTCGCCGCCCCGGCCGGCCAGCAGGTCGTAGCCGAGCTGGACATACCGGCCCGAGAGCCGTTCGCCCACCGACTGGCTGCCGGTCAGCTTGAGCGCCTGGTTGAGCGCGGTCACGTCGTCGAGCTCCGCCTGCACTCCCAGGGCGCGCACTTCCAGACCGCGCCACCGCCATTCCACATGGCCCTCCAGGATCTGCGTGCCCACGCCGATCGAGGAGCCGGCCGCCGACTTGAGATCCTGCCCCGAGTCGCCGACGTACGCCGAGCCGCCGACCAGCAGACCCGGGACGCCCGTGTAGTCGACCCGTCCCACCCAGGCGAAGCTCTCGGCCTTGGCCTGGTTGCCCTTCTGCCGTCCGCCGCGCAGCCCGGCGGAGGTGAAGCCGGCTCCGCGCAGGCCGTTGACCACGTAGGTCCGGTAGGCCACCGGCCCCACCTCGCCGAACAGCCCGAAGCCGTTCTCCCGCCACGTCGAGGGGAGGATCGCCTGCTCGATGTCCGGCCGCCGGGCGCCCAGGAACACCGTGGGCTCGTGAAGCTCGTTGAGGAAGCCCATCGGGATCAGCACCAGGCCGGCCCGCACGTTCGCCTCGGGGCGCCAGAGGTAGTCGAGGTACGCGAATTCGACCGACACCTCGCTGCCGGCATGCTCGTACTCGATCTCCGTGTTGAGCAGCCACCGGTCGTTGAGCTTGTAGCCGAAGTAGAGGACTCCGCGCAGCAGATCGAACGCGTCGGTCTTGCCGGAGAGGGCGCCGTCGTCGCGGTTGCCGTCGAAATTCTGGTAGAGCAGCTCGCCGTAGCCGCCGATCGAGAGGCCTCGCTCCGTGTGGTAGATCTTGGACGCCGCCGGGCCGAGCCCGTGCTCGCTCTCGCCGGCCGGGGCCGCGGCTTCGCCGATCTTCAGGGTCTCGATCTCGCCCGCGAGGATCTCCAGGCGCCGTTCGAGCTCGGCAAGCCGGGTGTCCGCCGCGGCCTTTTCCTCCTGCTTGAGCGCCGAGATCTCCGCCTTGAGCGCCTCCACCTCGCGTTCGAGACGTTCCATGCGCTCGTCGGGCGTCTGCGCCCGGCCCGCGGCGGGTCCGAGCAGAAGGAGCGCCAGCATCACCAGCAGGGCGCGGAACGGGCCGCACCGGAATCTCAAAGCCATCTCGTGTCTCCTTGGAAGGCGCGCGGCGGTGGAGCGCCGCGCTCGATTCTCAGTCCCCATCCCTCACCGTCACCTCATCCGCCAGGATCGTCATCCGCTGCCGCAGACCCGGGCTCGCCAAGGCCTCCAGCCCGCCCCCGCGGGGCCGCAGCACCAGCACTTCCACGCCTGGGTGCCGCGCCGCCCAGTCGAGCGCCGCCTCGGGTCCCATCACACTGAGCCCGGTCGACAGGCAGTCGGCCCGCAACGGGTCGTCGGTCCAGACCGTGAGGCTGCCGAAGTCCGGAGCCGGCCGGCCGGTGCGCGGATCGAGGATGTGGCCGAGCGCCTCGCCGTCCACCACGATCCCGCGCTCGCTGTTGCCCGACGTCGAGACCGAGCCCCGGTCGATCGTCAGCGACACCACCGGCCGGTTCCGTTGCCGCGGGTCCGCCAGCGCCACCGTCCACTCCTCTCCTCGCCGGCTGCCCCGGCTGAAAACCGAGACCTGGCCGCCGAGGTCCAGATAGGCGCTCTGCACGGCTTCGTCCGCAACGAGCGCCTCCAGCGCCGCGGCGAGCCCGGCCCCCTTGCCGAAGCCTCCCTCCTCGAGGAGGAGCCCCTCCCGGCCGCGGACCGCCGACCCCTGCTCCACGCGCAGAACCCCCAGCCCCACCGCGGCGAGAGCGGCCGCGAGCTCTTCCGGAGCGGGCCTCCGTCCTCCGGTGCGCAGCCCCCAGGCCTTCACGAGCCCGCCGACGGAAGGGTCGAAGGCGCCGTCCGTCTCTTCCCAGCACCGGCGGACCGCCGTCAGCTCGCGCGCCAGCTCGCGGGAGAGCGGGAACGGCGCCGCGGCGGGAGCTGCATTCAGGCGCGCCAGCTCGGAGTCGTCGCGCCAGGTCGACAGCCGCGCCTCGGCGGCCTCCAGAGCCCCCACGGCCCGCTCGCTGGCCCGCAGCGCGCTCTCCCGGCCGGCCGCCTCGACGACCACCTCCAGCGTGGTGCCCATGATCCCCATCCGGCGCGTTACGATGTCCGTGGGCGAGGACGAGCGTGACGCGGCCGGGGAGGCGCAGCCGGCGAGCGCAAGGACGATCCCGAAGGCGAGCCCCAGCCTGGGCACGGCCTCGAACAGGAGACGGACGCAAGGGGTCATGGCAACAGGCACGCTCCGCAATATCGCCGCAATATTGCGACTCACTCTCAATAGCGTGTACATTCTGGGTCGCCTCGGGCCGATTGTCAACTTCGGGCTCTGGACGACGATCGATCGTGCAGTGGCGACCGACCTCCTGCTCCTGGCCCTCGCCGCGCTCACTTCCTGTGCGGCCGGCCCCTTGAGATAGGCTTCCCCGCCATGAGCATCCGGATCGTGCGCCTCGGAGACCCGCGGATCGAGAACGAGGGGCCGCGTCTCGGCACCGTCCGGCGTCCGCCGCGGGGCGTGAAGAAGGAAGACTTCGGCCGCCTCGACTACTACGACCTCTGGCTGCCGGACCTCGCCCCCAGCGCCGAGCTGCTGAGCTTCGCCACCGCCGAGCCCTTCGACGACGCGCGCTGGACCCGCTTCGCCCGCGACTACCGGCGCGAGATGAAGGAGCCGTCCCGCGAGAGGCTGCTCCAGCTTCTCGCCCTGCTCTCGCACCAGACCGATTTCTCGGTCGGCTGCTACTGCGAGAGCGAGGAGCGCTGCCACCGATCTCTCCTGCGGCAGCTCTTCGAGGAGCGCGGGGCCGTTCTGCGCGGCGAGGGACGCTGACCTCGCTCTGGAGAAGCTCACCTCGTCCTGGAGAAGCTCACTTCGCGGTGAGGGAAGCTGACTTCGCAGCGGAGGAAGCTCACCTCGTTCTGGAGAAGCTGACTCCGCAGCGGAGGAAGCTCACCTCGTTCTGGAGAAGCTGACCTCGCAGCGGAGGAAGCTCGCCTCGTTCTGGAGAAGCTGACCTCGCAGCGGAGGAAGCTCGCCTCGTTCTGGAGAAGCTGACCTCGCAGCGGAGGAAGCTCACCTCGTCCTGGAGAAGTTGACTTCGCAGCGGAGGAAGCTCACCTCGTTCTGGA
>JANMTS010000125.1:0-34627 GCA_031390755.1 Holophagales bacterium
AGAGATTGCAGCACCAGACCCTCCGGACACCAAGCAAGCACCGAGCCGAACAGGCTCTGAGTGCGAATGGAAGCGCGGCAGTCTTCAGCTCGTCTCATGCCCCCTCCCGCAATGAACCAGGAGAGGGCCGCTCCGCGGCCCACCGGAGACATGACTCAACGTGGCCTTCTCATGGAAGGGGGCCAGGGGGTGAGGATTCGAAGCGTCAGCGCCGCCTTCCAGGAAGAGCCCCAAGAAGCCAGGCGCGCCTCCCGGCCACCCTTTTGCTAGACTCCCGCCCTGTGAAGATTGCAATCCTCGGTGGCGGCCCGGCCGGCCTCTACCTCGCCCTCCTCCTCAAAAAGGCCGACCCCGCGCACCGGATCACCGTCCTGGAGCGCAACCGGCCGGACGATACGTTCGGCTGGGGCGTCGTCTTCTCCGAACAGACGCTCGGCTACTTCCAGGCCGCCGATCCCGAAACCCACGCGGAGATCACAGCGCACTTCGCCCGGTGGGACGACATCGACATCCATTACAAGGGGACGACGATCACGTCCGGCGGCCACGGGTTCGCCGGCATCGCGCGGCGGACCCTGCTGTCGATCCTCCAGCGGCGCGCGCTTGATCTCGGGGTGGAGATCCGCTTCCAGACCGAGTTCACGGACGACGGCGACCTGGAGCGGTTGGGGCTGGGCGGTGCGGATACCCCCGATGTCATCGTTGCGGCCGACGGCATCAACAGCGGCGTCCGCCGCCGCCACGCTGCGGCGTTCCAGCCGGACCTGGACGTGCGGCCCGCGAAGTTCATCTGGCTCGGGACGACCGTCCCGTTCGACGCCTTCACGTTCGTGATCGTCGAGAATCCACACGGCGTGTTCCAGGCGCACGCCTACCGCTTCGAGGACGGGCTGTCCACGTTCATCGTGGAGTGCGATCCGGTCTCCTGGCAGAACGCCGGGTTCGACGAGATGGACATCGACCAGACCGTCGCCGCCTGCCAGGAGATGTTCGGCCCGTGGTTGAAGGGCCATCCGTTGATGGCCAACATCCCGCCGCACCTGCGCTCGCACCCGTGGGTAAACTTCAACCGGGTGCGCTGCCAGACGTGGTTTGACGGCAATGTGGTCCTGATCGGCGACGCCGCGCACACCGCGCACTTCTCCATCGGCTCGGGCACCAAGCTCGCCATGGAGGACTCGATCGCCCTCTCGCGCTGGCTGCACGCGGAGCCCAACCTGGAGAAAGCTCTGGCCGGGTTCCAGGAGGAGCGCATGACCGACGCGCTGCGGCTCCAGAACGCGGCGCGCAACTCCATGGAGTGGTTCGAGAACGTCCGGCGCTACACCCGGCTCGATCCGCCGCAATTCGCCTACAGCCTGCTCACCCGCAGCCAGAGGGTCAGCCACGAGAACCTCCGGCTGCGCGACAGCTCCTACCTCGAAGGGGTGGAGCGCTGGTTCTCGGCACGCGTCCACGATCAACCCGCAAATCGATCAACCACCCGGCCGACGCCGCCGATGTTCACGCCGTTCACCCTGCGCGGGATGACGGTGCGCAACCGCATCGTGGTCGCGCCCATGGACATGTACAGCGCGGACGACGGCGTGCCGAACGAGTTCCATCTCGTTCATTTGGGCGCCCGCGCGCTGGGCGGCGCCGGGCTGATCCTCACGGAGATGACCTGCATCTCGCCGGAGGCGCGCATCAGCCTCGGCTGCACCGGCCTGTACCGGCCCGATCATGTCGCGGGATGGAAGCGGGTCGTCGATTTCGTCCACGACCGGACGCGCGCGAAGATCGGCCTCCAGCTCGGGCACTCCGGCCCCAAGGGCGCCACGAAGCGGATGTGGGAGGGGATGGACGAGCCGCTCGGGGACGACGAGGGCGCCTGGCCGGTGATCGCGCCGTCGCCGATCCCGTGGACCGCGCACAATCAGATACCGCGCGAGATGACGCGCTCGGACATGGACGAGGTGCGCGACCAGTTCGTGGCTTCGACGCGGCTGGCGGTCGAGGCCGGGTTCGACCTGATCGAGCTGCACTGCGCCCACGGGTATCTCTTGTCCAGCTTCATCACGCCGCTGACCAACCGGCGCACGGACGAATACGGCGGCGCGCTCGAAAACCGGCTGCGCTTCCCGCTGGAGGTCTTCCGCGCCATGCGGGCGGTCTGGCCCGAGGAGCGGCCGATGTCGGTGCGCATCTCGGCCACGGACTGGCTGGACGAGGGCGTCGACGGCCCCGAGGCGGTCGAAATCGCGCGGGCGTTCCACGCGGCGGGCGCGGACATCCTGCACATCTCCGCGGGCCAGACCTCGCCGAAGGCGAAGCCGGTCTACGGGCGGATATTCCAGACGCCGCTCTCGGACCGCATCCGCAACGAGGCCGGCGTCCCCACGATCACGGTGGGCAACATCACCGAGGCCGACCAGGTGAACTCGATCCTGGCCGCGGGCCGCGCCGATCTCTGCGCCCTGGCCCGGCCGCACCTGGCCGATCCGAACTGGACGCTCCGCGCCGCGGCCGAGCAGGGCATGGGCGACGATCCGTGGCCGGTCCAGTATCTTTCCGGAGCGAGGCAGCTCGAGCGCAACCTGGAACGGGCCCGGCAGCAGGCGCAGGAGTTGCTGGGAACGAGTACCGTATGAGGAGCGTATGAGCCCTCACCCCCCGGCCCCCTCTCCCGGTCCGCCCGAGTCCACCCGCCCCGGGAGAGGGGGAGACCGACCGTGTAGGGGCAACCCTTGTGGTTGCCCTCTTTGTGGTCGCTCTCCTCGTGGTTGTTCCCGATCCGAGGGCGGCCGCCCCTACAGGAGACAGAACAGGTTCCCGCGGGAAACGGGGAGACATTCCGTGTAGGGGCAACCCTTGTGGTTGCCCTCTTTGTGGTTGGAGGAACCAGTACCGTATGAGGAGGCCTTCTTGAACGACCGCATCCCCGTGAGCGACATCCGCCCGACGAGCTTCGCCTGGAGCGTCGAGGGCAAGGTGGCCACGATCACGCTGAGCCGCCCGGAGCGCAAGAACCCGCTTACCTTCGAGTCCTACCGCGAGCTGTCCGACACATTCGACCGGCTGCGCCGGGTGGACGCGATCAAAACCATCGTGCTCACCGGCGCCGGCGGCAACTTCTGCTCCGGCGGCGACGTCCACGAGATCATCGGCCCGCTCGTCGCGATGCGCGAGGAGCGTCGGATGGACAGGCTCCTCGCCTTCACCCGCCTGACCGGCGAGCTGGTGCGCACCATGCGCGCCTGCCCGCAGCCGATCATTTCGGCCATCGACGGCATGTGCGTGGGCGCCGGCGCGATCCTGGCGATGGCGTCGGATCTGCGGCTCGGCACGCCGCTGAGCCGCGTCGCCTTCCTCTTCGTGAGGGTCGGCCTCTCCGGCGCGGACATGGGCGCCTGCGCCATGCTCCCCCGCATCATCGGCCAGGGCCGCGCGAGCGAGCTGCTCTACACCGGCCGGTTCCTGGAAGGCCCCGAGGCCGAGCGCTGGGGCTTCTACAACCGGCTCGTCGAGCCCGACCAGCTCCAGGCCGAGGCCATGACGCTCGCCATGACCATCGCCAACGGTCCCACCTTCGCGCACGCCATGACCAAGCGGTCGCTCCACCAGGAGTGGGCCATGGGCGTGGACGAGGCGATCGAGGCTGAAGCTCAGGCGCAGGCGATCTGCATGCAGACCGAGGACTTCGCTCGCGCCTACCGCGGGTTCGTGGCCAAGGAGAAGCCCGTCTTCCAGGGCGACTGATGGCCGACTCGACCTTTCTTTCCTGGCCGTTCTTCGACGAGCCCCACCGAGTGCTCGCGCGGGAGCTGGGCGAGTGGACCGAGCGAGAGATCTCTCCCATCGACGAGCACGCCCTGGGGCTGGACGGCACCTGCCAGGAGTTCGTGCGCCGGCTCGCCGCGGGCGGCTGGCTGCGCTACGCCGTGCCCGCCCCCTGGGGCATGGCGGACGAGTTAGATGTCCGATCCCTCTGCCTGATCCGCGAGACCCTGGCCCGGACCAGCGCGCTCGCCGACTTCGCTTTCGCGCTCCAGGGGCTCGGCAGCGGTCCCATCTCCCTCTTCGGCTCGGACGAGCAGCGCCGGACCTGGCTGCCGCGCGTGGCATCGGGAATGGCCATCCCCGCCTTTGCTCTGTCCGAGGCCGAGGCTGGATCGGACGTGGGTGCCATGAGCACGTTTGCCAGGAAAGACGTCAACGGCTACGTGATCGACGGCGAAAAGACGTGGATCTCGAACGCCGGGATCGCCGATTTTTACGTCGTCTTCTGCCGCCTGCCCGAAGCCGGAGACAAGGGCTTCGCCGCGTTCCTGGTCGAAGCTGGAAACCCGGGCCTCACCGTGACCGAGCGGCTGGACCTGCTGGCGCCGCATCCGCTCGGGACGATCCGCTTCGACGGCTGCCGCGTGCCCGCCTCCGCCCTGATCGGCGAGCCCGGCCGGGGCTTGCGGGTGGCGCTCGGGACGCTGGACATCTTCCGCTCCACCGTGGGCGCGGCAGCGCTCGGGATGTCCCGGCGGGCGCTCGACGAGGCCGTCCGCCACACCAAGGCGCGGCAGGTCTTCGGCCGGCCGCTCGCCGAGCTGCAGCTCACCCAGGCGCGGCTCGCGGACATGGCCGTGGCCGTCGACGCGAGCGCCCTGCTCGTCTATCGCGCCGCCTGGACGCGCGACTCGGGCGCGCCGCGGGTCACCCGGGAGGCCGCCATGGCCAAGCTCTTCGCCACCGAGTCGGCCCAGACGGTGATCGACAGCGCCGTCCAGCTTCTCGGCGGACGCGGCGTTCTGGCCGGAGCGCCGGTCGAGACGCTGTACCGGGAGATCCGCGCCCTGCGCATCTACGAGGGGACGAGCGAAGTGCAGAAACTGGTCATCGCGGGCCAGCTCCTGGCCGCCGGAGACACCGGAGACAACTGATGGGAATCCTGACCTCGCACGTCGACACCCTGGGCCGCGACCTGCTTCCGCCGCCGGAGCTGTGGCCGGAGATGGACTACACGAGCCTCCCCGAGCTGGCCGCCTATCCGGAGCGCCTGAACTGCGCCGCCGAATTGCTCGACGCGCGGGTGGAGGCGGGCGACGGCGACCGGCCGGTCTTCCACTTTCCTGGTATCCCCGGGGGTATCTCAGCCAATAAGTGGACGTACCGCGAGCTGCTGGAGACCTCGAACCGCATCGCCCACGCGCTGGTCGAGGATCTTGGGCTCATCACCGGCGAGCGGGTCCTCCTGCGCGGCTTCAACGGCCCGATGATGGCGGCGTGCTGGTTCGCGATCCTCAAGGCGGGCGGCATCGTGGTCTGCACCATGCCGCTGCTGCGCACGCGCGAGCTGGCCTATCTGTTCGACAAGGCGAAGATCCGCCTCGCGCTCACGGACGCCCGCATCCGAGGCGAGTGCGACCAAGCTGCTGTGGGGAGGGAAAGCGCCCGGGTCGTGGACTTCAACTCCGGCGAGCTCGACGCGCTCATGGCTAGCAAGCCCGCCACGTTCGACAACTGCGATACGGCCGCGGGCGACATCGCGCTCCTCGCCTTCACCTCGGGCACCACCGGCAACGCGAAGGGGACGGTCCACTTTCATCGCGACGTGCTGGCCGTCTGCGACTGCTTCCCGCCCTACGTGCTCAAGCCGCAGCGCGACGACGTCTTCGCGGGTTCGCCGCCGTTCGCCTTCACCTACGGCCTGGGCGGGCTCGTGCTGTTCCCCATGCGGATCGGCGCCTCGGCCGTGCTGCTGGAGCAGTCCGCGCCGCCGCAGCTCCTCAAGGGGCTCCAGGACTTCAAGGCGACCGTGGTCTTCACCGCGCCCACGGCCTACCGGGCGATGCTGCCGCTCCTGCCGCAGCACGACATCTCGAATCTGCGGGCCTGCGTGTCCGCGGGCGAGCACCTGCCGCTCGCCCCCTACGAAGCCTGGCGCGAGGCCACCGGCCTGCGGATCATCGACGGCATCGGCTCGACCGAGATGCTGCACATCTTCATCAGCGAATCCGGAGACGGCATCCGCCCGGGCTCGACCGGCCGTGCTGTGCCCGGCTATCAGGCGAAGATCGTGGACGACGACGGGAACGACCTGCCGCCGGGAACCGTGGGCCGGCTGGCCGTGAAGGGTCCGACCGGCTGCCGCTACCTCGACGATCCCGAGCGCCAGGCCGGCTACGTGCAGAACGGCTGGAACCTGACCGGCGACTCGTTCTCGATGGATGCGGACGGCTACTTCTGGTACGAGTCGAGGACGGACGACATGATCATCTCCTCGGGCCTCAACATCTCGGGCCTGGAGGTGGAGAACGTCCTCCTGGAGCACCCCGGCGTCCAGGAGTGCGGCGTGGTCGGCGTGCCCGATCCGGAGCGCGGCCATGTGGTGAAAGCCTTCTGCGTCCTGCGGCCCGGCGTCGCGGGGACGCCCGAGCTCGTCAAGGAGCTGCAGGACCACGTGAAGAACGAGATCGCCCCCTACAAGTACCCGCGGCAGATCGAATTCGTCGAGAGCCTGCCCCGCACCCTGACCGGAAAGCTCCAGCGCTTCCGCCTGAGAGAGAAGGACGCATGAATCAACCCGAGATTCTGCAGCCAGAAGGCTGGGCCGCACCGGTCGGCTACACCAACGGAGTCGCCGTCGAAGGCCGGCAGGTCTACGTCGCCGGCCAGATCGGCTGGAACCCCGCGAGCTGCCAGTTCGAAAGCGACGACATGGCAACCCAGGTCCGCCAGGCCCTGGAGAACCTCGCCGCCGTCCTGAACGTCGCCGGAGCCGAGCCCGCGCATCTCGTCCGCATGACCTGGTACATCACCGACAAGGCCGCCTACAACGCCGCCCGCAAGGAGATCGGCCGCGCCTACCGCGAGGTGATCGGCCGCAACTTCCCGCCCATGACGCTCGTCGTGGTGGCGGAGCTGCTCGAAGACCGTGCGCTGGTGGAAATCGAAGGGACGGCGGTGGTGCCTACCGCGGCTGTGGTGCCTACCGCGACCACCGGAACTTCGTCTCCCGGCTGAAATCCATCGCCAGCTCCGGCGAGTAGGTCGCCCAGCCCTGGGGCGACTCGTACTTGAGCCGCAGGGACATCCTCCCCGTCTGACGGAGCTGAAAGCCTCCGGTCACCGGCATCTCGAAGGCCTGGACGCCGTCTCCGAAGACGAAGGAGTAACGGCCGTCCGGGTAGGGTCCGAGCGTCCACCGAAGGGTCCGGCCCGTGGCTTCCATGGCGAGGCTCAGCGGGGCGTCGCCGCGGATCGCCCCGCAGTGCCGGCGTCTCAGCGCGGGAATCTCCGAAGTCTGATCGATCACCTTGCGCTCGATCGGATCCCAGCCGCGGACCTTCCCCGGGTCCGGATGGACGCACAGGTAATAGTCGTCATAAAACCAGGCACCTCCCGGACCGCTTCTCTTGAGGATGTCCTTGCGAAACCAGACCAGCTCGCCCATCGTGGCCGGCGGCCCCAGGGGGTCACGAAGCATTTCTCCCGGCCCCATGTCCATGAAGGCCCGGTTCTCCGCCGACATGCGTTCCAGGCGGGTGAACGTCTCTTCCCTCGCATCCAGGTGCGCGACGAAAGCGCCCCCCAGTGCGATCAGAACCAATCCCATTCCTGTGAGACGCGCGGCTCCGGTCTTTCGGGTCAGCGGCTCGACGGCGAAGGGAAAGCTCAGCGAGAGGACCAGCCAGGCCGGCAGGGCGTAGCGGGGCTCCATCTCCGTGGAGACCGGCAGGATCGGCAGCATCGCAAGCAGGGCGGACGCGCCCAGCAGCAGCCCCGCTCCCCTCGCTCGCCAGACGACAAGGCCAAGACCGACGAGCAGCGCGGCGAGCATCGCCCAGCTCGCGGTCGAAGGCCGGCCGAGAATTTCCGCGCCGATCTTCACCGGCAGTTCCATCGCCAGCCGCGGCAGATCCGACGGACCGATCAGCCAGCCGTATCCCCCGCCAAACGTGCCGAGCATGAACAGTCGATAGCCCAGGTAGACGACGAGCGCGACGCCGTGCGGCACGGCGACGGTCAGCCGGCGGCGAAAGGTTGTCTCCGGGATCAGGACCAGGAAGACCACCAACGGCACCGCGATCTCCTTGGCCAGCATGGCGAGGAGATAGACCGCGGCTGAGGCGATGGAAAAAGCCTTCCAACGCTCCGGCCTGCGCAAAGCGAGGATGTATCCGCCGGTCGCCAGCAGCCCCAGGAGAGTGGCCTCCACATAATGCCGAACCATCAGCAGTGGCGCGATCGTCACCATGACTGGTCCGATCGCGAACAGCGCCGTTCCCAACGCGGCCCAGGCGCGCGGGAGCCAGAGCCTCAGCACGAGGTAGAGCACGGCCACGCAGAGCGAGAACGAGACGAGCTGGTGGATCAGGAAGGCGCGGGCGTCGATCCCGAAGAGCGCGCTGTCGACGTCGAACGAAAAGAACAGTAGCTGCGTGATCATCTTGTTCGGCAGCCGCTGCCAGACCTCGGGCCTGTAGAGGTACTCGCCGAACCCGCAGCCGTCGAGAAAGTGCAGATGAAAGAAGTCGTCGTAGGTGAGCCCGAGCCCCAGAGCCCGGCAATAGAGAAACCATCCCGAGACCGCGAGCCCAAGTGCGAGCAGCAGGTCCGGGACCGGACGGATCGTTTCCCTGCCCGTGGTCATCGGCGAGAGTCTAGCGTACAGTGCCAACGGCACCTACCGCAGCTCGAACGCCGCGAGCTCCCGCCAGGCGCCCCGCCCCACCTGCTCGATCAGGCGGACCGCGTCGAAGGGGATCGACAGGCCGGCAACCCGAGAAGCCGCCGACAGCGAGTTTCCGGGAGCCTTCGGATTCCTCGGATGGGCGAGCGTGAGGTGCGCCTCCTGCCTCCGAATTGCCGGAGATCCCAGGATGCGTTCCCGCAAGGCCTGAAACTCCACCCTCCCTCCGATGCAAGGCAGCAGGATCCCGTGGCCGGCGAAGACTTCGGGCTCTCCAAAGCGCAGCGTGATCCGCTCCGCCCCTGCAAGCCGACAGCTCAACTCCGCCAGCGCGAGATCGTCGATCTCATCCTCCCGGCACAACGTGACATGCGCGGGAATCAGGCCACTTTGCACCGGATCGACGATGCGCCGCACGGCCTCCAACTCCGCGGCCGAGGTGCCCGGAACATAAAGGCTCAACTGTCTCCGAATCTCAGGCATGCGGACGGCTCTACCCAACCGATCATTCCTCTCGATAGTCAAAGATGTCCAGACAGAAGTCCACGCCGAAATATGCAAGCCGCCTCAACGTTTCCCCGCCAAGGCAGTACTCCGGACGCTCCTTGTAAAGAGTCGCGTTGACTGCAAAGATCGCAGAGACAGGGTGGTTAGCCAGATACTCAATGATGGCCTCCCGTTGCGGCCAGATGAGGTCTATCAGCTCGGTCAGAACCTCGTCGATACTGTAGGAGTTTGTCTTCTCAATAGAAATCCCCCAGGTAGTGACCCTTACCGGCGGCCGCCCCGCAGGACGAAGTTGACCTTTAACCTCTACTTTCGTCGGTGAGAGCCCTGTCAATCTAGTGCACTCATCAGGGTCGAGCCCGTCACCCTGCATCCCCAATGCTGCCTTTATTTTCGTACTAATATCTACCATAGGTTACCCCCGACGTCGCGGGAACGCTTGGCGTATTTGATCTAAAGTCATACCTGTCTCAATTGCGATTCCATCGCCCTTCTTAACACTGACCAGATAAACATTACCCTTCTCGTCAGTGGCGATATTAAACCTTGCCCCATGTTCTCCCACGACATCCTCCTTGAACTTTTCAGCGTCAATTCCAAGCCTCTTTAATTGCTGGTCCGTCGCCGCCTTAATGTTTCCCCTGGATCCTGATCCTGGTCCGTCATTTAACTGGAGACTAATGCCATTCGCCAGGTTGCCTGCTGCGCTGGAAATGACGGTCACTCCGTGAACTGCCATAGCCCCACCTGCGACTGCCACTGGAACGCCCGCTGGCGCGCAAAGTCCTCCGGTCGAGACCGTACATGCCCCTCCTCCAAAGGTCAGCGTCCCTCCTATCACCGCTTCGTAGGTACCCACCAGAATAGAGGCGGCGTCGCCGATGCGCTGCCCACGCAGGAAGTCAGAATTTGAAGACTCGACCCTCCCTCCCCCAAGCAATAGATTGCTTCCCAGTGCGTTTACAAAACCATTCACTACATCGAGAGCCGACTCCCCGTCCGGATCAATGTTGCGAACTGGATTTCCTAGAGCATAGGCATAACGGTTCCAGCTTTGCGGGTACTTGGGGGCGCCGGATGCTCGGTCCACGCTCAAGAACCGCCCTGTCAACGGGCTCGCATGCCGGGCATGCATATAATCCAGATCGTCCCCCGACCCTGCCAGGCTCGCAAGATCCCTCTCGTGGCCGGTAAACTTCATCTGCTCGGCGTCCTGATTGAAGGCCGTGGCCTCCTCCCCGAAGGGGTAGTAGGCGTGGTAGGCGGTCTGGGCTCCTGCGGCGTTCGTGATCAGGCGCGGGGTTCCCAGGTGGTCCAGGTGGAGGTGCCGGTCTCCTTCGGTGGGGTGAGACGAGGCCAGGAGTTGGCTGCCGCGGTAGAGGTAGTCCCGGAAGGTGGACCAGTTGACGTGGGCCTCATATTCGCGGAGCAGCTTGGCGTCGAGATCCCGTAGCGCCCAGAGGGAGCCCCCTCCCCCGACCCGGTAGGACCAGAAGCGCTCGTCGCCTGCGGTGTAGACGTAGACCCAGTCTTCCGCGCCGGACTTCATCCGTACCATCTGATTGAAGCCGTCGTATTGATAGGTGTTGCCGTTCCAGGCCACCAGGTTGCCTGCGCTGTCGTAGGAGACACCCGTGCCGTTCAGCCGATTGGTCGCCGCGCTGGTCGGCGTCGAGCGGCCGCTCGTGCCGCCGATGGAGAGGATGTTGCCGAAAGGATCGTAGGTGTAGCTCTGCCACTTCTGGGTGCCGCCACCGGTGGCGCCGTCGTAGATGCGGCCTTCGATCATGCGGCTCACGCGGTCGTAGAGATAGTAACCGCTGCCGGTCTTCACCACGTTGCCGGTGCCGTCGTACGCGTAGGCGCCGGAGCTCCAGAGCGTCGCGCCTGCCTTGGCCGAAGAGATCGCGGAGGGGCGCATCATGCTGTCCGGATCGTTGGCCTGGGTGTCCACCACTCCATTGGAATGGGTGATCTGATTGACCATGCCGTTTGCATGATAGCTGAGGGTCGCCCACCCCGGTACGGAGGTCAGAAACCCGTTCGCATAACCCGGCGAGATCGAGCGGGTGACCGGCACACAGGCGGCGAACTGGCAGGCGGGATAGGTCACGCTGCCGAGGTCGCCCAGGGCGTTCCAGGTCCAGGACTGCGTGAACGCTTCGTTCGCCACACCATTGAAGGTCATCTGGGTCGTGCGGCTCGAGGCCCTCCCCTGCCGGCCACCATACGAGTAGGTCTCCGTGACCAGCACGGTCGCGTTGAACGGCGCACCCACGTAGTTGTAGCGCAGTGCCGACGCCAGCCGCCCGTTGGTCTTGACGCCGACGGCGTTCGAGCCGCCGTAGTTGAGCACCTTGAGGAGGCTCCCGCCGGTCGCATTCACCTGGGTCAGACGCTCCGCGCGGTCGTAGGCGAAGGTCAGGTCGTTCGGGCCGTCGATCTTCCTTCCGGCGTGCCCTCTCGCATCGTATTTCGAGTAGGTGACTGTGCCATTGCCGCCGGGATCGGGTCCTTTTTCAGGGTGCTGCTCGCTCGCCAGAAAGCCCCGGTTGTCATAGTTGAAGTAGCGGTTCTGCGTCCCTGCCGCAGCCACCTGCCGAACCCGGCTCAGCCGGTTGCCCACGTCGTAGAAGTAGGTCGTGGTCGTATCGTTCCCGTTCGTCTCGGCCTGCTCGCGCACCTGGTAGAGGCGGCCCTGGCGATCGTAGAGCTCCTGGGTGGTCGCGAGCACCTCGTTGATCGTCGCACCGGTGATGTTGTTGCCAACCTTGGAAGTGCGGCTGACCTTGCGCGCTCCCTGATAGGCGAGGGAGACGTCATGGGCCGAGCCGTCCGGGGGCCGGAGGGTCGCGGGCCGGCCGAACGGGTCGTAGTTGAGATACTCCGTCTTCTTGGTGGTGTTGCCCTGCTCGGTGACCTGCGTCTTCCAATGCAGCGGGTTGTAGTTGGTCTGGCGGATCGACCAGGTGCCATCCGCCATCCGGGTGTGCTCCTGCCAGACCCGGCCGAACGAATCGTATTTCACGATCGATTCCGCCAAGGCGCCTCCTCCACCATTCGGCTGGCGCGAGACCTGGACCTGGGCCGGCGAGCTCGGTCCGAGCGATCGGCTGTAGGTGTAGATCGTCCAGCCGTCGTGGCCCGAGTCCGGCTTGACCGCGGTCAGCCGCCCCATCGCGTCGTACTCGTAGCTGGTGCCGATGAGGGAGGTGTCGCGGCTCTTCTTGACCAGCCCGGACTGCTGGTCGATGTCGGTGTCGAGACTCTTGAACGAGAGCGCCACGCCGGCCGCGTCGTAGTACCGGGACAGGTTGCCGACTCCATACTGCCAGGTGTGATCGATCCGGTACTGATTGGCCGGTAGCGCCAGGCTGCACAGCGCGCCCGTGCCCACGGTCTGCTGGTCGCCGCCGAAGTACTCTTCCCGGGTGAGATTGCCGCCGGTCTGAGTGAATGCGGCCACGAGGTCGTCGGCTCCTCGATTGATGCCTGACTTGAGCGTTCGGGTGCGGAGAAGAAAACCGGTTGCGGCATCGAAGCAATGCTCGGTCTTCGCGGTGACGCCGCCTTCCGTGCGGGTCTGCTCCGTGTAGGTGCCGAGCACCCAGGGCTCGCCGCTGGTCAGCATGACGAAGCTGCCCGGATAGTTTCCTCGCGCGGCGTTGTAGTTGGTGAGCTCCATGGCCGTGTTGCCGGCATCGAAGGAGCCGGACAGGTCGGTCTGGCGATAGTGGCCGAGGCCGTCGAATTTCGAGGAGGTGGTCGCCTCGTACTTCCCGCCATCATCCTCGTAGACCGTCCTGGTGGCGGAGACCCGGCGGTTGCGATCCATGTTGGCCTGAAAGTCGCCAAGATCGATCAGACCTTCGTCTCGCTGGTAAGCCACATAGGACGATCGCTTCAGGACGCAATTGATCGCACCGCCGTCGCAGTCCCAGGTTCGCGTCGACAGGAACCGGCCGCCACCGTCCGTGACGAACCGGGTGAACGGCAGCCCGTAGTCGAACTTTGTCCAGTCGGCGTAGGAGTCGTCGAGGGCGACCGAGAAGTAGCTCTCCGTCTTGTCTCCCAGGGGCGTGACCACCGTGCGGATGGCTTCACGGCCGGGCTGAAGCGGACCGGGTACCGGATTGAGCGACGGCGTGTAGCTCCAGGCCCCCACGCTCGTGCCGGCGTGGTTTCGGAGCGTCCGGCTGTAGACGCCCGTGGAAACGTTGCGCCAGGGCTTTTCATCGGACGCGGTCGGGAAGGCGTAGCCGCCATAACCCCATTCGATCCGGCCCAGCACCGGCGTCGTGATCGCCTTGAGCACGCCGGGGAGGCGGCAGCTCACCGACTGGTCCAGGTGGTAGTCACCGACCGGCATCGAGTAGCTCGACCCGTCGGGCAACGTCACCGAGGTCAGCAGCGGCACCTGATAGGTGGAGGTCTGAGGGTCGGTGTTCGGACAGGCGGCAGGGATGCTGACGGACTCGTAGTTGAAGCCGTAGGTCGCGGTCGCGCCATTGAACGCGGCCAGCACGACGCTTCCCACCACCCGGCCGTACTGGCTTGCGGCGATGAAGTTGACCGTCTGGGTCCGGCCATGCTGATCCTGGATGCTCCAGGTTTTCAGGTTGCCGCCGGCGTCGAAGGTATAGCCGATGTCCACCCCGTTCCCGAACCGGTCCTCGATGCGGGCCAGCCTCCAGAGATGGTTTCCCCAGTGGGCGAACGTCTGGATGGTGCCATCGGGAAAGTCCACGGCACGCGTGTTGGCGTCCACGTAGCGGAAGCGCAGGTAGCTGCCGTCGCGGGTGTATTTGACGCCCGTGACGACCGGCTCGCCGTCGTGGAGGCTGTCGCGGAAGGAGTGCTCGCCGCCGTCGGCCCCGAGGTACGTCCAGAGGCCGATGTCGTTCTCGGCGTAGAACGGGTCCAGAAGCTCTCCCAGCGACAGCCGCCAACCCATCCCGGCATTCGAGCGGCGGTTGGGGATCGCCTGGGTGTAGGCGCCGATGTCGTCCTCCTGGAAATCCCAGGCATTGCTGTTGTAGGTGAGTGTCAAGCCGTAAGACAGGCTGCTGCTCACCGGATACGAGCCGCCGATCGGGAGGGTCAGAACCAGGTTGCCGTTGAACAGGTTGACCGTGTCGAAGTCGCCGATCTGGAAGGCCTTTTCAGCCTGGAAACCCCGTTCCTGGGTTGGAAAGGGATCGGCTGCGAGCGGCGCGGCGAGGATCAGAAACATCAGAATCGACATCAAGCGGCGCATGGATCAGCCCCTCACCTGGAAGCGCATGAAGTCCATGCGGTTGGGGTCGATGATCAACACGAGATCGCGCGGCAAGACGCGCGCGGGTGGAGGCAGAGGTGACGGCCCGATGCCCTCGAGGCGCGCCAGCGCGGCGCGGAGGTTGCCGTCCGGCTGTCCGTCGTCGTCCGCAGCGCCGCCGTCTCCCACCCGCAGCGTCCACGCCCCGACTCCGGGCCGGACGAGGACGATGTAGACGAACCGCCGGTCCAGGTCGAGCCGGTTGAGCGCCGCCGGAATCGCCCTCGCCGGCAGCTCTACCTCCTGGAGACCGAGCTCATCCGGCGTGGCGACGCCGGCCTCTCCGGTCGCCAGATCCACGGCAAACCAGATGGATCGCGCCGGCACCTCCCGGGCGAGATCGAAGCGGACCTCACCGTCGCCGTCGTCATCCGTGGCGAGCTCGATCCGCGGCACGATCCGCGCCGACTGCCGGTCGATCTCCCGGGCGATGCTGAACCAGACCACCTTCCCCCTTGGCGTCACGCCTGAGGCGGCGACGCTGTGCGCTTCGAACGAAACGGCAGGCGGCGCCGCGAGGGCGGCCGGTGAGGAAGGAAGCAAGCCCAGCAGGGCGACGAAACAAGCGTGGAAGGCTCTCGGCATGATCGCGGTCTCCTTTGTCTAGCCAGAGCCAAGGTACCTGAAGACCGAGTGATCGGCGCCCGTCCCTTCAAAAATGGGGAACTATTGCCCTTTTTTGGCGGAAGTAAGGCGGACAGATACTGACAGAGGCCCCAAGGACCTGAGCTCGTGCTGGCCGCTGCGCCTTCGAGCAGGGGGATCACAAGACGAAGGGCAGCGCGGGGCTCGGGCTGGGCCTCGCCATCAGCAAGGCACTTGTGGATCTCCACGGCGGCACGATCTCCGCGGCGAGCGACGGAAACGGCCGGGGCGTTGAGGGCTGGCGGAAATCCAATCCGAGGTACCATGACCCGAGCCCCCGACAGAGACGCGAGTGAAACCATGTCGACCCTTGAACGAGCCATCGCCATCGCTGCCGAAGCCCACGCGGGACAACTGGACAAGGCGGGACAATCGTACATCCTTCATCCGCTGCGGGTCATGTTCCGAGTTGAAGGGACGAGCGAGAGAATCGCGGCCGTCCTTCATGATGTCGTGGAGGATTCGCCCGTCACGCTCGCAGCCCTCGCCCAGGAGGGGTTCGCCCCGGAAGTGCTCTCGGCCGTCGAAGCGCTGACGAAGCGGGAGGGTGAATCAAGGCTGGACGCGGCAAGGCGGGCTGCGGCAGATCCGATCGCGCGGGTGGTCAAGCTGGCCGACAACTCCGAGAACATGGACCTTTCGCGGATCAGCAGCCCGACGCCGAAGGACTATGAGCGCCTGGAAGAGTACAAGTTGGTCCGCGCGATCCTGCTTGCCGTTGGCGGAGCCTGAAGGCCGCGGGAAGGGTTTCCCGGTCGTCGGGAAAGGTTTCCCGGTCAGCGGGAAGGTTCTCCCGGTCAACGGGAAAGGTCTCCCGGTCATCGGGAAGGTTCTCCCGGCCATCGGGAAAGGTTTCCCGGTCAGCGGGAAGGGTTTCCCGGTCAGCGGGAAGGGTTTCCCGGTCATCGGGAAGGGTTTCCCGGTCATCGGGAGAGGTTTCCCGGCCATCGGGAAAGGTCTCCCGGTCAGCGGGAGAGGTTTCCCGGCCATCGGGAAAGGTCTCCCGGCCATCGGGAAGGTTCTCCCGGCCATCGGGAAAGGTCTCCCGGTCAACGGGAAGGTTCTCCCGGCCAGCGGGAAAGGTCTCCCGGCCTTCTGGCGGTTTGAGGGATTGAGACAGGCAGGCTAAGCTCTCGCCCATGAGCCAAGAGTTTCCGCTGGACCTGACCGGCGAGGAGATGCGCCTTCTCGTGGATACGGCGATGGACCGGATCGTTGCGCATGTGGATTCCCTGCCGGAGCAGCCGGCCGGCCACACGGTGGGCGGCGCGAAGCTGGCCCGGTCTCTGATGGAGCCATTGCCGGAGGCGGGGGCTCCCTTCCCGAAGCTGCTCGACCTGCTGTTCAACCGGGCGATACCCCGCTCGATCAACACGGCCGGGCCGGGGTATCTCGCCTATGTTCCGGGCGGCGGGCTTCTCCACTCTGCGGTGGCGGACCTGATCTCCGACAGCGTCAACCGCTATGTCGGCCTCTTCGGGGCGGCTCCGGGGCTGGCCCAGATCGAGGCGAACGTCATCGACTGGTTCCGCGCGATGGTCGGGCTTCCCGAGGGCGCGGGCGGCATTCTGACGAGCGGCGGTTCGCTTTCCGCCCTGACCGCGTTCATCACGGCGCGGCGCGAGCGGCTGCCGGAGAATTTCCTCTCCGGGGTGATCTACCTCTCGGACCAGGCGCACCACTCCCTGGAAAAGGCGGCTCTGCTGGCCGGGTTTCCGGCTCGCAACGTCCGCAAGCTCGTCACGGACCCGGACGACGGATTCCGGCTCCGGGCCGCGACGCTCGACGCGGCGGTCGAGGAGGACCGGCGGCAGGGGCTGACTCCGTTCCTGGTGGTGGCCAGCGCGGGCACGACCAACACGGGCGCGGTGGACCCGATCGACGAGCTGGCCGACGCGGCGGAGCGCCACGGGCTCTGGCTTCACGTGGACGGAGCCTACGGCGGGTTCTTCGTGCTGACCGTCGAGGGCAAGGCGACGCTCAAGGGAATCGAGCGGGCGGACTCGGTGGTCCTCGATCCTCACAAGAGCCTGTTCCTTCCCTACGGCACGGGCGCGCTGCTCGTCCGCGACGCCGAGGCTCTGCGGCGGACGCACAGCCTGACCGCGGACTATCTGCCGCAGTCGAAGGAGGGAGCCGACTTCTGCGAGATGTCTCCCGAGCTGACGCGGCCGTTCCGGGGTCTGCGGGTCTGGCTGCCCATGAAGCTGCATGGGGTGGGACCGTTCCGCGCGGCTCTCGAAGAGAAGCTGACGCTCGCCCGCTGGGCCGCGCAGGAGCTGAAGACGATTCCGGGGGTCGAGGTTCTCGCCGAGCCCCAGCTTTCGACGCTGGCGTTCCGGCTCCGGCTGGAGACGGCGGAGCCCGAGGAGCGGAACCGGCTGAACCGGCGGTTCATGCAGCGCATCAACGACCGCGGCCGGGTGCTGCTGACCGGCACGCTGCTGCGGGGCGAATTCGCGATCCGGATCTGCGTGCTGTCGTTCCGGACGCATCAGGACCGGATGGACCTGTGCCTGGAGGATATCCGCTCGGCGCTGGAGGAGATGCGGCCGGAGAGCTGAGACGGAAAACGGGATGAGGCCGCGACCCCATCCCGTCGATCCGGACAGAAGCTCTCGGGAGCTACTGCGTGGGGGGCTTCTCGGGCTGAGTTTCCTCGGCCGGCGGGGCTTCCTCGACCTCCTGGTCCGGCTCCGCGCCGCCCTTGGCGATGGAGATCAGCTCGACCTCGAAGACCAGCGCCTGGTTCGGGCCGATGTCCGCACCGGCGCCGCGCTCGCCGTAGCCCAGGGCCGGCGGCAGGTAGAGCTTGTACTTCGCGCCCGGCTTCATGAGCTGGAGGGCTTCCACCCAGCCGGGGATCACGCCGTTGACCGGGAACGTGACGGGCTCGCCGCGGTCGTAGGAGCTGTCGAACACCTTGCCGTCCAGGAGCGTGCCCTTGTAGTTGACGGTGACCTGATCGGTCGCCTTCGGGGACTCGCCGCTGCCCTCCGCCATCACCTCGTACTGCAGGCCGCTGGCGGTCGTCTTCACGCCGGCCTTGGTCTTGTTCTGATCGAGGAAGATCTGGCTCTCCTTGAGGTTCTTCTCGCCCACGACCTTCTGCTTCGCCTCCTGCTGGGCGCTGATCTGCTGCTGGAACTCCTGCATCACGGTCTGGATCTCCTCGGGCGAGAGGGCCGGGGTCGCACCGGACAGGCCGTCGAGGAGGCCCTTGACGATCACGTCGCCCGTGCAGGGGATCTCCTGCTTGTGCAGCGACTGGCCGAGGTTGAGGCCGATGATGTAGCTGGCTTTCTCCTGCAGGGTCTTGAAGGGACTGGCGGGCTTGGCGTCCGCGGCGGGGGCGGCGGGGGCGGCGGGGGCCGCGGCCGGCTTGTCCTGGGCCAGAGCGGCGCCGCCGACGCTGGATATTGCGAGCGCCGCGGTGAGGAAGAGGATGGAAGCTTTGTTCATGACGTCTCCGTGTCGTGTGGCTCCATGGCGAGAGCCGGTGGTATGTCTTCAGAATTGCCGTCGGATTGCCAAAATTTCGCGGCGGATGCTAACACGAACCGCCTCTTCAGCAGGACAGCGACGGCTCCCGGGCGAGCATCGCCCGCGGCGCGCCGGTCCCCAGGAGGACGCCGCGGTCGAGCACGAGCACCTCCTCGCAGAGCTCCATGACCTCGCTGCGAGAGTGGGAGACGTAGAGCATCGGCACCTCGAGCTCGTCCCGGACCCGCTTGAGGTAGGTCAGCACCCGCTCCTTGAGCTCGTCGTCGAGCGCGGCGAGCGGCTCGTCCAGCAGCAGCAGCCGGGGCGACGAGAGCAGGGCCCGGGCCAGGGCCACGCGCTGCTTCTCGCCTCCGGAGAGGCCGGCGATCCGGCGATCGAGGAGGTGCCCGATGTCGAGCACGCCGGTGACACGATCCTGCATCTCTTCGAGATCTCCCGCCCTTCCCTTGGTGCCGTAGAGCTTGGTGCCATAGAGAAGATTGCCGCGCACGGAGAGGTGCGGGAAGAGCGCGCCGTCCTGCGGGACGTAGCCGATGTGGCGGTCCCGGGCCGGCACCTCGACGCCCTGGGAGGTGTCGGTGAGCACACGGCCGTCCAGCTCGATGTAGGCGGACGGCGCGCGCCGCAGCCCGGCGATCAGGTCGAGCGCCGTGGTCTTCCCGGCTCCGGACGGGCCGAAGAGGGCGGTCACGCCGCGGGTGATCTCCAGGTCGAGCGCCAGGGTGAACTGCGGCAAGGGGCAGCGGATGCCGCGCAGGACGAGCTTCATAAAACCGCTTCTCTCTGCCGGCGCAGGAACCACTCGCTCACCCAGACGGCGGCGAAGGAGATGACCACGGCCACGCCCATCAGCCGGTAGGCGGAGTCGTCCTCCCCGAGCTGGACGAGCTGGTAGATGGAGACGGAGAGCGTCGTGGTGCGGCCGGGGATGCTGCCGGCGACGAGGATGGTGGCGCCGAACTCGCCGAGCGCGCGGGCGAAGGCGAGGACGCAGCCGCCGAGGATGCCGCGCAGCGCCAGCGGCAGGGTGATGGTGAAGAAGACCCGCGGCTCCCCGGCGCCGAGGGTGCGCGCGATCTGCTCCAGCCGGACCGGCACGCCTTCGAACGCCACCCGCGCGGTGCGCACGAGCAGCGGGAAGGCCATCACGGCCATGGCGATGACCACGGCCTTCCAGGTGAAGACCACGTCGATCCCGAGCTGGTCGTGCAGGAAGCGGCCGATCGGCCCGCGACGTCCCAGGAGCTTGAGGAGGATGAGGCCGGTGGCGACCGGCGGCATGACGAGCGGCAGGGCGACGGCCGTCTCGACCAGGGACTTGCCCGGCCAGCGGCGGCGCGCCAGCAGCCAGGCGAGCAGCAGGCCCGGGGGAAGAATGAGCAGCGTCGCGAGCCCGGAGGCGCGGACCGTGAACGCGACGATCTCCCAGTCTTCACCGGACAATCTGGTCCCCCTGGAACGCTTTGAATCCGCCGGGAGCGTATTCGCGAGCGTGCAGGCTGTCAAACGAGCAGGGGCGGCCCTCGCGGCCGCCCCTACAGGAGAACAAACCGGGAGGGTCCGGTTCAGGCCGCCTTGACGTCCCCGTTCAGGAAGTTCTCGGGGCTGAAGTCGAACATCGCGTTGAACGGCGGCGGCGCCACGGTCCGGCCCCAGCCGATGAGGCCGATCAGCTTCTCGGGCAGGAAGTCGAGGTGGTGCTGGTCCGGGTCGCCCCAGGCGTGGACCGGCGGCAGCGGCGCGGCGTTGAGCATCGCGAAGATCGCCTCGGCCGCGGCTTCGGGCGCGAGGGCGCCGGCCTCGACCTGGGCGAGCATGCCGTCTGCCGCGTCGATGAGATCCTGCACGGGGTTGTCGCCCGGCTTGCCCTCGCCCGGCAGCGGCGTCTGGTCGAGCAGGTCGAACATGCCGGTGTCGACCGACTCCAGCGACTTCACGATCACCCGGAAGTGGCGGAAGTCGTTGAACATGGTGCTCAGCAGCCAGAGCCGGATCCATGCGTTCCACAGCGGATAGGAGCGGAACGCCTGATAGGAGCAGTAGACCATCTGATCGTTGCCGCGCAGCAGGGCGGCCTGCTGGCGCGCCGGGTAGGCGAAGCGCTCGACCGAGAAGTCGTCGTCCCGTAGCGCCTGCATCAAGCACGGCGTGAAGGTCCGCAGCACGTCGAGCGTGTTGATGAGGCCGCGGGAGTAGAGGGCGTCCACGAAGCCGTAGGCGTGCGGTCCGAGGAACCAGCGCTCACCCTGGCAGGCGCTCGAGGAGTACTGGAGCCGGCCGGTGCTCACCCACGGCCGCACGGCCTTGGCGCCCTCGAAGTGGGCCGCGATGCTCGGGAAGCGGTTGACGACATCCCAGAACTCTTCCTCGGGCGAGATGCCGGGGCGGGCCGGATGCCGGTTCATGTCGAGGCTCAGGCCGACGCTGCAGAGCGGGTTCTGGCCGTCCTTGTGGTTGTTGAACGGGATGACCCAGAACCAGCCGCCATCGAAGACGTGATGGACGGTGCCTTCGTTCCACTGCGCGGAGAGCTTCGGGGCCTCCCAGTCCTCCAGGAGGTCGTCGTAGCTCTTGACCCCCTCGAAGTGGTTGAACAGGGTGCGCGAGTGGGTGCGCAGCGGCGAGGGCTCCTCGCGCAGGCCATAGCGGCTGGCGAGCACGGACTTGTGGCCGGAGCCGTCCACCAGGTAGCGCGCCTGGTGGGTCGTGCCGTCGTCCATCGTGAGCCGCACGCCCGTGGAGTCGATCTCGACGTCCGCGACGCCGACGCGCTCGCGATAGGTCGTGCCGTAGCGGATGGCCGCGTTGAGCATGTAGAGGTCGATGTCCTGGCGGAAGAGGTGGCTCTCCGAGGTGATCGGCGTGACCGGCGGCACGAGGAGGTGCGAGCAGTCGGGATCCTGCCGCCGGCCTTCGTCGTGGTAGAGGAAACCGATGATGCGCTTGACGCCGCAGGACGACGTCACGTGCCTGGTGATGGACTCCGTCCGGCTGAGATTGAGGATCTCGGGGACGTCGAAGCGCTGGCCGAGCATCCACATCAGCATGGAGCTCTGGGGCAGCATGGCCTCACCCACGGCGAAGCGGGGGTGGGCGTCCTTTTCCAGCAACAGCACCTCGAAGCCATGGCGCGCGAGAATCGCGGCCAGCATCCCGCCTCCGATGCCGGAGCCGAGAATGGCTACATCGTAAACCTTCGGATCGCTCATGACTCCTCCCTAATGCGGCCTCGGCCGCGTTTCTAGAGCGCAGCGATCCCCCCTCAGGGTCCGACAACGGACAGACTGCATGCTGCAAAACCGATAGCCATAGGATAATCCAATCGCCGCGCCGGGAGCGAGCGCGAAAAGAAGGACTTGACCTTCATGCACGGAAAGGCTACTCTTTCTTCGCCGCGGATCCCAAGGTGGGGTCTGCTTGCACACCAGTTACACGTTCACGGGGACCTGGTAGACGGGTCCCTTTCGTGTATTCGGGTGGCTCCAAATTCAGAAAGAGAGTCAGAACGATGCGGATTACCGGAAGAGTGAAGTGGTTCAACGACACGAAGGGCTATGGTTTCATCACCCCCGAAGATGGACAGAAGGATTGCTTCGTCCATCACTCGGCCATCCAGGGCAGCGGTTTCAAGTCGCTGGCCGAGGGTGATCGGGTCGAGTTCGAGATCGTCCAGGGCCAGAAGGGCCCGGCCGCTCAGAACGTCGTCCGGATCTGAGCCACTTCCTCACCGATTGAATGACGGCAGGGCCGTTCCGGAGCGATTCCGGGGCGGCCCTTTCGCTTTTCCGGGCACCTGCTGAGAGGGGATTTGGAGGATAATCCCCGGCCATGCCCCTACCCTTCTCCTGGGATCTCGACGAGGACATCCGCCGCGCCTCGACCCTCCCCGCCCGCGTCTATTCCGATCCTCGCCTCTTCGAGCTGGCCCGCGAGCGCGTCTTCGCGCGGAGCTGGCAGTGGGTGGCCGACACCGACGCGGTCCGCGTCCCCGGCCAGGTCCACCCGTTCACGCTGCTCGAAGGCGCGCTCGACGAGCCGCTGCTGCTGACCCGCGACGCCCAGGACCGCCTCCACTGCCTCTCGAACGTCTGCACCCATCGCGGCACGCTGCTCTGCGAGCATGCCGGCGTGCATCCGGCCCTGCGCTGCCGCTATCACGGCCGGCGCTTCGATCTGGACGGCCGCTTCCGGTCCATGCCCGAGTTCGAGCAGGCGGAGGGGTTTCCTTCCGAGGCCGACAACCTGTCGCGCGTTCCTTTCGGCCGGTGGGGCAAGTTCCTGTTCGCGTCGCTCGACCCGGCGTTTCCGCTGGCCGAGCTGACCGCCGAGATGGACGAGCGCGTGGGCTGGCTGCCGCTGGACGACGCGGTCTTCGATCCGACCCGGTCCCGCGACTATCTCGTTCGGGCGAACTGGGCGCTGTACTGCGACAACTATCTGGAGGGGTTCCACATCCCCTACGTCCACGCCGCCCTGGCCGACGCGCTCGACTATGGCGAGTACCGCTCCGAGCTATACCCGTGGGCGAACCTCCAACTCGGGATCGCCAGCGGGGGCGACGACGTGTTCGACATCCCGGCGGGTCATCCGGACGCCGGCAGCCGGGTCGCAGCCTGGTACTACTGGCTGTTCCCGAACACGATGATCAACGTCTATCCCTGGGGGATCTCGGTCAATGTCGTGCGCCCCCTGGCTCCGGACCGCACGAAGGTTTCCTTCCTCTCCTATGTCTGGGACGCGTCGCGGCTCGACCAGGGGGCGGGCTCGGGGCTCGACCGGGTGGAGCGGGAGGACGAGTCCGTGGTCGAGGCGGTGCAGCGCGGCGTGCGCTCGCGGCTCTATCAGCGCGGCCGGTACTCGCCGACGCGCGAGGCGGGGGTCCATCACTTTCACCGGCTGCTCACCCGGTTCCTCCAGGACTGACCTTGATGGATGACAAGAAGCCTGCCGGCCCCGAGCTCGTCCGCGGTCTCGGCACCTGGGACGGCGCGCTCCTCACGATCGGCTCGATCGTGGGCACGGGCATCTTCCTGACCACGGCCGACATGGCCCAGGCGCTGCCGCATCCCGGCCTGATCCTGGCGGTCTGGATCGTGGGCGGGCTGCTGACGCTGGCCGGAGCCCTGACCTACGGCGAGCTCGGCGCCATGTATCCGAAGGCTGGCGGGATGTACCACTACCTGAAGGAGGCCTACGGACCGCTCTGGGGGTTCCTGTTCGGCTGGGCGTCCTTCCTGGTGATCATGTCCGGCGGCATGGCGGCGCTCGGCGTGGCGTTCGGGGAGTATCTCGGCAGCTTCCTGCCGTTCTTCTCCACCGGTCACATTCTCGTCTCCATCCCCCTGGGCGGCTGGACCTGGACGGTCTCGGGCGGGCAGCTGGCCGCGGCGCTGGCGATTCTCATCCTCACGGCGGTCAATCACCTCGGCCTCAGGGAAGGCGCGGGCGTCCAGAACGCGCTGACCGTGATCAAGATCGGCTCGATCGCAGTGTTTGCGCTTCTTGGACTGTTGGCGCCCGCGCCCGCAAAGCCGGCGTTCTTCTCGGCGCCCGGGATGGCAGAGGGAACCTTGCTGACCGCGTTTGGACTGGCCATGATCGCCGCGCTCTGGACGTACGACGGCTGGTACGGCCTCACCTGCTCGGCCGGCGAGCTGCGCGATCCCGGGAGGACACTGCCGCGCGGGCTGATCTTCGGCACGCTGGCGGTGATGGGGCTCTACCTGCTGCTCAACCTGGTCTACGTCCGGACGCTGACGGTGCCGGAGATGGCCGGCGCCTCGCGCATCGGCGAGGCCGCGGCGCAGGCCCTGTTCGGCCCCAGCGGGGCGCGGCTGGTCTCGCTGGCCGTCCTGATCTCGACGTTCGGCTGCCTCTCCGCGACCATCCTCTACAGCTCGCGGATCTACCTCCCCATGGCCCAGGACGGCGTCTTCTTCCACGGCCTGGCGAAGGTCGATCCGCGCTACCGCACGCCGGTCCGCAGCCTCTGGGCGCAGACCGCCTGGGCGCTGCTGCTGACGCTCTCCGGCACCTACGAGCAGCTCTACACCTATGTGGTCTTCGTCTCGCTCCTGTTCCACGGCGCCACCGCCGCCGCCGTCTTCGTCCTGCGCCGCAAGCGCCCGGACCACCCGCGCCCCTACCGCACCTGGGGCTACCCGGTCGTCCCCGCGCTGTTCATCCTCGCCTGCCTGCTGCTGACCGGAAACACCCTCTTCGAGAAGCCGGTCGAGGCGTTGCTCGGACTCGGGCTGCTGATCCTGGGCGTGCCGGCGTTCCTTTGGTTTCGGAAGCGGACGGCGGCGATGTATGGCGATGGCGGCGGCGTAGGCGATATGGGCGAGTGAGGGATTGTGTAGAATTGCGACATGGAACAGAGACAGGTTCTCCATACCCTGGTCGACAGGCTTCCTGATGAAGAGCTGGTAGCGGCCAAGCGTTTTCTTGAGTATCTCCAATTCCGGAGCACGGATACCCTCCGTGCGCTTCTCGATGAGGCTCCCCTGGACGACGAGGCAGTGACCGACGAGGATCTGGCTGCGATCCGGGAAGGTCTGGCCGAGAAGGCGAGAGGGGAAGTTGTTTCCCATGAGGAAGTTGAGCGCCTCCTTCTGGGGTCCCATTGAACCGGCGTGCCGAGTGGACCAAGCAAGCTCTCAAAGAGGCCACACGTTTAGACAGCGTCACTCGGCAAAGAGTCCTTGCTGCCATCAAGAAGCTTTGCGAGGAAGGCCAGGGCGATGTGCTCCGTCTCCATGGAGTCGATGAGGTTTACCGCCTTCGGGTCGGTGACTGGCGAGTGATCTTCTCCTATCAAGACGACCTGACCCTTCTCGTCCACCGCGTTCGCCCCAGAGGTGATGCTTACAAGGGGTAAGCCGCCTGACCTCGTCCACTGCCCCCGCAACCTTTCCCCGCCTCCCCCGTATCCGTCTAGAATCCGGGCGACCAGGACGGGGCGAGGTCTGCCCGAACGACGCCGAGAAAGGCCCATGCTGCATGATTGGAGGAGATTCCATGAAACGAATCGCTGCTGCGATCGCAATGCTGTTGATGCTGCTGGCGGGTGACACCGCGCAGGCGGCGAAGCCTGAGAAGGGCAAGGACGCCAAGGCTGCCAAGGACGAAAAGAAGACCAAGCTCGACGCGGGCACGTTCGGCGGCCTTGCGCTGCGCGGCATCGGACCCGCCGTCACGTCGGGGCGCATCATCGACCTCGCCGTCGATTCGAAGCAGCCCGGCACGTGGTACGTCGCCGTCGCCTCGGGCGGCGTCTGGAAGACCACCAACGGCGGCGCCACCTTCAACCCGATCTTCGACGGCCAGGCCTCGTACTCGATCGGCTGCATCACCATCGATCCCAACAATCACCTGGTGATCTGGGTCGGCTCCGGCGAGAACAACAGCCAGCGCAGCGTGGCCTACGGCGACGGCGTCTACAAGTCGATGGACGGCGGCAAGACGTGGGCCAACATGGGGCTCAAGAGCTCCGAGCACATCGGCAAGATCGTGGTCGATCCGAACGATTCGAACACGGTCTACGTGGCGGCGCAGGGTCCGCTATGGTCGCCGGGCGGCGACCGCGGCCTCTACAAGACCACCGACGGCGGCAAGACCTGGAAGGCGGTCCTCACCATCGGCGAGAACACCGGAGTCACCGACCTGGTCATGGACCCGCGGGACTCGAACGTGCTCTACGCCGCGTCGTATCAGCGCCGCCGCCATGTGTGGACGCTGATCAACGGCGGTCCGGAATCGGCCGTCCACAAATCGACCGACGGCGGCGCCACCTGGAAGAAGCTTTCCGCGGGCCTGCCCAAGGAGGAGATGGGACGCATCGGCCTGGCCATCGCGCCGTCCGCGCCCGACACGGTCTACGCCCTGGTCGAGGCCGCCCGCGGCTCCGGCGGCTTCTTCCGCTCCCGCGACGGCGGCGCGAGCTGGGAGAAGCGCGGCAAGTACAACACCGGCAGCGCCCAGTACTACCAGGAGCTGTTCGTCGATCCCAACGATGCCGACCGCCTCTACTCCATGGACGTGTTCCTGCAGACCACGGACGACGCCGGCAAGACCTGGCGCAACCTGGGGGAGCGTTTCAAGCACGTCGACAACCACGCCCTGTGGATCGATCCCGCGTTCACCGACCACCTGCTCGTCGGCTGCGACGGCGGTCTCTATGAGACCTGGGACCGCGGCGCCACCTGGATCTTCAAGCCGAACCTCCCCGTCACCCAGTTCTACCGGGTGAGCGTGGACAACGACAAGCCGTTCTACAACGTCTACGGCGGCACCCAGGACAACTTCAGCCTCGGCGGCCCGTCGCGGACGATCACCAACCACGGCATCCGCAACGAGGACTGGTTCGTCACCAACGGCGGCGACGGCTTCGAGACCGTGGTCGATCCGGAAGACCCGAACATCCTTTACGCCGAGTCGCAGCACGCCGGCATCGTGCGCTTCGACCGCAAGAGCGGCGAGATCGTGGACATCCAGCCGCAGTCCGCCCTGGGCGACGATGCGCTGCGCTGGAACTGGGACTCGCCGCTGATGATCAGCCCCCACTCCCACACCCGGCTCTACCTGGCGGCGCAGCGGCTCTTCCGCAGCGACGACCGCGGCGACACCTGGCGTCCGGTCAGCGCCGACCTCACCCGCCAGATCGACCGCAACAAGCTGAAGGTCATGGGCAAGGTGTGGAGCGTCGATTCCGTGGCCAAGAACGCCTCCACGTCCTTCTACGGCAACATCGTGTCGCTGACCGAGTCGCCTTCGAAGGAAGGCGTCCTCTACATCGGCACCGACGACGGGCTGGTCCAGGTCACGTCCGACGGCGGCGCCAACTGGCGCAAGGTCGAGTCGTTCCCCGGCGTTCCGGCCAACACCTACGTCTCCGATCTCGACGCGTCGGCCCACGACGCGGACACGGTCTACGCCGCGTTCGACAACCACAAGATGGGCGACTTCAAGCCCTACGCGCTCAAGAGCACGGACCAGGGCAAGAGCTGGGTCTCGATCGCCGGCAACCTGCCGGAGCGGGGCACGGTCTACGCCCTCGCCGAGGATCCGGTCGACCGCAACCTGCTCTTCGCCGGCACCGAGTTCGGCGCCTTCTTCAGCCCGGACGCCGGCAAGACCTGGATCGCGCTCGGCGGCCTGCCCCCGATCGCGGTGCGCGACATCGCCATCCAGACCCGGGAGCACGACCTTGTCCTGGCCACCTTCGGCCGCGGCTTCTACATCCTCGACGACTACACCCCGCTGCGCGGCATCACCGAGGCGACGCTGGAGAAGGACGCCATCCTCTTCCCCATCAAGCAGGCGTGGATGTACATCGAGGCGTCCCCGCTCGGCCTGCCGGACAAGGCCTTCCTCGGCGAGACCCACTTCACCGCTCCCAACCCGCCGTTCGGCGCGGTCTTCACGTACTACCTCAAGGAGGACTCGAAGACCCTCAAGAAGACCCGCTGGGAGGCGGAGGCCGCCCTGGAGAAGGAAGGCGGCAACGTCAGCTATCCGAAATGGGAGGATCTCAAGGCCGAGGACCGCGAGGCGGATCCCGTCATCATCCTCACCATCAAGGACGAGGACGGCCAGGTCGTGCGGCGGATCGAAGGCTCCACCGACGCGGGCTTCCACCGCGTCTCCTGGGATCTGCGCTACCCCTCGACCATGCCCACCCGACTTGAGGGCTTTCCCGCGGACAACCCCTTCTTCACTCCGCCGCAGGGTCCGCTGGCCGCGCCCGGCAAGTACACGGTCAGCCTGGAGCGCCGCGTCAACGGCGTCACCAAGGCGATCGGCGAGCCCCAGACCTTCGACGCCGTGCCGCTCGGCAACGCGACGCTCGCCGCCGCCAACCGGGAGGAGACCGTGGCCTTCCAGCAGAAGGTCGCACGCCTCCAGCGCGCCGTGGCCGGAGCGGGCAACTCTCTCGAAGAGGGCATCAACCGGCTCGACTTTCTCAAGAAGGCCCTGATGGACACCCCGGGCGCCGATCCGAAGATGCTCGACGAGGCCCTGGCCCTGGAATTGCGGCTCAAGGATCTCGACGTGCTGCTCAACGGCGACATGGTCAAGGCCCGCCGCAACGATCCGACGCCGCCGGCCATCGGCGACCGCGTCTTCCAGGTCGTCGGCGGAGCCTGGGCGTCCACCTCGGCCCCCACGCAGACCCACCGCACCAACTACCAGATCGCAGCCGACACCTTCGCGCCGTTCCTCGAGCAGCTCCGCAAGGCCGTCGGCCAGGATCTGGCCGACCTGGAGAACCGTCTCGAAGCCGCGGGCGGACCCTGGACCCCGGGCCGGATTCCGACCTGGAAGCCGGAGTAGGCTCTTCCTCTCATCGACTTGATTCCTGAAAAGGGAGGCCCGGGGTTCCGGGCCTCCCTTTTTTCATGGGTTGCGGTCGTGCCGTTCGACAAGGGATGATGGACGCCTTGCGCGACAAGGAGCCCCCCCGCATGAGCCTATGGCGTCGAGTTGCCGTCGTCCTGTTGTCCGCTGTGGCCCTGTTCGCGACGGCCAACCTGCTCGGCGCGGGCATCGACGCGCTATTTGCCGCTTGGGGATCCAAGGCAGAGAGGGTTCCCACCCTCCCGCCGCCGGCCTTCTGCTCGGAGCCATCCAAGCTGGGCACGGCGCAGCGGCAGGTGAAGCTCCTGACCGATGGCAAGGAAGTCACCCTTCAGCTCAATCTGACCCTGCCCGTCGACGATCCTTGTGTCCGATCCGCCTTCTCGGGAGCCCTCCAAGCATCCCTCGATCCGTTCATCAAGGTCGCTTTCGGGGACGTTCATCTGAACGGGAAACCGCTCTCGGCCGACGATCTCAAGCTGAGCACGTTTCGGGAGCCGGGCCAGCCGAATGCGCTGATCCAACTCGAACGGATCGTTCCCCTTGATGGGTTCGTGTCCCTCTGGGTGAACCGGGAATTGAAGTTTGGACCGGCCACGGACGAAGTTCTCACCATCCTGCAGCCGGGGGTCCGAGTCCGATCCGTCTCTCCAGTGCCCGACTCGCGAACCCCGGAAATGCTGGTGCTTCGTGCCCTCCAACCCGGAGGCATCCCGTCGTTTTTCATCGCCCTGGAGGCATCCCCCGATCCGGCCGGCGGGGCCGCGGCGGCGGCCCCTCCTCCGCCGCCGGCCAGACAGCAGACCCGCCAGGAGTTCCTCTTTCGCCTCGGAACGATCGAGCCCTTCAAGGTACTCGGCTCCCTGTTGTCCGGCCTCCACCTGTCCATGCCCCTGCTGCTCGCCTTGCTCTGGTTCTGGAGGGCACCGGTCCAGCCTCTGACCGCCGCACCGCTTGCCAGGCTCACGGCGGCCCTGTTCCTGTTCTATGCCTCCTACTACGCCCTCATCAGCATGAACGGGTTCCGGCAGACCGAGGCCTTCTTCGAAGCCGGGCGCCGTGCCACGGAATGGATCGTCTTCGAGTTCCGCCCCAGATCCATCGGGCCACTCGGTCATGATTTTCCCATCGCCATTAGCGCGATCCTGGGAATCGGCGTGCCGGTTCTGGTCCGAAGGCTCCTCAGCGCCGGCCGGACGCGGCCGGCCGGCGCGCGATGGTCCACCCTCGGAACGGTCGTGCTCGCCTCAGGGGCTCTGGTCGCCCTGGGCGGCACCCTCTGGAATGGCGATTTGTCTCAGGCCGGTCTTGGCAAGATCCTTTTGGCCGTCGGCACCGCCCTCGCTCTCTTCACGGGCTTCCTGACCACTCTGTTCGTGGGGCTGACGCCCGGCAACGCATCTCCGACCCTGGCCTCGGCCTGCGCCCTGGCGGTGGTCGTCCTGAAGGTGGGCGACTCCCTCCTTCTCGGGACGCCCTGGCGGCAGCCTTTCTGGCTGGCCGTGGCCTCCCTGCTGGGCGCGTTCCTGCTCCGCTCCCTCGCCGCGGCCGTGTCCATCGAAGCGCGGACGTTCTTCCGGCGGCCGGCCTGGGCGGACCGCCGCGACGTGCGCCTCGTCTCCGCCCTCCTGCTGCTGTTGATCGCGGTCCCACTGCCCGCACTCAGCCTGAAAGATCTGGGGCTCGCCGGCGCCAACAGCGTCGGCAATCTCGCCTTCTTCCTGCTCCCCTGGGTTCTCCCGATCTGGCTCCTGGGAGGCCTGGCCTTCCTCTCCCGGGAGGGCAGGAACGGCTTGGAGCTCAGCTCTGCGGCCCACGCGCTCGGCCTGCTGGCGCTGTCGACGGCTCTGTTCAGCCCGCGCATCTACTGGTTCTACCTTCCGATCACGTTTCTCCTGGGCTGGCTGACCCTCGACCGTATCCTCGTGAAGGAGAGCTCGGCGAGCTCCATCCCGGCCCTGCGCGACCTCCTCGCCCGCAAGCGTGCTCAGCTCTTCGAGGCCATCCTGGACCGCAACGCCTCGGACCAGGCCGTGCGAGCCCACCGCCGCAAAAAGTTGGAGGAGCTCCTCGCCGGCGAGGTTGATTTCGACACCTACGAGCAGGAATGCCACACCCGCGCGGCCAAGGCGGAAAGCCTGCGGCAGCGTGCCCTCGAGGACGGCCAGGACGCCTCCCACCTGGCACTCGCTCTGGCTCCCCACGCCACGGCCTGGGAGAACGGGATGCACGGCGCCCTGTTCGGAGCCTTGTTCGGCCTCCCCTGGATCGCCTTCGGCCTTGCCAGTCTGCTCCGCAACCCTGCGTTCCGGTCGCCGAACCCCCTGCTGGACCTGGGCGCCGATGTCGTCTTCGTCATCCTGAGGTGGGTCGCGGCCGGGTTCCTGCTCGGCTATTTCTTCCCCTATCTGCGGGGCCGGAGCGGACTGGTGAAGGGCTTCTTCCTCTTCCTGGCGTTGACCCTGCCTACGCTCTCGATTGCCGTGATGCAGAACACGACCGCCGCGCAGTGGCAGCCCACGCTCTTCCTCTACCTCCAGACGTTCATCCACTGCATGCTGCTCGGCCTCTTCGCGTTCGACCTCGCCGCCCTGCGCGCTGCCGGCTTCAGGGACTGGCGCGTCCTTTTCGAGCTTCACGGCCTGCCCGCGCTCGGTCTCTCCCTCTCGTCCCTGGCCGTCGCCATCGTCGCGGCCCTCACCACCCTGCTGAGCAGCCAGCTCTCCAGCCTGGTCGGCGCAGCCCTCCGCGTCGCGCTCCCCGCGGCTCCGGAGTTGCCACAGTAGGGCGTCCGGACGGTCCGGTTTCAATCCACGCCTCCGCACGGGAGGCGATCCTCGGATCATCCTTGAGGCGAAGCGTCGACGGTACCTTCCGGGTACCTGCCAGCCCCTGGAGGGGGCGACAGCATGTAGGCCGGGGTCCAAAGCGCCGGAGGCGCGTGACCCCGGTTCTGCGGCCCCCAAAAAATCTCTCAGCCCCTGGAAGGGGCTGGGCCACTCTAGACCTTCAGGAATCCGCGGAAGCCCCGGGCCGCATAGTAGGACTGGGCTCCATCTGCTGGTGGCGCGCCATCACTGCCCAGAGGAAATCTTTGCTGTGGCCAGCAATCGCTTGGCCTCCTCGACGGTCGCCGCATCACCGGGATGCGTGAGAATCGTAACGGTGATCAGATGCTGCCCGAGGAGGATCGCGCCCTGGTCGGCTTCGCGATAATCACCGGGACCCTTCTCGGGTTTGCGATCGGTCATGTGGTAAAGGTAGCCGATCGTCTGTGTCCCTTTGACTTCGACGATTTCGAGATGATCCTGGAGCGCTGAGGGCAGCGCCTGGTTGCCTTGGTCGGTGATGACGGCCCGGAGACCTTCCAGGGTGGATGCGGGTGAGCCCGCCTTGACCGGCAGGACCGTGAGCAGCACGACGAACTTGCCCGGAGTTGGCGAAGACAAGCGGACGGTGACAGACGGGCCAACGGTTTGATGAGTGGATTGCCAGGACGCCGGCACGGTCAACTCGAGCTTGCCGCCGTCCGGAAGGGAAGTGACGAGCGGTTCCGCCGCGGCCGAGGCGGCCATGAGAGCCAAGGCTACCGAGAACACCGCACGGGCAATTTTTATCAATGACATTTTAGGATCTCCCTTGTTTCGCAGTGAGAGTGACACGGAACGCGACGCTAGACCTTCAGGGATCCGCGGAAGCCCCTGGCGGCGTAGTAGGACTGGGCTCCGTTGTGGTACACGAAAACATGGTCATAGCGGCGATCGCAGAACAGAGCTCCGCCGAGCTTTCGGATCGGGGAAGGCGTCTGAATCCAGCTTGATGTCTTGGTATCGAACGAGCCGAGCTTCTGGAGATCTCGATACTGCTCTTCGGTCAATAGCTCGATCCCCATGCCGGCAGCCATGTCTACGGCACTCGTCTCCGGCCTGTTCTCCTTCCTCGACTCCAGCCCTTCGCGGTCGTAACAGAGGCTCCTACGACCCGCGGGGCTCTCGGCGGAACAGTCCACGAAGAGGAGCTCCCCCGTTTTCCTGTCATGGCCGACGACATCCGGCTCGCCGCCCGTTCTTTCCATCTCGGCGAGCAGCCCCAGCTTCTCAGGGCTCGCTTCCAGCCTTGCCTCCACGTCCGGCCACTTCATTCCTTCATGCCGGTTCATGTTCTTCTCAAACCGAGCCTTCAAGGTTGTGAGTAGATCTTCCCGCTGCTGTGCTTTCATGCTGAGGGTTCCTCGTCGTCATTCGCCGCGATGCATTCGCTTGCTCAACGCCGACGCTTCAGCGTGCAGACGGCGAGGCCGGCTGTCCGCTGGAAAACGCGGCCTGCCAGCCATCTTACCTTGCCACGCAGAAGATGACCTCGCCGTGAGGTAGGGTTACCCCGCAGCCGGTGACCCTGCTCCATGGGTCCGCCGGACGATGCAGCGCGAGGGGAAGTTACCCGACTGCTGGATGCCATCACCTGGCCATCAGGTCGGGCTCTCCAAGGCGGGGCAAGGTCACCCGGCCCCGACGTCAAGTCACCCGGCAATCGGATCGGCTCGCACTGTCGCGGGTACGGTCATCGAGCTCCAACGACAGGTCACCCGGCAGCCAGGTCAGCTTGCCCGATCACGGGTAAGGCCACCCGGTTGCAGCGCCAGACCACCCGCGCCCTGGGGAGATTCCCTCACCGCGGAGCATGGGGTACCCGGCAGCCCGCAACGATACCCGGCGGGAAGGTCCGGAAGCCGGAAGCGAGGTGGGCTTCCTCAGCGTCGGGCCGGTTCGCCTCGCCAGCCGGCAAGGTCACCCGCAGGCCAGGTAACTCTGCTCATGGGATGGATGGACTCGACGGATTGGCCCGCAGAGATACCCGGTGCCCCTCCACGCATCCGGCAAGGCACTCCACGCTCCTGACCGGATCGCTTCGCGGCGCGGCCGACCGACGCAGACCCGCTCCCGATGGAAGAGCAGCCACTCCAGACGAGAATCTCTCTGCTATCTTGGGGACGTATGCGAATCTGGATCGACGCCGACGCCGCGCCCCGGGACGTGAAGGAAATTCTCTACAAGACCGCCCGGAGGCTGGAGGTGGAGGCCGTGCTCGTGGCCAACCAGTGGCTGACGCCGCCACCCGGCAACCCCTTCGTGTCTGTCGTGCGGGTGGCCGGAGGCCTGGACGTCGCCGACAAGCACATCGCGGATCACGCGGATGCGGGCGACCTGGTGGTGACGGCGGACATCCCGCTCGCCGCGCAGATGGTCGAGAAGCAGGCGCTGGTCATCGATCCTCGGGGCGAGCAGTACACCGAGGAGAACGTCGGCGAGCGGCTCGCCGTGCGGGATCTGATGGACGGCCTGCGCGGCGCCGGGCTGCTGGAGAACGGCGGCCCCCGGCCCTACAGCCCCAAGGATCGGCAGGCCTTCTCCGCCACCCTGGACCGCGTGCTCACCCGCGCCTTACGACGGCGGCCGGCCGGGTCCGCCTGAGGCCTCAGACCGTTCAGAACGTTCAGAGCGTTCCGAGGGTATCGGGAAAGGCCGGCATCGGTGGCTCCGAGTCCTCACCCCCAGGCCCCCTCTCCCAACACCCGTCCCCCCCCCGCCCGGGGTGGGGGGTCCCCCGCACCCCCTGCGTTGCAGGGGTTG
>JANMTS010000055.1:0-3402 GCA_031390755.1 Holophagales bacterium
CGTTGCGAGGCAAAGCTCCCCCGTGTTGCGCTACGTCACCTCGCCACGAGTCAAGCTCGCTTCACATCAGGGAAGTTGCCCTCGCCGCAGCGCCGGTTCACCCAGAGGCTGGGGGAGATTCCCTCGCCTTGGGCAAAGTCACCTGGCTTTCCGGAAAGAGACCTGGCGAGCAGGTCGGCTTCCCTCGCCGCGAGGCGGGTTTCCTCAGCGGCGAGGTGAGTTGCCCAGGCGACCGTAGGGTCGCCTTGCCATGAGGGAAGGCTACCTGGAGGCCAGGTAACGTTGCCGCAGGGGGCCGGAGGAGGGAGGGACAGCAAACCGCGGTGCCGATGCATAGGGGGACCAACCCCTGTTCATAAGGATCGCTCTTTGTGACGCACTACACTAGGCGTCTCCGGATTCGATCCGGCGGACCGCTTCAGCAAACTGCTCGACAGGTTCCAACCGGTCGAGCGCATCCAGAACTCGCCGGAAATCCAGACTGACGTACTCGTGGATGAGCACATTGCGGAAGCCGGCGAGGGGAACGAGCTGGCGAACGAGGGCCGGCGGGATCCCAGGAACCTCGGTCAGGTTGCGGACGGCGTCCGTGTAGTTCTCGAAGCGCAATCCCTGCCGGGCCGCGAGCTCGCCGGCGAGATCGATCACCAGTTGGCAGACGGTGCCGCCGTAGCTCGGACAACCGCTCCACCACCCGGCTCATCGCGCGAGCGCCTCCAGCTTGATCCTCTGCATTCGCTCCAGCCAGGGAGCGAGGTCGGCGGCTTGGAGCTGGATGTCCAGGGTGAACGCGAAATCCTCTTCCGCATCCCCTAGGAACAGCCTCTTCCCTTCGTAGACGATGCGGCGGCCGAACAGCGGCGGAAGATCGTTCAGGATGACGACGTCCACGTCGTTCGTGTTGAGGACGGAGATCAGCTCGGTGCTGATCTGGATTCGCGCCTCGAACCGGTCGCGGTCCGTCGGGTAGCGCCTGCGATCGAGGAGGACGGCCACGTCCACATCGCTCTCCTGGTGAGCGCGACCTTCGGCGTGGCTCCCGAAGAGGTAGGCAGAGGTGACGCCCAGCCCCGGCGTGTCCTCGAAGTACCTTTGTAGCCGGGAGATATCCATGGGCATCAGTATAAGTGCTTGATCCCTCCCCGCCGACGGGTCATCATCAGACTCTGTGAACCCTGATTCGAAGCCTGATCCCAGGAAGACCCGGACCGCCTGGGCGCTGCTCGCGCCCACCTGGCTCGTGCTGGGCGTCTTCCTGATGGCGCCGCTCCTGCTCATTCTGCTGGTGAGCTTCGCCGAGCGCGGCACGTACGGCGGAGTCGCGCCGGTGGGCGACCTCACGGAGCACATCCTCTCCGGTGCGTTCTTCGCCAACTACGCGCGGTCGTTTCGCGGCATCTACTTCGGGATCGCGTGGCGCTCGGTTTGGATGGCCCTTGTCACCACAATCCTCTGCCTGGCGGTGAGCTACCCTGCGGCCTACTATCTCGCGCGGCTGGCTCCGGCGCGTTGGAAGGGGCTGCTGCTCGGGCTCGTGGTCGTTCCCTTCTGGACCAGCTTCCTCATCCGCACCTATGCCTGGATGTTCCTGCTGCGGACCGAGGGGCTGCTCAACCTCACCCTGTCGAGCCTGGGGCTGATCGACCGGCCGCTGGAGCTGCTCTACACCCAGACCGCGGTGCTGATCGGCCTCGTCTACGGCGAGCTGCCGTTCATGATTCTGCCGCTCTATGCGTCCCTGGAGAAGCTCGACTCGACGCTGCTGGAAGCGTCGTCCGACCTCGGAGCCGGACCCTGGGCGACGTTTCGGAGGGTGACGGTCCCGCTGACGGCGCCGGGTATCGTGGCAGGGGTGATCCTTGTGTTCATCCCGAGCCTGGGCCAGTTCGTGGTCTCGGATCTTTTGGGCGGCGCCCGCAGCATGCTGCTCGGCAACCTCGTGCAGAATCAGTTTGCCGTGGCCCGCAATCCGCCGTTCGGCGCGGCCCTCGCGTTCGAGCTGACCGCGGCGGTGCTCGTCCTCCTCTTCGCCTATGCGCTCTACGCGAAGCGGCGCGGCGAGGAGATGCTGCCGTGACCGGGCGCCGGCTGCTGGCGGCGCACACCGCCCTGATCTACCTCTTTCTCTACCTGCCGATCGCGATCCTCGTGGTCTTCTCGTTCAACTCGGCGCGGCAGACCGCGGTCTGGGACGGCTTCACGCTCGACTGGTACCGCAAGCTGGTCGCCAACGAGCGCCTGCTCGATTCGGTGCAGAACAGCCTTTTGGTCGCGGGGATCACCACCCTGGTCGCCACGGTCCTGGGGACGCTCGCAGCGCTCGCCCTGGCGCGACCCGGCTTCCGCGGTTTCCGCGGAAGGGGGACGACCGAGACGGTGCTCTTCCTGCCGGTCATCCTCCCCGAGGTGGTGATGGGCGCGGCGCTCCTCACCTTCTTCGGCTCGGTGGAGCTGCGGCTGTCGATCTGGACGGTCGTGATCGCGCACGTGGTCTTCAGCGTCTCCTACGTGGCGATCGTGGTTCGGGCGCGGCTTTCAGGGCTCGATCCGTCCCTTGAAGAAGCCGCCCGCGATCTCGGCGCCGGCCCGTTCGACACGTTCCGGCGTGTGACTCTGCCGCTGATCCTGCCCGGCGTGGTGGCCGCCGCGCTGCTGGTGTTCACCCTGTCGATCGACGACTACGTCGTTACGTCCTTCGTCGCGGGCGTCGGGGCCACCACCCTGCCGCTCCACATCTACTCGATGCTCAAGGTCGGCGTCACTCCCGAGGTGAACGCGGTCTCGACGCTGCTGCTAGCGGGAACGGTCGTCCTGATCGTCCTCGCCCATCGCCTGCTGTCCGCCGAAACGGGAGATTCGAAATGAAAAGGCTGTTTCTGATCGCTTTCGCCGCCGCGACGCTCGTCTCCTGCGGCGGCGCGAAGGAAGAGGCGACGCTGGCCAAGGCGGCTCCGGGACAGGTCAACGTCTATATCTGGACGAGCTACCTGCCCCCGGAGGTCGTCGCCGGGTTCGAGAAGCGGACCGGCATCAAGGTCAACGTCGACACCTACGACTCGAACGAGGCCGTGCTCGAAAAGCTTCAGTCCGGCGTAGCCGACTACGACGTCGTGGTGCCGTCCGACTACATGATGAAGGTGCTGATTCCCGAGGGCCTCGTCCAGCCTCTCGATCACGCCCGCCTCCCCCACTTCAAGAACCTCGACCCGCGTTTCCTCAACCAGAAGTACGATCCGGACAACGGCCATTCGTTCCCCTACCTCTGGGGAACCACGGGCATCGAGGCGCGGCGTTGAGCACGCTGACAATCTGCACCATCGGCGCCTGGAGCACATACAGGAGCCTGGCGTACAGCTCCGGCTTGCCCGGAAGCGCCGCCAGTTCCTTCACCTCGGCCGGCTT
>JANMTS010000056.1:0-57053 GCA_031390755.1 Holophagales bacterium
CGTTGCGAGGCAAAGCTCCCCCGTGTTGCGCTACGTCACCTCGCCACGAGTCAAGCTCGCTTCACATCAGGGAAGTTGCCCTCGCCGCAGCGCCGGTTCACCCAGAGGCTGGGGGAGATTCCCTCGCCTTGGGCAAAGTCAACTGGCTTTCCGGAAAGAGACCCGGCGAGCACGCCGGCTTCCCTTGCCGCGAGGCGGGTTTCCTCAGCGGCGAGGTGAGTTGCCCCGGCGACCGTCGGGTCGCCTCGCCATGAGGGAAGGCTACCTGGAGGCCAGGTAACGTTGCCGCAGGGGACCGTGCGGAGCCTTTCCAATGGGCTACAGGCGGAAGCAGTCCGGTGCTGAGCCCTTCTTGTTCACTCGCCGGCGGCCTCCAGAAAGCTACTGACGAACTCACGGTTGTACCAGATCCCGGCGTCAGCCGGCCTACTTCGTAGAGCTTCGCGGCAAGAAGGAAGCGGGCCTCTTCGGCGAAAGCTCCGCGAGTCAGGCCGCTACTGAAGAGGATGTCGTCGCCGTAATCGATGGTCAAGCGGGAGCGCCGACAACTCGGTGTGCCCGCTGGTGACCGGAAGCCCTGCCAAGCCGCTCTCAAGCCCGGCGTACCCTCGGGAATGACACCCATACCTTCTGGATGGGCCGTCATTCCCGTTGGAGCGGAGCCCATTCCCGTTGGAGCGGCGCTCATCCCATCGGGAATGACGCCCATCCCTTCTGGATGAGTGCCCATTCCTTTTGGGATGGCTCCCATCCCATCGGGAATGGCGTTCATCCCGTTTGGGATGGCCTCTCACCTGTTGGGAATGGCCTCCATTCCTTCTGGAACGACGCTCATTCCATCGGGAATGGCCTCCATTCCTTCGGGAACGACGCTCATTCCATCGGGGATGGCTCCCGTCCCTTTTGGGATGGCGTTCATTCCTCCTGGGACGGCCCCCGTCCCATCGGGAATGGCGCTCATCCCATCGGGGATGGCGGCGCGGAACATCAGGATCTCCCGGTGCCACGGGGGACGCGACGCCCGTCCGGTGTAGAGTTCGCGTCCGGGAGGACTCTCCGTGGCTCACATTCTCGCTCTCGACCAGGGCACCACCAGCTCGCGCGCCATCGTCTTCGACGAGGCTGGCTCCGTCCGCGCCGTGGCGCAACGGGAGTTTCGCCAGATCTTTCCCAAGCCCGGCTGGGTCGAGCACGATCCGGCCGAGATCTGGGAGACGCAGCTCGCCACCGCCCGCGAGGCGCTGGCGCAGGCGGGTCTCACCGCTTCGGACGTCTCGGGGATCGGGATCACCAACCAGCGCGAGACCGTCGTGCTCTGGGACCGCCGCACCGGCCGGCCGATTCACAACGCGATCGTCTGGCAGGACCGCCGCACCGCCGAGGACTGCGACCGGCTGCGCCACAGCGGCCATCTGCCGTCCTTCCGGCGCAAGACGGGACTGATGCTCGACCCGTACTTCTCCGGCACCAAGATCGCCTGGCTGCTGCGCAACGTGCCCGAGGCCCGCAGCCTCGCCGCCGAGGGACACCTCGCGTTCGGCACCGTCGACTCCTGGCTGATCTGGAACCTGACCGGCGGCGCGCTCAACGGGCTCCATGCCACGGACGTGACCAACGCCTCGCGCACGCTGCTGTTCAACATCCACGACGAGCGGTGGGACGACGAGCTGCTCGACGCGCTGGAGGTGCCCGCGTCGATCCTGCCCGAGGTGCGGTCGTCGAGCGAGGTCTACAGGGAGACCGCGCCCGGGCTCCTCGGCGGACCGATCCCCATCGCCGGGGTCGCGGGCGACCAGCAGGCCGCGCTGTTCGGCCAGGCCTGCCTGCGCACCGGCATGGCCAAGTGTACCTACGGCACCGGCTGCTTCCTGCTCATGAACACGGGCCGGACCGCGATCCGCTCCACCCACGAGCTGCTCACGTCGCCCGCCTGGCGGCTGCGCGGCCACACCGATTTCTGCCTCGAAGGGAGCGTCTTCGTGGGCGGGGCCACGGTGCAGTGGCTGCGCGACGGCCTGGGGATCATCCAGACCTCGCCGGAGAGCGAGGCGCTGGCTGCCAGCGTTCCGGACTCGGGCGGCATCGTGCTCGTGCCGGCCTTCACCGGCCTTGGCGCGCCGCACTGGGATCCGTACGCCCGCGGCGCCCTGCTCGGCATCACCCGCGGCACCACCGCCGCCCATCTCGCCCGCGCCGCGCTGGAGGCGATCGCCCACCAGGTGGCGGACGTGGTCTCGGCCATGGAGGCGGACTCCGGAGTGGCCGTCTCCGAGATGCGGGTGGACGGCGGCGCCGTCGCGAACGACCTCCTGATGCAGATCCAGGCCGACCTCGCCCGGATTCCGGTCATCCGGCCGAAGGTGACGGAGACCACCGCGCTCGGCGCCGCCTACCTGGCCGGCCTCGCCACCGGAGTCTGGGCCGAGCCCGCGGACATCGCCGAGCACTGGCAGGTGGACCGGGTCTTCGAGCCCGGCCCGGACCACGACCGGACCGCCAAACTGCGCGCGCGCTGGAAGAAGGGCGTGGAACGGGCGAAGGACTGGGAGGAGGGTTGACCCGGACGGCGACCCGGGAGGACGCGCTCTCCCAGCTGGATGCGGCCGCAGGCCCGTGGGACTTCCTGGTCATCGGCGGCGGCGCGACCGGGCTCGGCACGGCGGTCGAGGCGGCGTCCCGCGGCTACCGGACGCTGCTCGTCGAGGGCCACGACTTCGCCAAAGGCACGTCGAGCCGCAGCACCAAGCTGATCCACGGCGGCGTCCGCTATCTCCAGCAGGGCAACCTTTCCCTGGTGCTCGAAGCGCTCCACGAGCGCGGCGTGCTGCTCAAGAACGCCCCGCACCTGGTCCACAACCTCTCCTTCATCGTCCCCGCCTACGACTGGTGGGAAGGCCCGTTCTACGGCGCCGGCCTCAAGATCTACGACATGCTGGCCGGCCGCCTGGGGCTCGGGCCGTCGCAGTTCCTCTCCCGGGAAGAGACGCTCGCGGCCATCCCCACCCTGGAGCCCGAGGGGCTGCGCGGCGGCGTCAGCTATCAAGACGGTCAGTTCGACGACGCTCGCCTGGCGATCACGCTGATGCGCACGCTGCTCGACGAAGGCGGCACCGCCATCAACCACGTGCCGGTCGTCTCCCTGCTCAAGAGTCCTGGCGATCGTGGCGGGCTCGTCCGAGGCGCCGTGGTCCGGGACGCCGAGACCGGAGACGAGCGCGAGATCGAGGCCCGCGTGGTGGTGAACGCCACGGGCGCGCTCGCCGACCAGGTGCGTCGGCTGGACGAGCCGGCCAGCGAGCCGATCCTGGCCCCGAGCCAGGGCATCCACCTCGTCCTGGACCGCTCGTTCCAGCCGGGCGAGAGCGCGATCCTCGTCCCGCACACGGACGACGGCCGCGTCCTCTTCGCCGTCCCCTGGCACGGCCGGGTCGTGGTGGGAACCACGGACGAGCCCGCGGCCGACCTCTCCCTGGAGCCGCGGGCCACGGCCGAGGAGGTCGAGTTCCTCCTCACCCACATCGCGCGCTACCTGACGCGCGACCCCGCGCCCGACGACGTCCTCTCCTGCTTCGCGGGGCTTCGGCCGCTCGTGCGCCACGACGGTGAGACGGCAAAGACGGCGGCCCTGTCGCGGGACCACACGATCGTCATCTCCCCCTCCGGCCTGGTTACGATCACCGGCGGCAAGTGGACGACCTATCGGAGAATGGGAGAGGACACCGTGACCCAGGCCGCGAGGCTCGCGGGTCTGCCGGACCGCCCGTCGCGCACCGAAAGCCTGCGCCTGCACGGGGCGCCGGACGAGGCCGGCGACTCCGTCTACGGCACGGACGCCGACGCCCTGGCCGGTCTCGCGTCCGACCGGCCCGAGTTGGGCGAGCTTCTGCATCCGCGCCTCCCCTACCGCGCCGCCGAGGTGGTCTGGGCCGCCCGGCACGAGATGGCGCGCACGGTTGAGGACGTTCTCTCGCGGAGAACCCGCGCCCTCCTTCTGGACGCCCGCGCCAGCGCCGAAGCCGCGCCGGATGTGGCCCGATTGCTGGCCGAAGAGCTCGGCTGGGATGCCGCGTGGGAAGAGGAACAGGTCCGCGAATATCGGGATCTCGCCCGGGGGTATTGGATATGAGAGGCAAGAGGGCTCTGGCCCTGCTCTGCCTCGTCGCGGCCGGCTGTTCGGCCTCCCCAACCGCTCATCGGCCCGGAGGTTCTTCCATGATGTCCGCCACCGCCAGTACCCCCTTCCGGCCGGACGGCCTCGCCGAGGTCGATCGCCTCCTCGAGGATCTCCGGCAGCGCAAGGCCTTTCCGGGTGGCGTCGTCGCCATCGGAGACGCGGCGCACGTGGCCCACCTGCACCCTTTCGGCCGTCTCACCTATGCGGAGGATGCGCGGCCGGTCGCCGCCGACACGATCTACGACCTCGCCAGCCTGACGAAGATCGTGGCCACCACGACCATGGCCATGATCCTCGTGGACGAGGGCCGGCTCGACCTGGACCGCCCGGTGCACGACTTCCTCCCCGGATTCCACGGGCCGGACAAAGACCGGGTGACAGTGCGCGACCTGCTCACCCACTCCGCGGGCTTCGAGCCCACGCTGCCGCTCTTCCGGGAGATTCAAGGAAAAGCCGCGTTCGTCGAGCGCATCCAGGCTCTGGACCTCGACCATCCGCCCGGCAGCCGATCCGTCTACAGCGACCTCGGCATCATTCTTCTGGGGGACATCCTGGAGACGACCGCGGGCCAGCCGCTGGACGCCTTCGTGAAGAAACGGGTGCTCAAGCCCCTGGCCATGAATGACACCCGCTTCCGTCCGCCCGCGCGGCTCCGATCCCGCATCGCCCCGACCGAATTCGACCCCTGGCGGGGCCGCCTGCTCCGCGGCGAGGTCCACGACGAGAACGCCTTCGCCATGGGAGGCGTCGCCGCGCACGCCGGCCTCTTCGGCACCGCCGGAGACCTCGCGCGCTACGCCCGGATGGTCCTCAACGGCGGCGAGCTGGATGGCGATGGTAGGCGGCACCGGATCGTCTCCCGCGAGACCCTGGATCTGTTCACTCGCAGAGCCGATCTTCCCGAAGTCCCGGATTCCACCCGCGCGCTCGGCTGGGACACGAAGTCCCCCGAGGGCTCCTCCGCCGGCACCCTCTTCTCCGAGCGCTCCTTCGGCCACACCGGCTTCACCGGCACCTCGCTCTGGATCGACCCGGAGAGGAAGATCTTCGTCATCCTCCTCACCAACCGGGTCCACCCCACCCGCGACAACAACCTGATCCGCGAAGCCCGCCCCGCCGTCGCCGACGCCGCGGTCAGGGCGCTGGCGTCTCCCTAGCCCAGACGACGCTCGCCGCGAGCCCAACTCCAGCCGTGATCAGCGATCCGGCGAGCGCGTACCAGGGCCAGGCCAGCGACGTGCCGAAGTAGATCGCGGTCATCGCCGCGAAGCCGGCGACGAGCCCGGCGAGAGCCGCGCGCTGGCCGACCCGCTGCGCGAAGAGACCCAGGAAAAAGACTCCGAGCACGATCCCGGTCGTGAACGCGGCGATGCCGAGGACGCTGCTCACGATCGAGGCCTGGAGCCACTGGCCGCCGATGCCCACGGCGATCTGCACGATGCCGAACGCCGCGGTCAGCCAGCGGGTCAGACGCAACTGCCGCTCCGGCGAGATCCCGTCCCTGGATAGAGGAAGAACGAGGTCGTTCACGGCAACCGTGGCGCAGGAATTCAACGAGCTGGTCATGGCCGCGGCGAACACGGCTCCCAGCAGCAGTCCGATCAGCCCCGTCGGCAGCTCGTCCAGAATGAACCGGGCGAACACGCGGTCCGCGCGGTCGAACGGCACAACCGGCGGATGGAGCTGGTAGAAGCTCCAGAGCGCGACGCCGATCAGCAGGAAGAGCGCGAACTGCGCCACCACGACCACGCCGCTCAGGCCGAGCGCGCGGCGGGCCTCCGGCAAGCTGCGTGTAGACAGATAGCGCTGCACCATGAGCTGGTCCACGCCGTGCGAGCCGAGCGTGATGAACACGCCGCCGACGACGCCGGCCCACAATCCATACGGCTCGCTCAGATCGAGCCGCAGGTCGAAGACCCGGAACTTGTCCGCCGCCTGCCCCATCGCCACGAGCTGGCTCCAGCCGCCCGGCAGCCGCGCGAGGATCGCCCACAAGGCCACGAGCGCGCCCGTTATATAGAGGACGAACTGGATCAGGTCGCTCCAGAGAACCGCCCGCATGCCGCCGAGATAGCTGTAGACGATCGTGGTTGCCCCGAGCGCCGCGACGGCCCAGGGGATGGAGATTCCCGTCATCTCCTGAAGCACCAGGGCGCTCAGGAAGAGCCGCAAACCGTCGGCCAGGCAACGGGTGATCAGGAACAGCACCGAGGCCGCCTGGCGCGTGGCGCCGCCGAACCGGCGGTGAAGAACCTCGTACGAGGTGAAGAGAGCGCCGCGGAAGTACTCGGGCAGCAGGATGGCCGCGACCACGAAGCGGCCGATCAGGAAACCGAAAGCGATCTGAAGCCAGGTGAAGTTCCGCTCGTACGCGAAGCCCGGGATGCTCAGAAACGTGACGCTGCTCGTCTCCGTGGCGAGGATCGAAACCAGGATCAGCCACCACGGCAGGTCCCGTCCCCCGACCGCATACTCGGACACGTCGCGAGCCCCCCGGCCCAGCCAGGAGCCGAGAAGCACCATTCCGGCCATGTAGGCGACCAGAATGGCCAGGTCGAGAGGACTGACGCTCATCGAGCGGCGAGCTTATACGGTTTGATCAGAATCTCGCCGAGGCTGACCGCAGCAGAACCGTCCCCGTACGGCGATTCACCGTGCATCACAAGCGGGGCCGCCTTCAACGACGCGCCAGGCAGCTCTCGATGGCCACCTCGATCGCCTTCGTGCTCTTCCCCCCTACCCCCGCCTCCCGGGCGTGGGCCCGCCAACCGGACACGGCTTCGGCAACGCTTTCGAGAATCGCAAGGGCATCGGGCTCCGGGATTCCCGCGGGCCCCGCCAGCTGTAGGAGATGACGGCGTGCGGGAGACCGCCCCTCTCCGGCGATGGTCATGCTGTGCTCTCCACCCGGGCCGTTCGAGAACAAGAGGTCGTACGCCGGTGCCAACTCCCAGACGCCCTCGGCGGTCATCCGGAAGGCAAAGTTCTTCACATGATCGTCGCGGTTGTGCGTCAATACATTGAAGACCATCCTGCGGTAGCACTCCCGAACCTCACTCTCATTCCGGGTCAGGATTCTCGTCACCTCGAGAAGCTGGCGATAGTCGCAGCTCGGAATGCGGAAGTTGGCCTGGATGAGGTTGCCGAACGTGTGGACGTGATGGCGCCGGTCTCTCTCCCGATCGAATCTCTCCACCCCAAAGAATCGATCTCCCTGAGCGGTCTCGAACAGCCGGGTGGCCGGCATGGCAATGCCGGCGGCCTTCGCCATCCGGGAATAGGCGAGCTCGGCCGGCCCCGCGTCCGCCGAATCATGCGGGCCCCGGAATTTGACGATCCAGGCCGTGTATCCGGCAGGCAGCTCGTCCTCGCCGGAGAGGATCTCCTCCCCTCGAACCCCGACCAGAACTTTCGGCCGCGCACCGCCCGGGCTGCCCCCTGCGCGCAGAAGCTGCGGAAACACTTCGCCCGCAGAGCCCTGGATCACCTCCTGGGAGGCGCGGGCCATCTCGTGGAGGTCGAGCAGCCGAGCCTCGGAGCCGCCGGGGTCGGCCGGAGGGTGATAGGTGAGGGCGCCCATGGTCCGGGTGCCGAGATAAGCCAATCGATCCAGCACCGAGACCTCGGCGAGAGCGGAGCCGCGCTGCTGGAAGAAGCGGTCCATCAGGAGCAGGCCCCAGCCATCCGGCAGCGAGTCGTCGAAAAGACCGAAGATCGGACCGAAGGCGTGGTCCCGGTGCTCGACCAGCCCCGCCTGCGGGGGCAGCTTGAACGGGGACAGCCACAGAGGGTCGCGAAGGAAGGCGGGGTCGTACTCGAAGTACACCTGGGGGCTCGCCGGCCGCGGTCCGGACTCGGCCAGGTGGCCGACGATGCGCTCCTGATCCGGGCCCAGGGTGAGCCGCACCTCCAGCTTCTTCATATCCGGCCCCGCTTGCGCGTCGGCCGGGTCTCCTGGGCCTCCAACTCGGCGATCGACGACGCGCGCGGAGGCTGGAAGAGGCTCTCGAAGTCGTCGAGACGGCTCAAGGCGAAGGCGAGATCGAGCAGGTTCTGGAGGGACACCCGGCCCGAGTCTTCGAACCGGCGCAGCGACGCCAGGCTGACCCCGGAGCGGGAGGCCAGCGTGGCCTGTTTCCAGCCTCGGGCCAGCCGGAGGGCTTTCAGGCGAGCCGCGAGATCCGTGCTGACCTGCTCAGGGGTGGTGAGCGAAAACCTGTTCATCGATCCTCCTCAAGCGCCATTATAGTGGCGATAAGGGCTCGAAATCCGGGTTAGCCGCTCTTATTTTGGCTGTTATTTTGAGGCCTTGGTCGCCGCCACCCAGTCGCGGACGTTCTTCTCCAGGATGTCGATCGGCACGGCGCCGTTGCCCAGAACCTGGTCGTGGAAGGCGCGGACATCGAACTTGTCTCCCAGCTCGGCCGTCGCCCAAGCTCGCAGCTCCTTGATCTTCAGCTCGCCGATCTTGTAGGCCAGGGCCTGGCCGGGGGTCACGATGTAGCGGTCGACCTCGACCACGATGTCGTGCTCGGTCTTGCCGGCGTTCTTCTTGAAGTAGTCGAGCGCCTGGTCGCGGGTCCAGCCCAGGGAGTGCATGCCGGTGTCCACGACGAGGCGGACGGCGCGCCACATCTCGTAGGTGAGCTGGCCGAACTTCGAGTACGGGTCCTTGTAGAAGCCCATCTCGGTGCCGAGGCTCTCGGCGTAGAGGGCCCAGCCTTCCACATAGACCGTGTAGCCCAGGAACTTGCGCCAGCGGGGGACGTCCTCCATCTCCTGGGCGAGCGAGATCTGGAGGTGGTGCCCGGGCACGGACTCGTGCAGGGTGAGGGCTTCCATCTCCCACTTGGGACGGGACTTGAGGTCGTAGGTGTTGACGCTGTAGTAGCCGGGACGGCCGGCGTCGGGGCTGCCTTCCTCATAGTAGGCGGTGGTCTGGCTCTTCTCCGCGTAGGCCGGGATCGGCCGCACGCCGTACGGGTTGCGCGGCAGCTTCCCGAACAGCTTGACCAGCTCCGGGTCGGCCCGCTTGGCGACGTCGCGGTAGCCGGAGACGAGATCCTCGGGCTTGTCGTAGAAGAAGCGGGGATCGGTGCGCAGGAAGACCAGGAACTCCTCGAAGCTCCCCTTGAAGCCGGTCGAGGCGATGACCTTCTCCATTTCGGAGCGGATGCGCTTGACCTCGGAGAGGCCCAGGTCGTGGATCTGCTGGGGCGTCAGGTCGGTGGTCGTGGTGTCGCGGACGTTCAGCGCGTACCAGGCCTGGCCGTCCGGCAGGCCGCCCATGCCGATCGACTCGCGGGCGCCGGGGATGTAGGTCTCCACCAGGTAGCGGTGGAGCTTGCGCAGGGAGGGCGCGATCGCGTCCTGGTAGATCTTGACGGCCTCGCGGGTGAGGCGGTCGCGGTCCGGCGCCGGCAGGGTTTCCGGCAGGCGGGTGAAGGGCTCCATAACGGCGCTCTTCATCGGGTCGGCCGGGATCAGCGCCTCGACCTGGGCGGGCACGTCGCGCAGGGTGATCCGGGGCGGAGTGACGCCCGCCGCGAGCCCCTTTTCCAGCAGCGCCAGGTTCTGGTCGACCTGCTGCGGAATGCCGCGCAGGCGGGCCAGGATGTTCTCGTAGTCCTTCACGGTCTTCCCCGGCATCTGGATCATGAGGCCCGGGATGCCCTGCTGGATCCCGCCGAGCTGGCTGATCGCCAGGTACTTGTCGGGAAAGCGGAGGCCGTCGATGGACGACTTCGCGTTGCGCAGGTAGAGGTCGAAGTGGACCCGGTCCCTGGGCTCCAGCTTCTCGCGGTCGATCGTCTGAACCGCGGCCAGGACCTTCGGGGCGAGCGCGTCGCGGGCCTCGATGGCGGCGAGCGACTGGTCGGTCCAGCGGTCGTTTCCGCCGGGAACGCCGAGGAAGGTGGCGAGCTCGGGGAACTCCTGCATCGCGTAGTCCCACTGGCGCTCATAGAAGGCGTTGATGCGCTCGCTCTCGCTCATCTTGCCCTGGGTGGCGGGAAACTCGTCGAGGTAGCGCGCGTAATCGTCGCGCGGCTCGGCTGCCGTTGCAAGCTGCGGCAGGCCGAGGCTCAGGGCCAGGACGGCGAGCGGCAGGGCACGGGGAATACATCGTTTCATCGCTTCGGACTCTCCTTTCGAGATCGACTTCAGATCAACAGATCAACGCCAATTCATCGCATGCCGCGGCTGACGCCGAAGGTCACCTTGAGCGGGATGCGCTTGCCTTCCCTCACCACCACGATCGTCGCGGCCTCGCCCGGCTTGGACCGGCGCAGCACGTACATGAAGTCGTGAATGTCCCGGATCTCGGTCCCGGCCAGCTCGACGATCAGGTCGCCGCGCTGGACGCCGGCCTGCTCCGCCGACCCTCCCGCGCGGACGCCCGAGAGCAGCAGGCCCGGACGGCCGTCGCCCGCGTAGTCCGGGACCGTGCCCAGCGAGGCGCCCATGGAGCGCGCATCGCCCCGGGGGGTCGGCGCCGGCAGGCTCTGGTAGGTCAGCCGTTCGGGCCGCGCGGCCAGGCTCTCGGCCAGGACCGCGACCAGCGAGGCGACGCGGACGCCGCCCTCGGCGTTGATCTTGCCGGTGTCATCCGAAGCCTTGTGGTAGTCCTCGTGGGTGCCGGTGAAGAAATGGAGGACCGGCACGCCCGCGGCGTAGAACGGATACTGGTCGGACGGACCGTAGCCGTCGCCGCCCAGCGTGCAGGCGAGCTCGGCCTTCTTGCAGGCCGGCGCCACGAGGTCGCGCCACTCCTCCGCCGAGTCGGCGCCGAGCACCGAGAGCGCGTTGCCGCGCAGCCGGCCGACCATGTCCATGTTGAGCATGGCGACCAGGTCGTCCATGCGGGCGCCGCCGGTGGGATGGCGGGTGAACGCGGTGGAGCCGAGGACGCCCATCTCCTCGCCGGAGAAGGCGACGAGATAGACGTCCCGGTGCAGCTCGGCGCGATGCTCGGCCAGCCGGCGGGCGACGTCCAGGAGCGCGGCGGTGCCGGAGGCGTTGTCGTCGGCGCCGTTGTGGGGCTCGTGGAGGTCGGGGCTCAGGGACGTGCCGCCGTCGCCCAGGCCGATGTGGTCGTAGTGGGCGCCGACCAGGACGGCGCCGGGCAGACGGTTTTTGCCGGTGTTCTGGCCTGCCCGGATCACGCCGACCACGTTCACCGCCTTCTCGGAGCGGTGGACCAGCTCGACCGCGATCGAAGCACGATGGTTGCCGGGGGACTGGCTGCCCGTGAAGAGCGGCGTGCCCGCGGCGCGGGAGAGGGTGACGACCGGAATGCCGGCGTCGCCGGTCGCGAGGCTCAAGCCGGAATCGACCTTCAGCGCCGGCAGCGGCGCCTCTCCGGGGACCTCCGTCCCTTCGGCCACCACAGGGAGATCCACCACAATCAGCCCGACGGCGCCGTGCTCGCGGGCGTTCCAGGCCTTGTAGCGGAGGTCGCCGTAGCGGCGCTCGTTGGCCTCGTCCTTGAACTTCTCATCGCCGGGAACGAAGCGGCGGACCACCACGATCTTCCCCTTGGCGTCGACTCCCTTGTAGTCGTCGACCTCCAGCTCGGGGGCGGTGACGCCGTAGCCCGCGGTCACGATCTCCGCTTCCGCCGTGGAAATAGAGGACGAAAACGCGGCGGGCTCGAACTCGGCGCGCGCCACCGGCTGGCCGTCGACGACCAGGTCGGCGCGCTTCGCCTCGACGGCCACGGGGGCGTCGAAGCTCTGGAACCACGTGCCGTCGTCGCCCGCGGGCTCGATCCCCATCTCCTTGAAGCGGCCTTCGAGGTAGCGCGAGGCCTCCGCCAGCCCCTGGGTGCCGATGCCGCGGCCCTCGCGGGCGTCGTCGGCCAGCCAGGCCACGTCCTTGAGATACCGCCTCTCCTCCGCCGTGCCGAGCCACTCGGCCACGAAGACGTTCGTCTCGCCGGGAGCGCCCTGGTTGCGGTTCGAGGAGAAGGCCAGGCGGGTTCCGTCCGGCGAGAAGAGCGGGAAACCGTCGAACCCCGGCGAGTACGTGATACGCTCCAGCGCGCTTCCGTCCACGTTCACGGCCCACAGGTCGAACTCACGCCCCTTTGGATCGCCGTAATTCGAGGAGAAGAGGACTCTCTCCCCGGAGGGAAAGAACGAGGGCGCGAAGGAAGCGGCGCCGAGGCTGGTGACGGGACGCGCGTTGCGAAGCGCGCCGCCGGCCAGATCGGCCACCCAGATCTCCAGCTTCGTGGGCCGGACCAGGCCCTGGGCCAGGAGCCTGCGGTAGTCGTCGAGGTCCGTTCCGGCGGGACGCGAGGCGCGCCAGACGACCTTCTTGCAGTCATTTGAAAAAAAGGCACCGCCGTCGTAGCCGGGAGCCTCGGTGAGCCGCTTCACATCCTTGCCGTCGGCGGTCATGACATAGAGGTCGAGATCGCCGTGGCGGTCGGACGTGAAGACGACCGAGCCGTCCGTAGCGCAGACCGTGGACTCGGCATCGTAGGCGCGGTTGTCCGTGACACGCCGGAGATCCGAGCCGTCGGGCAGCGCGCTCCAGATTTCGAAGTTGGGGTCGATCGGCCAGACGTAGCCTTGAGAGCGGTCGGGCGGAGTCGGGCAGGCGTCACCCGCGTGGTGCGTCGACGAGTAGAGGATCCGTTTCGCGTCGGCCGTGAAGTAGGCGCAGGTGGTACGGCCCTTGCCTGTGGAGACCAGCGAGGGCTGAGCGGCCGAATCCGCCGTCATGCGGAAGATCTGGTCGCAGCCGTAGGGCGGACGGGTGGACTGGAACGACAGCTCCCTTCCATCCGGGGACCAGTAGGCTTCGGCGTTCTCCCCACCCTGGGTGAGCTGAACGAGACCGGACAGATGAGTCTCCTGGGGATCGAGCAGCGGAACAGCGGCGGCAGACGAGACAGAGCCTGAAAAGCCCGACACAAACCCTGAAATGACGAGCGCAAGCGCGAATACGAGGCGGTCTTCTGTTGTTTTCCTCATGGCATGATGGAGCTTACCGCGCCTCCGCCCCCCGGGCGAGGCCCTTCTTCAGATCCTCCTTACGCAGGGGCGATTCGCGAGGTACCGACCCACATCTTCTCGCCACACCGGCGTGATACCTTCACCACGACAACCCGGCCGGGGGGGCGCCCCCGGGCAGAGCACGAGAGAGACAGACATGGCGGATGAGCAGACTGAAAACACCGACTTCGCCCAGGCCCTGGCGGAGTTCGAGGAGCAGGGCGGGGAGAAGCGCGAGGATCCCCCGGTCGGGGCCAAGGTGACGGGGACGATCCTCTCCATCGGCGAAGAGACGGCGTTCGTGGATCTCGGGACGAAATCCGAGGCGGCGATCGAGACGGCTCAACTGAAGGACGCCGAAGGAAACCTCACGTTGAACGTGGGGGACAAGATCGACGCGACGGACTCGGCGGCCGACGCCGAAACCGGCCTCCAGCTCCGGCGCAGAGCCGTCGGCAGCGGCGGCGGCGGCGGCAAGAACCCGGAGGCGGCGGCCGAGATCCGGATGGCCTGGCAGCACGGCCTTCCGGTCGAGGGCGTGGTCAGCGGCATCAACAAGGGCGGCGCCGAGGTGCAGGTGCGCGGTTTGCGGGCGTTCTGTCCGCTCTCCCAGCTCGACCTGCGCTACGTCGAGGACCCGGCCCAGTTCGTGGGCCAGCGCCTCGCGTTCAAGGTGAGCCAGTTCGAGGAGGGCCGCACGCGGCCCAACATCGTGCTGTCGCGCCGCGCCATCCTCGAAGAGGAGCAGTCGTCCAAGGCCGCGGAGGCGCGCTCGCGCATCACCGTCGGCGCGATCGTCACCGGCAAGGTGACCTCGCTCGCCACCTACGGCGCGTTCGTCGACCTCGGCGGTCTCGAAGGCATGCTGCACGTGAGCGAGATCGGCTACTCCCGCCTCGCCCACCCGAAGGAAGCCCTGAGCGTCGGTCAGGAGATCGAGGTCCAGGTCATCAAGATCGAGAAGGGCAAGGACGAGAAGAAGGCCGAGCGCATCTCCCTCTCCCGCCGCTCGCTGGAGAAGGATCCCTGGCGCGAGGCGGCCAGCAGCTTCCCCGAGGGGACCGAGATGCCGGGCCGCGTGATGCGCCTGGAGTCGTTCGGCGCCTTCGTCGAAGTGTCTCCCGGCATGGAAGGTCTCCTGCACATCAGCGAGATCGGCGGCGGCAAGCGGCTCAACCATGCGCGCGAGGCGCTGCAGCCCGGGCAGGAGATCCGGGTGCGGGTGCTCAACGTGGACGCCGGCAAGAGGCGGATCTCGCTGGGCATGGCGGGCGACGACTCGGACGACCGCGGTGTCAGCGGGGGTGGCGGCGGCGGCGGCGAGGAGACGGCCTCGGCGGTCAAGCTGGCGCCGCAGTCGGGCTTCGGCTCGATGGCCGACTTCTTCAAGACCGCCAAGACCAAGACCCCCAAGTAGGTCACTCCTCCAGACCTTGCCGATACCGATCGATCCGGGCCGCGTTGAACGCGGTCCGGATCGGCTTCTTTGTGGTACCCTCTTTCGGTTCGATCCAACGAGGCTGGAAGCAAAACGACCACACCGCTGGTTGCAGTGGGTATCTCGCAAAGGAGCTTGTACAGGTCCATGCCAACCCGGAACCGTCCCAGGCATCGTTCCACCCTGTCCACCCTCGTGGCCCTGCTCGCGCTGGGTCCGCTCGCCGGCTCGCTGCACGCCCAGAGCCTGATCGGCTCGAAAGCCTCGATGATCCGCCAGGATCAGGCCGCCCGGCAGCACGACTACACCTACCTCCGCACCAGCTCGCAGGTCAACGCCTTCGTCCGGCAGGGCCGGCTCGTCCGCCTCGCGGGAAACTCCGGCTACCGGGTCGCCGCGGTCTCGTTCCCCTACGCCCGCCCGGAGGTGAAGACCTTCGTGGAGCGCCTCGGAAGCCAGTACAGGAGCGCCTGCGGCGAGCGGCTGATCGTCACCAGCCTGACCCGCCCGACCTCCCGGCAGCCGCGCAACGCATCGCCCCTGTCGGTGCATCCGACCGGCATGGCGGTCGACCTGCGGCGCAGCAACCGCCCGGCCTGCCGCGCCTTCCTGGAGAAGACCCTGCTGACGCTCGAAGGCCGGAACGTGCTGGAAGCGACGAAGGAGAACCATCCTCCTCACTACCACGTGTCGCTCTTCCCCCAGCCCTATTCGCGCTACCTTCTGGCGCGGGGAGACGCCCCGGAACCCCGCACCCAGAAGTCCCAGAAGGCGACGGCGCTGGCGGCGAGCAAGAGCTACCGGGTGCGCAGCGGCGACAGTCTCTGGGACATCGCCCGCAAGCACGGCACGAGCGTGGCGATCCTTCAGCAGGCGAACAGCATCAGCGCCCGTAGCCTGAAGGCCGGCCAGGTTCTCGCGATCCCGTCTGCCAGATAGGAATCCGATCCTCTACATCACGACCCGGTAGGCCTGGATCTTCTGCCGCAGGCCCTTGAGCTGGAACTCGCCGAGGGCCTCGGTCGGCAGGGCGCCGTCGAGCAGGCGCCAGGTCTCCGGGCCGATCACCACGTCGCCCGGCTGGGCCACCAGGGCCTCCAGCCGGGCCGCCACGTTCACGGTGTTGCCCAGGACCGTGTAGTCCACGCGCCGGGCGCTGCCGATGTCCCCCACCACGACCAGGCCGCTGTTGAGCGCGACCCGGGCCCGGAAGCCGGGCAGCCCCTGCTCGGTCCGCTGCTCGTTCCAGGCCGACAGGTCGCGCTGGATCTCCACCGCGGCCCGCGTCGCCCGCAGCGCGTGATCGTCCTGGGCGACGGGCGCCCCGAAGAAGGCCATGACGCAGTCGCCGATGAACTTGTCGAGCGTGCCGCCGGCCCGGAAGATCGCCTCCACCGCCAGGTTGAGGAAGGCGTCGAGCGAGTCGGCCACCTCCTCGGGCTGCGAGCTTTCCGCGAACGAGGTGAACCCCACCAGGTCGGCGAACAGCACCGTCGCCTGGGTGGAGCGCAGGCGGCTCATCCCGCCCTCGTCCCCCTCCTGGCGCAGCACCTCCTCGACCACGGCCGGGGAGTGGTAGCGCTCCAGCCGGCTGCGGCGGCTCTTCTCCAGCTCCGCCTGCCGCGCCCAGCGGATGCGCTCCACGGCCACGGCCGCGAAGTTCGCCAGGGTGGTGAGGAAGTCCAGGTCGCGCTCCGTGAACGCTCCGACCTGGAACGGCGAGTCGACCTGCATCACGCCGATGATCGTCTCGCCCGACCAGAGCGGCACGCACATGGCCGCGCGGATCTGGTGCAGCCGGATCGACTCGCCGCCGGACAGCCGCTGGTCGGACTGGGCGTCGAAGGTCACCAGCGCCACCCGCTCCTTGACCACCGCCCGCAGCATGGTGCGGGAGACCGGGATCTCGCCGGACGGCCGGACCTCCACGCGATCCTTGATGCGCATCAGCTCGCAGGCCAGCTCGCCGTCCCCGATGTCCAGGTGGACGAACCCGCGGTCGACCGGCAGGGCCTCGAAGGCGATGTCGAGCAGCCGTTGCAGCACCTCGTCGACCGCTTCGGCCACCAGGAGGATGCGGGCGAGGCGGCCGAGGAAGGCGAAGCGGCGGTCGTCGTCGCTCTGCTCGGCCGTAGTATTGAGGGGGGTCAGGGCGGTTCCAGTGATCGGACCGGTGCCGCCGCTCGCCAGCCCGTAGGCCGCCGCGAACTCGGCGAGCGGCCGGACGATCGTGGCGTTGATCAGGACCGGTCCTGTGTCCTCGATCATTCCCCGGAGATCGCGGGCCTCTCCGCGGTCCTGGGACGCAGTGGACCCCAGGGCGGGCTCCAGAAGGACGTCGAAGATCCCGATCGCGAGCCGGTCGCCCGCGCGCAAAGGCGCCCGCTGGACCGACACGCGGTTGACCTCGACGCCGTTGGTGCTTTTGAGATCCTGGACGACCCAGCCGTCGCTCTCGCGGCTCAGCTCGGCGTGGTAGCGCGACACCGAGACGTCGGGAAGGACGATGTCGTTGTCGCTTCCGCGGCCCAGGCGGACGCGGTTTCCCTGGAGGGGGACGATGTGGTCCTCGCCGTCGTGGACGAAGCGCAGATGGAGCATGGCCGGTCAGCCCCGACGAGACTCAGTGCCCGACGATGGAGCGCAGGACTTCCTCGCCGGCCTCGGTCGTGAACCGGCCGCCCTCGTAGAGGGATCGGAAGGCCGCCACCACGATCGGACAGAGCTGCGTGCCCACCGAGCCGAGGATCTCCTGGGCCGCCCTCTCCGGAGCCAGACCGGCCCGGTAGGGGCGGCTGGTCGTCATCGCGTCCCAGGTGTCGGCGACCGCGATGATGCGGGCCACCGAGGGCAGCTGGTCGCCCGCCAGGCCGTCGGGATAGCCCATGCCGTCCAGGCGCTCGTGGTGGTTGCGCACCCCCCGGAGGACCGCGTCGTTCGCCAGGTGGGAGACGATCGCGGCGCCGTCGACCGGGTGGCGCTTCATGATCTCCACCTCCTCCAGGTCCAGCGGCGAGGGCTTGCCCAGGATGCGGTCCGGGGTGGCGATCTTGCCTATATCGTGGAGCGTCGAGGCCAGCCAGAGATCCCGCAGAGCCTCCCGGTCGAGCGCCATCTCATAGCCGAGCAGCAGCGCGTAGGCGACCACCCGCCGGACGTGGCCGCCGGTGTAGGGGTCGCGCTTGTCCAGGGTCTCGGCCAGCGCCGTCACCATGGTGTAGAACTGCCGCTGCTGGGCGCTGTGCAGGCGGGCGTTCTGGAGGGGATGCGAGAGGATGCCGGCGAAGAGAACCATGCGCCGCAGGTCGCCGTCCGTGAAGCGGTCGCGGCCGACCGGGTTGAGGAGCTGCATGACGCCGATGACCCGGCCCTCGGCGGCGAGCGGCACGGTCATGATGGAGCGGGTCTTGAAGACGCCCGAGTCGCCGCGCCAGCGCGGATCGGCGGTGACGTCGTTGACCATCTCGGGAGCTCCGCTGAGCGCCACGCTCCCGACCAGCCCCTCCCCCACCGGAACGCGGAGATTGCGGATCTCGCCCGCGGCCTGGCCCCGGACCACCCGGAAGAACAGCTCATGCCGTTCCTCGTCCAGCTCCCAGATGGAGCTGGTCTCGGCCTGGCAGACCGTCTCCGCGTTCTCCAGGGCCCGTTCGAGGACCGTCTGAACATCCAGCGTGCCGGCGAGCTTGCCGCCGATCTCGAAGAGGTGCTCGTACTCGGAGAGGCGGCGCATGAGGTCGCTCATGGAGTAGGTACCGGATTGCGTCGTCGCGATCATACGCGCCCTCCCGCTCCGGAATCCCGGGGCAGTCCTTCTTCTACGAACGTCATTATCCTCCATACGGAGGACAAGCCGGCTCCCCGCCGCTCACGCACTGAGCAACTCGAGCTCCTTGTAGAGCTCGTCCACCGAGCCGTACCGCGCCGCGGGCTCCTTCTCCAGGCAGCGGAGAATGATGGCCTCCAGCTTGACGGGGATCTCCGGCCACACCGAGCGGGGCGGCGGCGGCGGCTCTTCGAGGTGCTTGAGCATGATCTGCATCGCGCTCGTGCCCTTGAACGGCAGCTCGCCGGTGAAGATCTCGAAGAGCACCACGCCGGTCGAGTAGATGTCGGCGCGGGCGTCCACCTCCTCGGCCCGGAGCTGCTCGGGCGAGAGATACAGCGGAGTGCCGACGATGAAGCCGGCCTCGGTCTGGCCCGGAGCCATCCGCTTGATCGGGCGGGCGATGCCGAAGTCCATGAGCTTCGCGTTGCCGGTCGGCTCCAGGATCAGGTTCTCCGGCTTGATGTCGCGGTGCATCACGCCCACCGCATGGGCCGCGCCGAGACCGGCGCAGAGCTGCTTGGCCAGGCGCAGGCCGGCCGAGTACGGCAGGCGGTGGGTCTGGTCGAGGAGATAGCGCAGCGTGACGCCGCGCACGTACTCCATGGAGATGTAGGGGATGCCGTCGATCTCGCCGAAGTCGTGCGTGCGCAGCACGTTCGGATGGGTGATCCGGCGCGCCAGCTTGATCTCGGCCTTGAGCCGCTCCAGGTGGGTGCGGTCGCCGAGCAGCTCGCGCTTGAGCATCTTGAGGGCGACGAGGTCGTCCAGCTCGCGGTCGCGCGCCTTGTAGACGACGCCCATGCCGCCCGCGCCGAGCACGGCCAGGATCTCGAACCGCTGCCCCATGAGGGCGCCCGGCGCGATCCCCGAAAGAGTCTCGACGCCGGCCGGCGTGAGGGTCGAGGTCTCGCTCGGGCCGATCCCGCGGACGCCGGTGAGGCGCGCCGCCATCCGGCCGCTCACCACGAAGAGCGGCTGCGGCGTGAGCAAACCGCGGCGCTCGGCGAGCCGGTAACCGGCCTGCTCGAAGGGCTCGCGCAGCTCTTCGTGGACCTCGCGGGAGAGCAGCAGCTCGCCGGGCGTGGCCTCGCGCAGCAGGCTTTCGATCTGCTGCACCGGCAGGCCGATCACGGCGCTCTCCATCTGCTCGCCGTAGGGGACCGGGCCGGTCACCGCCTTGCCGGCGGCCAGCGCCACGACCGGAGAGTCCGCCGACGCCGACGCTCCCTCCTCGATTTCGCCCAGGATCTGGGCCGCCGCCGCCAGCGCCCGCCGGCCGCGGCGCTGCCCTTCGAAACGGACCAGGATGCGGTGGCCGACGATCCCCTCCACCTGGCCGCGGTGGCCGGACACGGCGAGCGAGATCCGCCGGAGGTCGTCCGCGAGGAGGTCGAGCGCTCCCTGCGCACCGGCTTCGTCCATCGGCCGGGCGAAACGCCGCAGCTCGATGCCCATGAGGAGAACCTCGCGGATCTGCGGGATGCCGGTCGCCGTCCTGCCCTGGGACGGCTCGGGCAGGTTGCGCGTCAGCTCGGTGACGTAGGCCTCCATGTCCCGCTTCTCGCGCAGGTCCGCGAGCAGCTCGTCGAACGCCCCGGCGAGGAGGCCGATTTCGTCGCTGCTCTCGACCTCGATGTGCTGATCGTAGTTCCCCTCCCGCGCCGCATCGGCCGCCAGCGCGAGCTGGCGCACGGGCCGCAGGGTGCGCCGCACCAGGGCGAACGAGAGACCGCCGACGATCAGCGCCGACAGGATACCGGCCACCAGGAGCACGGTCTGAATCTCGCGATAGGCGGCGAGCGAGCGCCCGAGGGAAGCCAGGGCGACCGTCGTGCCCACCGGCTGCCCCGTGGCGTCCACCAGCGGCGAGGGCAAGGCCAGCCAGCGCTCGCCGTCGAGCTCGAGCTCGATCTGATGCATCCCCTCGCCCTCGGACATGTCCGCGCGCATGTCCTGCTCCAGCTTGCGCAGCGAGCCGCCCAGGCTGCGGGCGACCGCGGGCGGGAGGGTCGTCGCGACCACCTTGGGCTTCTCGCCCAGGGTGATGAGCGCGATGTCCGAGCCGCTGATCTCGTTGAGCGAGCGGACCGTGGCGTCGTCGATGGCGAAGCCCGTGATCAGGTAGCCGAAGTCGACATCCCGGCGAACCCCGACGGCCACGGCGTAGTAGAGCCGGTCGCCTTCCACCCAGACGCCTTCGCCCTCGAAGTCGGTCAACGCCTTCGCTACCAGCGACCGCTTGGAGAGATCCTGGCCGGCGGCGTTGGGGTTGTCGGTGCGGGCGATCACCCGGCCCTGGGTATCGAGGACGATCGCGAAGTCGTATCCCAGGTCCGCCTGCCGTTCGTCTTTCAGCAGGTCGAGGATCGACGCGGTGTCGCCGGACGTGGAGGCCTCGCTCAGGTAGGCCACGAGGTACGGATCGGCCGCGAACAGGCGCGACAGGAGGCGAAGCCGCTCCAGCCGCTGCTCCTGCACCGCGGCCTGGGCGGCGGCGCTGCCCTCCAGGGTGCGGACCGCCGCATTGCGGGAGATGCCCCGCACGCGCAGCGACGTCAGCAGCACGGCCGCGGCCACCGAGAGAAGGATGAGGAGGCTGGTGACCAGGAAGAGCTTGGTCCCCAGCGACAGCCCGGACCGCCGGCCGGCACCGCCCTTCTCAGGGTTGCGCTTGTCAGGGCTGGTTATAGCGGTCACGCTGCGATCCAAAGTAGGACTTGCCGGTCTTGTCGAGGTGAGGCGGAACGCGCGTCCGCACGATCTCCAGTCGGGGCAGCACGGGCTCCGTCTCTGGAATCTGGACCTCCGTCGTCATCGGCTCGGCCTGGTCGTGCCAGACCGTCAGCCGTCCCCGCCCGCGCGGCAGGCCGCTCAGGACGAAGCCGCCGTCGGCGCCGGGCGTGGCCAGGAAGGGCGTCGACATCACCCAGACGTAGGCGGTCATGGCGTGATGGACGTTACAGAACACCCGCACCAACCCGGCCTCCTTGAACAGCGCCTCCTTGCCCGGGCCCCTCTTGTAGAGGCCGAGGTCGAAGGAGTTGCCGCCGGAGACCGAGAACACGTTGTGCAGGATCACGTCCTGATTGGGAAAGACCACGCGGCTCCCCTTGGGCACGGTCAGGAGCCGGGGGCTGAACTGCTTGTCCTTCGTGGTCATGACGAACGGCGCCGCCGGAGGCTTCACCGCCACGCCCCCCGCCGGCTCGTACCAGACGAGCGCCTGGCGGACGTCGACTCCCTTGGCGAGCCCCTTTCCGCCCTTGGCGACCAGCACCAGCCGGCCGCGCAGATCCTCCGCGGCGGCCGCGCCGGTCAATACTGCGGACAGCGCAAGGAGGACGGCCAGAGCCGGAAGGAGCCTTCGGCGCATCGATCAGACCTTCCAGCGCAGGGTGGTCAGCAGCTCGTTGTTCTCCCCCTTCACCCCGTTGTTCTTGGTGAAGGAGTTGTCGGCGTACTCGAGCGTCAGGTCGACGCCCGAAATGATTCCCAGGCGCAGGCCCGCGTCGATCTTCACCCAGTCCCACGACAGGCTCGGAGACGGGGTCTTCTTGGGGCTGATGAAATCGTGGTCCATCCGGGAGTAGCGCACGGCCGGCGCGATGAACGTGAACAGCTGCTGGTCGCCGATGCTCAGCCAGAGCGGCAGCTCCACCCGGTACGCCAGCTCGCCCTCGAGGCCGGTGCGCGGCAGGCCCGCCAGATCCTGGTCCACGTACTGGCCGAAGAACGAGAAGCCGCCCAGGTAGACCCAGACGTTGGCTCCAAATTCTTCCTTCCTGTCGCCCCGGAAGGCGAAGGCGGTTTCGGGGCCGGGACCGGTCAGGATGTCCAGGTCGCCGCCGTAGAACGTCCCTTCGAGCGACACCTTGTCGGCGAGGGTGCGCTGGTAGCCCCACGCAAGCACGTCGACGCCCCGGCTGCCGGCCTCGTCGGCGAAGCGCACGCCGAGCCCGGCGCCCACCTCCAGGTCGCCGTCCGCGTCGAGATCCTCGACCTCGGCGTCGTAGAGCATCACGATGCCCGACTTGAGCTGCGGATCGGGGTTGTTGAACGGGGGGCCGTCGAGCTCGGGCGTCCCGTTGTCGCCCGCGAGGGCGTTCGGATCGCGGATGAACAGCGGATTGCCCTGCGTCGCCGTGGCCTTGACATAGAGATGCTGCCCCAGGTTCAGGCCCATCTCCACACCGGCGTCCTCGAAGCGGTTGAACGCGGTGGAGACCAGGCCGTAGCTCTCCAGGTGCCGGTCGTCCTGGCGCTCGAACTTGGGCATCTTGCCGGCCTTCAGGTAGGCGCCCCAGCGCGGTGCCAGAGTGGCGGGCTCGGGCTCGACGCCGAAGCGGATCCAGGCCTCGTCCACGTCGATCTTCTTGTCCGAGGAGGTCGGATTGCGGTCGTAGAGATCGATGAAGTCGATCTTGCCGTGCGCCAGCAGGCCGTCGCCCCAGGAGGCGTCGACGAGCAGCGTCACCGTCGAAATCTCGAAGTGGGAGCCCTCGTTGACCGTCTGCTCGAACCCAAACTCCTGGCCGACCGGCAGGAGCTCCGCCGGGAACTTGAAGCCGACCTGGAACTGGTTGTAGTCGCTGTTGCGGAAGTTGGCCCGCGTCTCCAGGCCCCACGTGATCTTCGGGCGCAGCCCGTTCTGTTCGCCGACTGCCTCGACAGCCTCGTCGGTCTCGACGGCGGCAGTCTCGGATTCCTGAGCCGTCACCGGAGAGGCCAGACACAGCAGGAGCCCCAGTGCGCAATACAAACGATGCGGTCTAGCGATCATCCAAGCCTCCCGTAGCGGGGAAAAAAGCCTTCGGGCTCCGGGTAGCTTAGATGCAAGCGGGACTGAGGTAAAGGGAGGCGGGAATCGAGGGGGGCCGCCCTGGCGGACGGCCCCGGTATCTACACCCCGGGCTCGACAGGTCGGCCCGGGTATTGGCCCAAGTAAGGGCCTCAGGCCGGAAGCTGACGGCGCCGACGGTCGCGGATCGCGCGCACGGCGAAAACGGCTCCCACCACCCACAGCGGCACGGACAGCAGCCCGAACTGAACGCGGCGGTTTAGCATGCTCTTTACATTTCCCTTGATCTTTCCCATGGTGTCTACCTCCTTGAAGTCTTCTTAAAATCCATCCGCTCTGGAGTTTTGCAAGCACAGTGCCAGCGCTCTGTGTCAGAATCGGCGTACCAATAGAACGGGTGAGAAAGGAGCGCGCGGTGATCTCTTCGGAAGAGTTCCGGCTGGCCCTGCGGCATTTCCCCGCAGGGGTGACAATCGTGACCATGAGGTCGGGCGAGAAGACCCACGGCCTGACCGTCTCGGCCTTCGCCTCGGTTTCGGCCGAGCCCCCCCTGATCATGGTCATCATCGAGAACCGGCACATGGCCTACTCGCTCCTCCAGGAGCCGGAAGCCGTGTTCGCCGTCAACATCCTCGGCGAGACCCAGTCCGAGCTGTCGAACCGCTTCGCCTGGGTCAAGGACGAGGACCGCTTCGCCCTCGGCAACTGGGGCCGGGCCGAGACCGGCGCGCCGATCCTCAAGGACGCCCTGGCCTGGCTCGACTGCCGCATCCACGCGCGCTACCCCGCCGGCTCGCACACGATCTACGTCGGAGCGATCGTCGCGAGCGCCGTCCCGGAGGCCGAAGCCCCGCCGCTGGTCTACTGGAACCGCGGCTACCGCAAGCTGTACCTGCACGAAGAGGCTGAAGAGAAGGCCTGACCGGCGCGGCAGGCCCGCGCACGCCAGGAACGTAGCCGTCACATCCAATTGATTCCGCGGAGGTGTGCGATGGGAAGCCGTGCCGTGCTCGTGACGTGCCTCGGTCTGCTGCTGTGTGTCCTGCCGGCCTTCGGCCAGGATTGGAGCTCCGGCCTGCTCGGCCTGGAGCTGGTCCTGGTCGAACGAACCCCGCTCGGCGAGGCGCTTGAGGAAGCGCTTGACGAAGAAAACTCGCCCCGCCGGTCTCTTTCGCCCGCGGTCGCCGACCTCGTGGGCAAGGACTCGGTCGAGTACGAGAGCTTCGTGGCCGCCCGGCTCCCGGCCGGGGCCGTCGACGCCTTGCTGGCCGCTGCCTCGGAAGCAAAGCTCCCGCTCGTGCGCCAGCTCCCCATGCCGGTCACCCTGTCCTCCCACGCGTTCGACCCGGCGGACAAGGCGGGGCGCTCGCGGCCCTGGACGGGCCGGTCGATGCAGCCGGTCCCGGTGCCCGGGCTGTTCGTGATGCGCTTCGCCTTCCCCATCCTGCCGGTGTGGATGAAGGCCTTCGCCGGCTGCGGAGTCGACGAGGTTCTCTACCTGGGGCATGGCGACTACCTGGTGCGGACGGCGAACCTGGAAACGATCCGCCGCTGTGAGACCTCCCGGTATCTCGCCTGGGCCGGTCCCTACCTGGTCACCGACCGCTTCCCGCCCGAGCTTCTCGATGAGATCGGAGACGATTTCCGGGAGCTTTCTCTCCAGTTCCTCCCCGGGGTTCCCCTGGAGAAAGTCCTCGCGGAGCTGCCCGCGGCAATGCAGGTTCTCTCCAGCTACCGTCCGCCGGACGGCCAGCCGATGGACAGCGTCTACCTTCAGGTGCTGGCCGGAGCGCCGGAGCTCCAGGCCCTCGCCAAGACGAGCGCCACCTTGCTGTCGGCCTCTCTCACCGGAGAGGCGACGCTGTCGGACGAGCGCCAGGGCCAGATCGTGGCAGGCAACCACAACGGAACCACGGTGACAGCGCCTGGCTATGCCGCCTTCCTCACGGCCCGCGGCCTGGATACCAACACGAACCAGCAGACCGTGGCCTACTTTGACACCGGCTTCGACGACGGCAGCGGTCCGGGAGGCAGCCACCACCCCGACCTCGCTGGACGCCTCATCGCCGCCCGGACGTTCACCAGCATCACTCCCTCGACCGCAGACGTGAGAGGGCACGGCACCATGGTTGCCGGTATCATCGCAGGCAACGGCGTCGGCACAGGAACGAAAGACGCTCAAGGTTTTTACTACGGCACGGGTATCGCGCCGAAGACGAGCCTCGTCGCGGTGAAGGTGTTCGACTGGAACACTTCGAACTGTGGAAGGCACACTGCCCTAGACTTGGCCGCCCTTGATCAGGAATTCCAGTTTGCGCGCACGTCTTCCGGAACCGATCTCGCCATGATCTCGAACCATAGCTGGAACACAGACGGCATCAATTATTACGACAAGAAAGCCCAGCTATTCGACCAGCGCGTCACAGATGCCGACCCTGTCCGTTCCGGTCAACAGCCAATGACGATAGTCGTCGCAGTTGGTAACGATTTCCTATCCGCTGTCGCACCTGACGGCTCTGCCTACACCCCCGCAGTTGCAAAGAACGTCATTGCCGTTGGATCGACCCAAAGTTATCGACCATCTACCCAAGGCGGAGCGCCGCCTCTCCTTTGCAGCAACAGCGTGATTGGATCACCCCTGACAGAGGAAGCCAGCCATATCGCCCGCGTGAGTCGATTCAGTTGCCGCGGCAACAATTTTGACTCGGCAACAGGAGGGAATGTGCTGCAAACCCGCGTCAAGCCGGACCTGGTGGCCCCGGGTGGCCGTGCCTTCTCTACAGTTCCCTACGATGCAACCTCGACCTACAAATGCACCAGCCTGTGCTTTCAGTCGTGGCCCAACCCTCCCGGATATTTCTCGTTTTATGAGGGAACAAGCTTTGCCGCGCCTGTGGTAGCGGGAGTCGCCGCGCTGGCACGCAAGTGGTTCCTCGACCGTGGTACCAATCCATCTCCCAGCCTGCTCAAAGCCGCGATGATTGCTACGGCGGACGACCTTGGGCAATACTTTGCCCAACCCACAGACCACAGGCCGAGCAACGACTATGGCTGGGGCAGGGTCAGCCTCGACCGACTCACAGCCCGCGTCTCCTCGACGAACAGCACTCCAGTCCCTCAGCGGTTCTATGTAAGCGACAACGCCGCTCTCGCCGTGACTACTGGAACCTCGCGGAGTTGGACCCGGACCATCGACGACCCGACGAAACCTACCTTCATTGTCTTGGTCTGGACTGATCCTGCCTCCGCATCTGTGTCTTCTGTCCAACAGGTTCCCCTCGTTAACGATCTAATGCTGGCGGTGGACCGTGTCGGTCAGGCTGTCGGGTGGCGCGGCAATAATTTCAATGAGAATATTACAGGAGGAGACGACGGGTACTCGTTTACCTACACGTTGGGTATCAACCTCAACGATGCAGCGAACAACGTCGAGGCGGTGTTTCTGCCGCCCGGTACCTTTTCCCCCGGGCAGCAGGTCACGATCGGAGTTGCCGGGGTCAACGTACCGGTCAATGAGGCGCCGAACGGAAGCGGACAACGATTTGCCATATACGCCTACAATGTCCGTCCAAGCTCGTAAGAGTCTGACGAGGAGAGCGCCGATGAAACGCCATTGCCTAGCTGCAAGCCCCAATTTCCGCCAGCTTTGCGTCCTTGGCCTGCTGGCGGGAACGCTGGCCGTTCCGCCGGCTGTTGTCGCGCAATTGACGATGCCCCTGACCGCTGAGGAAGTGCTCTGCAACCAGGCGCAGCTCACGGCAATGCTGGGTCGGATGGACGTGACAACCGGCGAGCTCTTCGGGAGCGAGCTTCCAACAAACCTCTTGCTGTCGTATAGCAACTCTTCTGGCTTCTATGAGGGGCTGGCAAGCACAAGCCAGCGCAGAGAGCTATCCGGCCCCGGGGGTGTCGACTTCTGGCCGGAGCGGCATCTGAGCTTCAACCTCAACCCCAGTATCCGCACCCTGCTCCTCAACCCCTCGCGACCCACTCTTGGTCAAGTCAGCTTGAACCGGGAGCAGAGCAGCAGCAACCTCGTCTCGGCAGGCGAAGCCTGGGCCGTGGACTTAGAGGTGGACCCATCCCTGCCCGGAAACCCGAATCCCGACACACTCACGATCAACAACCTTGAGCTTCCCGCCATTGGATCGCCATACAATGGCTTTCTCGCCAACAGCACCAAACCTGGCAGGGGATTGAGCGAAGACGGGCTCCTCCAGGCATGCCACAACCATTTTACTGACCAGGACCGCAGGATCTTTGCTCTTCTCCAGAGGATTCTGAGGATCGACGGCGCCTTGCCCGAAGTTGAGTTGATCGCAAGTGCCGAGATCTCCATCTTTCGAGGCCTCAGCGAGCACGTCTACCGCATTGAGGCGGACCTGCTGGGCCCGGACGACCTCATTCGCGGTCACGTCGCGGCTGAGTTGGAGATTGGCTGGACCGCAGCTGGGCATCTGACGACCGGGAGCCTGCATATCCTGCCTTTGTGCGTGGAAGGTCAGACGCGGGATTGTACTCGGGTTGCGAATTACGGCTTTCTCTGGCTTCTGCGCCCTGTTCTGCCCGGGGGGGCGTTCTGGATTCCAAGTCAGGCGATTCGAGTGTCGTTCGGTCCGGACCTGCCAGATCCAGATCCCGTTGCAATTGACTTCGAGGCGCTGCTCGCGGATACAACGTGGAACCCGTAATAGAGAGTACGGTATGAAGCTCATGCTCTGCCGGATCGCCGTCCTGGCAATCACCCTGCTCCTGCCTGGGGCAGCCAAGGCCGACATCACCATACCCTTGACCGCCGAGCAGGTGGCCTGCGATCAGGCACAGATCGAGAGGATGCTGGGGCGGATGAGGGCCACCGCGCTTTTGATACGGTTTGGATACGATCTCCCGACCGCGCTTTTCCTTTCCCGCAGCGCCTCGACTAGTTCTTACGAGGGCCTCGCCCTCGCAAATCAATTCTTACGAATCACCGACGGATCGCCCGCTGATCCCGTACCGCCACCGGAGCAGCACCTGGCGTTTCACCTCAACCCGAATGTGCGTGAGCTTCTTCTGAACCCTGCGCGGCCTCCGGTCGGCCAGGTGAGTCTCAATCGGGAGCAGAGCGCCAGCAATCTTGTCCCTCCCGGAGGTTTGACGGAGGTTACGCTGTCCCTGGATCCGACCCTGCCGGGAAACCCCGATCCTGACCTGCTGGTGATCAATAACTTGGAGGTTCCTGGGGTATCCAATCCTTACAACGGATTTCTCTCAAACAGTACCAAGCCGGGCCGGGGATTGGCAGCGGACAACCTTCTCGTTCCCTGCCACACCGACCTCACGGCGCAGGATCGAAAGGTGTTTCTTGTTCTCCCCCGAATGCTGCGGATACGGGCTGAGCTGCGCAACGGGCATGAGCCCGACATCGAAGCCGCAATTTTTCGCAAAGAAGATGCGCACACCTACGGAGTTGAGATCGATTTCTTTGACCTCTCTGCTCTGGGTGGTGGCGTGCTGGGGCACGTCGCCCTTGAGTTGGTCGTCTCATGGTCTCCGGACGGTCATTTGACTTCGGGGACGATTCGAGTGCTTCCATACTGTGCGAATGGAGAGACCCAGGGCTGTACACAGGTAGGTCAGATCTCGACGAGAGTCCTGCTCGTGCCGCCGGTGTTTGCGGGCAACACGAAGTGGAATGAGAATGATCCCCGGGTCGTCTCCCTGTTCTTCGGCTCCCTCTCGCCTATTCCCGCCCCTGCCGCCGTGAATTTCGAGGATCTCCTGAAGGACACCACATGGAATCCATAGCCTTGCCGCTCCGGTCTGCCAGGATCTCCTCCGGCAGCGGCGCATCGAAATCGTCAGGCACCGTGAAAGCCCCGGCGCAGAGGCCGTAGGGCCTTGGAGCCGGCTGGATGGCCGGAACAGGGCGCAGCTCGGCCACGGGATGGCCGCCGCGAACGACAACCAGGCGCTCTCCGGCCTCCACCCTGTCCAAAAGGGCGTCGGTATGTCGGCGGAGATCTCGAAGGCTGACCGTGCCCATAGGCTCATTGTAGCGGCTGAGCGCCAGCAGGCCGGCTACGCCACCCGGCTGGCCGGCCGCCAGCCTGAGGCTTTGCGGTGCCGGCCCGGTGGCGCTCCCGGTCGATGCCGAAGCACAGCATCTCGAAGCCAAGGACGTCGACGCGGCCTTGCAGGGTTTCGCCGAGCCGCTCGACGAGCCGGATGGAGGCGTGGTTGGTCTCCCGGACGAGGCTGATGACCCGGTCCTTCTTCATCGTTTCGAACGCGTATTCGAGCGCCGCCTGGGCCGCCTCGGTGGCGTAGCCCCGGCCCCACCACGGCCGCGCCAGGGCTCCGGCGAGCTCGAAGCCGGGCCAGCCCTCCGGCTCCGCGAAGCCGACGACTCCCAGGAAGGCATCCGTCTCCTTGCAGGTCACGGCCCAGTAGCCGTGGCCGAGAATCTGCCAGTGGCCGATCAGAAAGGCCAGGTGCCGCCAGGACCGATCGCGGTCCCAGGGAGTCCCGTCGTTCCGGAACCGCGTCACCTCCGGGTCCGCGTTCATGGCTGCGTAGTCGTCGAAGTCGCGGCCGTCGAGGGGCCGTAGCCGGAGGCGTTCGGTCACCAGCACCGGATTCTTGCGTGATCTCATCGTTCAATTCTCCCGTTGTCTTGAAGCGTGCCTTGTCCTTCGGCCCCGGAGAGGCGGACACTCCGGCCGTAGGGACAGCCTCACGGGCAATGGCGTCCGTGCGGGCTCCCGTCCCTGAAGGAGAAGCGATGCTTCGTATCGTTCTGCTCGTGCTCTATCTCGTCGCCATGACCGCGAACCAACACGGCGGCGGCCTGGACCCCAACGGCCTGGATTCCGGCGGCGGGTGCGATCCCGACGGCCTGAAGGCCGGCGGCTGCAATCCCAAGACCCTGGATTCCGGCGGCGGCCTGGACCCCGACGGCCTGTACTCCGGCGGCGGCCTGGATCCCAACGGCTGACCTTCCTTACGAGGGACGCTTCATACGTCCCTCGCCTTTTCCTTCCGCCGCGAACTGTACAAAGGACGGAGCTTAGGGGTAGGCTTAAGTATCTGAAGAGCGGCACAGTTTAAGGAGCGCATGAAATGGATCACCTCGGGCAGGGAGAGATGCGCAGGATTCTGGGCGGCAAGGGAGGGCACCTGGAAGCCGAGGAGGCCGCGGAGCACCTCCTCTCCTGCAACCGGTGCCGGGATCAGGCTGAGAGCGTGATCGAAGAACTTCGCACCGAGAGACCGGACCTGCGCGGCGCGGGCTCGCTCCAACTCGTGCTCGACCTGGTCGACCGGGAGCACCGGCGGGGGCTGGAGTCCCTCGCCGCCATCGCCGAGTGGACGGAGCTGCGGCGCCTCGCCAGCCGGCACAGCCAGCGGGACCGGGTCCGGATGTCAAAACCCTGCCACACGCTCCCATTCTTCCGTCTCGTCCTGGATGACCTCAAGGAGGCGCCAACCTGGACCGAGGCCGAGTTTCTCGCCACGCTCGCGCTCCTGTCTATCCAGGCCATGAGCCCGCGGATCTCCCCGGCCTTCAGCAACGACCTGCAAACGGAGGTCTGGACCGCGGTCGCCAACACCCGGCGCCGGGGGGCCGAGTTTGCGAAGGCGCATCAAGCCCTGGCCCATGCCGAAAAACATAGGAAGGACGGAACCGGAGATCCACGCCTCGAAGCCGGCCTCCTGTCGATCACCGCTTCGGTGCATGCCGACGAGGGGCAGGTGCTCAAGGCGCTGGACGCTCTGAAGCGTTGCCTGCAAATCTACGAGGAGCTTTCGGACGGACCGCTCCTCGCTCGAACGCTGGTCAAGAAGGCAAACTTCCAGGAATCTGTCGACCCCGCGCAGGGCTTGGTGACCCTCGACCAAGCCGCGCCGTTGATCCCATCCGAGGACACGCATCTCAGGCTGATCGCTGAGCTTCTCCGGGTGGACTGCCTGATCGACATAGGGCGGTCGGGGGAAGCGCTTCGAGTCTATCTGCGGTGCCCTGGGCTGCTGGCCGCCAATCCCCGGCCTCGCATGCAGATTCGTTTTAGATACATGGGGGCTCGGCTGATGGAAGTCCTCGGCCACAAGTCCCAGGCGGAGCGGCTCCTCGACGAGGTGGTGGACAAAGACATCGAGAACGACCTCTACAAGGACGCCTTCCTGGACCTTCTCTATCTCTACGGCGTCCACATGAAATCCGGCAATCTCGACAAGGCCGAGCGCGCCTGCCGAAGGGCGTTGACGGACATCTCCCTTTCCAACGTCATGCATGACCAGATGCGCGACCTGTGGACCCAGCTCCTCGAAACCACCCGGCACGCGGCAATAAGCCAGGATCGGCTCAACGGCCTCCGCCAGTATCTCGAAGCCCACTGGCGCCACCCGGCCGCCGCTCCGCCGACCCTTTCCATCTGAATCCGGCGCCTTGCCGGATGCTTCCGTGTTCATGCCGGATGCTTGCGCGTTGAAGACGGATGCGTCCGGGTTGAGCTCGGATGCGTCCGGGTTGAGGACGGACGCGTACGGGTTGAACGCGGATGCGTACGGGTTGACGCCGGATCGGGGGAAAGCGCCTTTCCCTCGAAAGCCGCCGGCGGGGCGCCGGCGGTCTCAGGGGGCCGGGCTGACGCCGAGATTGCCCGATTCACCCTCCGAGAGCCGCCCGCTTCTCCCGCTCGATCCACGTCGCCACGAGCTGAAATCCGACCAGCAGGATAACGCCGAGGACGCCGCAGCCGAACCAGAGGGTTCGCGGTCCCCAGACCTGGTAGACCCAGGTGCCGATGATGGGCGAGAAGATCCAGGCCCCTTCGAAGGAGATCGTGAACAGCCCCATGTAGAGGCCGCGGTTGGCCTCCCCCGCCCGGTTCGCCACCGCTCCCGCGGCCAGCGGGAAGGAGAGCATCTCTCCGAAGGTCCAGACGACGACCGTGAAGGCGACGAAGAGGAGGCTCGTGCCGAAGGGGAGCAGGGCCAGCCCGATGCCGAAGAAGAAGCCGCCGACCCCTACGAGGCGCACCGGATCCCTGGCCCCCACCCGATGCACGAGGATCATCTCGAACGCCACGATGACCACGGTGTTGATCGCCAGAATCAGCCCGATCTGCCCCTCGTCGAAACCATAGACGTCGTGCAGGGTGAGCGCCAGGGTGCTGGCGATCTGGAAGGTGATCAAGGCGAGCAGGAAGAACAGTCCCAGCATGGCCAGGAAGGGGCCGTCCTTCCAGGGTGAGCGCTCGGGCGCGGCGGTCTCCTGCGGCGCGACGATCGTGCGCCGCGTTCCACGGAAGGCGGCCATGAGCACGATTGAAGCCAGAAGACAGGTCGCGCCGTCCGCGATGAAGAGCCACTGATAGCTGCGCATGGCCAGGAATCCGCCGAGGGTCGGGCCCAGGCTCATGCCGATGTTGATGGCGAGCCGGTTCAGGGCGAACGCGCGGGTGCGCAGCTCCGGCGCGGTCGAGGCGGCGAGAGCGGCGGACGTGGCCGGCCGGAAGCCCTCCCCCACGATCGCCAGCAGGAAGATGGTCATGAGGATCTCCGGGCGCGTCTCCATCCGGCCCAACACCAGGAATCCCACGCCACTCAGGGCAAGGCTGCCGGTGATGACCCAGCGCGGCTGGATGCGGTCGCAAAGCCAGCCTCCCAGGTAGGATCCGAGAACGCCGCCGACGCCGTACAGCCCCATGGCCTTGCCGGCGTCCGGAGTCGCGAACCCCCGCTGCGTGGTGAGGTAGAGGATCAGGAACGGGATGACCATCGTGCCGCTGCGGTTGACCAGCGTGGCCAGCGACAGCAGCCAGACGGACCGGTCGAGGCCCGCAAAGGCCTCGCGGTAGCTGGAGACGATGGAGCGGAGCATTCGGCGAGGTTTTATTTCAGAGGAAGGGATCGGCCTTGACTTCTCTCACGCGATACCCGCAGATCAAGGCTCAGCCTGATCTTTCCTTTGAGCTTCAGGGCCTTTTCATAAGACGACCGGGCCTTCTCAGGCAGATCCGCAGTGCGTTTGGCAGCCATTGTGCGATCCTGACAGCCGTCCAGACGCTCGTCAATATGGCTCTCGCCGGTCACTTCACCAGCAACACCGGACAGCGCGCCACGATGGCGATGCGGTAGCTGATCGTCCCGACTCCCAGGGCGGGATGATCGCGGTCGACCTTGTGCGAGGAGAGCACGATCAGATCGATGCCTTTGTCCTCGGCGTGGTGGAGGATGGTCTCCGCCCGCTTGCCGAAGGCGACCTCGTGGACGGCCGGGATGCCCAGGGCTGTGAAGCGCTCCTGCATGCCGTAGAGCTTCGCGATCGCCCGGGTTTCCAGGCCGTGGTAGAAGTCCTTCATCTCATCAAACTCGACGTGCTCGATGGTCTCGACGACGTGGAGCAGCGTCACCCGCGCCGGCTCGGCCGAGCTGCCGGCAACGCCGGCAACACCGCGGGCCAGGTCGAGCGCAGCGTTCAACGCCGCATCGGTCTTCAGGCTGAAATCGACGGGAACCAGGATGTTTCGGAACATGGCCTCACCTCTCTCGGTACCTCCCTCGGTTACGCGGCGTGCTTCTTCACCCAATCGACGTACTTGTCCATCCATCCCTGCAGGAACTTCCGGGTGTCCTGCTGGACGAGCTTGCCGCTCTCGTCGAACATTCCGTCCTTGACGTACAGGTACACCTCGGGCTGGTTCAGCGTCGGCATGTCGAGGTAGGCCAGAATGTTGCGCAGGTGCTGCTGCGCCATGGAAGCGCCCGGGGCGCCGATCGAGGCGCCCACCACGCCGGCGGGCTTGCCGGCCCAGGCGCTCTGGCCGTACGGCCGCGACGCGTGGTCGATCGCGTTCTTGAGCACGCCCGGAATCGATCGGTTGTATTCAGGCGTCACGAAGATCACTCCCTGCGACGCCGCGACCTCCGCCTTCAGCCGCTTGACGGACTCGGACGGGCTCGACTCGTCGTCCTGGTTGTAGAGCGGCAGGTCGCCGATCTCCAGGTGCTTGAACGAGAAGCCCTCGGGGGCCAGGGCCGCCAACGCGTCGGCCAGGTGGCGATTGATCGAATCACGGCGAAGGCTGCCGACCATCAGGGCAATCTGAACTTGGCTCATGTCGTCTCCTCAGGGGATCTCCGGGACACCAGGGCCGCGGATTCGCCCGACATCATACAGGCAGGGTGCCATCGCCGGATCCCACCCTGCCGGGCGGGCGGCCGCGGGACGGCCCGATGATACAGTCGTTATCGATGAAACAAGGGTGGCGCTGGTTGATCCGGATCGCGGTCGTCGCGGTGCTCGTGGCGGCGGGGCTGGCGCTGCGCGCGACCCTCTTCAAGCCCAAACCGATCGAGGTCCAGGCGGTCGCCGTGTCGCGCGGTGCGGTCGAGGCCACGGTCACGAACACGCGCGCCGGCACGGTCAAGGCGCGGCGCCGCGCCCAGCTCGCGCCCGAGGTCGGCGGCCGCATCCTCTCGATCGCCCACCGCGAAGGCGAGCCGGTCAAGGCCGGCGAGGTGCTCATGCGCCTCGACGCCAGCCTCGGCGAGGCCCAGGTCACGCTCTCCCGGCGCGAGCTTCAGGCCTCCGAAGCGCAGCGCGAGCAGGCCTGCTTCGGCGCCGAGCGGTCGCGGCGCGAGCTGGTCCGCCTCTCCCGCCTCGCCAAGGACGGCATCGTCTCGGTCGACGCCCTCGATCAGGCCCAGGCGGCCACCGATTCGTCCGGGGCCGCCTGCCGCGCCGCCCGCGCCGCGGTCGAGCAGGCCCGGGCCGGCGTCGACCTGAGCTCCCGCCGCGTCCAGCAGACGGTCCTCCGCGCTCCGTTCGACGGCGTGGTCGGCGACCTGTCCGTGGAGGTCGGCGAGTGGACCACACCGTCGCCGCCGGGCATGCCGATCCCGCCCGTGATCGACATCCTCGATCCCAGCTCGATCTTCATCAGCGCGCCCATGGACGAGGTCGACTCCGCGCGCATCCAGGCCGGCCAGCCGGTGCGGGTGACGGTGGACGCCTACGCAGGCCGCACCTTCGCCGGCCGCGTGGAGCGGGTCGCGCCGTTCGTGCTCGACGTCGAGGAGCAGAACCGGACCGTGGAGATCGAGGTCGCGCTCGACGATCTACCTCAGGGCACCGGGCCGGTGCGGCTCCTGCCGGGCACGTCGGCGGACGTGGAGGTGATCCTGGAGGTCCGCTCGGACGTTCTGCGCGTGCCCACGCCCGCCCTGCTCGAAGGCGGCAAGGTGCTCGTGGTGAAGGACGGCAAGCTGGAAGAGCGGACGGTCCGCACCGGTCTCCGAAACTGGGACTGGACGGAGGTGCTCGACGGCGTGGCCGCGGACGAGCTGGTGGTCACCTCGCTCGACAAGCCCGAGATCAAGGCCGGTGCCCAGGTGACGACCGTTACGGCTCCGACGACCGCTCCGACGACCGCTCCGGCCCCTGCCGCCCCTCCAGGATAACCGGGAGCCCTGCCGTGATCCGGCTCGAAGGAGTCTCCCGGACCTACCTGCTCGGCCACGAGCCCGTCCACGCGCTGGCGGACATCACCGAGCACATCCAGCCCGGCGAGCACGTGGCGATCATGGGGCCGTCGGGCTCCGGCAAGTCCACTCTCCTGAACATCCTCGGCTGCCTCGACCAGCCCGACGCCGGCACCTACTGGCTCGACGGCCGCGAGGTCGGCAAGCTCGGCGACGACGAGCTGACGGACGTCCGGCGCAACCTGATCGGCTTCGTGTTCCAGTCGTTCCACCTCGTGCCCCGCCTGACCGCGGCCGAGAACGTGGAGCTGCCCATGGTGTTCGCCGGGGTGCCCCGGTCCGAGCGCCGCCGGCGCGTGGAAAGCGCCCTCGCCGCGGTCGGCCTTTCGGAGCGCAGCGCCCACAGGCCCAACGAGCTGTCCGGCGGCGAACGGCAGCGGGTCGCCCTGGCCCGGTCCACGGTGATGGGTCCGCGCGTGCTCCTCGCGGACGAGCCCACGGGCAACCTGGACTCGGCCTCGGGCCGCCAGATCCTCGAGCTGCTGGACCGGCTGAACGAGCAGGGGCTCACGCTCATCGTCGTCACCCACGACCCGAACGTGGCCCGCCGCGCCGACCGGATCATCGTGCTCGTCGACGGCCGGGTGGTGAGACGGGTCAAGGGGTCCGAAGTGTCGGACATCGCCGACCTGTTCGGGGGGGCGGGTTGAAGGTCTCCGATCTCTTCCGTTTGGCCTTCGGCTCGCTGCTCGGCAAAAGGCTGCGCACGGCCCTTTCGCTCGTCGGGATGGTGATCGGCGTCGCCTCCGTGGTCGTCCTGACCGCGCTCGGCGAGGGGGCGCGCCGCTATGTCACCGCCCAGTTCGCGAGCATCGGCTCGAACCTTCTGATCGTTCTGCCGGGCAAGACGGAGACCTCCGGCTTCCCCGGCGTCGTCACCGGCGTTCCGAACGATCTGACGCTCAAGGACGCCGAGGCGGTCCGGCGCCAGGTTCCGGGCGTGGTGCAGATGTCGCCGCTCGTCATGGCGACCGAGGCCGTGGCGCACGAGGGCCGGCGCCGCAACGTGGCCGTGGCGGGCACGAACCGCGAGTTCCTCGAGCTGCGCCAGCTCCACCTCGCCCAGGGGGAGTTCCTGCCGCAGGACGAGTCCGGCCGCGGCCGGCCCGTGGCCGTGCTCGGCGCCAAGGTCGCCCGCGAGCTGTTCCCCGGCGAAGAGGCCGTGGGCCGCGTGGTGCGGATCGGCGGCTGGCGCATGCGAGTGATCGGCGTCCTCTCCTCCCGCGGCACGCAGCTCGGGATCAACGTGGACGACCTGGTCGTCGTGCCGGTGGCCACCTCCATGCGGATGTTCGACCGGCGGACGCTGTTCCGCATCATGGTCGAGGTGCGCGGCACGGCCGATCTCGAAACGGCCAAGGCGCGGATCATCCAGACGGTCAAGGCGCGCCACGACGGCGAGGAGGACATCACGGTCCTGACCCAGGACGCTCTGGTCTCCACGTTCTCCCAGATCCTGGGCGCGCTCACCATGGCCCTCGGCGCCATCGCCGCGGTCTCGCTGACCGTTGCCGGGATCGGCATCATGAACGTGATGCTGGTCTCGGTCTCCGAGCGCACCCGGGAGGTCGGCCTGCTGCGCGCCGTGGGCGTGGAGCGCCGGCAGGTGCTCGCCCTGTTCCTGACCGAGGCGGCGCTGCTGTCGCTGACCGGCGGGCTGCTCGGCCTGGGTTTCGGGTGGCTGGCCGTGCGCGTGATGGTCTCGGCCTTCCCGGCCCTGCCCGCGAGCCCGCCGACCTGGGCCGTGGTCGCGGCTCTTGTCCTCTCCCTTCTCACCGGCGTGGTGTTCGGCTTGCTGCCCGCGCGCCGGGCCGCCCGGCTCGATCCGGTCGCCGCGCTCGCGGGCAAGTGACCCCGGACAGAACCGATGAGCGTGTTCCGTCCCGAAATGCTCCGCCTGGCCCTGGGATCGCTCCTCGGCCACCGGCTGCGCACGGTGCTGTCCATGCTTGGGATCGCGATCGGCGTGGCGTCCGTCATCCTGCTGACCTCGATCGGCGAGGGCACGCGGCGCTACATCCTCAACCAGTTCAGCCAGTTCGGCACGAACATCCTGGGGATCAACCCGAGCAAGGCGGAGACCGTGGGGATCCCGGGCGTGCTCGGCGGCACCACCCGCAAGCTGACCGTGGACGACGCCATGGCCCTCACGCGCATTGCCGGCGTCGACGACGTGGTGCCCGCGGCCTACGGCAGCGCCCGGGTGGAGGCCAACGGCCACGGCCGGAGCGTGTTCATCTACGGCGTGACGCCAAACATCCCGAGGGCCTGGAAGTTCGGCCTGCGCCAGGGCGCCTTCTGGCCCGAGGGAGACCCTCACCGCGGCTTTCAGGTGGCGGTCCTGGGTCCCAGCCTGAAGCGCGAGCTGTTCGGCGACCGCAACGCCCTCGGCCAGTTCGTGCGCATCGCGGGGACCCGGTTCCGGGTGATCGGCATCATGGCCGCGAAGGGCCAGTTCCTCGGCTTCGACATCGACGACGCCGCCTACATCCCGGTGGCCAGCTCGATGAAGCTGTTCAACCTCGCAGAGCTGACGGAGATCCACGTCTCCTACACCCACGCCGGCCTGGCCGGCCGCGTCGAGAAGGACGTACGCGCCCTCCTCACCCGCCGGCATGGAGGAAGGGAAGACTTCACCGTCACCACCCAGGCCGCAATGCTGGCGGTCTTCGGCAACGTGATGAACGTGGTGACCCTCGCGGTGGGAGCGATCGGAGGCATCTCCCTGGTGGTGGGAGCGATCGGCATCCTGACCATGATGTGGATCGCGGTGGGAGAACGAACCGCGGAGATCGGCCTCGTGCGGGCCCTGGGAGCCACCCGGAGCCAGGTCAACGCCCTCTTCCTGACCGAAGCCGCCGCCCTCGCCGGCCTGGGAGGCCTCACCGGAACCGCCGCCGGCCTCGCAATCGCCGGCCTCGCCAGACTGGCCATCCCCGGCCTGCCGATCCACACGCCGGTGCTCTATGTGGTCCTGGCGGTGGCGGTCAGCCTGGTGACGGGGCTGCTGTCGGGGGTGTTGCCGGCAAGACGAGCGGCGCTGCTGGATCCGATCGAGGCGTTGCGGGCGGAGTAGAGTCCCTGCCGGCGCTTACGCGACGCGGAGCATCTTGTTCGCGTAGTCTCTTCCAGCGGTGGGTGGAGGCAAGGCCCTGCCGTCTCTCTCATAGAGCTCAATCGCCTCGTCCACGATCTCGCACAACTCCGCAAATACAGCCTGCTCGTCATCTCCATGGCAGCCACCATAGAGGAGCCCCGGGCAGCTTCCTACAAAGCACTCGTCCTCGTCGGACCACTCGACGATCTTGACGTATCGGGAACTGCTTTTCATCGCGCTGCCTCCTCTATCGCCAGCCGTACGGCCTTTTCCTGATAGTACTTCGCGTCGGCTCCAACCGAATAGCACGCGCGCACCATAAAGCAATTTCTGAATGAAAACCGAACGGCGGTACGCTTATCTTGACCGCTCTATCCGAGGCGTTGTACCGTCCCTGCCATCGTATCCCGGCTGCACCAACGCTTTCTTCAAGGAGATGACCAAATGAAGAAGATGAACCGCTCCAAGTTGACGCTCAATCGCGAGACCCTTCGGACGCTCTCTTCCGACAAGCTGTCTTTGATGATTGGTGGGGCGACTCAACTGAATTGCTACCCGACGATCAACAATTGCGTGACTGGAGCCTGCTTTACGTCAGCCGCTTGTCCTCCGGAATCGAACAACTGCACCACGGGCAGCGCGGGCTGCAACGAGAACTGATCCGACCCAGGCGCAGGCCTCCGGTTTGCGAGGCCTGCGCAATCTCCTCGACAGGAACACTCACGCATGAGGGACCGGACGGGCGCTTTGCGCCCACTCTAAGAGAAAGCCCGCTTTCGGGCCGGCTTGCGCTTCTCAAGCGCTTTCTCAAGGAGGTCTTGTCATGTTTGATTCCATCTTCCCGACCCGGCTCCGTCGTTGTCTTCACGCCCTCGTCACGGGGCTCGTCCTCGCCGCCGCTTCCCTGTCCGCCCAAGAGCCTGGGGTGGATCCCACGATCACGCCGGTGCTCTCGGTCGTCGGCGCGCAGGGCGAAGGGGCCGATCTCGTCGTCTACCTCAACTGGCAGGCGAGCCCTGAGCTGCCGCGGAGGGCAACCCTGGTCGTGCTGAACGGGGCCGGAGCGGCGATCGCGAAGGTCGGCCTGCCCGTGCCGGGTCCGGGCGGCCTCTCCCAGGTCCGCCTGAGCGGATTCCTCCGCCTGATCCCCTTCCTCGGTCCGAGCTACCAGCTCCGGGTGCTCGACGGCGCCGGCCGGCCGGTGGCCCCCGCGGAGCCGTTGCGGGTACGCCTCTCCTGCACCGAGCCCCGGATGTGCCGTTTCCGGTTCGACACCGGAGTCTCCGCCCCCGGCGCGCTGGTGGTCGACTGGGAGCTGGCCGGGCTGCTCGACGCCATGCCCATCCAGAATCTGGACCTGGTGGCCTGGACTGCCGCGCGGGCTCCGCAACTCCTCGGCGACGCCCGGACCCTGGTCTGGCAGCTCGACACCCAGCCGAGCCCCGGGCCGAATCCCTGCAAGTGCCGGTGGGTGCTCGCCTACAAACGGCCGCACGGCCGCTGCGGCAACGGGGACGAGCTCGGCCTCGAAGGAACCTTCGTGAGCGCCGCGTCCGCCTCGATCTCGTTGACTCGGGAGGCCGGGATCGCGCTGGAGCAGCGGTGCTGGCGCAGCGCACCGGGCAGTGCCGGAGGGGGCGACGAGGTCACCGTGGTGAGCGGCAACGAACGGTTCAGCCTGAGGCTCAGCCGTCCGATCCTGTCGCCGTGCGAGGCTCCCTGCGCCCCCTCGATCCGCTACGACGCCAGGCTGGTCTCGCGCGCCTTCGCCCAGGTGGATCTGGCCACCGCCGGCACCACGGCGTCCGCCCGATGGTCGGCCACGCTGCTCGCCGACGGGATGGATCTGTTCACGGCGTGGGACGAGCAGCTCGTGGCGAGCTCCGGAGTGATCGGCGACCGGACCCAGACCGATGTCTGGACGGACACGGCCGGCGGCCTGTCGGAGCTGATCCTGCGCTCGGAGGTCGCGGCCGACATCGAGGTGCGCGGCAGGACGTCCTACATCCTCGCCGCGGCGGGCGTCACCTGGCGCCTGGCGGCTCGGGGCGAATCGACCTGCACGAAGCCGGAGGGCGTCGCGGCGGCGGCGGTCGGCCTGCCCTTGTTCGCGGTCATCCCGGGGCTACCCAGCCCATCCCTGGCGCACGGCTGGGATCCCGACACCGGGCAGATCCGCATCCTGTCCTCCGGCGAATGCCCGCCGGGGACGGTGCCTTAGGACAGGCCGACGCCCTACTAGCCAGGACCGAGCGCCAGAAGGAATCCCTCGGCTCTGCGGGTCAGCTCGGAGCTTTCGCCGAGGCTCTCCCGCAGGGCTCCCGTGCTGCGTTCGAGCAGGGGGCGGGCCTCGCGCGTCTGCCCCAGCGCGGCCAGGCAGCCGCCGAGCAGGCTCTCGCTCTCCGCGACCTGCCAGGAGCCGGCCCCCCAGGCCGCGGTCCGGATCTCCAGCGCCTCGCGCAGGAGAGGCTCGGCGGCTCTCGGCTCGCCGCGCGACAGGACCACGAGGCCGAGCCGGCCGAGCGGGAACGCCGTTCCTGAATCCCCGGCGGGAACGCCAAGGCTGCGGATGCGCAGCATCTCCCGGAACGCGGCCTCCGCACGGTCGAAGCCACCGGCGGCCAGCTCCACCTCGCCGAGGTTGCCAAGCATCACCGCGACGTTCGGGTGATCCCGCCCGAGCGCCTCGCGGTCGATGGCCACCGCCTCCACGAGGGAAGCCCGGGCGGCCGCGAGGTCGCCGCGCCGCCGCTGGACCTGGGACAGGTTGCTCAGCGTGTCGGCGATCTCGGGGTGCGCGCGGCCGAGGAGCTTCTGCCGGATCGCGAGCGCCTCCCGCAGCAGCGCCTCGGCCTCCTCCAGGCTCCCCTGCCGTTCGAGCGCCACGCCGAGATTGCTGAGGGTGATGGCGACCTCGGGATGATCGTTGCCGTACGCCCGGCGGTGGATGGCGAGCGCCCGCCGCAGCGCCTCTTCGCCCGCGCGCCAGTCGCGCTTCTGGAGCCAGATGGCCGCCTGGTTGTTGAGCGTCTCGCCGACGGCCCGGTGATCCGGTCCGAGCGAGCGCTGGCGGACCGCGAGCGCGTAGCGCAGGAAGGCGCCGGCCTCGTCGAAACGGCCCTGGTAGTAGAGCGCCAGGCCGAGGTCGTTGAGGCACTTGCCGAGCTCGGCGCCGGCGGCATCGGAAGCGGCGGCGCGCCGGTGGACTGCGAGCGCCTGCCGGAGGTGGCCTTCGGCCTCTTCATAGGCGCCGCGGTCGATCAGCAGCAGGCCGAGCTCGCTGTGGCTGGCCGCCGTGTCGGCGTGATCGCCGCCCAGGATGCGCCCGCGGAGGTCGAGGGCCTGGCGCAGCAGCGGCTCGGCCTGCTCGTAGAGGCCGAGCTTCTGGTAGACCTGCCCCACGGTCGCGAGGAGCGCCGCCTGGGCCTCCGGCTCGCGGCCGAGATCGCGGCGGATGCCGAGGGCTCCGCGGTCAAGGATCTCACGCGCGGTCATGGTGGCGCCGCGCGCCCGCTCGGGCTCCGAGACCTCGAACAGGTCGACGAGGAAGCCCGAGATCCTCTCGGCCTTGGTGCGCTGGATCTCGGACTCGGCGAGCAGCCCCTCCGCCCGCGCCCGCGCCTGGCCGGCCTGGCTGGCCTGCCAGAGGGCCGCGGCGGTGCCGGCGATCAGCCCGGCCGCGGCCAGCGCCGCGGCAGCGATCGCCGTCCGGTGCCGGCGGGCGAACCGCCCCGCGCGGTAGACCAGGGTGCTGCGCCGCGCCCGCACCGGCAGGCCGGCGAGGTGGCGGCGCAGGTCGTCCGCGAGTTGCTCGGCCGAGGCATAGCGCTCCTTCGGCTCCTTGCGCAGCGCGGTGAGCACGATGGTGTCGAGATCCCCCTGGAGGCGGCGGCGCTGCCGGCGCGCGGCGTCGGCGCCCGACCAGAGAGGATCGTCGATCTCCGCCGCGCCCTTCTCCACGGCCTGGCTGGGGGGCAGCGGCTCGCCCGCGACGATCTCCCGCTCCAGCTCGGACACCGTCAGGCCGGCCAACGGGTAGGGGTGGCGGCCGGTGAGGAGCCGGTACAGGAGGACTCCCAGCGAATAGACGTCCGTGGCCGTGGTGAGGGGCAGGCCCTGGATCTGCTCCGGGCTCGCGTAGGCCGGCGTGAGCAGGCGGACCTCCGCCCGCGTCGCCAGCACGACCTGGGGAAACCCCTCGGGATCGAGAAGCTTGGCGATCCCGAAGTCGAGCAGCTTGGGGACTCCGTCCTCCGTCACCAGCAGGTTGCTCGGCTTCAGGTCGCGATGCACGACGAGACTCTGGTGGGCGTACTGGACGGCGCCGCAGACGGCGAGAAAGAGATCGAGGCGCTCCCGCAGAGACGCTCCTCCCGGGCCGCGGCGGGCGCACCACAGGTCGATCGGCTCTCCCTGGATGCGCTCCATGACGAAGTACGGCCGGCCGTCGTCCGTGCTGCCGCCGTCGAGCAGTCTGGCGATGTTGGGATGATCGAGCCGCGCCAGGATCTGCCTCTCCTGGCGAAGGCGGGCCACGATCTCCTCGGTGTCGAGCCCGCGGCGCACGAGCTTCAGGGCGGCCTGCATGCGGAACGGCTCGTCGCGCTCGGCGAGGTAGACCGTGCCGAGGCCGCCGCGTCCGATCTCGCCCAGCACGCGGTAGGGACCGATGCGCGGCGGGATCGGATCGGCCTGGGCTTGAGCCTGGGCATGGGCCAGGGACTCGGGACCGGCCTCGCCGCCCGCGAGGACGATGCCGCCGATCACGGCGCGCTCGATCCGGTCGTCGGCGGTATCTTCGATGTCGGCCGCGAGCAGCGACTCGACCTCCCACAGCAGGTCCGCGTCACCGCCGCACGCCTCTTTCAGATAGGCGGGTCTGTCGGCGGCGGTCCGTTCCAGGGCCGCGTGGAAGTGCGCCTCGATCCGGCGCCAGCGCTCGGCTCTTGCGTCTGTGGTCTCACTCATTCCGGGTGCCGCCAAGCATGGCACAAACTCCGGCGAAGAAAAGTGCGGGAGCCATGAGGGGATCGGCGCGAGGTCTGCGCCTTGTGGAAACGGAGGATGGTCAAACGTCCTGTTCGCCGCGGCGGCTATTCGGGTCCGCCGCGGCCCTTTTTCCACAAAGGAGAGCCTCACATGTCCCAGAGATTCAGCTTTGCGCTTCTCGCCGCGCTCCTCACGGTTCCTGCCGCCGCTCAGGCCTCGGATTGCACGCAGTTCGCCGGCCTGACGCACTGCGCCGTCGGAGACGCCGTCGTCACGACCTCGGACGACGGCTCGCTCCTCGTCGACAACCTCGGGGAGGACGGCGGCGACGGCGTGGCCATCTCCCTCGGCCAGGCCACGAGCTGGGTGGCGTCGCTTTCGTTGGAGGGCGCCTCAGGCGGCGGCTCCACCTTCTCCACCACGGCGCGCGCGGATGACCAGGACGTCAGCCGCGCCGATCTGCGGACGACCGCCGACGGCGGCGTCGGCCTGAGTGCCAGCTTCACCGGCGGCAAGGGGCGCTACGCGGCGTTGGTCTACAACGGCGGCCGGCTCGTCGGGAGCCAGGGCGGGCTCGACTCCAGCCGCTTCATCGTCTTCAACCGGGATAACGAAGACTTCCTGATGTGGCTGATCTCACATTGGAGCTTCGCCATCCGGCTGTCCGACGGCGCCTGCACCTGGACGACCGGGCTCGACCAGGCCGTCACGATCGAGCTTCCCGACGGCGTCCAGGTCACGGGCGACGAGGTTCACCTCATCGAAGAGGTGGCGAATGGAGGCCACTATCCTTATACGTCGTTCGACGGAATGACGCTGACCGGCAACCTGTCGGCGATCGGTCTGACCGACGAAACCGTCTATCCCTGATTTCCCTCACGACCCTGCGGAGGACCGCGGCATGCCCTCTTTTGTCCGGGCTTCGGCCCTGGTGTTCCTCGTCTTCCGGGCATCCCTCCTGGGGGCGGCGGTGGCGGCTTCGGCCGCGCCGCCGCCGGCCGCGGCCCTGAGCGGCGGCGACGCCACGGTTTTCGATTCCACCCGCAACGCCTTCGGGCGGTCCCTCGCCAACCTGCGGCCGGAGCGCTGGCCGCTGGTTCGCAGCGGCAAGGTCTTGTTCCTGCGCACCTGGGAGGAGCCGCTCCTCGGCCCACTCTTCAACGCCACGAGCTGCGTCGGTTGCCACTTCAAGGACGGGCGCGGCCGGCCGCCGGAGCAGGGCGCCGGGTCGCCCCTCCTCCTGAGGCTGTCCGTTCCGGGCTCGAAGGGAAGCCACGGTCCCGAGCCGCGCTACGGCGGCCAGCTTCAGGACCGCGCCCTGGCCGGCATCGCTCCGGAAGCGAAGGTCGACATCCAGGAGATCGACGTGCCCGGCCGGTATCCGGACGGCACGCGCTACCGTCTGAGGCGGCCCGGCTATCGGATCTCCGCGCTGCGGTCAGGACCGCTCCATCCGCAGACCCGGCTCTCGGCGCGCATGCCGCCCGCGCTGCTCGGGCTCGGCCTGCTCGAAGCCGTCCCCGAAGCCGTCCTGGCGGTGCAAGCCGATCCCCGGGACGCCGACCGCGACGGCATCGCCGGGAGGCTCGCGGCCGGGCGGTTCGGGTGGAAGGCGAGTGCGCCCAGCCTGGAGCACCAGGTCACCCAGGCACTGATAGAAGATCTTGGCGTCCAGCCTCAGGCCGAAATCAGCGCCGACTCCCTGCGACGGCTCGTGGCCTACACGCGGCTGCTCGCGGTGCCGGCGCGGCGGGACTGGGATCGACCGGAGGTCCGGCGCGGCGAGGCTCTGTTCGGGCGCATCGGTTGCGCCTCCTGCCATCTTCCGGAGCTGCGCACCGGCCACGTCCCGGATGTCCCGGACGTGCCCGAGCTGGCCAGACAGACGATTCATCCCTACACCGACCTGCTTCTCCACGACCTCGGAGCCGATCTCGCCGACCAGCGTCTCGACGGCCGGCCGGACCGCTCACTCGAAGGCCGGTCCTGGCGGACCGCGCCGCTCTGGGGGCTGGGATTGTTGAAGACCGTGAGCGGGGAGACCCGCCTCCTTCACGACGGCCGGGCGCGTTCCGCGGAGGAGGCCATCCTCTGGCACGGCGGCGAGGCGAGGGCCGCCCGGCGCGCCTTCAAGCGTCTGCCGGCGGGCGACCGCCAGAGCCTGCTGGCGTTTCTGGACTCGCTGTAACCGGGGGGCTGTGACCGGGGCCTATAGAAGGAGGTCAGCTCCCTTCGCTCCGCTGTGGGGTCAGGCTGCTCCCTCCCATCTCGCGTTGCAGCCAGGCTCGGGCCAGCTTGAGATCGCGCTCGACCGTGGCATGAGAGACGCCGAGCACCTCCGCGGCCTCCTCGATGGTCAAACCGCCGAAGAAGCGCAGCTCGACGATGCGGGCCTTGCGGGCGTCGATCTGGGCGAGAGCCTGAAGCGCGTCGTCGAGCCGGATCAGCTCGTCGGCGCGCTCGATCGACACCATCGCTTCGTCGAGCGACACGGCCACGGCCCCGCCGCCCCGCTTCCCCGCCCTCCGCCGCCGCGCGAAATCCACGAGAACCTGCCGCATCACCTGGGCCGCCACCGCAAAGAAATGACCGCGGCCCTCCCAGTTCCGATCGAGCCCCACCAGCCGGAAGTACGCCTCGTGAACCAGAGCCGTGGTCTGCAGCAGATGCCCGGCCCGCTCCCCCACCATGTACCGGTGGGCAAGCCGCCGCAGCTCCGAGTAGACCACCGGCACGAGCTGATCGAACGCACCGCGGTCGCCCTCGCGCCAGGCGAGCAGAAGGTGAGTGATGCCGGGGTCCGGAGTCATGGCCCTCATTATCCCCCAACCGGTCCGGCCCCGCCGCCCTCCTGGGGGTCGTTCTTCTTCATGGGGCTCGTGCCTCCCGCGCGGCCGCGGATCGGGCATCGGTACCCGAAACATAGACCTGAGGCGGCAGATTTTGTTGATGGCCGGAAAGCAGCCGATGACGCCTCTCGTGGCCCGCCTATTTCATGCCCTCCTCAAAAGGAGTGCCGGAGAAGATGTCGAGGGTATTCTCCTCGTGCGCAGGAGGTCTGAATCCTCCCCCAATCTGAAGCCCTCGCGCCTCGGCAGCCGCAACGATGTCGTCCAGCAGCTTATCCGCCAGCTCATAGGGAACCGGCCCATTGTCATCAGCCTCGACAAAGAGCTTGAAAACCCATCCCTCTTGGTGGTCGTTAGCTTTCATGATTCAGCGTCAGCCAGAAGCCCGACCGTCACTCCTTCTGCAATGAGGGCGCCGCTTTCCGCATAATCCGAAGCGAGGGAGCCAGGTCTCTGATAATCATTTGCAGATCGTCCGTCAGAAGAATTTCCAATTCATAGAGTTTTGTCGCTGGATCTCGCTGGAACGATTTGCGCATCTCCATGATGGCGGTCAACCTGTTGACACCCTGGCGGAGCGTATTGAGCAGATCACTCAAATCGCCCAGCGCCTCAAGCGGAAGATCGTCCGGACTGAGTATGCTGGTTAGCGCGGCTTCAAAATCTTTTATCTGCTTATCTCCCGCCATCCTTCTCATACACTACCTCCTAACGGTGGAAGGGACGAAACATTTCACCGCAGAGTGCAGCCGGAAAATCCAGACCTCGTCCCGGCTGCCCGGCAGGTTCCTTTAAAACGTCATCGCGAGTAGGCAGAATCGTGGTCGGGATGCAGAGAGACGAGCCGGAGAAAGTCGCCGTCGCGATAGCCGATGGCTCGGATCTTGAGGCTGAGGCGGATCGAACAGGCTTTGGCTCCGTTCGGAGCCTTGATGTGATCGATGGCTTCCCAGTTGAGCCCCGGGTGCCCGTAGATCACGTCCCATTCCATCTGGCGGAGTCGGCGCAATGCAGCCACGACCTGCTTCAGATCGGCGGCGTCCAGTGCGAAGAAACCATCCTGGAACTGGGGACTGTTGAGGTCCAGCCGGACGCGGCTACTTTGAGAGCCCACGTGAGAGGATCGCCTCGGATCGGTGCCCTGAACGGGATGTCAGCTCCTCCAGGTCCGTCTCCGCAGGAGGATTCTCCGCCGCCCACTCCATACCCCTCTCGATCGCCGAGCGGTGCGGCTCTCGAAGAGTCCAGAGTTGGCTCTCGGGGATGACGGCAACAGGGGTCAGAAGGATGCTGCCATCCCCCTGCTTCGACAGGCGAAGGGTCTTTCCCGCGAATCCCTTGCCCAGGGAAATCTGGCCGCTCTTTCCAACTGTCTTCAGCTCGGTGGTCGTGGTGCTCATCTCCATGCCCTCATGCCGTCATGCCGTCATGCCGCAGGTCAGTCTAGCACGCGTCCTCCGCCCACTTCGACACCGTGTACCGCCAGAGCTTCACATCCGGGTGCCAGAAGGTCGCGGACAGGCCGGCTTTCAGCTTGAGCTGGGCCAGGAAGTCGCGGGGGTCGGAGAGCTGCTCCCAGACCTGCGGCAGGAAGGTGCTGCGCCGGCCCTGGTATTCGAAGATGACGCCGTCCACGCCGGGACGGAGGGCGGCGAGCGCCTCCTTCTGGTCGCGGAACGGAATCGGCTCGCTCGGGGAGAGGAGGGAGACTTCCACGGAGAGATCCGGCAGCTCTTCCGGCTGGACCGGCGGGAAGCGGTCGTCCGAGAAGGCGGCGGCTCGGACGTTGCTCCGGATGTCGTCCAGGAGCGGGCGGTAGGCGCGGAGCGAGCCGACGCAGCCGCGCAGCTCGCCGTTCTTGCGCAGGGTGATGAAGGTCGCGCCCGGCTCCTCCAGCCAGGTCTCCCCGGGCGGGCGCTCCTGGAAATCCTTTCCTCCGAGCGCCTCGGTCAGGCTCTCCCGGGCTATTTCCAGGAGAACCGCTCCCCTCTCCTCCCTCAAGCCGCCTCCGTGAAGGCGAAGGCGCCGTAGCCCACGACCCGGTCGCGATCTCCCCTCGGGATGTCGCCGGAGTTGCGCAGGGCGAGCAGCCGGGGCTCCAGCCTCCGGCGCCGGGCCGCGGCGAGGAGGCCGTTGATCGGCACCGCGCCGCAGGCCTGGCGCGACCGAAGCGGGCCTTCGAGGGCAAGGATCTCGTCGGCCGTCTCGCGGTCCACCCGCCGCGCCACGTCGTAGGGCAGGTAGTGGGAGAGATCCGAGCTGATGACGAAGGCGGTCTCCGGTCCTCCCCAGACCCGGTCGAGCACGTCGGCGATCTCCTCGCCACCGACATCCCCCACGACCAGCGGCAGGATCTGGACCCCGGGAAAGAGCACCTGGAGGAACGGCAGCTCGACTTCCAGGGAGTGCTCCGGAGCGTGAGCTTCCGCGCAGGTCGACACCTGGGGCAGATGCGCGATGGCCACGACGGCCTCGGCGTCGACAGGGATCTCGCCGAGCGGCGTGGCGAAGGCGTCGGAGCCCGGCAGCACGAGCCCCTGGACCGCGACCCGGTGGGCGGGGCCGAGAATCACGACGCGGCGCAGAGCAGCGTTTCCCGCCAGGGCCTGGAAGGCGGCCGCGGCAACGCCGCCGGAGTACGGGTACCCGGCGTGCGGCGCGATGATGGCCTTGGGGGCCGGTCCCGGATCAGGAGTGGCGTCTCGGGCATTGCGGAGAAGCTCCTCCACCGTCGTGAGGAGATCCTTGGAGTTGCCTGGGTAGAACATGCCGGCGACGGCCGGCCGGCGGACGTTGACCACGCGCATCCCCTCTAAGGTACCGCGATTGCCGGTTCCATGGCATCCCATGGCGTGCGCGGAGCCGGGTCTCTGCTAAGCTAACGCATCGCTGACGAAAGCTCGGTGGAGGTTCGGTGCAGGAGACATCCGCAAGCATCGCGCGGTATGAGCTGCGCGAACGGCTCGGCCAAAGCTGCTCGGGCGCGGTCTACCGGGCATGGGATGCCGATCTGGAGCGCTGGGTCGCGCTGCGCCTGATCCCTCCCGGGATTGCGGGACGCGGCGAGGTCCGGCAGGCGTTGATCCGCGAGGCCCTGACCGTCGCCTCTCTCGAGCACCCCAACATCTGCCCCGTCCTCGACATCGGCGAGACCGACGACGGCGGCCTGTTCCTGGTCTCCGCGCTCTGCGAGGGGGAGCCGCTCGCCCAGCGGCTGCTGCGCAGCCCGATCAAGGTGGAAGGGGCGGTGGAGCTGACCGCGCAGATCGCTTCCGGAGTGGGCCGGGCGCACGAGCGCGGTCTCCTTCATGGCCGGCTGCAGCCGGGGAACGTCTGGGTGGGCGCCGACGGCCAGGTCCGCGTCGTGGATTTCGGGTTGGCCGGCCTGGAGGAGCGGACCTTGCGGAGCCTCTCGTGCAGCGAGCCGGCGAGGAAGGATGGCCTGCCTCCGGAGGTCTTGCTCGGCGAGGCCCTGAGCCCGCGCTCGGATGTCTGGTCCATCGGCGCGATGCTGGTGGCCATGCTGGGCGAACGGGAGAGGCTTCCGGAGGATCTGTCCCGGGTGGTGAGCCGGGCTCTGTCGGCCCGGCCCTCGGACCGGCAGGCCGATGCGGGCATGCTGCGCGATGATCTGCGGGCGCTGCGGGCTCTATGGACGCCGCGGGAGTCGAGCCCGACTCCCGCCAGCCGGGAGCCGGGACGGCCGCCGGAGCTGTCGGGAGTCCGGCGGCTTTCGCACTACCGGATCGGCGAGCTCCTCGGCGGCGGCGGCATGGGGGTCGTCTACAAGGCCGAGGATGTGCATCTCGGGCGGACGGTCGCGCTGAAGTTCCTCCCCTCCGACATGGCCGGCAATCCGGTGGCGAAGGCCCGCTTCCTCCAGGAGGCGCGGGCGGCCTCGGCGCTCGATCATCCGAACATCTGCACGGTCTACGAGATCGGCGAGACCGGCGACCATCAGCTCTACCTCGCCATGCCCTGCTACGAGGGCGAGACCCTGAGGGCGAAGACCGGGCGCGGGCCGCTGCCGGTGAACGAAGCGCTGGACTACGCGCTTCAGGTGGCGAAGGGACTGGCCAGGGCGCACCGCCAGGGCATCGTCCATCGCGACATCAAACCGGCGAACCTGATGGTCACGACCGACGGCCTGGTCAAGATTCTGGACTTCGGCGTGGCGAAGCTGGCCGGCGAGGCGACGCTCACCCGGACGGGCGCGGCCGTCGGAACCGCGGCCTACATGGCACCCGAGCAGATCCGCGGCGAAGCGGTGAACGCCCAGGCCGACCTCTGGTCCCTGGGCGTCGTCCTCTATGAGATGGTCACGGGCCGCCGGCCCTTCGCGGGAGACAACCCGGAGGCGATCCGTCACAGCGTGTTGAACAAGGGCTTCGAGCCGGTCGCACGTCTGCGGCCGGACGCGCCTCCGGACCTGGAGCGGGTCGTCCGCGGTCTGCTCGGCAAGACGGTCGCCGACCGGTACCCGACGGCGGACGCCGTGACGGCCGACCTGAGGGGGCTGCTTGGAACCTCCTCAGGTGCCGCGCCTGCGCCGTGGAGGCGATCCCCGTCCCTCGGCCGCCGCGGCCGGAGAGCCGCCGGCTCGATCCTCCTCGCCGCGGCCCTGGCGGGATTCCTCCTCTGGCGGTTCCAATCCAGGGAAGCTGCGCCGCCGCGGGAGGCCAAGGTGACGCAGCTCACCGACCAGCAGGGCCGCGAGCTGTTCCCCAGTCTGTCTCCGGACGGCAGCTTCTTCGTCTACTCCCGGCTCGACGGCGGCGATCAGGACATTTTTCTGCAGCGTGTCGGCGGGCGAAACCCCATCAATCTGACACCGGATTCGCCCGCGGACGACACCCAGCCGGTCTACTCCCGGGATGGCCGCTGGATCGCCTTCCGGTCGGAGCGCGACGGGGGCGGGCTCTTCGTGATGGGAGCGACCGGGGAGTCGGTCCGGAGGCTCACCGACCTCGGCTATCAGCCCGCCTGGTCGCCGGACGGCCGCGAGATCGCCTTTGCCACGGAGACGATCACGAATCCGGTGGCGCGGCGGACCACGAGCAAGCTCTGGCGGGTGGAGGTCGGGACCGGGCGCAGGCACCTCCTGTTCCAGGGTGACGGGGTCCAGCCGAGCTGGTCTCCGGACGGCGGCCGGATCGCCTTCTGGGGCGTGCGCTCCAACGGGACACAGAGGGTGCTCTACACGGTTCCGTCCCGCGGCGGGGGGAGCCCGACGGTCCTCCTGGACAACGGCTCCGCCAACTGGAATCCGGTCTGGTCTGCGGAGGGAGGCCTCCTCTATTTTGCGAGCGACCGGGGCGGCAGCATGAACGTCTGGAGGATCGCCGTCGACCCGGATTCCGGCGAAGCCCGGGGACAGCCGGAGCCGGTCCCGACGCCGGCACAGTCGGTCGGCCCCTTCAGTCTGGCCCTGCGCGACGGCCTCATCCTCTATGCGACGGACGAGTCGCGGGCCGATGTCGAGCGCCTTCCCCTGGACTCCGCCACTGGACTGGTGACCGGCGCCAGGGTTCCGGTGACGCGGGCCCGAGGCCTGGGAACGGCCGAGCCGTCCCCCGACGGCCGGTGGCTCGTCCTGACGACGAAGTCGCCGACCGAGGATCTGTTCGTCGTCCGGCAGGACGGCTCGGACCTGCGGCAGATCACGGACGACCCCTTCCGCGACCGCCAGGCCCGCTGGTCTCCGGACGGGTCGTGGATCTACTTCCAGTCGGACCGGAGCGGCAGGCACCAGATCTGGGCGGTCCGGCCGGACGGCAGCGGCCTGCGCGAGGTGGCGGCGCGCGCCGACACGGGCCTGTTCAATCCCATCCCCTCGCCGGACGGCCGCCGGCTGGTGTGCAGCGTGGGGTTCGAAGGCGCGGCCCTGGCCGATCTGACACAGGCCCCGGCGGCCCGCAAGCTGATCCCGATCCAGATGCCCGGCTGGGAACCCTTCCTCTTCAATGCGCGTTCGTGGTCCCCGGACGGCGGCTGGCTGGCCGGCGAGCTCGGAGACCGCAAGCAGCTGGTCGGCACGGGCCTGGGCGTCTATTCGTTCGCGAGCCGCCGGTTCGAGAAGCTGATCCCCGCCGGGCATGGCGAGCGGATCGCCTTCCTGGACGGCAACCGGACCCTGCTCTATCTCGACGGCAACGCCATCCGGGGGATCGACCGCACCACCCGCAGGACGTGGCCCGTCGCCGAGGCTCGCGCCGGCTCGGCGCTCGTCAATTTCTCCGTCAGCCGGGACCGCAAGACGCTGTACCTGCTCGAAGGAGTCACGGAGGGTGACATCTGGATGCTCGACCTCGGGTCGCAGGCCCGGGATCGCGCACCTTGACCGAGGGCCATGACCCTCAGGAGGCAAACCATGTTTCAGCACAAGGAGCTCTTTCTCCCCGCAGATCCCTGGATCAGGGCCGGTGAAGTCGACGAGGAAAAGCAATGTTGCTCCTGCCCGCTCCCGAAGGGAGCGTACGGAGCAGATCCGTGCGCAGTATCCTTTGGCGAGACGAGCGCGGCGCCGAAGGAGCCGGCGGCCAAGGCGCTTCAGCTCCTGCAGCAGGAGTTGCAGCGTGGGCTGACGGAGGCTTCCACGTAGCAGCCTGCGGCAGAACGCGGTATGGGGCAACCCTTGTGGTTGCCCCATACCGCTTGAGGGCAGGCACGAGGCCTGCCCCTACGGGTGCCCATACCGCTTGAGGGCGGCGGGGATGGCCTTGACCCCTGTGCTAGCATTCGCCCCTTCTGGAGAGGCCCAAAACCATGCCCCGCTACCTCATCACCAGCGCTCTTCCGTACATCAACGGCGTCAAGCATCTCGGCAACCTGATCGGCTCGATGCTGCCGGGCGACGTGCTCGCCCGCCACCTGCGCCAGCAGGGCGAGGAGGTGCTCTACATCTGCGGCACGGACGAGCACGGAACCCCCGCGGAGATCGCGGCGTTCGCGGAGGGCAAGACGCCCCGCGAGTATTGCGACGAGCAGTACGCCATCCAGGCGGGGATCTACGAGCAGTTCCGCATCTCGTTCGACTACTTCGGGCGCTCCTCCTCCCAGACCAATCACGAGGTCACGCAGGCGATCTTCAAGCGTCTCGACGAGAACGGCTTCATCGAGGAGCGCACGGTCGAGCAGATCTACTCGGTCGACGACCAGCGCTTCCTCCCCGACCGGTACGTGGTCGGCACCTGTCCCAAGTGCGGCTACAAGGACGCGCGCGGCGACCAGTGCGACTCCTGCGGCTCGCTGATCGATCCAACCGAGCTGATCGAGCCGCGATCCGCGATCAGCGGCGCCACGAACCTGGAGATCCGCAGCTCCAAGCATCTGTTTCTACGCCTCTCCGCGCTCCAGGAGCGGGTCCGGGCCTGGGTCGAGCAGCACCCGAGCTGGCCGTCCACCACGCGCGGCATCGCGTTCAAGTGGCTCGACGAAGGGCTCCAGGACCGGAGCATCACGCGCGATCTCGTCTGGGGCGTGCCGGTGCCGAAGCCGGGCTTCGAGGGCAAGGTCTTCTACGTCTGGTTCGACGCGCCCATCGCCTACATCAGCATGACGGAGGACTGGGCGAAGCTGACCGGCGATCCGGAGGCGTGGCGCCGCTGGTGGAAGGAGCCGGAGGAGGTCCGGTATCTCCAGTTCATGGCCAAGGACAACGTGCCGTTCCACGCCGTGATGTGGCCGGCGACGATCCTCGGGACGGGCGACACCTGGGTCATGGCCGATCAGATCAAGGCCTTCAGCTGGCTCACCTACGAGGGCGGCAAGTTCTCCACCAGCCGCCACCGCGGGATCTTCACGGACACGGCGCTGACCCTCTTCCCGTCGGACTACTGGCGGTACGCGCTGCTCGCCATGGCGCCGGAAGGGACGGACTCGGACTTTTCGGTGGAAGGCTTCGCCGGTATCGTGAACAAGGATCTGGCGGACGTGCTCGGCAACTTCGTGAACCGGGTGTTGACGCTGGTGACCCGCAACTTCGAGGGCAAGGTGCCGGCCCCGGGCAAGACGGACGATCTGGACCGCGAGCTGATGGACCGCTGCCGCGAGCTGGTCGTCCAGCTCGACCAGGAGCTGATGGCCACGAACGTGCGCAAGGCCATGCGCCATCTGCGCGCCCTCTGGGTGGCCGGCAACGAGTACATCACGCAGGCGCAGCCCTGGTCGGTGATCAAGACGGACCGCGAGCGCGCGGCGGAGATCCTGCGGCTGAGCCTGGAGCTGGCGTGGCTCTACGCGGTGACGAGCGCCGCGATCATCCCGGATTCGAGCGTGCGGATCTTCGAGCTGCTCGGAGAGACGGGCAAGCCGTCGGACGTGGCTTTCCGGGATGGCGCGAAATACGTCGACTTCGCGCGGCTGCCCGAGGGGCGGGTGCTGGGGGCGGCCCAGCCGCTGTTCCCGAAGATTGCGCCGGAGACGGTGGCGGAGCTGACGGAACGGTTCAAAGGCTGAACTGAGTTGATCCCATCCTCCCCTCCCCGGCCCTCCCCTCGCGCGGCGAGGGGAGGGAGCTGAACCGGGAACCGGGAGCGCTCCGAGACCGGGCGCGGGCTCTGCGGCCTGCACGGCTGTTGTCCCCCCGGGCGTGGGCCAAGTACGATTGACCGCGTCAGCGGGATGCATCAGCGTCGCGCAAGGGAGCCAAGTGGAAAAGCGCGAGACCGTCTTCGTCATCTGGGACCAGGAAAGCAGCGAGGTGAAGATCGCCTTGCAGGCGATCTCCCGACGACCGCCTGCGGGGTTCCAGGTTACGTTCGCTGACCCTGGCCAGCAAAGAGGAGATCTGCTTGAGGAGATCCTCCTGGCAGGGATCCGAGCCTCCGACAAGGTAATGATCATCCTCCCTCAATCGGCAGCATTTGAGGCGGCGGTCGCCTTTGAGGCCGGCCTCGCAATCGGGCTTGACAAACCGTTTGCGTTGGCTGGCTTTGCCTCTAATTTTTCCTCGCGTCTTTCTTCCGTGCTTCGCTATATCTTCAGTCAACCGGATGATGATTTCTACGCAATTGCCATCAATGACCTCAAGGATCTCAGAAACTTCCTCGCCTCTTCCAACTATCACCAATTCCCATATCCCAAAGTTCTACCCGCCGATCAGAACGTCGCTCTGTGCCCGTGGCGGGGAGAAGGAGAGGCGCTTCGAGAGGAGTTGCACGCCCAGCGGCCAAGTTGGCAACACCCCCATTTTGCACAGGATGGATTCCTTGAAACCGTCCTCCGTGCCTTCCAGGTGTTGTGGGTTGTAACGCCTGCGACCCTGGCAACGGATGACCCAAACGTAGAGTTCGCATTGGCTGCAGGGATCTTCTTCGCTCGCACCTGGCAGAGCTCAGGCTCCGTAGACCGCACTCGTTTCCAGGTTGCCCGTGCTCAGCAGGCAAGCCCGATCCGGTCGTTGCAGCGCTTCGAGAGCACGTTTGGGGATCTGAACGAGTTTGGGAAAATCCTCCGCTCCATGGAACGGCAAGACGACGATTTCCTGGCGGTCGAGCGATTGGAGATCCGGAACTTCAAGAGCATCGAGCACCTGGACCTCGATTTCGCCAGACCCTCCTCGTTGCAGGGATTCTGGACCTGCATCGCGGGCATCAACGGCTCCGGCAAGAGTTCGATCCTCCAGGCCCTGTGTCTTGTCCTGCTCGGTGAGAAGATGATTCCTCAACTCGGAGGAGAGCGAATCAAGCGAATGATCCGCCGCGCCGGAGATCAGCGGCTGGAGACCGAGATCAGGGCTGTGATCCGTGACGGATCCGAACGCCGGACTCTCTACTTGCCTCTCTCCGAGCAGGGCGTCGATCCACGGCTGTACTCCCATCCCGAGTATTCAGGGATGCTGGATCTCTGGGACCGACTGCAGGCGCAACTGCTCGTCTCGTACGGAGCGTCGCGCAATCTCTCGGATTACCAGGAAAACCGGCATTCCGATCGCGACCGCAGGATTCAGCGCCAGATGACGCTCTTCGATCCCTTGACTCAAGTGGCCAGTGTGGAAGTGCTGCTCGTCGGCGGCACTCAGATGTCCGGACCGCTCAAAACCTTGAAGAAACTGCTGGCGGCGGTGCTGACGGAAGACCTTTCCCCCAGCTCCCACCTGGAGCGCTTGACGTTTGACCAGGACGGCACCGAAGTGGAGGCTCTGGAGCTCCCCGACGGCTTCAGATCGACCGTTGCGTGGCTTGCGGACCTGTGCGCCGCCTGGCACGAGACCGCCTCCATTGAGGAGGTCGGCGATGGAGATCCGGCTCGAATCCGCGGAATCGTCCTCCTGGACGAGATCGACCTCCACCTTCACCCCAGTCTGCAACGCTCTCTGGTGCCGCGGCTCCGCGCGGCTCTCCCTCAGG
>JANMTS010000116.1:0-170949 GCA_031390755.1 Holophagales bacterium
AGGCACCCCCGGTCATCAGAGCACTGCGCGGCCCTCCTCCTCAGCGCACACCTCCGGCTCTTATCCGCCCCCTCCCCGGCAGGCGGGCCTCCTGGGTCGGAACGGCGGTGGCCTTGGACTCGGCAGCCGCCATCCCTCCAGATTGTCAAGGAACCCTTCCGCCGCAGTGCAGAAGCGACGGATGAGCATCCTCTGGCAGTTGATCCGGCAAGTCAAGACTGAGTTTGGCCAGAATCTGGACGCGATTGTATATATCTTACACATTTTGACTCTTGACTTGCTCGCAGTGTTGTGTATCGTTGGGGCCGTTCGTGGCATGTTGCCGCTGCCGCAACCTTGAATTCTTCCGCGCAGCCGCGATTGCCGCAGGTGCACTCCTGTTTGCCGCTGCCGCAAACGAGGTTGTCGCTGCGGCAAACGGGATTGCGGCTGCGGCGTTCCTGGTTGCGGCAGCGGCAAACGAGGTTGCGGCGCCGCACTCGGGTTTGCCGCTGCGGAGATCGCGGTTGCGGCTGCGGCAAACGAGGCTGGTGCAGCGGCAAAGGGGATTGCGGCGCGGGAAAACCCGGTTGCGGCAGCGGCAAACGCGGCGGCCGGAGGCGCCGACGAGGGGTTCATTGACAATCTGGAGGGATGGCGGCTGCCGAGTCCAAGGCCACCGCCGTTCCGGCCTGGGGTTCCGCCTGCGGGTGAGAGGGCGGAGCCGGCCGGAGGTGTGCGTCGTCGAGCGGGGCGGCGCACACCTCCGGAAACCAGGTGTTTGAACAGGACAGCTCCACTCGCGTCGGTCGCCTTCAACTGGTAGGTTTAGGCCGATGCGCTCCCTGATTCTTCTCCCCTGGCTTCTTCTCTCCTCCGCACAGGCCCCGTCCTACGACCTCCTCATCCGCGGAGGCATCGTGATGGACGGCTCCGGCGCTCCCGGAATCCGCGCGGACGTGGCGGTCCGGGATGGCAAGATCGCCCGGATCGGCGATCTCTCGGGCGCTCAAGCCACTCGGGTGATCGACGCCTCGGGTCTTGTCGTGGCGCCGGGGTTCATCGACGTCCACACGCATGCCGACGATCTGGCCGAGCTGCCGCGCGCCGAGAACTACCTCCGCATGGGCGTGACCACGGTGGTGGCCGGCAACTGCGGCGGCTCGGCGCTGGAGATCGGCAAGTCGCTCGACGCGATCCGGCGGGCCGGTCCGTCGGTGAACTACGCCACGCTGATCGGCCACAACACGGTGCGCGAGGCCGTGATGGGCGAGGAGAACCGCGCGCCCACGGCCGCCGAGATGGCGCGGATGAAGACGATCGTCGCCCAGGCCATTCAGGAAGGAGCGATCGGCTTCTCGACCGGCCTTCAGTACACCCCCGGCACCTGGGCTGAGCCCGGGGAGATCACCGAGCTGGCCCGCGCGGCGTGTCAATCGGGCGGGCTTTACGCCTCCCATCTGCGCAACGAGGGGACCGAGATCGAGCGCTCCGTGGCCGAGGCCATCGCGGTGGGTGAGAAGACCGGCTGCCGGGTCGAGATCTCCCATCTCAAGATCGACAGCCCGCGCAACTGGGGGATGAGCGCCAAGGCGCTGGCGATGATCGACGCCGCCCGGGCGCGAGGGGTGGACGTCGAAGCCGACCAGTACGCCTACACGGCGGCCGCGTCCACGCTGTCGATCCGCTTTCCCGACTGGGTTCTCGAAGGAGGCCAGGAGGAGGTCCGCAAGCGGCTGGACGATCCCGCGGTCTGGGCACGCGCCCGGGACGGCATGAAGGAGCTTCTCGCCGCCCGCGGATTCCAGGATCTCTCCTTCGCGGTCGTGGCCACCTATCCCGCCGATCCCACCCTTCAGGGTCTCTCCATGAAGGACGTTGCGGTCCGGCTGAAGGGAAACGGCTCGGCCGACGCGCAATTCGAAGCCGCGCGCGACATGCTCCGGGCCGGCGGCGCCGGCATGGTCTATCACCTGATGTCGGAGGACGACGTCGCCGCCATCCTCAAGCATCCCCATGTGGCTTTCGCATCGGATGGCAGTCTTCCCGTGTTCGGAAAAGACGCGCCGCATCCTCGCGCCTATGGCAACAACGCCCGGGTGCTCGGGCTCTACGTGCGGGAACGGAAGGCGATCGGCCTGGAGGAGGCCGTCCGCAAGATGACCTCGCTCCCGGCCGAGCACTTCCGGCTGTCCGGCCGGGGATTGGTGAAGGAGGGGTATGCGGCGGACCTCGTCCTCTTCGACCCGGCCCGGGTCGGGGACGCCGCCACCTTCGAAAAGCCCCACGCCTACGCGGCCGGTTTCCCTTACGTGGTGGTCAACGGCGTGCCGGTGATCGACGTGAGTGCGGCCACGGGGGTCCAAGCGGGCCAGATGCTACGACTTCCGTGACACAACGCCGGGCTCCTTTCGACGTAAAATCCTCCCGAACATGACGTCGCCGTCCGAACGCACCACAGCCGTCCTCGCCGAAAAGCCCTCCGTCGCCCGGGATCTCGCCAAGATTCTCGGGGCGGATCGGCGTGGCGAGGGCTTTCTTCATGGCAACGGCTATGTCGTGACCTGGGCGGTCGGTCATCTCGTCGGGCTGGCCCAGCCCGGGGAGATCCGGCCGGAGTGGGTGAAGTGGCGGCGCGAGCAGCTTCCGATGCTGCCGCAGGACTGGCCGCTGGTGGTCTCCAAGGGGACCGAGGATCAGTTCAAGGTCGTCAAGAAGATCCTCAACTCCCCCAACGTCGAGCGCGTGGTGTGCGCCACGGACGCCGGCCGCGAGGGCGAGCTGATCTTCCGCTACATCTACGAAGCCGCGGAGTGCCGCAAGCCGTTCTCGCGGCTCTGGATCTCCTCGCTCACCCCGGACGCCATCCGCAAGGGCTTCTCGAAGCTCCGCGACGGCCGCGACTTCGACCCGCTCGCCGACGCCGCCCGCGGACGCAGCCGCGCCGACTGGCTGGTGGGCATGAACCTCTCCCGCGCCTACTCCCTCGACTTCGACGAGGATCTCTCGGTCGGACGGGTCCAGACGCCGACGCTCGCCATGCTGGTGGAGCGCGAGCTGGCCATCCGCGCCTTCGTTCCCGAGGACTACCTGGAGGTCGTGGCCACGTTCTCGCCCGCCGTGGGGCTCACGTTCCGGGGAACCTGGTTCCGGGGAGACGACCCGACGGCCGAAGCCCGGCGCATCAAGGCCGACAAGGAGAAGCCGGGCGCGGATCTCGAGGAGGCCGCCCGCGTTGTTCAGCGCGCGCAGCGCGCGAAGACCGGCCAGGCCGAGGTCGACTCCATCCGCTCCGAGACGAAGCGGATGCCGCCGCCGCTGCTCTACGACCTCACCGAGCTTCAGCGCCACGCCAACCGCCTCTTCGGCTTCAGCGCCCAGAAGACGCTCGGTCTCGCGCAGGCGCTCTACGAGCAGAAGAAGCTCCTGAGCTATCCGCGGACGGACAGCCGCCACCTCTCGCAGGACGTCGCCGCGACCCTGGGCGAGATCGTGAAGGTCATCCAGGAACCCTACCGCGACAAGCTCGCCCCCGGCACCGGCGAGCGCCCGCTCGGCCGCCGCTTCGTGGACGACGCCAAGGTCACGGACCACCACGCGATCATCCCGACCACCACCCGGCCGGAAGGCGTCGCTCTCAGCCCGGACGAGCAGAAGATCTACGACCTCGTCTGCCGGCGGCTCCTCTCGGCTTGGCACGACGAGCACGTCTGGTCCATCACGACCGTCATCTCCCGGGTCACGACCCCGCCCCGCTCCGGCGTGGGCGACCCGCTGATCGATCGCTTCCACAGCTCGGGAACCCAGGTGGACAAGGCCGGCTGGAAAATTCTCGACATCGACCGCAAGAAGAAGCCCAAGGCCACCGCGGCCAAGGACCAGGATCAGGACAAGGAGCAAGACAAAGAGGACAAGGAGAAGGACGAGCCCGAGGACGAAGCCCAGGATCTCCCGCCCGGGCTCGCGGCCGATCAGCCGCTGGAGGTGCTCGACGCCAAGGCGATCGCGAAGCAGTCCCGTCCGCCGAAGCGCCTCACGGAGGCGACGCTCCTGACCGCCATGGAGACCGCCGGCAAGACGCTCGACGACAAGGAGCTGTCCGAGGCCATGAAGGAGTCCGGCCTCGGCACCCCGGCCACCCGCGCGGAGACCATCGAGACCCTGCTGCGCCGCGAGTACATCGAGCGCCAGGGCAAGTCGCTGGTCGCCACGGACAAGGGAGTGCGGCTGATCCAGGTGGTTCATCCCCACGTGAAGAGCCCGGCCATGACGGGCAAGTGGGAGGCCCAGCTCGGACGGATCCAGAAGGGCGACGGTCAGCTGCCCTCGTTTTTGCGGGAGATCGAGGAGTATGTGCGGGAGGTGGTGGGGAGCGGCGGCGCTGGCAGTGACTCCCTCCCCGCGCCGCGCGAGGGGAGGGCCAGGGAGGGGAGAACGGGATCAACTGCCGGGGGTGAGGGCCTGCCGGGCGCTGGCTCCCTCCCCTCGCCACGCTAGGTGATGGTTGGGGAGGGGAGAATGGGATCAAACTCCCTCCCCTACCCGCGCGAGGGGAGGGGCGGGGAGGGGAGAATGGGATCAATTGCCGGGGGTGAGGGCCTACCGGTCGGTGGTCCCCTCCCCGTTCACTCCAAGGATCTTGGCGTCCTCCTCCACGACACCTTCCGCCTCCCCTCCTTCCGCCCCTACCAGGAGGCCGTCTGCCGCGCCGTCGTGGAGGGCAAGGACGTCCTGCTCGTCATGCCCACCGGCGCCGGCAAGTCGCTCTGCTATCAGCTCCCCGGCCTCGCCCGGGGCGGCACGACGCTGGTCGTGTCGCCGCTGATCGCGCTCATGGAGGACCAGGTCGCCAAGCTTCGGGATCTCGGGCTCCGGGCCGAGCGCATCCATTCGGGGCGGGACCGCGCCAGCTCGCGCCAGGTCTGCATCGACTATCTGGCCGGCCGGCTCGACTATCTCTTCATCGCGCCCGAGCGCCTCGCCGTGCCCGGGTTCCCCGAAATGCTCGCCAAGCGCACGCCGGCCCTGGTCGCGGTCGACGAGGCGCACTGCATCTCCCACTGGGGGCACGACTTCCGGCCCGAGTACCGGATGCTCGGCCAGCGCCTCCCGATGCTGCGGCCGGCGCCGGTCATCGGCCTGACGGCCACGGCGACCCCGCTGGTTCAGGACGACATCGCCGCCCAGCTCGGGCTTCACACCTCGGGCCGGTTCATCCACGGCTTCCGCCGCACGAACATCGCCGTCGAGATGGCGGAGATGAAGCCGTCCGAGCGGCGGGACGCGGTCCGGCGCATCCTGGCCGACCCGGCGCACCGGCCGGCCATCGTCTACGCGCCTACCCGCAAGGAGGCCGACGCGCTCGGCGAGGAGCTGCGCGCCGAGATGTCCGCCGCCGCCTATCACGCGGGCATGCCGGGCTCGGAGCGCGAACGGGTCCAGGCCGCGTTCCTCGGCGGCCGGCTGGAGGTCATCGTCGCCACCATCGCCTTCGGCATGGGCGTCGACAAGGCCGATGTCCGCACCGTCGTCCACACCGGTCTCCCCGGCAGCCTGGAAGGCTATTACCAGGAGATCGGCCGCGCCGGGCGCGACGGCAAGCTCTCCCGCGCCGTCCTCCTCTACTCCTGGGCGGACCGGCGCAACCACGAGTTCTTCCACACCCGCGACTATCCGGACGTGGACGTGCTGCGCCAGATCCGCAGAGCTCTGACCGCCGAGAGTCAGTCCACCGAAAAGGTCCGCGGCCGGGTCAAGATGGAGGAAGAGCCTTTCGCCAAGGCGCTGGAGAAGCTCTGGGTTCATGGCGGCGCCCTGGTCGACGCGGACGACAACGTCATCCGCGGGAGCGAAACCTGGGAGCGGCCCTACCTCGCCCAGCGCGACCACAAGCTCGGCCAGCTCGAGCAGATGGTGCGCTGCGCCGACGCCCACGGCTGCCGCATGCTCCACCTGGTGCGTCACTTCGGCGACCAGGAGGACTCGGGCAAGCCCTGCGGCATCTGCGACGTCTGCGATCCCGACGCCTGCATCGTCCGCCGCTTCCGCGTGCCCGAGCTCGCCGAAGCCCGGGTGCTGTCGGCAATTCTCCATGCGCTGTTGCAGCGGGACGGCCAGAGCACCGGCCAGATCTTCCGCGAGGTGAGCGGCGGCCCCGGCCCGCTCCCGCTGGGTTTCGACCGCAAGGCCTTCGAGCGCCTGCTCGGCGGCCTCAACCGCGCCGGCCTGTTGCGCATCCTGGAAGACGAGTTCGAGAAGGATGGCAAGCTGATCCGCTTCCAGCGCGCATCCCTCACTCCGGACGGCCTGCGCACGCCGCCCGACCCCGCGGCCCTGGCCTCCTTCGTCCAGCTCGTCCAGGAGCCGGCCGCCACCGCGCCGAAGCCGCGGGACCGGCAGCGGGAGAAGGAGAAGAGGAACGCGCTGGACAAGCCGGTCCGGGCCGCGGCCCGCAAGGGAGCCCAGCACCCCCAGGATGTCCTCCCCGGCGCCGAGAGCCACTTCGACCAGCCGCTCCCCCGCCTCGTCGACGCCCTCAAGGCCTGGCGCCGCGCCGAGGCCCAGAAGCGCAAGGTGCCGGCGTTCCGCATCCTCACCGACCGCGCCCTGACCGACCTCGCCGCCGCCCGGCCCCGCGACGAGGTCGAGCTGCTCGGCGTCCGCGGCATCGGTCCCGCGCTGGTGAAGAAGTACGGCCGGGAGATCCTGGCAATCCTGGGGACGGCGTAGCGAAGTCGTCCTCACCCCCGTCCCCTCTCCCATCTCCCGCCCTCCCTGCCCCGGGAGAGGGGCGCCACCACCCAAAGACAGAAAAGCGGGAAGGCAGGAGGGGCGGCTGCATTCCAACGGGCGGGGGTTCCCCCTCTCCCCCCGGGAGAGGGGGCCAGGGGGTGAGGATTCCCCGCGCTGAAGCTGGACACTCTCCGATGCTACGATCCGGGCTCGCCATGCCCCCGATCCCGGCCCCTCCGCCCGCCGAAGCGCGCGCCTTCCTCGCTTCCGTTCCTCTTCTCCAGGGGCTTGGCGACGCCGTGGTCGACGAAATCGCGGCCCATGTCACCTGGCTGCACGTGCAGGGCGGCCATCAGCTGTGCCGCCAGTCGGACGAGAGCGACGGTCTCTACCTGGTCTACAGCGGCCGTCTGTCCATCGTCCGGGAGCTGCAGAACGGCGAGGAGGTGGTGCTCAGCCACGTGGGCCGGGGCGACTCGCTCGGCGAGGTGGCTGCTCTCACCGGCAACGTCCGTTCGGCCACGGTGCGCGCCCTGCGCGACTCCCATCTGGCGCTTCTCGACCGCGAGTCACTCGACCGGATCCTGCTGCGTCATCCCGCGCTCACGCTCGCCCTCACCCGCCGGCTCGCCACCTGGATCGGGCCGGAAACGCCGTTCGCGCCGCGCGGCCAGGGCTGCGTGGCCGTGGCGCTCACCGCCGTCCATGCGGGCATCCCCCTGGCCGAGGTCGCCGTCCGCCTCGGCGAGGCGCTCTCCGTCCTCGGCACGACGCTTCACCTGAGCACGCGCAAGCTCGCCGAGGTCTTCGGGGCCACTCCCAGCGAGGAGCGCCTGGCCTCCTGGATCGACGAGCAGGAATCGCGGCATGCCTTTCTGATCTATGAGGCCGATCCCGGGGTGACCTCCTGGACCCGCCGCTGCCTCCGGCAGGCCGACCGCGTCCTCATCGTGGCGGACGCCGACGACGCGCCGGCGCTGGGAGAGATCGGCGGCGCGCTGGTCCGCTGCGAGGGACGGCCGCGCGAGGAGCTGGTCCTGCTGCACGGGAACCGGCCCCGGGAACGCCCCCGCGGCACGGCGCGCTGGCTGGAGCTGCACGGCTTCCTGCGCCATCACCACATCCGCCTCGGCGGGACTCCGGCCTCTCAATCCGACTTCGGCCGGCTCGCCCGCTTCGTCAACGGCACGCCCGTGGGCCTCGTGCTGGGCGGCGGCGGCGCCCGCGGCTTCGCGCACATCGGCGCCATCCGGGCGTTGCAGGAGGCCGGCATCCCCATCGACCGGGTGGGCGGCACCAGCATGGGCGCCGTCATGGCCGGCCTGCTGGCTCGCGGCTTCGACTGGAAGGACATGGTCCGCCTCAACCGCTGGGGGTGGGTGAAGTACAAGCCGCACAGGCTCTTCACCCTGCCGATCATCTCGCTCATCTCGGCCCGCAAGGCCGAGCGCATGCTCGACATGATGTTCGGCGACGACCAGATCGAGGATCTCTGGCTCAGCTTCTTCTGCGTCTCCACGAACCTGACGAAGGCGGAGGTGGTGGTCCACCGCCGCGGCGACCTGGAGCGCTGGGTGGGAGCCAGCATGCGGCTGCCCGGCGTGGTCGCGCCCATGGTCGTGGAGGGCGACCTGCTCGTCGACGGCGGCGTGCTCGACAACCTGCCGATCGACGTGATGCGGCGCCAGGGCCGCGGCCCGGTCATCGCGGTCGACGTCTCGGCCGCGGTCGACCTCAGGATCGACCGGAGCTACCGCGAGGCGCCCAGCCCCTGGCGGCTCCTGACCGGTGCATGGCGCCGCACGGCGAAGCCCTTCCCGAACATTCTCCAGATCATCCACCGCTCGGCCGTCCTGGCCAGCGACATCCGGGCGCGGCAGGCCCGGAACGGAGTGGACCTCTACCTGGACCTCCCCATCGAGGGCTTCGACCTGTTCGACGTGGCGCCGCTCGATCAGCTCGTGGACAAGGGCTATCAGTTCACGCGGGAGCTGTTGATCCGGGAGCCGTGGCCGCCCACCCTTCCGAGATCTGCCGCTCCCGGATCGCCCGTTCCACCAACCCGAACGTCATCCGGGCGTTGATCTCGCCGAGCGGGTGGAGCGCGAGCCCGCCGTCCGGGAGGACGTACATCCAGGCGTCGATCCCGAACGGGCCGACATACCCGGCCCGCGCCAGGGCGTCGGCGACGCCCTCCACCACGGCCTCCATCCGCGCCCGCTCCGGAATCTCCGCGGCCAGATCGATCCCCGCGAACTGGCCTTTCCGGTCCACCGTCTGTCCGTGAAAACCGAGGATCTCCAGGCCGGACGGAGTCAGAAGCGCGGAGCACCCGAAGTCCGCCGTCCGCTCCATCCAGGGCTCGAAAAGCAGGGGACCGTGGAGCTCGAACAGCCGCTCGACCGTCCGCCGGGCCTTCGGATCGGCGAGCGGCGATCCCTCCCGGTGGATGTAGCGGGACCGTCCGGACGCCGAGTAGGGGGCCTTCACCACCCAGGGACCGACGGGCTGGAGCCGATCCAGCTCCGCCAAGCTCTCGACCATCCGGGCGCCGGACAGAGCGCATCCCAGCTCCCGGGCGACCTGAAGATGGAACCCCCGGTGATGGACCGCCGCCACGACTTCAGGCCGAGCAGCCGGCAAAGTCCAGACCCGTTCCCAGAGGGGGCTGACAATTAGATAGGGCTTCCGGGGAGCGAGGCGGAGAGCTGTGGTCGTCGGGGTCTCGCACCAGGCCAGAACCTCGGTCGTCGGCGTCGGCGGCTCTGGATCGGGATCGCCGGGCATCCAGAGTTGATCGTCCTCGTTCATGAACACGCGCAGGCGGGGAGCGAGGCGCGCCACGGTCTGAATCGTCTCCCGGGAGGGAGTCCGAGGCCGGCCCACCCGGGCACGCCGCGAAAACCAGGCCAGCTCGTCCTCGGCAAGAAGGTTGGCGCAAAGCACTCGCACGCCCCTAGTATCGAGACGGGGCTGCCGCGGCGCAACCGGAGTTCGCGCCGCGATTTGAAATCCGAAAGGGTGGAGGGCGGAGCTGGACATCGGAGTGTCCAGTCTTGGAGACCCGACCTCCCAAGGTCTTTCGGTGCATCGATTGTCAGAGAACCTCTCCAGGCGGCCAGCCGCGCCGCGAAGAGTGCGCATCATGGACCGTCCCCGGGCCAGCGTCAAGGACCAAAAAGTCCATATTCTGGACGACTCTCCCAGGAGAGCGCTCGGGATGTATAGAAAACCCACATTTTGGCCTCTTGACTCGCGTGGAATGGCCTCTATAGTAGCGCTCCTCTCGAAACGGGGGCCGCAGGAGCCGCAGAGAACCTTCTCCGGCGGCCGATAACGTTCTCCCAGCGTCGAGAAGGTTCTTTGGCGCTCGATAAGCTTCTCCTGCGCAGGAGAGGGTTATTCGGTGGGGGAGAAGGTTCGCCGGGCGCCGGAGAAGCTTGTCTGCCGCCGGATAACGTTATCCGTGGCCGGATAACGTTATCCGGGGTGGGAGAACCTTATCGGCCACGGGAGAACGTTATTTGCCGCGGGAGAAGGTTCTCTGCGGCGGGAGAAGGTTCGTAGGCGCGCCGGGATGGCTCGGGACCGACGAGATGTTCCTTGAAAACTTGGAGGGATGGCGGCTGCCGAGTCCAAGGCCACCGCCGTTCCACTCGGAGGCCGCCTGCCGGGGAGGGGGCGACCGACTGCCGGAGGTGTGCGCTGCCGGAGGGCGCTCCGCACGGCTCCGGGAGAAGTCTGGGTTTCTTCGTAACCTCCCCGTCTTTTTCACCCTCTATCGAGAGTACCGCAACTCCTCATCGACTCTCTCGGCCAGGAAAGATCTTCAGCAGGGACTGGTAAGGGACATCCCGCTTGTTGGCCAACATCTTGAGGTTCTCGATGAGGCCCTCCGGAAGCCGTAGCGAAATCGTCCGCGTCGACGGCTTGAGGCGAGAGAAGGTGACCGGCTTCGCGCGGCTCCAGTCGACGAAGTCGGTGGAGTCATGCGTCGCCCAGAACTCCCTCGCCTCGTCTTCGGAGTCAAATCTCGGGATGGCTTCAAACTCCTGGCTTCTGGCACGCTCATACTCCTTCATCTCTCGGCGGGTCATGTCCCGCGCCGAAATGACTCTCACACAGACTACCCATGACGCCGTGAAAGTATAAGCCCCCGGGCGTGGCGCCGGCCTGTTGTACTATCGGGGCCATGGAAAAGAAGGCAATCCCGGACCATGGGCACGTGCCTGCCCCGCAAAGGGACTCGCCCGCACCTCCCGGGACCGGGCCGGACGACGCACTCATCCTCTGGATGCTGAGCCTGACGCCGACTGAGCGGCTGGCGGTGGCTCAAGGCTTCATGGACAGCACCTTCGCTCTCCGCAATGGACAGCGCTCCTAGATATCTCGAGATCCTGAAGGTTCTCGCTCGCCATCAGGTCGAGCACATCGTCGTCGGCGGGGTGGCCGCGATCCTGGAAGGGGCGCCGGTGTCGACGTTCGACCTCGACATCGTCCCCGACCCGGCACCTGACAACCGCACTCGCCTCCTCGCCGCTATTCGAGAGCTTGAGGCTCGCTATCTTGACCCGGCAGGTCGGCATCTCGTACCGGACGAGACCAAACTGGCCACGATGCGGATCCACCAACTCCTGACGCGAGCCGGACCGCTCGACGTCCTCAGTACGATCGGAAAGGCCATGACCTATGAAGATCTCCGCGTCAGAACCCACGAGAGGGTGGTCGGAGATCTGCGCGTGCGTTGCCTCAATCTGGATGCCGTGATCGAGTCCAAAGAGCAAGCGGACCGGGACAAGGACAGGGCTATGCTGCCAGTCCTGCGGCGGACTCTGGAACTGAAGAACCTCGCCGAGTCCTGAGGGCCAGAGTTCGGGCGACGGATTTTGCGACCCTGACAAGACAATAATTTCATTCACAGCTGAATCCCGCGCAGCCGCCCCGGTCAGCTTGTCCAGCGACCCTGGAGATCCTGAATCCCCGTCCGAGCTCGGGGGCTTGCTGTTCCAATTCGGCGGCGATGTCTTGAGCTGGCCGGTGTTGAGCTGGTTGATCACGGAGGTCAGGTGCAGGCGGACTGAGACGAAGGCCTGCTTTTCGGGGTCAGTGAGCTGCTGAACCTCGCTCACGACCTCGATGCTGTAGAGCTGGATCTCGATCGCTCTCAAAGCGTCGAGGAGCTTTCGGGGCCGCCAGGGCCTGGGCGGCTTCAGCTTGCGCCTGGTCGGCGGCGGCCTGGGCCTGCTTGACCGGATCGATTGGGGCGTCCGAGGGCGACGACCAGCGCGGTGCTGGTGGCCGGGGGGGCCTCTCTCGAAGCCTCAGGCACCTTTTCGGAGGATGAGGGCCCATTCAGGTTTGCCTACTAAACGAATTGAGGCATGCGGGGTCTAGTCCATGTAGGGTCGACTCCTTGCTCGGCGAGCGCATAGGTACTAAAGTTATCCCCCGGACTGAGGCCCAACTACTCTTCATCCTATTGTTTGCAGCGCCCAGCCTGATGGGGTTTAGTCCAGGAAGTCACAAAATTGCATATGGCTCAGCCTGGTGGCCCCGCTCGGGTCGGAGAGCCATGAGCCAAAGCAGATAGAGCCACATCTACGAGGCTATATAAAAGGGTGGCGTAGAAATAGCGGATCTCCACTCTTGCTGGTCGATGCACCGAACTGGACGCGTCTAAAGCTGCAGCAAGTCTATGGCGGGAGGTATGCGATGGGCTATCTTTTCTTGGCGGCCTGTAGTATCGCGATCAGCGTGCTGTTGTGGTTCGCCTCAGAACGCCCAAATCTTGTTGCTGAGCACCGGGCGATTCGCAATCATCTTATAGAATTTATGAGAGTTTGGCTTGCGCTGTCGGTGTTTTATATATTCCAAGCATTTTTAGAGCCGCTTCCATCAGTAATTCCGGCATGGAGCCGCAATTGTTTGGTGGGATATTTGTCACCTTTGTTCTTGTGGCATTTCTGTGTGGCGCTGACGTTAGGGTTTGGAAACATCTGGCTTCGCCGAGCTGGTCTCGAACTCGAGATATCCGAGCTTCCGCAAAACAGGGAGAAGCTCGTATTGCCGCTAGAGACATTGGGCACCTCGCAGCGAGGGGTTAAATGGTGCACGGAGGAGGGTATACTCTATGGTTTCTTAGCCGCTCTTCTTCTACTTGGCTTCGTACCTTCCCTGGCGTCCTCTCGCATTGCACTATCGGTCGTGTATTCATTTCAAATTTTAGCCACGTCAGTACTCTTTCTCCGCCTGGGTCTGGCATATAGAAGTATTCTCGGGTCGCAGCTATTGTTTGTTTTGTCGATTCTGTATGCGCTTCTTCAGCTTCCGTATGGCCTTCTGGTTCCTGCTGGAACCTTTAGCAGCTATGAGTTCCCTCTTGGCCTACTGAAGGTGTCCCACGGTCTAGCGCTGGCTGCTATTTGTCTGTCGTATGCGCGAAGGCAAGGTGATCAGATTGAGGCACCTACGGCTGGATCGCTTAGGCGGTTGGCGAAGCGCCTTCAAGGGCGAGCGACTCTGCGTGGCATCATGCAGTGCATGGTTTTTTCCGCGCTGGCAATGCTCGCGCTCTTGCTGCTCGGGGGGGCATACTCATGCGCGTTATCCTACCTGCGAGATCAGGGGTATCGTGAGCTACAATTGTTGCCCGCGCGGCTTCTATTTAGCCTAGTGCTCTTGTTATGTTGGCAGGTGTGCGGCTACTTTGTGCTGGCAAAGCTCCGCTTTCGCGTAAATTGGGCGGACCATAGGGAGCTATTGCATCACTTTAAAGTCACGGTGCAGGAGCCTGCCGCAAGCGTACCTGGAATCGAGTTGGTCTCTATAGAACTCGCCGAGAGAGTAGCGCCGGTCGTCGAGCAACAAACGCAAGTCATCTTACTTCACGGCCTTTTCAGCAGTGGTGCAGCTGCGTGGGGGCTTCTGCCCCTTGTGCTGCTTCGGGAGGGACCAGCTACATGTGTCCGTAGCTTAACCTATAGTCACGGTCTCTTTACTCGCCGGCGGGCTCTCGATCAGATTACTAGAGATGTGGCTACCAAGATTGGTTCACTAATCTCAGACTTTCCTGGAAAGACTGTGCTTATTGGCCACAGCTTAGGTGGCGTGATTGCTCTCAAAGTCTTGCCGGAACTAATTCGCAATCGTTCCGGTGGACCGGCTAATGGCTTGTACCATGTGGGCATAGTTGGTGCTCCTCTGTTAGGTTCGAGTTTTGCCAAGGTGTTATTCCCTTGGCCGTGGTCACGAATGCTTGGGCGCCACTCTCGACTTCTTGAAGAGACCCTCCGCGACGCTCTTAGTGTAATACCGCCGGTTGGGAGCGCGGCAGATGGAGAGATCTTGTTCCCGAGCCTCACTTTCGTATATGGAAGCCGCGACTCTGTTGCTGGGGAGTTTGTCCAGTTTGCTGCTTTCCATGGAGAAAAAATACGAGCGCCGGCTTTTCATGGCCTAGGGCTTGTCTTTCAGGAGACACAGGAGTTAGCACGCGTATATCACCGAATGTTGTCGACGCCTCCAAGGGCTGTGGCCTTGGCGCGGGCGATAGGAGGTGGCATACTGGCCAACGCTCAATTTAATGCGAGCGGGGTGTTCATATTCTCTGAAAGTTTGCGAGTTGCAAGCGCCCAATTCATCGGTGCGCTGCAAGAGGACCGGCTACTTGAAGCGGAGCAGGAATCTCTTGAACAGAGACTGAGAAAATTGTATACGGGGATTCAGAAGGGTAGAGTCAATTGGGGGGAGTATTGGCAACAGTTAGAAGATGAGGTGAGCAGAGCGGCAACTCCTAGAGTTTTTGTTAAGAATTGGTCAGAGAGCCATGTGCTGCTTCTCTATGCTAACCGCTTTGCAGGCTTCTTTGCAATTATGCCTCGTGATGGACTGGTGCTTGGAGGAGAAACGAGGAATGCGTTCAGGAGCCCCCATCTAGGGCCCGTTAGCTCCGCTATCATGACGGCATTTCGGGATTTGGACCCTGCGGCTGTAGGCGCTGTAGTTTTTGAAGGCTGTGAACACGAGATGCAAATACGTGCTCAGAGCTTTACTGTGAATAGGGCGAGCTTTACTACCCTGATCGACTCCAGGGGCACTTATTATGGTCTATATGCATTCGATGGGACTGTAGGCGCCGGTGGCGGAGTGGACCAATTATATGTACATATTGGCGCGCCTGGGCAGCCGTTAAATATGGAAGAGTTGGCATTTGCTTGTTACGATGAAGTGAGCAATTCACAGTTATTCGCTGAACTTGTGGAATTGGGAAAGAATTGTTGGCTGTGTCGATTGAAGCTCGGTTCTCGGCTAGGCGGCGGCCAAGAAGTGCGGCTACGCCTGAGCTTTCGACGCCAGCACTGCGTAAATCTCCTTCACGGGTTTGAATTATTCCGCCTTGAACCAGTGCTTGCGGTTGGGGCACGGTTATGCATTCGGCTATTATTGCCGGGGCGTGTGTTTGCGTTAGACGCTTTTAAGGTGAGGGAGGGTAAAATGGAGATATTGACTCCTCGGCGATCGGAGGATGCACTAGAGCGGCGCTATGTCTATTCTTTAGAAGATGAGGTCGGGATTGACGATCAAGCCATAGGGGTAAGGTTTGCGGTTGACACGGTGACTGCTGAGCGGCGAAGACTGCGAGATATGGTCACTATAGGGCAGGCACGCCGGGAAGATCTTGTCAAGATTGCCGGTATGGAATCGCTGCTAAGCGTGCGCGTTCCCGCCAGCATAGACGATCTATCAAGCAGGCTTCAAACATTTCCTGATGGGGTATTGGTCGCTCGTATTGGGGATGAGGTGATCGGATATATCGAATTTGTGCGCTGGGGACGTGAAGTGGTTCCGAAATTTCTTGATCTTCGCCAAATCCATAGTCACCATGAAGCAGATGGTCGATTTGCGTTCATCTGGTTCCTGGGAGTGCTCCCGGCTTTTAGGGGAAGGGGGATTGGTCGGCGTCTAGTTTCAGAAGTTGTCAGTTGGTCTGAAAGCAGGGGCATTCGCCGCCTTCAGATTGTGACACAACCAAGCATGCGGGGATATTTTGAAGACATAGGATTTAAAAAAATTAAGGATATCGATGAGTATATGCCCGATATGCCAGGCGCCTTCATGTCTCGCGCTGTCGTGGTCTAGGAGCTGCGCGGCGGCAGAAATCCGTGAGACATTGAAGGAGCACATTGCTGTGCTTGATCCCATGCAGGCAAACATTGCGGACGTTTACAACAGCGGCACCACCTGCCCAATCACCCCAATAATCCCATTCACCGCCGAAGCCCACCCGGCCGCGCCGGTCAGCTTGTCCAGCGAGCCCTGTAGATCCTGAATCCCGGTCCGGAGCTCGGGGGCCTCCTGCTCCAGCTCGTCGGCGATGTCGCTGAGCTGCGCCGTGTTGAGCTGATTGATCACAGAGGTCAGGTGGAGGCGGGCGGCGACGAAGGCCTGTTTTTCGGGGGCGGTGAGTTGCTGGACCTCGTTCACGACTTCGATGCTGAAGAGTTGCACCTCGATCGTTCTCAGACCGTCCAGGAGGTTTTCCAGGTCGGCTTTCGGGCCGGCGAGGGCTTGATCGGCCGCGGCCTGGGCGTCGTCTGCGGCGGTCTGGGCCTGTGTGACCGGGTCCGGCGGGATGGCCGGGGTCACGACCAGGGCGGTGCTGGCCGCGGGCTCGACGGGGGCCGGCTGGGCCGGCTCGGTGGGGGTCGACGGGACGGCGGCGGCGGTCTCTTCGGGATCGCTCATTGCGGATTTCCTCCGGCAGGGGGCTGCTTCAGGGCGTCGAGACTGGTGAGGACCGGAGCCAGCTCGCTGGTGATGGCCTGGATGTCGGCGAGCGAGAGGTCGTTCGTGAGGAGCTTGTTCCAGGCCTGCTGGAGCGACAGCGCCGCCTTGGCCGCAGTGTTCACCTGATCGACCAGGACGGGCTGCGAGAGCAGCGCGAGGCGCTCGGCCATCCAGGCCTGCTGGGTCTGCGGCGTGACCTGGCCGGTCGTGAGCGGGACGATCACCTTCTGGTCATAGTCCAGAGCATTCGTGAACTGCGCGTTCGCCTGAGCCTGCCGGCCCAGCGTCTGGAGCATGGCCTGCTGGAGCTGGAGAACCTGCGAGATGGTGTCCTTCCTCGCTTCCAGCTCCTTCTGAAGCTCCCGCCCCTGAACCCCCTTGACGATCAGGCCTCCGACGCTGCCGGCCACGTTCGCGATCTGCGCCTGTTTGGCGATCGCGGTGCCGCGCACCTCCTGGGTCACCCCCCCGAGGGTATTGGCGACGTTCGTGACCTCGGTGGCGAAGGACTGCGGCGCGCTGCTGGTGGCCAGATCGGCGAGCGCCTGGAAGTAGTTGCCGAGTAGGGTCGTCTGCGCCTGGAGACGGTTGAGCTGCGCGAGATAGTCGCGCATCTCCTGGTCCTGCTGACGGATGCTGGGGATGGGGAGCGGATCCGGGGTGAGCAGCCTCTGGTCGCCGATGAGCTTGACGGAGTTTGCATTGATCGCGGAATCGCCCACCTCGGTGATGAGCCCGGTGACCGCCTGGGTGTAGGCCGTGCCTGCATTCGCAAAGGCATCGAACTGCGGCACCTTGGCCGTGGCACAGCCGGTGAGGGCGGCGAGCAGCAGGGCCGGCAAAAGCATCCGAAGTCTCTGGATCGTGCGGCCCGGAGGCGACGACAGCCCGCCCCTGGTGGTGGGTCTCTTCATGGTCCGTCCTCCCGAAAAGAATGACCCCGAGTATATACGCCGGCTGCCCGCCGAAGGATCTCAGAGACATGGAGATCGCCTGTCGCCACCCAAGGATTCTCGGGATGCCTGTAGAAATGCATGGACGACTTCGGACATCCAGGATCAGGGCGACGGTTCATTTCATTTGTTGCTGAAGTGACATCGTTCGATTCCGTACGTATAGTCAATGGGACGATCCGCTGCACTGTCGTTTTCTGTTGTCGCCTTGACCTGTTTTACCTGCGGGGAATCCGGAACTTCGAGGGCAGGAAGAGGTGTGCTTTGGATATGGGTGTAAGAATTTCGGCACCGGCACCGCTGACGGCGATGCTCCGGGAGTGGTCGGCAGGGGACGAAGGGATGGCCGACCGGGTGGTACCGCTTCTGTACGAAGAGCTCAAGCGACTGGCTTCGCGGGAGCTGCGCCGCGAGCGGCCGGAGCACACCTTGCAGGTGACGGCCCTGGTCAACGAGGCCTACATGCGCCTGCGGGAGGTTCACGGCGTCACCTGGGAGGACCGCAGCCAGTTCCTGGGCTTCGCCGCCCACCTGATCCGCCGCATCCTGGTGGACCATGCTCGGCGCCGGAGCGCGGCGCGGCGCGGTGGGGGAGCCGTGCGCACCACCCTGGACGAAGCGGATGGCCTCGTCGCCAGGCAGCCTCCGGACGTGATCGCGGTGGACGATGCCTTGCGCACGCTGGCCCAGATCGACCGGCGCAAGGCGGCGGTGGTGGAGCTGCGCTTCTTCGGCGGCCTGACCGTGGAGGAGACCGCGGCCGTGCTTCGCGTCTCGCCGGAGACCGTCGGGCGCGAGTGGCGCCGGGCCAAGGCCTGGCTCTACCGGGAGCTCGACGAACGCGGAGGGGAGACGGGTGGATGCTGAACGCTGGCGGGCCGTCGACGCCCTCTTCGAGCGGGTTCTCCAGCTTCCCGCCGTAGAGCGGGGGGCTTTCCTCGACAAGGCCTGTGCCGACGACGCGGATCTGCGGCTCCAGGTCGAGCGGCTGCTCGCCGCCGACGATCGGGCGGAGACCTTCCTGGAGCTCTCCCCCCTCCTTCAGGAGCTTGGAGGAGCGTTCGTCGAGGATGCCCCGGCGGGTGCCCGTTTCGGCCACTACCGCATCGAGCGCCTGTTGAGCCGGGGCGGGATGGGCACCGTCTATCTCGCCACGCGGGACGACGGCCAGTTCGAGCGCCAGGTCGCCTTGAAGCTCCTGCGGCCGGGGGTGCATGACGCGGAGGCCCTCCAGAGGTTCCGCGCCGAGCGCCAGATTCTCGCCCGCCTGGAGCATCCCGGCATCGCCCGCCTCTACGACGGCGGCGAAACGTCCGACGGCGTGCCCTTCCTGGTCATGGAGTACGTCGAGGGCCTCCCTCTCGACGTCTACTGCGACCGCAACCGGCTCGGGATCGACGATCGCCTCCGCCTCTTCCGCCGGCTTCTGGATGCGGTGGCCTACGCGCACCAGAACCTGCTCGTCCATCGCGACCTCAAGCCCGCGAACATCCTCGTCACGGCCCAGGGAGAGCCCAAGCTGCTCGACTTCGGTATCGCCAAGCAGCTCGTGCAGATCCGGGAGGGCGAGCTTACGCAGTTCCGCATCATGACTCCCGGGTATGCGAGCCCGGAGCAGGTGCGGAACCAGGCCATCACCACCGCGAGCGACGTCTACGCCCTGGGCGTGGTGCTCTACGAGCTTCTCTGCGGGCGCAGCCCCTACCGGCTGAAGCAGGATCGGCCGCACGAGCTCCACGACCTGGAGACCGCGATCCTGGACCAGGAGCCCGACCGTCCGAGCCAGGCCCTGGACCGCACGGGCGCGTCCCTGCCGACGCTCGAAGAGATCGGCGCGGCGCGGCGCATCCGGCCGCGGGATCTGCGGCGCAAGCTCCGCGGCGACCTCGACACGATCGTCCTCACCGCACTGAGGAAGGAACCGCCGCGCCGCTACGGCTCGGCCGGAGCGCTGGGAGCGGACCTCAACCGCTACCTGAAGGCGATGCCCGTCACGGCCCGGCCGGACACGACCCTCTACCGGGCCGGCAAGTTCGTCCGCCGCCACCGGCTGGGCGTCGCCCTGGCGGCAACCGCGCTGATGGTCATCGCAGTGCTGTTCGTCTCCGTCGTGAGACAGGGGCGGCGAGCGGAGCGCGAGCGCGACAAGTCGCGGGAGGCCCTGGCGTTCCTGGTGGACGTCTTCGCGCATGCGGACCCCTATCAGAAGGGGGCGGAGAACGTCTCGGCCCGCGAGCTGCTGGAGACCGGAGCGGAGCGGGTGTCGAAAGAGCTGGCCGGAGACTCCGACGTTCAGGCGGCGCTGCTGGATGCCATCGGTCAGGCCTCTGTGGGTTTGGGGCAGATCGAGGCCGCGGCGCCGCTGCTCGAAAAATCGCTTGCCGAACGCCGCCGGAATCCTCCCTCCCTGGAGCTGGCGGAGAGCCTGGACCACGTGGCCTGGGTGCGCTTCCTGCGCAGCGACTACGACGGCGCCGAGCCGCTGGCCCGGGAGGTCGTCGATCTGCGCCGCCGTCTGGAGGGAGACGACTCGCCGCGCCTCGCATTCTCGCTGACCCGTCTGGGCACCATCATGGCGGAGCGCCATCAGAGCACGGTCGAGGAGAAGTCGCGGGAGATCGAGGGCTTCCTCCAGGAAGCGCTGGCGATCTCCCGGCGCCTCGGGGACGACGCCGGCATCGTGGGCGCCCTCTTCCCGCTCGCCAAGGTCCGATTCGACCGAGGCGACATGACCGGCGCCGAGGCTGTGTACCGGCAGGTGCTGGATCTGAACCGGCGCGTCTACGGCGACGACCATCCCGAGACCTCACAGGCTCGCCGGGCCCTGGCGCTGACGCTGATCAGCCAGGCGAAGCCGGAGGAGGCCAAGACGCTGTTGCGGCAGGCGATGGTCTCCCAAAAGAAGACGCTGCCTCCCGACCATCCGGACATCGCGGCCACTCTCAACGACCTCGCCCTGGCCTACACGCGCAGCGCCGACTATGCCGCGGCCGAGCCGCTCTACCGTGAGGGGCTGGCCCGGGAGCTGGCGAGCCATGGGCAGGAGGATCATGCCGACACGGCAACCATCCTCTACAACCTGGCCGGCGCGATCCAGAACCAGGAGCGCCTTGAAGAAGCGGCCGAGCTTCACGAGAAGGCCTTGAGGATGAGGACGGCGGTCTACGGCGAGAAGCATCTCTACGTGGCCCAGGTTCTGGGAGCGCTCGCCCGGCTGCGGTCGGACCAGGGGCGTCACGCCGAGGCGCTGAGCCTGGCTGCCCGCGCCGTGGAGATCGACCGCGAGCTGCTGGAGCCCGGTCATCCCGAGATGATCTGGCCGCTGCGCGCCATGGGCATCGCCCTTCTCAACGCCGGCCGGTCCGCCGAGGCCGAGCCCTATCTCCGGGAGAGCCTGGAGACCCTGCGCAAGACCCAGGCGCCGGGCTACTTCCAGACGTCCAGGATGGAGATCCTCCTCGGCACCTGCCTGGTCCGCCTGGGCCGGGTCGAGGAGGGGAAGAAACTGCTGGCGGAGGGGACGGCCGCGCTGGAGGCACGGTTTCCAGCGGACCATCCGTGGGTGAAGGAGGCTCGGGAAAAGGTGGCTCTCGCCGGGAACGGGAGCCGGTGACGGATTCCAGCTCGGGATTCCACATATCCAGGTGGGGCCGGAACGCCGGCCTCACCGACGAGCTGGTGCGCCAAGGGGAGCACCCCCCTCCGGAAGTGCTCCCCTCTTTTTGAGCCCCCTGCGGGCGATCAGGGCAGCCGCTTCCCCGGCACGTTCCTCCCGTTCTGATGCAGCACCAGGCCGGTGGCCTTTCCGTCCGCCCCGGGCTCGAAGGTGATCTGCGCGTCCACCACCTTCAGGAAGAACTCGGTCTCGGTCTGCGCGAAGAGCTCGGCCTTCCCCTGGCCGGTGGGCTGGACGAAGATCTGATCTCCTTCGCGCGTCACCACCATGTTGAAGCCCGGCGCCAGCTCGTAGGAGCCGACGTAGGCGTCGAAGACCGCGGGATCGACCTTGACGGCCTTGCGTTCCACGGGCAGGGGCTCGTCGGTGCGGACCCCGACGGCGTCGGCACCGGCGCTCGCGAGGAAGTCGACGCCGGTCACTTTGTCCTGCGCATCGCGCCGGAAGCGGAATCGGGAGGCGCCGTCCTTGACGAACATCTCATCGTTTCCAGAGGGCAAGATCTCCACCTTGCCGCCGCCGCTCCTCTGCGAGAACAGCTTGTCGCCGTCGCGCGTATTTTCCCGGGTAATGGTCCGGGTCGTGGCGGCGTCGAAGCGGTAGACGCCCACGTACTCGTCGAGCGTTTTCGAATCGAGCGTCACGGCCTTCCGGTCCTCGAACGCCAGGCCGGTGGCCTTGGCCGCGATGCGCAGCCCCAGATTCTCGGGACCCAACTCCGTCCCGCCGGGGTTGTTCGACAGGATCGCGACATACAGGTTTTCCGAGGGGATGCGCAGCACGTGGGTGACGAACCCGAAGATGCCGCCGCCGTGCTCGATCACCTTGCGGCCGTTGTACTCGAACGTGTTCCAGCCGTAGGCGTAATGGCTGTTCATGCCCGAGGTCAGCTTGACCGGAGTGAACATCCGTTCCAGGGACTCCGGGCGCAGGAGCTTGCCCGAGGCGAGACCCTGCTCCCAGAGCCACAGGTCGTCCACGCTGGAGAGCAGCGCTCCGGCGGCGTAGGGATGGTTCATGCTGAGGTAGGCCGCCCGCCGGTATCCGCCCTCTCCCTCCTGCCCCTCCTGCCCCTTCTGGTTACCGCCCTCGTAGCCTTCGACCCGGCCGGCGACGACCTCGGACTGATTTCCATAGGCGGAGCGCTTCATGCCCAGCGGGGCGAAGATCTCCTTCTCCACGAAGTCCTCGTAGCTCTTGCCCGAGACCTTCTCGATCACCGCGCCCAGGAGGATGTAGGCCGAGTTGTTGTAGGCCCAGCGCTCGCCGGGCTCGAACTCCAGGGGCTTGTCCTTGAAGAGTCCGATCAGCTGGTCGAGGGTGATGTCCTCGCGGACCCGGGGAATCCACTCCGGCAGGCCGGTGTAGCTCGGGATGCCCGAGACGTGGGTGAGCAGGTGCTCCAGCGTGATCGTCTTCCCGTGGGTGGGATAGTCGGGGAGATACTTCGTGACGTCGTCCTGGACCGAGAGCTTGCCCCGCTCCTGGAGCATCAGGATGGCCGCCGCGGTGAACTGCTTGGTGACCGATCCGATCTCGAACACCATCTCCGGCTTCATGGGCACGCCCAACTCGAGGTCGGCCAGGCCGTAGCCCTTCCGCAGCAGCACGGTCCCGTTCCTGACCACGAGCGCGGTGGCGCCCGGGCCGTCCGCCGGATAGTTCGCGGAGAGGAGCTTGTCGGCATACCCGGTCAGCTCCTCGTTCGACGGTGTTGTCGAGGCTGCGGCCACGGGAAGGCCGGCCGCGGTGAGGATCATCAACGTCGTCAACAAAACCCCGAGGCGGCGTACGCTCGGGCCGAAGGTTCGTGAGGTCATGGGTCCCTCCTTGGATTGTGAGCCGGGATCGGCTCCCGCTCGTGACACCTTTACGTTACGCCAGAATCGACGAGAGGTTACGGCTGCGCATGTGTAGAATGGTCTGCCCATGAGCGCCAGCGACGACTACATCGCAACCCGGGACAAGCGGGCGGCCGAAGCCGGCAAGGATCGCCAGCGGGCGGAAAAGCTCTGGCGTCGGCTCCAGGCCGAGGATCCGGCGTCCTGGAAGAGTCGTGTCCTCGACGAAGCCGTCTCCTTCAGTTGGGCTTTCTGTGAACGGATCTGCGACGAGAGCGCCGGCCTGGTCGAATCCGACCTCGATCGGGCCGAGGAGCTGGCCGCGCTGGCCGTAGCCCTGGCTCCGGCGGTGCCGGGGGAGGACAACCGGGTGAGCGCCATGCAGGAGTATGCCTGGCTGCACCTGGGCAACGTCCGGCGTGCCCGTGGGGACCTGGCGGGTGCCGAGGAGGCCCTCCGCCGAGGCAAGGAGTTCTTCCTGGGAGCCATGGCGGGCATCTGGCCCAGCCACATCAAGCGGGGCCGGCTGGAGGGACTGGAAGCCCTCCTCCTGCGTGACCAGGGGAAGCTCGGCGAAGCCATGAAGAAGATCGACTTCGGGCTCGGGCTGAGCGACCGCAGCGACACCCGCCCCGTCCTGCTTCTCGAGAAGGGGCGGCTGCAACGGCGGTTCGGGCAGCCCGAGGAGGCGGCCAAGGAGCTTGCCCGAGCCGCCGAGATCGCCTCCGAAGGCTCGGACGCGCGTCTCGTGCTCCGCATTGCGGTCGAGCTTGGCGCCGCTCTCTGCGACGCCGACCGTCACGGCGAGGTGAAGATTCCGGCCGCCGTGCGGAAGGAAGCCCTGGGGCTCGCGGTCGAGCGTGCCAGGCTGCGCTGCCTGGACGGGCGGGTCGCCGCCGGGCTTGGCCGCCTGAAGGAAGCCCAGGCCGTTCTCAACCAGGATCCCGCCGAGTTGCCTGCCCGGACGGTGGCGGACTTCGCCCTGCTGTCCCTGGAGATTGCCGCGATCCATGCCCGCGATGGCCGGACAGACGATCTGAAACGCCTGGCGGAGTCGATGCCGCGGCTCGTCGAGGGGGCCGCCCTGAACCGGGAGGCCTTGGTGATCCTCAAGCTGGCCTCTCGCCTGGCGGTCCAGGACAAGCTGCCGGCCGAGCGTGCGGCGCAGTGCGCGAAGGACTTCGCCCGTCTCTCGGCCGGCCGCTAGCGGTCATGTCCGCCTCCCTCTCCTTCTTCCGCTTTCCCGACGTCTCCCGTCCCCCTTCATAACGGTCTCCTTGCTCGATGCGAGGCGGCTGACAGCCGGCCTCCTTCACAAAGACGAAGATGAGGCCGGGAAAGTTCATCCGCTCTGCGGTTTCCCTGGAATACTCTGGTCCGGTAACATTCGCATGGAACAGAGACACCCAAGGGAGGGATCAGTGTCATGAACGAAGAACAAGAGCGGATCGTCCTGGATGCGCTTCTCCGCCTCTTGAGGAGCGCGGTGGAGGAGGCGCTGCGTCTTCAGGATGCGGAGGCCTTTCTTTCCTGGATGCAATCGGAGGCGCCCGAGGCGTTTCCCGTGCTCTTCTCCGGTCTGGAGGAACGCGTCGCCCGGGCGGTCGCGCGCGAGCTCGGGAGGCAGGTGTGGAACGCCATGCCCCGCCCTGACGACGGTTTCCAGCCGCAACCCCTTGCCCGGCCGCTGGACCAGGACCCCTGCCCGTGCGGATCGGGACGGCCCTATGGTGACTGCTGCGTCGCCGCGCCGGCCCTGCCGGGGCTGACCCCAGGGCTGCTCCGGAGCCTCATGGCGGAGAAGCTCGACGACTGACCGTCTCCATCGGGCGTGACAGTGGAGCCGGATTCGATTATCGTCTTCCTTGATGACGCGACAAAACGACCCAGAAATCTCACGTTCTTTCCGAAAAGAGAGCCTGCTCTCCGGTTTCCTGGAGCGGATCGCCGCGCTGGAGGAGCGCGGCGACGCCCGGGAAGAGAGCTTCTATCCGGCGTTCGTGGACCTGCTGAGCGGGTGGGCCCGGGGCTCCGGCTTTCCGGACGTGCAGGTGACGGCCATCCCGCGGCGGACCCAGGGGTGCAGCCTCGACTTCCAGGTCTGGCGCGGTCCCCGGCTGGTCGGCTACGTCGAGGCGAAGCGGCCCTCGGCGGACCTGGACGCCGCCGCCGAGAGCGCCCAGCTGAGGCGCTACCGGGAGACGTTCCCGAACCTGATCCTCACGAGCTTCCGCGAGCTTCGCCTCTACCGCAACGGCGAGGACGTGACGCGGGCGACCCTGGGAACCGCGCGGGATTCGGGTCCGGAGCTGTCCACGCTCCTGGGATCGTTCTTCGCCTTCGGCGGGCCGCGCCGGCTCGGCGCCGCCGCGCTCGCCCGCAACCTCGCCAGCCGGGCGCGCGTACTGGAGGGCCGGATCGAGGCCCTGCTGGAGCGGGACAAGGGGAGCGAAGAGCCGTCGGAGCTGACCGTCTTCTATCGCGCCCTGGCGTCCCACTTCTTCCACGCCCTCACCGAGCGCCAGTTCGCGGACCTCTACGCCCAGACCGTTGTCTACGGGATGCTGGCCGCCCGCTGCTGGGAGGACGGCGACCTCGACCGCCGGTCGCTGTACGAGCGCATCCCTCCGGCCAGCGGCATTCTGCGGGACATCTTCCGCTACGTCTGCCTCTCCCCGCCGCCCGAGATCGAGTGGATCGTGGACGACCTGGTGGATCTCCTGCGGCCCGCCGACCTCAAGCGGGCCTTGCAGCGGCAGTTCCTTCAGCGCGGGGACCGGGATCCGATCCTCCACTTCTACGAGACCTTTCTCCGCCATTACGACGCCGAGCTGCGGACGCGGCGCGGGGTCTATTACACGCCGCCCGCGGTGGTCTCCTACGTCGTGCGCTCGGTCGACGCCCTGCTGCGCACGCGCCTGGGCCGGCGGAGCGGCCTCGCGGACCGGAGCGTCTGGTTCCTCGATCCCGCCGCGGGCACCATGACGTTCGTGATCGAGGCGTTCCGATGCGCGATCGAGAGCTGCTCGAAGGAGCTTGGACGCGGGGCGGTTCCGTCGCTGATCCAGGACCACCTGCTGCCGCACGGCTTCGGCTTCGAGCTGATGATGGCCCCCTACGCCATCGGGCACTTGAAGGTGAGCCTCTTCCTCGCCGAGCAGGGCTATCCGCTGCGCGCCGACGACCGCGTCAACCTGCTGCTCACCAACGCGCTGGAGCGGGAGGATCTGTCGCAGGCCACCCTGCCGGGGCTGCCGTCGCTCGCCCGCGAGGTCCGCAAGGCCGCGGAGGTCAAGGAGGACCGCCGGATCTGCGTGGTGATCGGCAATCCCCCCTACTCGGGCCGGTCGGCCAACCGCACGAAGGAGGCCGACCGGATGCTGCGCGAAAGCCATGCGCCCGGCGACGAGGGCTACTATCGGGTGGACGGCCGGGCGCTCGGCGAGAAGAACGCGAAGTGGCTCCAGGACGACTACGTGAAGTTCCTCCGCTTCGCCCAGAGGAAGATCGACGAGTGCGGCGAGGGCGTGGTCGGGCTGGTGCTCAGCCACAGCTTCCTCGACAACCCGACGTTCCTCGGGCTCCGGCGGTCGCTGATGACCAGCTTCGACGAGATCTATCTCCTGGATCTCCACGGCAACCGGCGAAAGAAGGAAGTGTCTCCCGACGGCGCCGCGGACGAGAACGTGTTCGACGAGGTCGGACAGGGCGTCTCCATCCTGCTGCTGGTGAAGAAGGCCGGAGCCCGAGCTTCCCAATATCTGGCCGGACATCCGGCTGGACATCCGACGCGGATCGCCCGGCACGACCTCTGGGGCAACCGGTTGAAGAAGCTCCGCTGGCTCGCGGCTCGAAACGTGGACAGCACGCCCTGGGTCGAGCTTCAGCCCCGCGAGCCGTCCTATCTCTTCGTGGCCCGGGATGCCCGGCTGGAGGAGATCTACTCCCTGGGCGTCTCCCTGCCCGAGATCTTTCCGCTGCACTCGCCCGGAGTGCTGACGGCCCGCGACGCCTTCGTGATGGATGTGGACGGCAAGGCTCTCGAAAAGCGGATGTGGCGGTTCCGGTCCGGATTGGCGAGCGCCGATCCTCCCGATCCAAAGGACACGGGAACCTGGTCGCGGTCCGAAGCCGTGCGCCGGGCGGCCTCGGACGACGGCTGGGCGTCGCGGTTCACCAAGATCCTGGTCCGCCCCTTCGACGTGCGGCACATCTTCTACGCGGACTATCTCGTGGAGCGGCCCCGGGAGCGCGGGATGCGCCATCTGCGCGGCGGATCGAACCTGGCCCTGGTGGTGCCGCGGATGAGCAAGGACGGCCCGGGCGCCCTGGTGACGGACCGGATCGCCGCGCACAAGGCGGTGAGCGCCTATGACATCAACTCCGTCTTTCCCCTGTATCTCCTGCCGGAGGAAGGCCGGCTCTCCTCTGGAGCCGGCGGAGCCGGGCCCCTCCCGAACGTGGCGCCGAAGCTTCACGTGGCGCTGGAGCAGTCCCTGGGCGGTCCGGTGACCCCCGAGGCGCTCTTCGGGTACGTCTATGCGGTCCTCTACAGCGATGTGTATCGGCGCCGGTACGCCGCCTTTCTGGCCGCCGGCTTTCCGCGGATCCCCTTTCCGCGGACCCTCCGTCTCTTCGAGACCCTCTCGGGGCTCGGCGCCGAGCTGGTGGATCTGCATCTGCTGCGGACGCCGGTCGAATCCCCCGTCCGGTCTCAGGGATCCGGAGGCGCGCCGCTGTCGAAGACGGTCGGCCGCGGCTACCGGCCCGACGAGCGCCGGCTGGATCTGAACGGCCAGGGCGATTGGATCGAAGGCATCGCGCCCCGGGTCTGGGACTACCGCATCGGCGGCTACCAGGTGCTGCCCCGTTGGCTCCAGGCCCGGGCGGGAAGGCGCCTCACCTACGACGAGAACCAGTCTTTTCCCAGGATCGTGGCGGTGCTGGCCCGGACGATCGAGATCCAGCGGCGGATCGACGGGCTGATTCCGGAGCTGGATCTGGAGACCGAGTCATAGCAGCGCGCCGCGCCCCTGGCATATGCTCGCCCCGACCGTTCATCCGCCAAAAAAGGGGTTGCCATGCTCTGTCGCCGAGCCATTCCCGTCCTGTCCCTCGCCGCCCTCTTCCTGACGACCGTCCCGGGGCTGGCCGCTGGCGCCAATCCTGCGAGCCCGGCGAAATCGACGTCTCCGAAGGCGAGCCTGGGCAAGCAGGCCGCCGTGGCCAGCGTCGACCGTCACCGGCCGGAGCTGGTGACCCTGGCCAACCAGGTCTGGGAATTCGCCGAGACCGCTCTCAAGGAGACGCGCTCCTCCAAGGTTCTGGCCGACTACGCCGAATCCCAGGGCTTCAAGGTCGAGCGCGGCGTCGCCGGCATGCCCACCGCGTTCGTGGCGAGCTACGGCGAAGGGAAGCCGGTGATCGCGATCCTCGGCGAATACGACGCGCTCCCCGGGATCTCCCAGAAGGCGCAGACCACCAAGGAGCCGCTGCTGGCCGGCGCTCCGGGTCACGGCTGCGGTCACAACCTCTTCGGCGCGGCCAGCCTGGGCGCCGCCGTGGCCGTGAAGGAGCTGATCGCGGACGGCAAGCTCCAGGGCACCGTGCGCTTCTACGGCACGCCGGCCGAGGAGTCGGTGGGCGGCAAGCTCTACATAGTCCGGGAAGGCCTGTTCAAGGATGTCGACGTGGTGCTCGCCTGGCACCCGGCGGACGAGACCGGCGCCGACACCCAGAGTTCCCAGGCCATGGTCGACTTCGTCGTCGAGTTCCGCGGCAAGGCCTCCCACGCCGCCTTCGACCCCTGGAACGGCCGCAGCGCCCTGGACGGGCTGGAGATCTTCACCCATGCCCTCAACCTGATGCGCGAGCACGTCCGGCCCAGCGTGCGCATGCATTACGTCATCCAGGACGGCGGCGACGTGCCCAACGTCGTTCCCGAGCACGCCAGGGTCTGGGTCTGGGTGCGCGACTCCGAGCATGCCTCGGTGGACGAGCTGCTCAAGCGCGTCCGCAAGATCGCCGAGGGCGCGGCCCTCGCCGCCGACGTGGAGAGCACCCTGCGCGTCCAGTCCGGAGACTACGAGATGCTGGTCAACTGGGCCGGCGCGCGCCTCCTGTACAGCAACCTGACCTGGCTCGGACCGATCCAGTACACCGAGGAGGAGCAGGCGTTCGCCCGAAAGATCCAGAAGGAGACCGGCGTCGAGGAGAAGGGCCTGAGCGGCGACGTCCAGCCCCTCGACGAGAATCCCGAGCCTCCGGAAGGCGGCTCCACCGACGTCGCCGACGTGAGCTGGAACGTACCCACCCTCCACGTCTCCGTCACCACGGCTCCCAAGTCCGCGCCCTGGCACGCCTGGCCGGTCGTGGCCTGCGGCGGCATGTCCATCGGCCACAAGGGGATGACCTACGCCGCCAAGACCCTCGCCGCCACCATGGTCGACCTCTTCGAGCAGCCGGCCCGGCGCGACGAGATCCGCCGGGAATTCGAGAAGAATACGAAAGGCGTCGTCTACAAGGGCTACATCCCGGACGGCCCGCCGCCGCTGCCTGCGATTCCATGACCGCTGCCGGCCCCGACCGGCCGCGCGATCAGGGGACCGGTGTGAAAAAGAAGGTGCGGTGGGCGCTCTCGTCGTCGTAGCTGTAGACGATGTCGTGCTCGGCGAGAGAGAGCCAATTGAGCAGGGCGAAGTCACCGCTGCAAGCGCCGACGTGAAGAAGGAGGGCGCCCGCGGCGCCGAGGCTCCAGGCTCCTGAGGTCATGAGCGCCAGAAGCAGAAGGGGTGGATTCAGGAGAACAAACGGCGCGGCGGCGACTTGGGAGAACCCGCGTTTGTCGACAACGAAGCGGTCCGCCGCGCAGTACGCGGTGAGCGCGCGCCAGTTGTACCGCACCCGCACGGAACGCGCACCGAGGCGGCGATACACGAGCGAGTGCGAAGCCTCGTGAATCGGCAGCAACGCCGCAAACCCCAGGCACATGCCCAGGCTGAGACTCGAGAAGCCGTCGGCGAAGCCAAGGCCGGATCGAAACCACACCAAAGCGACAAGCCCGAGCGCGGCGGCATTGGCTGCGAGATACAGCGCCATCACCCTGGAGCGCTTCCAGAGGTAGGGCTTAAGCGCTATCGCGATGGCGGCATGGTCGATCTCCCAGGCGCAGGAGTAGCGGGTTGGGTCGTGGAGCTCTTCGGGGCTCATCCTCCTGATACGCAGGTGAGGAGCACCTGTTTCCAGGAACCCCAAAAAGCGGGGAGGCGAGCTGGCTCCGCTCCGTTTCGTGGACTGCGGTTCTCCTCTTCCACCTCTCGCGGGAGGGAGGCGGCGCCCTCTCCTGCGAAGCAGGGGGAGGGACGGGGAGGGCCGCAGCCTTCCCAATAACCTTCTCACCCCTCGCTCTCCTCCAGCCGCTGGATGAACTCCGCATCCAGACCCGCCGCCTCGCGGCCTTTTCGATTGAAGACCCTTCCCTTGGCGCGGGTGGGACGGAGCGGCCAGGTGAGGTTGGCTTGGTAGGCGTCCCAGGCGGTTTCGTCCTCTTTCTTGAAGGCATGGAGCCAGGTCCACCCGAAGGCCACGTGGTCGACCTCGTCGCGCTCCACCTGGTCGATGACCGCCGCGGTTCTCGGGTCTCCGGCCCGGCGCGCCGCTTCGGCGTACTCGACGGTGTGGTCGAGGTTCGCGTTTTCGAAGGTCAGGGACATGGCGCAGAGGAAGCGGAGAGGAGTCGTGATGTCCGCCACCTTGCTCCAGAAATAGCCGTGGACCGGAAAGTCTCCGAAGCTCGCGCCGGCCGCTTCGACCCGCGCGATGTACATCCGGGTGTGCCGCTGCTCGTCCTGGAGGATGCGGAGGAGGCCGCGCCGGAAATCCGGAGGCGCATCGGGAAACGCCAGGAGGGCCCAGGCGAACAGCTCCGCGGCCTGAAGCTCGTGGTTCGCCAGGGCGTGGAGGATGCGCGCCCGCTGCGCGGGATCGGGCATCCCCAGAATGTCCGGCACCGTCACCTTGCCGAAGCGGAGATTCGCCGGCCGGCCGGGCTCTTCGAGGCGCAGGGCCGGCCCCGGCTCGGCGTCCGTCAAAATTTCTGGCGGCAGCGGCGGTGTCGGCGGGGGGGCGAGCTTCGTCTCCAGATCCTCGGACTGGAGCACGGTCAGCGCGAATTCACGGATTTCCATCTGGTAAGCTCATTCAACCTTATGAATACGAAAGCGCTTTGCCTCGCCGGAATCCTTCTCTCGCTCGCTGCGTCCACTGTGCAGGCCCAGCCCAACGGTCCCGTGCCGCAGCCGGTGTTCCCCTCGGACAATTGGTGGAACGTGAATATCAGTGCCGCGCCGGTCGATCCGCGCAGCGCCGACTTCCTCGATTTCATCGGCCGCAGCACGGAGCTCCATCCCGACTTCGGAGGCTTCGCGGAGTCGCCGCCGGCCACCTACGGCATCCACTACGTGAGCGTGCCCGGCAGTCAGCCGCTCGTCCCGGTGACGTTCGTCGAGTACGGCGACGAGAGCGACGCCGGAGCGCCCGGCCGGCCCGCCGGCTATCCCATTCCGATCGAGGCGAGGAGCCAGCCCGGCTACATCGAGGGAGGATATCCCGGAAGTGTGGACGCCAACGGCGACCGGCACCTGCTGCTCGTCGACCGCGACAACCGGCTTCTCTACGAGCTGTACCACACGTTCTGGAACTCCGAGGCGAACCGCTGGGAGGCGGGCTCGGGTGCGGTCTTCGATCTCAAGACGAACGGCCGCCGGCCGGAAGGCTGGACGAGCGCCGATGCCGCGGGTCTCGCGATCTTCCCCGGGCTCGTGCGCTACGACGAGGCCGTCGGCTCCGATCCGATCGACCACGCCTTCCGCTTCACGATCCGGGCGACGAACGGCCACGTCTTTCCGGCGTCCCACAGCGCGGGAGGCACCACCGGCTCCCTGCCCATGGGAGCGCGCCTGCGCCTGAAGGCGAGCAAGAACATCTCGGGCTTCACGCCCGAGGTGCGCCGCATCTTCCAGGCCATGAAGACCTACGGCCTGATCCTGGCGGACAACGGCTCGGACATGTACATCTCGGGGGCGCACGATGTCCGCTGGGACAACGACGTTCTCAACCCCGCCTTCGCCAGCCTGACCGCGGACGACTTCGAGGTCATCCAGCTCGGCTGGAAGCCGGCGGCGTCGACCACCTGCACGCCGGCCGACACCCGGCTCTGCCTGAACGGCTCGCGCTTCCAGGTGGAGGTCGAGTGGACGCTCGCCAACGGCACGAACGGAGCCGGCCACGCGGTCTCGATGACCCCCGACACCGGCTATTTCTGGTTCTTCAACAGCGCCAACGTGGAGGCGGTCATCAAGGTTCTGGACGGCTGCGGCGTCAACAACCGGTATTGGGTCTTCGCCGGCGGGCTGACCGACGTCCGCGCGCAGATCACCGTGACCGATCTTCAGAAGGGAGTCTCCAAGGTGTACACCAACCCCCAGGGAACGGCTTTCCGGCCGATCCAGGACACGGGCGCCTTTGCGACCTGCCCCTGATCTCAACCTTCTCGGCGTGGCGGAAGGCCGGTATGCAGCGGGCGTAGGGAAGCCAGGGAGCCCTGTTCTACACACGAAGCTTCATGTTATTGTGTGGATGGAGGTGTGGAGCCGTGGCAACCAATCTGGCAATTGATGACAATCTCTTAGAGGAAGCCCTTCGTGTCGGTGGACACCGAACGAAGAGAGCCACTGTCACCGAGGCTCTCGAGGAGTATATCCAGCACAGGAAGCAGGTGGAGATCCTGGAGTTGTTTGGCCAGATCGACTATGACCCGGACTACGACTACAAGAAACAGCGGAGTCGTGGTTGAGTGTCCTGGTGGACACCGGGGTCTGGTCCCTGGCGTTCCGCCGCCGGGAGCCGCCCGACCATGATGCCGTCCACGAGCTTCGCGAGTTGATCGGTGAAGCGCGGGCTCGTCTCGTCGGTCCGGTTCGGCAGGAGATTCTCTCCGGTATCCGAGAGGCCTCGCAGTTCGAGAGACTCAAGAGCCAACTGCGGTTCTTTTCGGACCTTCCTCTGGAGAGGGTGGACTATGAACGGGCAGCAGAGTTCTTCAACACTTGCCGAAGTCAGGGTATCCAAGGCTCGAACACGGACTACTTACTCTGCGCCGTGGCCGAGCGCCACAACCTGCCGATCCTGACGACGGACGCCGACTTCGAGCACTTCGCCAAGCATCTTCCCATCCACCTGCACTCGCCCCGCGCTCCGCGCTCTTCCTAGCCCCTGAGATTCAATCGATCGGATTGACGAAGGGGGAGTCGGTCGCTTCGTTGGCCTCGGCGGTATGCTAGGCCTTGGAGAAGCCGCCCTTGCCCTTCGATCTCGATCAGATCCGCGAATCCCTCGCCCGCCATCAACCGTCGACCGTGAAGGTAGACGCGGGCGCCACCACCAAGATTTCGGCGGCGGCGGTGGCGCTGGTCCTGGCGGGACGGGGAGCGCATCTCTCGCTCTGCTTCATTCGGCGGGCGGAGCATCCTCTGGACCCGTGGTCCGGCCACATGGCCTTGCCGGGCGGCCGGTGGGATCCGACCGATCCGCATCCGCGCGCCGCGGCCGAGCGGGAGACGCTGGAGGAAGTGGGGCTCCGGATCGGCGAGGAGCACTGGCTCGGCCCGCTCTCGGAGGTGCCCGTCCGGTATGGCGGTGGCGTCCTGCGGATGATCCTGTCGCCGTTCGTCTACTACCTGGGTGAGGAGCGGGTTCCGTTCGTCCCCAACCATGAAGTGGCCGAGGTCTTCTGGATTCCGCTCGACTACCTCTGGGATCCGCGAAACGCGAGCCATCTCGATTGGGAGCGGGAGGGCCGGCAGATCCACTATCCGGCGATCCGGCACCGGGGCCACTCGATCTGGGGGCTCACCTTCCGCGTCCTCACCCTGTTCTCGGACGTCATCGACGCGCCGCTGCCGCATCTGGAGGAAGGCCCGGGGCTCGGGCTGTGACTGCGAAGGCCGCACGGCGCCTCCGGGCCGGAGCCGGAGCGTTGCGGGCGAGTTGGGCGGCGAGGCTTGCCAGGCGGGCGGTCTCTCCGTTGGGGTCGGTCGCGGTGTTCGCCGCGGTTTGGAGCCTCTCGGCCAGCGCCCAGCTCCGGTCGTCGCCGGCCAGCACCTCGACGGCGAGGGCCTGGTCCTCGGCGGTGGCCTCGGCGAGGAGCGCCCAGCGCTGGGCGGCCCAGGCGCGGGCCTCCGCTTCCGGGTTGGCGTCCAGCCGCATCAGCTCCTGAAGGTACGGGGCCATCGCCTCGACGACGGCGTCGGTCACCCCTTTCTCCATCACCGCCTCCGCGCCGACGCTCCCCTGGAAGGCCTGTTCGATGGCCAGGCGGACCCTCCGGCATGGCGCGACGAGCTGCTCGAAAAGCGGGTACGGCACCTCGAAGGCCGAGGCGATCCGTTCCAGGGTCCGGCGGGACGGCAGCCGGAGCCCCCGCTCGCAGTCGGAGACCGAGCCGGCGTCGATGCCCGCCTCGTCCGCGAGCTGCGCCTGGCTCCAGCCGCGTTCCCACCGCAGCAGGCGGACGACCATCCCCACGTCCTTCCGGTCTCCCGTCGTCATTGTGGCGTCCTCCTCAGGACATTCCCCCGTTGCGGGGATGCCGTGCTCGTTTTCTGCGTCCGCGTCGCGCACTCTATTAGGCCAGAGGCGCCCCGCCGGCCAGGGAGGCCGGTGCGGAGCGCGCTCGGCAAAGGAGCCGCGCCATGCCCCGTCCCCCTCTCTTCCGCGCCGCTTTTCTCCTGATTCTCGCCCTTCTGATCGTCCCGCCGCTCGCTCACGCCGCCGGGTCGGCCGTAACGTCCTTTCCATCCGCCTGGGATCTTCTGCTCCGGGCGTGGAGCCTTCTCGAAAGCGCCTGGGGCGACAATGGCTGCCAGATCGATCCCGATGGCCGGTGTGTGGCGCCACCGCAGGCCTCGTTGGACAACGGGTGCCAGATCGATCCGAGTGGTGCCTGCCAAGCCTCCTCTGCCCTCAGGGACAACGGGTGCCAGCTCGATCCGAATGGCCGGTGTGTGGCCCCCTCGCAGGCGTCCTCCTTGGACAACGGGTGCCAGATCGATCCCAACGGTGCCTGCCGCAACTGAGGTGTTCCTCACGGCTCGAACCGCAGGTCCGGTTTGTATCGGGCCCGGTGAAGATACTTGATGAAACGCCGAGTCCAATCGACCTGGACGGCCTCTTTACTAGCGGCCTCGCAGAAGAGCGAGATGGCGGCGAGCGCAGTTTCATGGACATCCTGGCTCTCGAAGATCCACCACATTTCCAAGGCCAGCCCCTTCACCATGGCTGGCTGCCCGTCTTCCAGCAAGAGGAGCGCGAGCTCTGCGCTGGCCAGGGCGAAGTCGTAGGCGATCTGTTCTTCGAGGAAGCGCATGCGCACGGTGGAGAGAACCTGCGAGGCTTGCTCAGTACGGCCGAGCCCGGCCCAGATTCTCCCTGCCAGCCAAAGGCACCTCGTCTCGTCCAGGTGGTTGCCCATGTCCGCCGCCGAGGCGTGGATCTGGGGAAGCAGCAGCTCTGCCTCCTCGTATTGCTCGAGATGGCAGAGGTTGACAGCCATGTTGAACCGCTGGCCGAAATGCAGCCGTCGATCGGGGACGCCCTCCAGAAAAAGCTCCATCTGGTTGAGCGCTTGGAGGGCGTCTGCATACTCCCCGGCAAGCTCCAGGATCGCTGCCTTCTGCAAGAGCAACCGCGCCCGCGCTGAATCGCCGGCAGCCCTCTCGGAGGCCTCGTCGATCAGCGCGAGCGCCTCGGCAAACCGGCCCTGGTGTTTCAGAAGAGAGGCCTTGAGGTCCAGTCGACGAGACGAGTCGAGCAGCCCGGCCGGGTCGCCTCCCTTGCCGCGGCGATAGAGATCGTCGGCGCGCGCGAAGGTAAGGGCCGAGGCGGCGAGGTCGCCGCCGACCCGCAGCGCGTTCGCCACGAAGGGCTCGCAGAAGGCGAGCACGGAGAGCCGCCAGGGCTTCGAGCCCGGCACCCGCTCGGCGAGGCGAACGGCCAGACGTGCGAGCCGCAGGGCTTCGTCCGCGCGGTGGGCCGCGGCCCGGATGGACGCAAGGCTGACCCGCTCGGCGAGCGCCCAGCTCCGGGAATCGCCGGCCAACAGTTCGAGCATCGTGGCCTGCCGCTCGACGGAAAGCTTCGCGATCCGGTCCCAGATCACAGCGGCCCAGGCGCGATGGCGGCGGGCCTTCACGCGGGCGCGCTGGGCCAGCAGGCTCGCGATGGCCGCCTCCGCTCCGGCCATGGCCGCGGCGAGGGCGGCGCGCTCCAGGATGCGGCCGTCCTCGCCGGCCAGCTCGGCCGGTCCGCCGGGCGCCGCGGGCGGCCGGGTCAGGGCGTGCGCGCGTAGCGCCGCCGCGATGGCCTCGGGCGGGATGCTCAGCGGCGGCCTGCCGAGCAGCTCCTCCAGCCGCTCCCGGGTGAGCGGGACGCGCCCTTTCTCCCAGCGCCCGACCGCATGCACGGAGACGCCGAGCAGGTCGGCCATCTCCTGCTCGTTCAGGCCCTTCGAAAAACGGAAGAACCGCAGTGTGGCGCCCTCCGGGGGCGGCGGCGAGTTTCGGGGCATCCCGGTCTCCTTCAGAAATATAGATGCCGCAGAGCCCTTTTCCGGGACACGCGACCGGCGCCTGCCGAAAACTGGACTCGGCGTGCCCTCGGTGCCGGGATTCCGTGCCTTCCCGCGGCGGAGCGCCCGGCCGCGCCCTACGCTGCGCACCATGTCCGAGATCCTGGAGATCCGCGATCAGATCCTTGGCGTTCTGGAGTCCCTCATCAGCCACCGCCTCCACCTGCGGGGGCTGGTCGACAACCTCGCCGTCGCCCAGGATGAGGCCCTCGGCGATGGAGAGACCGAGGGCGACGCGCCCGCGCCTGAGCCGGCCGCGGAGGAGATGGCCGCCGTCCTGGAGTGCCTGCTCGCCGATTCGTTCGACCCGCTCCTGCGCGGCCTGCTGGCGACGCTCGACACGCCGCGCTCCCGCCTCCTCGGCGCGGCGCTCGACCTGGAGCAGGTGCGGGGGAGCCTCAACCGCATCGCGGCCGGGCTGCCGCACTCCCCCGAGGAGGACGCCATGCTGGAGGGAGAGATCCCGGCCGATCCGCCGACGGAGATGCGCACGACCATCCACGTCGTGCTCGTGGAGCAGCTCGGCCCGGCGGTGGACAACCTCCTCTACGCCGCCCGCTACAAAGTCCCCTGAAGCCGAGGCGCCGACAGGTGTCGCCGACTCGTCGACAGCCGTCGGGGCCCGGCTCCGCGTGTCGGCACCGCGCCGACGCGTGTCATCGACCGCCGACGCCCGTCGGCAAACCGCCGACACCTGTCGGAAGCCTCCCGACACCTGTCGGCGAACAACTTCACCAGTCGGCAAGGCGCCAACACGCGGAGCCGAGGCTCCGACAACTGCCGGCGGATCGGGAACGGGAGAAGGGAGACGACTTCAGTCGTCGGCGAGGCGGCGACAGCCGTCGGCACGGCGCCGACGAGGCTCAGTCGCGGACCGGCAGATCCCGGACCGCCGGCAGCAGCCCGAATCCGTCCGCTTCCCGCACCGCGGTGAGGATCGCCTCGGCCACGGCGCGCTCGGCGAGGACTCCGACCTGGTGGACGTGGGCGCGAACTTTTCCAGTCGAGAGGGTCACGATCAGGTCGCCGTCGTAGAGGGAAAGGGCCGGGGAGAAGGTGCGGTAGAAGCCTCCGAAGGCCATCTGGCAGACCTTGAGGGACGTGGCCTTGGTGAGGACGGCGTCCGTCATGACCACGGCGAGGGTGGTATTCCCCTCCCAGGGGTGACCGGTCTCGGCGGGCAGCGCGGCGAGGACGCGGTCGGCGCCCATCATCTCCAGGCTGTCCGGGGCGGCGCGGCAGCCGGCGACGAGGCGGCCTTCGAGGTCGCGGACGTCTCCGAAGGCGTTGACCGCGACGGCCGCGGCCACGGTCGGGCCTCCGGGCACGCTCAGGCTCGCGAAGCCGAAGCCTCCCTTCATGCCGTTCTCCCGGCCGAGCGCCTTGCCCACGGTCGCGCCGGTGCCGGCTCCCACGCTTCCGACCTCGATCTCGCCGACGCCGCCGGTCACCGCGGTTTCGAGCGCGTGCTCGGTGAGGGAGCGCACGGGCCGGGCTGCCGGGTCTCCGAATCCCAGGTCGAAGAGGATGGCGGTCGCGGCGAGCGGCACCGGGGCGATGCCGGTCTGGAAGCCGTGGCCGCGCGCGGCGAGCCACTCGACCACCGGGTCGGCCGCCGAGAGGCCGAAGCCGCTGCCGCCGGCCAGGACGACCGCGTGGGCGCGGCTGGCGACGTGCTGGGCGGCGACCAGGGAGTCGAACTGGCGGGTGCCGGTGGCCGTGCCCCGGACCTCGGCCGACGCGGTGACGCCCTCGGGGCAGAGGATGACGGTGACGCCGGTCATGCCGACCCGGTCCGAGCCGTGGCCGAGGCGGAAGCCGGGGATGTCGAGGCGGCGGCTGGGCGTGGGAAAGGGCGGAGGGGTCACGAAATGGCCTCGTTCCGGTATAGGATACGCCGTTCTATGGGGCCCTGCGAGGACGGTGGGGCCCAACCCGGAGAGAACGAACGATGCCGGAACGGATGGACCCCTGGACGGTCGCGTGGGACTGGCGCGCCGGTGGGGACGATAGCTCGAAGGCCAGGGCGGAGGAAGCCCGGAAGAACGCCGCGGCCCGCAAGCGCGGCCTGATCGGCGGCGCCGTCGGCCTGGCTATCGCGGTCGCCGTCTACTTCTTCGTGCGGCAGGGGCTGGCCTATGTGATCGCGGGAGTGGCGATCGCCCTCTCCCTGCTGGCCGTGGCCTCCCCGCCCGCCTACCGCAAGGTTTCGGGCCTGCTGGACCGCTTCGCCTACTTCGTGGGGATGGCCGTCACCTGGGTGCTGATGACGGTTCTGTACTACCTCCTGTTCCTCCCGGTCGGGCTCCTGCTGCGCGCGCGCGGCAAGCTCGCCATCACCCGGCATCCCGACCGGCGGCTGGCCTCCTACTGGTCCTCGACCGAAGGGAAGCCCTGGACCGCCGAGTCCTACCGCAAGCAATTCTGATGAAGCTCCTCGGAATCAGCTGCTACTACCACGACTCGGCGGCTTGCCTGATCGACGACGGGCGGATCGTCGCCGCGGCCCAGGAAGAGCGCTTCACCCGCAAGAAGCACGACGCCGGGTTCCCGTTCAATGCGGTGCGCTACTGCCTGGCCGAAGGCGGCGGCGTCGACGGCGTGGTCTTCTACGACAAGCCGCTGCTCAAGTTCCACCGCATCCTGGAGACCTATCTCGCCGTGGCCCCCCGTGGCCTGCGCTCGGCGGTCCAGGCCATCCCGATCTGGCTCAAGGAGAAGCTCTGGATCCCGCCCCAGATCCAGGAGGCCCTGCAGCAGTGCGGCATCGCCGATTACCAGGGAGAGAAGGACATCTACTTCTGCCAGCACCACGAGTCGCATGCGGCGAGCGCCTACTATCCGTCCCCGTTCGAGGAGGCCGCGGTGCTCACCCTCGACGGCGTGGGCGAGTGGGCGACCACCACGATCGGCGTGGGCGAGGGCAACAAGCTGCGGCTGATCCGCGAGATCGCCTTCCCGCACTCGCTCGGCCTGCTCTACTCGGCGTTCACCTACTTCACCGGCTTCAAGGTGAACTCGGGCGAGTACAAGCTGATGGGCCTCGCCCCCTACGGCAAGGGCGTCTACAACGACATCATCAAGCGCGAGCTGGTGGACATCCGCGACGACGGCTCCTTCCGGCTGAACATGGACTATTTCGGGTACATGGACGGCCTGGAGATGACGAACGACAAGTTCGCCGCGCTGTTCGGAGGCCCGCCGCGCCAGCCCGAGTCGCCGATCTCGAAGCGGGAGATGGATCTGGCGCGGTCCATCCAGGAAGTCACCGAGGAGATCGTCCTCAAGCTCGCCCGCCATGCGCGGGAGATCACTGGCAAGCGCAATCTGTGCCTCGCCGGCGGCGTGGCGCTCAACTGCGTGGCCAACGGCATCCTCCTGCGGGAGGGGATCTTCGACGACATCTGGATCCAGCCGGCGTCGGGCGACGCGGGCGGCGCTCTCGGCGCTCCGCTGGCGGTCTGGCACAATGCCATGAACAAGCCGCGGACCGTGGAGCCTTCGAGGCTCAAGCCCGGCAAGAACCGCGACGCCATGCGCGGCGCGCTGCTCGGCCCCGAGATCCCGGACTCCGAGATCAAGGCCTGGCTCGACAGCAAGGGCCTGCCCTACGAGCAGCTCTCGGCGGACGAATGGCCGAAGCGGATCGCCCAGGTGATCGCCGGGGAAAACGTGATCGGTCTCTGCCAGGGGCGGATGGAGTTCGGCCCGCGGGCGCTCGGCGGGCGCTCGATCATCGGCGACGCGCGCTCGCCGAAGATGCAGTCGATCATGAACCTGAAGATCAAGTACCGCGAGAGCTTCCGTCCGTTCGCGCCGAGCGTTCTGGAGGAGCGGGTCTCGGACTACTTCGAGCTCGACCGACCGTCCCCCTACATGCTGCTGGTGGCGGACGTGGTCGAGGCGCGGCGGGTGCCGAAGCGTGGGGACGAGGAGGCGCTGCCGCTCGTCGAGTGGGTCAACCGTCCGCGCTCGGACGTGCCCGCCATCACCCACGTGGACTATTCGGCGCGCGTCCAGACGGTCGGCGAGGAGGACAGCCCGCGCTATCACGCGGTGATCTCCGAGTTCGAGAAGCTGACCGGCTACGGCGTGATCGTCAACACCAGCTTCAACGTTCGCGGCGAGCCGATCGTCTGCACCCCGGAGGACGCCTACCGCTGCTTCATGCGCACGGAGATGGACTTCCTGGTGCTCGGCTCGTTCCTTCTTGACAAGAAGGCCCAGCCCCAATTCGAAGAGAAGGGGGACTGGCGCAAGGATTATCAGCTCGACTAGCAGCTCGACGAGAGCGTTTTCAGGAGACGCCCATGCGCAGGTTCGGCTACCTCGGCTCCTTGCTCGGTGAGATCTTTCAATTCGCCCGGCAGAACAAGATCTATTGGATCGTCCCGTTCATCCTGGTCCTCGGTCTCGTCGTGCTTCTCGTCGTGACCAGCCAGGGCGCGGCGCCCTTCATCTATACGCTGTTCTGAGCTTTCTGAACGAGGCGCGAAAGAAATGCTTCGCGCCTCTTCTTCATTCATCCACGAAGGTCTGCAAAGACGGCGGCCGGGAGAGGGAGGGTCCTTCTCCGCCGGGTCCGTGTCTCTTGAAGGAGTAGATATGAAGAAGAATCTCGGAATGGCTCTGGCGTTTTCCCTGGTCGCGGCGTTCGTGCTGATGGCCGCGCCGGCCGGCGCCCAGACCTGCAGCGGCCTGACCTGCACGGTGTCGGGCACCACCGGCAACGACAGCGTCTACGGTACCGGCGCGGGCGACGTCATCTGCGGCTACGGCGGCGTCGACTTCATCTCCGGCGGCGCGGGCAACGACACGATCTGCGGCGGAGCCCAGTACGATCACATCCACGGCGACTCCGGAGCGGACTACATCACGGGTTTCGGCGACAACGACTATCTCGAAGGCTACAGCGAGAACGACCTGATCGCCGGACACGACGGCGCCGACACCGTCTTCGGCGACTCGGGCAACGACGAGCTCTATGGCGGCGTGGGCAACGACTACGTCTACGGCGGCACGGAGACCGATATCGTCAACGGCCGCCAGGGCACGGACTCCTGCAGCCAGGGCGAGACCTACGTCGACTGCGAAACCATCTTCTAGCGGTCCCGGCGGCTGGCCCGGCGCTCGCCGGGCCGCCGTGTCTCCGGCCTCGGCTCAGCCCCCTCAGTTCAGCCCTACTTCGGTATCGCGGGCCGCCGTCACCGTCGACCCCGACCACGAGCGGCCGTCCGGCGTCACCGCCCGGAGCATCCAGGCTCCCGCAGGCACGCCTTCGACCACCGCTTTGCCACCCACGATCTGCCACTGCGTCTGCACCGTGCCGTAGGGGCTCAGATTGCGGAACGGCTTCCCTTCGGCGTCGGCAAGAGTGAGGATTGCGATGGAGTCCGACGTGGCGAGCTGCGGCACCCTCACGGTCAGGCGGCCGGCATCCGCGAGCACGACCGGGACCGGCTCGCCCGGCGCCTTGACCTGGATCGAGGCGAGGGCTCCGCTGGGCGCGCTCACCAGCATCTCCCACTCGCCGGGAGGCGCCGTGGGGAAGCTCGCAACGCCCGTGGCGTCCAGAGGCCGGGTCTCGAAGAGCACGATCCGGCCGCTGCCGTCACGCAAGGCGCCGGTGACGTGGGGCGGCCGGCGGCCCGAGGCCAGCGTGGGCAGGAGCCTGAGGCCGGTCGTCGGCTTCAGCGGGATGCGCTGGTCCTCCATCGCCGCGCCGGCCTGGATCTGGAGGGTCTGCTCCCAGGGGGAGTAGCCGTCCTTGGTGACGGTCACCCGGTAGCGTCCCTCGGTCACGTTCGGCAGCACGAAGTAGCCATCCTCATCCGTGCCCATGGTCATCAGGAATGCCGCTTCCTCTCCCTCCAGCCGGCGCAGGGCCACGATGGCGCCCGGAACGCCTTCCGAGGTCGACGAATCGACCACGGTGCCGCTGAAGCGGGTCGAGCCCAGGTCGATCAGGAGATCCCGGTCGGAGTCGACGGTCAGATCCTCGCTGTGGGAGGCGACCTGCCTGGACGCGCTCACCTGCAGCCGGTAGCGGCCGGGCTCCACGTCCTCCAGGACGAAAGCGCCCTGCCAGTCGGACTCCACCATGCGCCGCACCGCCACGTCCTGGCCGGCGAGGCTCACCCGGGCGTCCTTGAGCGGCTCGCCGCCCAGCAGAACCCGGCCGTTCAGCGTGAAGCTGTCGCCGAACTCCAGGTCCGCGTCCGTCACCTCGCCGCCGGCCTCCAGGACGGCCCGGGCCTGCGCCTCCCGCTGGCCGTTGCGCAGCGAGCCGAGCACGAGCCAGTTCCCGGCCGGAAGCTCGGCGACCTCGTAGTGCCCGGAGTAGTCGACCGAGCCGGGCTTCTCGAAGCCGTCCTCCCGCCTGGCGGTCACCGTGACCTCCGCGAGGTCGTACAGGTCGAGCCCGAGGAGATCGCCGGAGATCCGGCCGCCGCGGTTCATCCTGATCTCCAGGTCCCGGACCGGCGCGCCGGCCACGTGGACCGCCTCAGTCTTCTCGAGGGTCTCGGTCGTGGCGTAGCCCTCCTTCTCGGCCCGGATGGAGTAGTCGCCGTCGGCCACGTGGAGGAGGGTGAACGAGCCGTCCGAGGACGACAGGACGTCGCGCTCGCGCGGGGACTCTCCGAGAACCAGGTTGATCTGAACCCCCTCGATGCCCTTGCCCTCCCGGTCCACGGCGCGGCCGGAGACCTCCTGGCCGGCTTCGAAGACCAGGTCGAGCTGGTTCGAGACGGGCTGGACGTCGAGCTTCTTCTCCAGCGGCTGGAAGTCCTGATGGCTCGCCTGGACGGTCCGGGGTCCGGGCGGCACTCCTTCCAGCCGGTAGGCGCCGTCGCCGTCGGACACGGCCGCAGCCGGGCCGCAGATCACGCGCGTGTCTCCGACCGGCTCGCCCGCGGTGGTCGTCACCCGGCCTTCGATGACCGCGCCGCGCTCCAGGACGATCCTGAGATTGTCGAGCCCGTTGCCGGCGGGGACGGTCAGCGTCTCCGGAGCCGAGGGCTGGAAGCCTTCGGCCGTGACGCGCAGCTCGGCCCGGCCGGGCTGGACCTCGTCGAACGCGAAGCGGCCGTCTTCATCCGACGTGGCCGAGGACTGGCTGCGGGCGGCGAAGCGGAGCAGCCCCCGCTCCTCGCCGGCCCGTTCGCTGCCCAGCGCCAGCTCGGCCCCGGCGATCGGCAGCCCGTCGGCGTCGACGACCCGGCCCGAGAGCGACGTGGCCGGATCGAGCACGATCGTCAGCGGCGCCGCGACCGGAACCGTCACGCCCTTCACCTCCCCGGGCAGGAACCCCTTCACCCGCACCAGGAGGTCCGGCTGGTCGCCGCGGTGCAGATCGCGCACCGTGAAGCGGCCGCCGGCGTCCGTGACCGCGTCGGCCTTGCGGTCGAGCGGCCCGTCCGAGAGCTGCATGCGCAGCCGCCGGAGATCGCGCGTGGCGTGGACCTCGGCGCCCGGCACGGGCTTGCCCTCCCGGTCCATCACCCGGCCCTTCAGCTCGACCGCCGGCTCCAGGATGATCGTGCCGAGGTCGAACGGCCCTTCGCCGCGCGGCACCGGCACCGCCCGCACCAGGACCGGCGCGAAGCCGGGCTTGCGCACCAGCAGGTCGAGCGGACCGGGCGGCAGCGAAGGCACCTCGAAGCGGCCGGCCGGATCGGTGGCCGCCTGCCAGGCGTCGATCCCGTCCTCGCCGCGCGGCCGGCGCTCCGAGACGAGCGACAGCTCGCCGGTCGAGGCGAGCAGGCGGATCTCCGCGCCGGTCACCGGCTTCTCGGCCCGGTCGACGACCCGGCCGAAGCCGTTGCGCCCGCGCTCCAGGACGAGCCGCAGGTCCGACCGCGAGCGTAGCGCGGGGAGCGTCAGGCGGCTGGCGGCGTAGCCGGGGCGCAGCGCGCGGATCTCCCAGGTCTCCCCCGCCATGAGCCTGGCGAGCCGGAAGCGGCCGTCCGCTCCGGTGGCCGTCCCGCTCTCGGCCGTGCCCGTGCGGGAGAACTGCCGCTGGCGGATTCCGGAGCGCAGCACCGCCTGGACGAGAGCGCCCGCGACAGGAGCGCCCTTGGCGTCGACGACCTGCCCGGAGACGGAGGCGGCCGGATCGAGCACCAGCGTGGGGCCGCGGAGCGGGCCGCCCGGCCGCCAGTCGAGCCGGTGGAGGAGAGAGAGATGGCCCGCGGCTTCGGCCTGGATGCGCGGCCGGCCGACCGCCTCGATTGGAACTATGCGATACGTGCCGGCGGCGTCGGTCCGTGAGAAGGCGCCCGGATCGGCGGAGGACCAGACCAGCGCGCCGGCCAGCGGCTTGCGCGTCGCCGAGTCCAGAACGCGCCCGGTCAGGGTCGTGGACGCCGGGAGGACCGCCGTGGCCGGCCCCTCTCCGGGTTTGACGTACACGCCGCTGCGCCGGCCGTCCGGAGCCAGCAGCCGCACCCGCAGCGACCCGGCGGCCGGAAAGCCGAGCGTCACCCGGCCCTGGGCGTCCGTGGCGCCGAGCGGCACGGGGAAGCCCTCGAAGCGGATCTGAACCCCGGCGGCGGGCTTGCCGTCGGCGCCGCGCACCTCCAGGATGCGGGTCGGGACCGCGCTCGCGTCGAAGGCAATCTTTCCACCCTCGATCCCGCCCTCAAATCCGGTCTTCTCCAGGCGGCGGCCTCCGGGTCCGAGCAGGGAGATCCGCAGCCGCTCGCCGGCCGCCCGCGGCAGTTGGAGGCGGCCGTCCGGACCCGACACCCCGAACCGCGGCCGGACGGTCCAGCCCGAAACCTCGGTCGTCCGCCAGACCGCCGGAGTCTCCGAGGAGGCGTAGACCCAGGCTCCAGGGACCGGAGCGCCGGCCGCCCCGACGATCTCCCGCTTGATCTCCAATACTGCGCCGGCATCCCTCGGAAGGATCGCCGGAGGCAGCTCGACCGCCTCCACCGACGCCAGCAGGGAGAGTTGGACCGGCGCCCGTCCCGGCGCCTCCGCCACTACCGTCCACAACCCCACGGACGGCGGGACGAGCCGGAAGCGCCCGGCCGCGTCGCTCTTCACCTGGACCGCGGGCTCGGGATAGGCCCGGCCGGCCAGCACCATCGTTCCCCAGTCGTGGCTGCTCTGGAGCGCCACGAGGCTGACCGCGGCGCCTGCGAGGGGAGCGCCGTCGTCGCCGGCCACCGATCCGGAGATCTCCACCGCCGCCGCGGCGGCGCCCGAACCCGACAGCAAAGCCAACAGCGAAGCGGCCAGGGACAGCCAGCGCGTCCGTTTCATCGACGTCCTTTCATGAGGGTGCTCACAGGGTGCTGGGCGGCCGGGCTTGCCGCATCTCGGGGGTTGGTCCAGAATAGCGCGATGCATCGCTTCAAGCCCATCCACGGAATCCTCGTGGTTCTCCTGTTCGTGGCCGGTATCCTGGGAGCGGAATACGTCCTGGGAGGCCGGGCCGGTGACTTCGAGCGCGTCTCTCCGGACCGGGACGGCAAGGTCCGGATCAGTCTGGCGGGCCTTGGCCCGCAGCAGGTTCACTTCTATCGATTCCTGAATACGGGAAACCAGGAAGTGAAGTTCCTGGTCGGCCGCGACGGGGCGGGGCACTTGCAGGTCGCGTTCGACGCGAACGAGATCTGCGCCAAGACGAAGAGAGGGTACCGCCACGAAGGAGAGTGGCTGGTTTGCAACAAGTGTGACAAGTCGTTCCGGCTCTCCGAGGCCAACTCGGGCGGGGGCGGATGCAATCCTGTTCCCTTGCGGCACCAGGTCGAGGGCGACGAAGTGGTCATCGCCGAGGCCGACGTCCTTACCGGTTGGCGTCTGTTCCGATGAGGGGAAACCCCCGGCCGGTTCAAGCCGGGGAGCAACTGACGTGAAATCAGCGTTTTGACGCCCAACCCGCGATGGTGTATCGTCGCGCGGTCCGGAAAGGTTACCCATGTCTTCAGCCGACTTCGTGATGTACGAAGAAGAGTTCAAACATCTGGAAGAGGCCCTGCGCCGTCTACGGCAGGAGGCCAATGGCAAAGCCGTCTTCCTGATCGACAAGAATGGCCAGCAGATCGCCTCGGCGGGTGAGGTCGAGCAGTTCGACACCACCTCCCTCGCGTCGCTCACCGCCGGGAACGTGGCCGCGACCGACGGCCTGGCGAAGCTGATCGGGGAACGGGAGTTCTCGGTGCTGTTCCATGAGGGGCAGCAGGACCACATCCACATCTCGATCGTCGCCAAGAGGGCGATCCTGGTCGTCATCTTCGACGACCGCTCCTCCCTCGGACTGGTCCGGCTGCGCGTCAAGCGGGCGAGCGTAGACCTGGAGAAGATCTTCGAGGTCATGGTGCAGAAGAGCGAACGAGGAACCGGAACGTCTCACGCGAGTCCCTTTTCCGAGATCACCGACGACGACATCGACGCGCTCTTCGGAGAGTAGTCGGAGGCGCTGGAAGGTTGGGATGACCGGTAGAGCGGCTTTCTGGCGCGGCCGGCGCTGTCGGCCGGAGCCGCCGGCCCCGCGAGACGTGACGGAGCGAGGCATCAGACGATGACTTTCATCAACTACGCGAGCAAAGAAATCAACTGCAAGATCGTCTACTACGGTCCCGGCCTGTGTGGGAAGACGACGAATCTTCAGTACATCTACAACAAGACCGCCCCTGAATCGAAGGGCAAGATGATCTCGCTGGCCACCGAGGCGGATCGCACGCTGTTCTTCGACTTCCTCCCGCTCGACCTCGGGAGCATCCGCGGTTTCACGACGCGCTTCCATCTGTACACGGTGCCCGGCCAGGTGTTCTACGACGCCAGCCGCAAGCTGATCCTCAAGGGCGTCGACGGCGTGATCTTCGTCGCCGACAGCCAGGAGGAGCGGATGGAGGCCAACATCGAGTCCATCCGGAACCTCGAGGCGAACCTGAAGGAACACGGCTTCGACCTCTCGACGATCCCGTACGCGCTTCAGTTCAACAAGCGGGACATTGCCAATGTGGCGCCGGTCGACGAGATGTACCGGACCCTCAACTACAAGAGGGAGCCGACGTTCGAAGCAGTCGCCACCACGGGCGTCGGCGTCTTCGACACGCTGAAGTCCGTGGCCAAGCAGATCCTGATCGAATTGAAGAAACGCTGAGGGACTTCCCCATGGCCAAGCCTCGGCCGAAAGCCAAGTCCGAAGAGAGCGCGCCCGCGCCTGCCCCCGCCCCCGGAGGTACCGCAGGAACCGCGGCTCCCTCCGGTGTCGCCAAGCCTGCCGCCGCCGCCCGTCCGGCGGCGTACGACGATCCCGCTCTCGACGCCTTCACCGAAGGATTGCAGGCGCTGCAACGGAGGGACTGGGCCAGGGCCGCCGAGCTGTTCGAGTCTGCGTTGGCCCAGAGCGACCGCGCCGACCTCTCGGCCCGCGCCCGCCAGTTTCTCGCCAGCGCCCGCCAGCACCTGCCGGCGAAGGCTGAGAAGGGGTCCGGAAAGGCTGACGGCGATCCGTTCCTTCACGCCGTCTTCCTGAAGAACCGGGGCGACCTCGCCGCTGCCCTGGAGTTCTGCCGCAAGGAAGGCCGCGACCAGAAGGACGAGCGCTTCGCCTATCTGGCCGCGTCCATCCAGGCGGCCGAAGGCCGGATCGAGGAAGCCGTGCAGGGGTTGACCCGGGCGATCGAGCTGAATCCCAAGAATCGCGTCCATGCCTACCACGACCCCGACTTCGCCGAGCTTCGCAGGGACCGCGATCGCCGCCACCTCTTCGGCCTCTCCTGACCGGGAGACGGGCCTTACGGGAAAGCGGCTGGTCGCCATCGGCGGCGGCACCGGGCTGTCCACCCTCCTTCGCGGGCTCAAGCATCACGTCGGCTCCGAGCGCCTCCGGCAGCTCACCGGGGTGGTGACGGTCACCGACGACGGCGGCTCCTCGGGCCGCCTGCGCCGCGAGCTGGGCGTCCTCCCCCCGGGCGACATCCGCAACTGCCTCGTGGCGCTGGCCGACGACGAGGATCTCCTCGCCCGGCTGTTCCAGTACCGGTTCCCGAGCGGCGACGGCCTGCTCGGCCATTCGTTCGGCAACCTGTTCCTGACCGCGCTCACCGGCATCACCGGCGATTTTCACCAGGCGATCCTCACCGCCGAGTCGATCCTCTCGGTGCGCGGCAAGATCTGCCCGGCCACGGTGCAGGACGTCCGCCTGCGCGGCCGAGGCGCCTCCGGCAGGGTCTACGAGGGCGAGTCCGCGATCGGTCTCTCCGGCGAGGCCATCGACGCGCTGGAGCTGGACCCGCCGACGCCGCCCGCGTTCCCGGCCGCGCTCGCGGCCCTGGAGAGCGCCGATCTCATCCTCCTCGGGCCGGGCTCGCTCTACACGTCGATCCTGCCGAACCTGCTCATCCCGGGCATCCGTCAGGCCGTGCGCAGGCGCAGGGCGCGGACCGTCCTGCTGCTCAACCTGATGACCCAGCCGGGCGAGACCGACGGCATGAACGGCTGCGATCATCTCCAGGCCATCGAGCGCCTCGCCGGCCGCGGGCTGGTCGACGCCGTGCTGGTCAGCTCCTCGGCCATCCCGGAACACCTTCTCGAGCTGTATGCCGAGACCGGCTCCATACCCGTCCACGTCGACCGGGACGCGGTCGAGGCCCTGGGCGTCCAGGTGGTCGAGGCCGATCTTCTGGCCGCGGGCGAGCTGATCCGCCACGATCCGGCCAAGCTGGCCCAGGCGGCGCTGGAGCTGGCCGGCGGCTCAAGGGAGGAAGGCTAGGCCATGTCCCGACCCCGGATCGCGGTCGTTCTCGCCGCCGGCAAGGGCACCCGCATGCGCTCCAGCCTGCCCAAGGTGCTCCACCAGGCCGCCGGCCGCCCGATGCTCGAATGGGTGATCGACGCGGCCCGCGCCGCCGGCTGCGAGCGGACGCTCGTCATCGTCGGCCACGGCGCCGAGACGGTGCGCGAGGAGATCCGCGGCGACGACATCCAGTGGGTTCTCCAGGAGGAGCAGCGCGGCACCGGCCACGCCCTGGCCCAGGTCGAGCCCCACGTGCAGGGCACGCTGGGGGACGCGCTCCTTCTCGTCCTCTCCGGCGACGTGCCGCTGCTCACCGCGGACACGATCGGCCGGCTCGCGGTGGCTGCGGATAGGGGAGATACGGGCTGGGGCTCCATGGCCGTGGCCGAGCTCGACGAGCCCGCCGGCCTCGGCCGCGTCCTCACCCGGCCGGACGGCGGCCTGGACCGGATCGTCGAGGCCCGCGACGCCAGTCCTGAAATCTTGAAGATTCGGCGCATCAACGCCGGTCTCTATGCTCTGCCCGCGCCCGAGATCTTCGACTTCCTGCGCGGCATCAAGACCAATAACGCCCAGGGCGAGCTCTACCTGACCGACGCGGTGGGCGACGCCGCCTCCGCGGGCCGGCGGGTCGAGCTGCTCACCCTGGAGAACCCGGACGAGGCGCTCGGCGTCAACAACCGGGCCGAGCTGTCGAAGGTCCACCGCCTGCTGATCGAGCGCCACCTGGACGGGCTGATGGAGTCCGGCGTGACGATCCTGGAGCCCGGGCGGACGATCGTCGAGCCGCGCGTGGCGGTCGGCCCGGACACGGTGATCCACCCCGGCGTTTCGCTCCTGGGCTTGACGCGCATCGGCTCCGGCTGCACGCTCCACCAGGGCGCCTGGCTGCGCGACTGCACGGTCGACGACGGCGTGACGATCGAACCCTACAGTGTGCTCGACGCCGCCCGGGTGGCTGCCGGCTGCCGGGTCGGGCCGTTCGCGCGGCTGCGGCCGGGCACCCGGCTGATGGAGCGCGCGCGCGTCGGCAACTTCGTCGAGGTCAAGGCCTCCGAGCTGGGGCCGGACAGCAAGGTCGGCCACCTGGCCTACGTGGGCGACGCCAAGGTCGGCGAGGGCGCCAACCTGGGGGCCGGCGTGGTCACGTGCAACTACGACGGCCAGCGCAAGCATTCGACCGCGATCGGCGCGGGCGCGTTCATCGGCAGCGACACCATGCTCGTCGCGCCCGTCAACGTCGGGGAAGGCGCGAGCACCGCGGCGGGTTCTGTCATCACGAAGGACGTGCCGCCGGGCGCCCTCGCCGTCGGGCGGACGCGCCAGAAGAATCTGGAAGGACGGGCCGGGGGGCTGCGCGCACGGCGCGGCTCCGCAGAAACCAAGGAAGGTTAGAGCGCTATGTGCGGAATCGTGGGCTATGTGGGCAGCCGTGAGGTCGTGCCTCTTCTGATGGACGGGCTGCGGCGCCTCGAATACCGGGGCTACGACTCGGCCGGCGTCGTGGTGATCCAGGACGGCGGGCTGGAGACCTGCAAGGCGGAGGGCAAGCTCGACCGCCTCAAGGAGAAGCTGGCGGGCCAACCCCTCTACGGCCGCTACGGCCTGGGCCACACCCGCTGGGCCACGCACGGGCCGCCGAGCGAGCGCAACGCCCACCCCATGGTCGACTCCAAGGGCCGGGTGGCGCTGATCCACAACGGCATCATCGAGAACTTCCTCCCCCTGAAGAAGCGGCTGATCGCCGAGGGCTGGACGTTCAAGTCCGACACCGACACCGAGGTCGTGGCGAACCTGGTCTCGTCCTATCTGGACGACGGCGGAAGCAGGCACAGCCTGCGCGACGCCGTGACCCGCGCCTGCCGCGAGCTTGAGGGGATGTACGCCTTCGCCGCAGTCTCGACGACGCTCATCGCCGCCGCCGGCCAGGACGCTGATCAGGAAATAGTCGCCGCCCGCCAGGGGCCGCCGCTCGTCCTCGGTCTTGGAGCTCCCGGCAGCCGTGAACAGTTCCTGGCGTCGGACCCCTCCGCCCTCCTCGTCCACACCAAGGACGTGATCTTCCTGGAGAACGGCGACATCGCGCTCCTGACGCCGGACGGCGTCGAGATCCGGAACCGCCAGGGCGAGGATGTCCAGCGGCCGGTCCAGCGCCTCACCTGGGATCCCATCCAGGCGGAGAAGGGCGGCTACAAGCACTTCATGCTCAAGGAGATCCACGAGCAGACCCAGGCCGTGCAGGACACCTTCGCCGGCCGCGTGGACTTCGAGCGGTCCGAGATCCTCTTCGACACCGTGAAGCTGAGCGAGGACGAGCTGCGCCGCGTCGAGCGCATCCACCTGCTCGCCTGCGGCACCTCGTGGCACTCCGCGCTGATCGGCAAGTTCCTCATCGAGGAGCTGGCCCGCATCCCGGTCGAGGTCGACTACGGCTCCGAGTACCGCTACCGCAAGCCGATCGTCGACTCCCGCGTGCTGGCCGTGGGCATCTCCCAGTCCGGAGAGACCGCGGACACGCTCTCGGCCATGGAAGCCGCGCGCGACGGCGGCGCCCATCTCTTCGCCGTCTGCAACGTGCAGGGCAGCCAGGCCACGCGGATCAGCGACGGCGTCATCTACACCCACGCCGGCCCGGAGATCGGCGTCGCCTCCACCAAGGCGTTCACCACCCAGCTCGTGGCGCTCTACCTGCTCGCCCTCTACCTGCGCCAGCTCCGCTTCGGCCACGTCGAGCGGCACTATCTGAACGACCTCGCCCACCTGCCGCAGGCGGTCAACGACGTCATCCTGAAGCAGGAGCCGCGCATGGAGGAGCTGGCCCGGCGCTACTTCCGGGCCGAGAACTTCCTCTATCTGGGGCGCGGCATCAACTATCCGATCGCGCTCGAAGGCGCGCTCAAGCTCAAGGAGATCTCCTACATCCACGCCGAGGGCTACCCCGCGGGCGAGATGAAGCACGGTCCCATCGCCCTCATCGACCGCGACATGCCCGTGGTGTCGATCGCCACCGGCCACGACACGGTCTTCGAGAAGGCGAAGAGCAACCTCCAGGAGGTCAAGGCGCGCGACGGCGTGGTCATCGCCTTGACCGACCGCGATCCCGAGGAGCTGGGCGGCGTCTGCGACGAGATCATCGAGGTCCCCTCGGTCTCGCCGCTGCTCCAGCCGATCGTGAACGTCATCCCCCTCCAGCTCCTCGCCTACTTCACCGGCGTCCGCCGCGGTGCCGACGTGGACCAGCCGCGGAACCTGGCGAAGAGCGTGACGGTGGAGTAAGGGCCATCGACACCGCCACGACGGACCCCATCGCCTCGGTTTACGAGAGGCGCCGCGACGGCTTCCGGGAAGACGAGCGGCGCCTCGGCCGCATCTCCCTCCGGTTCTCGCTCGTCCGCGGCGCCCTGTTCCTGATCTTCGCCGCCTGTCTTCTCTGGGTGCTGGCGCGCGCCTCGGATCCGCAGCCGCTCGGCTGGCTCGGCGCCGCGGCCGCGCTCGTCGCGTTCCTGTCAGTCCTGCCGGGCCACGACCGAGCGCTCCGGCGGCAGCGCCGGGCGGCCGACCTGGTCCGTCTCAACGAGGAGGCCCTGCTGCGGCTGACCCGTTCGTGGACCAAGCTGCCGGAGCCGCCCGCCCTGGCCGCGGAGACGAGCGTGCCCAAGGTGCGCGACCTGAGCCTGCTCGGTCATGCCTCCCTCTTCCAGCTTCTGGGCACCGCACATGCCCCGCCGGGGCGGAACACCCTGGCCTCCTGGCTGCTCGACCCGGCCCCGCCCGCGGAGATCGCCGAACGCCAGGCGGCAGTGAAGGAGCTGGCGCCGGCGCTCGACTTCCGGCAGCAGCTCGAAGCGCGGACCCTCGCCATGGCCGGCATCTCGCCGGACGTCGAGCCGTTCCTGGCCTGGGCCGAAAGCCCGCCCTGGCTGCTGAACAAGCCCTGGCTCGTCTGGCTGGCGCGGGTCCTCCTCGTGGCGACCGCGATCGCCCTGGGGTTTCACGTCGCGGACGTCCAGGCCTTCCTGGCCACGGCGCCGCCGGGCACGCCGCCGGGAGAGGTGCTGGCGGCGTTCCTGCCGTCCGCCCCCATGGCCTTGCTCCTGGCGATCAACCTGACGCTCAGCTATCTCATGAGCGGCCGGCTCGCCGCGAGCTTCGACCGGCTCCAGGCCCGGGAGCGGGAGTTTCAGCTGTACGCCGGGGCGCTGGAGCTGATCCCCGAGCACACCTTCCAGGCGCCGCCGCTCCAGCGGATCACCGCCGCGCTCGCGCCCGAGGGCCGGAGCGCCCACCGGTGGATGGCGCTCCTCCAGAGCCGGATGGGGCTCTCCGATGCCCGCCACTCCGGCATCCTTCATTTCTTCCTCCAGGTGTTCCTGCTCTGGGACTTCCACACCCTCTGGCTCCTGGAGCGCTGGCAGCAGGCGACCGGCGTCCATGTGCGGCGCTGGCTGGCGGCGCTGGGCGAGATGGAGGCCTTCTGCGCGCTGGCCGGGCTCGCGCACGACAACCCCGACTGGGCCTTCCCGCGGGTGGCGGCCGGAGAGACGAGCTTCGCGGCGAGCCGGCTCGGGCATCCTCTGGTGGCGGCTTCGAAGCGGGTCACCAACGACGTGGAGCTGGGGCCGACGGGCACGTTTCTCCTCGTCACCGGCTCGAACATGTCGGGCAAGAGCACGCTGCTGCGCTCGATCGGCATCAACGCCGTCCTGGCCCAGGCCGGCGGCCCGGTCTGCGCCGCGGACCTGCGCATGCCGCCGGTCGACCTCGCCACCAGCATCCTCGTGGAAGACTCCCTGGAGGACGGCGTCTCCTTCTTCCTGGCCGAGCTTCACCGCATCCGCTCCGTGGTGGACGCCGCGGACCGCGCCCACGCCGAGGGGCGGATCGTCCTCTACCTGCTCGACGAGATCCTGCGGGGGACGAACAGCCACGAGCGGCAGGTGGCGGTGCGCCGGGTGATCCGCCACCTCCTGCGCCAGGGAGCGCTCGGCGCCGTCTCCACCCACGACCTCCAGATCGCCGAGATCGTAGAGCTGGCCGACGCCGTCCGCCCGGTCCACTTCCGAGAGACCCTCCACCCCGGCGGCGATCCGCCCATGACCTTCGACTACCTCATGCGGCCCGGCGTGGCCACCACCACGAACGCCCTCCACCTGATGGAGCTGGTCGGCCTCAAATCTTCGCAGATCGAAGATTGAACTTTCGATGTGCGAAAGCTCAGGGCGAAAAGCGGGCGGCTCTGTACCGCTGTAGACCCTCCCCACTCGCCCCCGCCAAATTTCTGCTGCGACTCGCGCGTTAATCGCGCGTAAAAACTCGTGAGTCGCGCCGGCAACCTTGTTAGTCGCGCGTGAAAACTCGAAGTTGCGCGCGACTAACGAGAAGTTGAACGCGACTCATTTGCGAGTTGCGCCGAAATACATGAGTTTCTCGTCCCCGGGTAGGTAGTTGCGCGCGAGTAGATCTTCATTCGCGACCAACTAGACGCGGATCTGAGCCGCTAAAGGGGGGTTGCGCGCAAAACTCCGTCGACTTGCGACAAGATTCCGGTCCGCGGCAGCCCCCGGGTGCCGACTCGCCGTGGACTTTCAGTCCGCGTCTTCCACGAGGCTGACGCTGTTCGGGTATCGAGCCGCGGCGAGGAACTCGCGGGGAGACATGCCGCTCAGCTCCCGGAACTCGGCGTTCATGTGCGGCTGATCGTGGTAGCCGGCGTCAAGGGCCAGCTCGGCGAGCGAGCCTTCCGGCGGAGTGCAGCCCTTCGAGGAAACGGCGGAAGCGGTGGCTGCGGGCGAAGTGCTTGGGGGTGACGCCGACCTGGTCCCGGAACGTGGCGAGGAAGCGCGTCCTGGTCAGGCCGGTCCGCTCGCCGGGATCATGATCCCGAAGCCGATGGTGTCCAGGAGAACCGTGATGAAGATGAAGGCGGGGGCCTTCCGGCCCGGCGTACGTGCGTTCATGGAGAGCAGGGTAGCCATCCGTCCGTCCGGCGTCTTGGAAAAAAGTCCAGCCGACCTCGGCCAGGGGCTTGCGCTCCGCCCCCCACTGCCCTTACAATCCGGCGTCCGCACGGCACCCAAAGCCGGCCGCGGCCTATGCAGCCATAGCTCAACTGGATAGAGCGACAGACTACGGATCTGTAGGTTGGGGGTTCGACTCCTCCTGGCTGCACCACTTCTAAATCCAATCAAAAGAACGACTTAGCTTAAATCTTAGAGCATCCTTCGTAGTGCGCCTTCGCCGCCGGGGCGCACGCGGTAGGTATTCGCGCTGACGGGACCGGAGGTTGGGCCTATGGCCTGAGCGGAACCCGTCGTGCTCTACAACCTGCCGCGCGTACTCGCCGCCGTAGCGGTGGACGACACGAGTCGGCTATCCGACGGCTAAGCGTCTTCATGGCGAATGGAACTACACGATCTCTCCAAGTGGAAAATCTTGTCATTGAAACTTTTATTTCGTGACGAGAATCATTCAGCCAGCCAGGCAGGCGGCTCAGCGGTTCACGTAGACCAGCTCCATGAGCCCGTAGGAACAGATTCCACCGTTCTTCAGGATCTGTCCTTCGAAGGTGACCGTCACGTCGTCGTCGTCCACGATGCGGGCGTGGATCTCCAGCCGGTCGCCGGGCAGGAGGGCGGTCAGCAGGATTCCGTGATGAATCCGGAGGGCCAGCATCTTCTCCAGCCGGACCTCCTCCGTGATCCGCGCGCTCCCCGCCGCCAGGAAGTAGACCAGGCACAGGGCGAGCTGGCCCATCGTCTCGATGTGCAGGACGCCCGGATAGATCGGCTCTTCCGGCACGTGGCCCCGGAAGACCGGATCCTCCGGCGAGAGGGTGCGGAAGCCTCGAATGCAGCTCCGCACCAGGTTCACGCCGGTGATCTCGTCGACGAACAGGAAGGGGTCGCGGTGGGGAAGGATCCGTTTGACGTCTTCCTGTTTGAAGGAGACCTCGCGATTGGCGGGGTCCGGTTTCCACAAAGGGAGCCGCTGCCCTTCCCGGACCAGCGGCTCCATCTCGTCAGGGCGCATAGGCGTCTCGTCCCTCCGGCTCAGCGCACGACCAGGTGCTTGATGTTTTCGTAGGCCGTGCTCCACAGGTTGGGCGTGCTCTCGAAGGCGCGCGCCGAGATGGCCCAGCGGTCCTTGGTGCCCATCCGGACGTTGTGGAGGATGTTGGTGCGCACCAGGGTGAGCTTCTCATGGCTGATCTGGTGGCTTTCCGTTTCGGTCAACCGATCGACCCCGATCTCCTTGTATTCGAGGTCGCCGACCTCCTGGGAGTCGAACTGGGCCTGGTCCCGGGCCGCCTGCAGGCACTCCTCGTAGTCCTCGGGGTTCCACCACGGCTGGTACCAGACCATCTCGGCGTCCGTCTCCTCCAGCACCCAGTTGTAGGCGCCGCTGACCGGCAGCAGCTCCTTGCTCCCGTCCTCGTGTTCCTTCGGCTCGATGTCGATGTGCGCGGCAGGGTGCTGATAACCGGCCGTCCGGAAGAAGATCAGCGCCGATGTCACCGTGAGCCCCGTCTTGTCCTTGACCTCCTCGACCCACTCGGGCCGGAACAGGACGGACTGGTCCAGGAGCCAGACGCCCGCAACGCCGGGAGCCCAGATCTGGGTAACCCCCGGCCGCTCCGGTTGCGAGAGCAGGTAGTCCTTCAGGTCCATGGACAAGGCATTGTCGACGCGAACGTCCAGCTCATACCAGTTCTTCATGGCTGCCCTCCTTCAGTAGGGGCTTGGGGCTTGGAAGCCGGCCGGCGGCGTGCACGGTCCGCGCATGGCCGCCGACGGATTCGATCTCCGTCTCCGGGCCGGCTTGCTGCTGAGCTTGTTGCTGAGAATGTTGAGGTTCCTGAGCGGGCGACCCGAGCCAGTGGCGGGCGCCCTCGAACGGGTAGGTCGGCAGCGGCACCCGCAGGCGGCGCTCGTGGCGGCGGAACGCCTGCCAGTCGATGTCCACCCCCCGCTGCCACAGCCTGCCGAGGATTTCAAGCGCGGCTGCGGGGTCGGAGGCGTCGCCGGTGGCGTCCCCGGCGGCGTCCGCGGCGGTGGGGGGCGGCGACAGAGCGGCGTGCGGCTCGAAGTGGGTCGACACCCGGCGCGGGTCGCGCGACTCCAGGCACGAGACGGCGTCCTCGAGGTCGCGGCAGACCACGAAACGGCGATGGCGAAGGAGCCTGCGGCCCTGCTGCAAGGTCGCGCAGACGTCGGCCAGATCGAGATCAAGACCGAGCTCGCCGCGCGCATCGCGCAGACGGGCGGCCAGGCGGTCGGTCATCGCCTCCAGCGCCGAGGCGGTGTTGGCAGAGAGGACGAGGAGCTGCCAGGGACTCGAAGCCTCTCTGACAGGGGTGATCGGCGGCGTCGGCGGCTCCTCCAGGATGAGGTGGACGTTGGTCCCGCCGACGCCCTGGATGTTGACGCCCGCCCGCCGCGGCGCGCCGTCGCGCGGCCACGGGGTGCGCTCCTTCTGCACGTAGAAGGGGCTCTGTTCGAGGAGGAGTTGGGGATTGGCCTCCCGGAACGTCGGGTTGGGCGGGATCTGGCCGTGACGCAGCGCGAGGGCGGTCTTGATCACGGCCGTCGCGCCCGACGCGATGAGCAGGTGTCCGACGCTCGACTTCACCGAGCCGAGGGCGCAGTACTGGAGGGGGTGGACCGCGTCGCCGCTCGCGGCCCGGAAGGCCCGGGTGAGCGCGGCGACCTCCATCGCGTCGCCGATCTCCGTGGCGCCGCCGGTCGCTTCGACGTACGAGACTGTTTCGGGCGAAACGCCGGCCTTCTCCAGCGCCTCGGTCACCACGTCCGCCACGGCGTTGACGCTCGGCGCGGTGAAGCCCACCTTGCCCGAGCCGTCGTTGTTGATCGCCGAGCCCTTGATCACCGCGTAGATGTGGTCCCCGTCGTGGAGAGCATCGGCCAGCCTCTTGAGGACGACGATGGCGACCCCGTTGCCCTGGAGCGCTCCCCGCGCCTGAGCGTCGAAGCTGCGCGTGTGACCGTCCTGCGAGTCGATGCCGTCGGACCCCGTGAGATACCCGACCCGGTGGGGGACCGAGACCTGGACGCCGCCGGCGAGCGCCATCTCGCAGCTACGCCGCTGGAGGCTCTCGCAGGCGAGGTGGATCGCGACTCCGGAGGTCGAGCTGAACGTCTGCACCGCGACGCTGGGGCCGCGCAGGTTCAGCTTGTAGGACACCCGCGTGGTCAGGGTGTCGGTCGAGTTGCACTGACCGACGAGGCGCCGATTGAAGCTTCGGTGGAGTGCCGGCGTCGCGGCGAGATGAAGCAGGTAGGTGCTGAGGTGCGAGCCTCCGAACACGCCGATCCTGTCCGGATAGCGGGCCGGATCGTGCCCGGCGTCTTCCAGGGCAGCCCACGCAGTTTCGAGGAACAGCCGGTGCTGGGGGTCGAGCAGCGCGGCTTCCTCCGGAGGCACGTCGAAGAGGTCGGCGTCGAAACGCTCGATGTCGTCGAGCACGCCCCCCGCCTTGACGTACAGCGGGTCGGCGAGAAGCTCCGGATCGACTCCGGCGTCGAGCAGCTCCTGGTCGCCGAAGAAGGTCACGCCCTCGCGACCGTCGAGGAGATTGCGCCACAGCTCGTCGACGCTGGCGGCGCGGGGGAAGCGTCCGGCCATGCCGACGATGGCGATACCCTCCTCGGGGAGGGGACCGGCCGCGACCGGCAGCCTCGAGCTTTCGGTCTTCTCGGGCCGAGCGGGCTGGACGGGCTGAGCTGGCTGAGCTGGCTGAGCTGGCCGAAGATACCGGGCGAGGTCGCCGACCGTGGGCGCCTCGTAGAGCGCCAGCGGGAGAACCTCCCGGCCGAGATCGCGCTGCAGCTCCGCCGTGACCTTGAGGCCGATGAGCGAGTTGCCGCCGAGATCGAAGAAGTTGTCGGACAGCCCGACTGCTTCGATGCCAAGCTCGCGCTGCCAGAGGCTGGCGATGCGCCGTTCGAGATCGCTCGCGGGCGGCACGTAGGCCACCTTCAGCTCCGCCCGGGCATGACGCCTGGCGGTACCGACGACGGTGACGGCCGGCTCGGAAGCGGGGCGGGCGCCATCTGGCTTGCCCAGGAAGAGATCGACGGTGTACTCCGGGCTCAAGGCCAGCGCCGCCCCGAAGTCGGGGGGCGACACCACGAAGTAGGGCCGGTCGGACGCGACGATGCGCTCGAGGGCGTCCATCCCTCCGGCGAAGTCGATGCCCAGCCGCTCGCGGGTCTCGGCGAAGAAGCGCCGGGCCTGCGGCGGAAGGCCGTCCATGGCGCCTCCCCAGGCGTTCCAGCGCCACTCGTTCCAGCCGATCGAGACCACGAACCGGTCCGCCGTCGAGCGCGCCTGGGCGAAGGCGTCGAGGAACGCGTTGGCCGCGCAGTAGTCCACCTGGCCCGGGCCGCCGCCGGTCACCGCGGTCGCGGACGAGAACAGCACCAGGAAGTCGAGCGGCACCGGCCGCAGAACCTCGTCGAGCACCCGCGTGCCCATCACCTTGGGGCCGAGCACGCGGGCGAAGTCCGCGGCGGTCTTGGTCTGCATGAGGCCGGCCCCCGGCACTCCCGCCGTGTGGAAGACGCCGTGGAGGGCTCCGAAGCGCTCCCTTGCCGCAGCCACCGCCGCCCGCATCTGGCCGCGGTCCGCCACGTCCGCCTGAAGAGTGAGGATCTCGATCCCCTGCTCCTCCAGCGCCCGGAGCCTGGAGATCGCGCGGGCCGTTCCCGACTCCCGGTCGCCCGAGGCCACCGCGGTCAGGATCGCGTCCCACTCCTCTCGGGGCGGCAGCGCCGTCCGCCCCACCAGCACCAGGCGAGCCCGCAAAGAGGCCGCCAGGTGCTCGGCCGTCGCCAGGCCCAAACCGCCCAGGCCGCCCGTGACCAGGTAGACGCCGTTCCGGCGGAAGCGCGGGGACTGTGCGGCGGGAGACGACGGCAGCCGTTCCCGCTCGAAGGTCCGGACGTAACGCTCGCCCGCGCGGTAGGCCACGCAGAGCTCGTCCGCCGGAGTGTCGAGCGGGGTGAGCTCCATGAGGAGCTGATCCACGAGGCGCGGCTCGGGCTCGGGCCGATCTGCCGGAACGTCGATGTGCCGGCAGGCCAGCGCCGGATACTCCAGCGGGATCAGCGTGACCGGCCCCATCACCGTCGCCCGATCCGGACGCAGCGTGTCGTTCGCGGCGACCCGGTGGACTCCCCGCGACACAACGCTGACCGTCACCTTTGTCCCGGCGCCGGCCCGCGGCCCCAACGCCTGCGCCAGGTAGATCAGCGAATGGAATCCGCGGTCCAGGATCTCGCCCAGACCGGCATCCGCCCTTGCGTCGTCCTGGAGATCCCAGAGATGCACCACGCGGCCCGGCAGCGCGCCCTCGCCGGCCAGCTCCCTCACCAAGCGCTCGTAGTGCTCCGGGCTTCCGGGATCGAGGCTGAAAACCCTGCCATCCCGCCGGTAGCGGGGTCCGGGGAAGATCCGATACACCTCGTCGCCGCGCTGCTCCAGCCTCAGGGCCAGGAGCGCTCCGGCGCCGTAGGCTTCCGTGCCGTCCCTCTCGCCGTCCAGGAACAGCCACCAGGGTCCGGGCGCAGTCGGTCCAGCCGCCTCGGCCCGCGGAGCGCGCTTCCAGACCGGCACGGAGAACCAGTCGTCGACGTTCGGCTGCCGCTCCAGAGCCGCGAGCGCCCGCGCCACGCCGGTCTCCGCGATCCCCAAGGCCGGGGGTGCCGGCCGGGTTCCGAGCCAGTAGCTCTGGCGCTCGAACGGATAGGTGGGCAGCCGGCGGCGACGCCGACGCTCGTCAACATGGAAGCCGCGCCAGTCGATCGCCACGCCGGAAAGCCAGAGGCGGCCGAGGCACTCCAGAAGGTAGGACTGGTCGTCCCGCTGCTCGAACGGAGTGCGCACCGTCGGCCGGACCCGCGGCGCCCGCTCGGCGCCGCAATCCGGATGGAGCCGGACGAACGAGGTCAGCCCCTGGCCCGGCCCCACCTCGACCAGCACCCGGGAGGGCTCCTTGAGCAGCTCCGTGACGCCGTCGCCGAACCGCACGGTCCGGCACAGGTGATGCGCCCAGTAGGCGGGATCGGTGGCCTGCTCCGCCGTGATCCAGGTGCCGGTCACGTTCGAGATGAAGGGGATCTGCGGCGCGTTCATCGCCATGCCGGACAGCAGCTCGATCACCCGCCCCGCCACCGGGTCCAGCTGGCGGGAGTGGAAGGCGCGGGTCGACTGCAGGCGGCGGCTGACTTGGTCGCGCCCGGCCAGGCGCTTCTCCAGCTCGGCGACCGCCTCCGGCAGCCCTGCCACCACGCAGCCGCCAACGCCGTTCGCCGCCGCGAGGTCGAGATCGTCGCCCAGCTCCGGGGCGATCTCCTCCTCCGACAGCGGGATCGCCAGCATGGCCCCTTCGGGAAGCTCCTCGATCCAGCGCCCGCGCGCCGCCACCAGCCGCAACGCATCTTCGAGCGAGAACACCCCCGAGAGGCACGCCGCGACGTACTCGCCCAGGCTGTAGCCGAGCATCGCCTGGGGGACCACTCCCCAGGACATCAGAAGGCGCGCCAACGAGTACTCGACCACGAACAGCGCCGGATGGAGGTTGGCGATCCGGTTCAGCGCGGCGCTCGCGTCGTCCTCCCGGCCATTCCCGCGCAGCAGCGCGCGCAGATCCAATCCGCCGGGACGGCCTCCGGGACTGCCGGAGCTCGCGGGCCGGCGCGGATAGAGAATCCCGGTCAGATCGTCCATCCCCTGCCCGGCCAGGATCTCCGCGCAGCGGTCGACCTCGTCGCGGAACACCCGCTCGTCGCGGTACAGGCCCTGCGCCATGCCCACGTAGTGCTCGCCGATGCCGGGGAACAGGAACGCGACCGGACGGGTCACCGGCTCCTGGACCGCCGAAGCCATGATCGAAGCGACGTTGGCCGATCCGGCGGCAGGCGGGCCGTCGCCTCGCAGCTGCGCCAGCATCTCCGTGCGGTCGGCGCCGACCACGATCCGGCGGTGGGCCAGCTCCTTGCGGCCCACCTGGAGGGTGTAGGCCACGTCCGGAAGATCGCCGTCGCCCGCCGATTCCAGGTGCGCCGCGAGGCGCGAGCTGGAGGCTTCCAGGGCCGCCTCGCTGCGCGCTGAAACCACCAGAAGCTGGTGGCGGCGCGACTCGCTGGCGGGCGGCAGCTCCGGCGCCTCCTCCAGCACCAGGTGGACGTTCGTGCCGCCCACGCCCAGGCTGTTGACGCCGGCGAGGCGCGGCCGGCCGTTGCGCTTCCACTCCCGGAGCCGGGTGTTGACGAAGAACGGGCTCGACTCGAAGTCGATCTGCGGATTCGGGCGCTCGAAGTGGAGGTTCGGCGGGATCTGGCCGTGCTCCAGCGCCAGCGCGGTCTTGATGAGAGCCGTCACGCCGGCCGCCCGGTCGAGGTGTCCCAGGTTGGTCTTCACCGAGCCCAGGGGGCAGTAGCCCCTCTCGGCGGTGTGCAGCCGGAACGCCCGCGTCAGCGCCGTGACCTCAATGGGGTCGCCGAGCACCGTCGCGGTGCCGTGAGCCTCGACGTAGCCGATCTGCGAGGCGTCGACCCCGGCGTTGGCGAGCGCCGTGGCCACGACCTCCGCCTGGCCCTCCACGCTCGGCGCCGTGTAGCCGACCTTGCCCGAGCCGTCGTTGTTGATCGCCGAGCCGCGCAGCACGGCGTGGACTTGGTCGCCGTCGCGCAGGGCGTCGCTCAGGCGCTTGAGAACCAGAACCCCCACGCCGTCGCCGAACACCGTGCCGCCGGCCCGGTGATCGAAGGTCCGGGTGTGGCCGTCGGGAGACACCTGGTCGCCCTTCTGGTAGAGGTACCCTGCCTTCGCCGGGACCCGCAGCGACACGCCGCCCGCGAGCGCCATCGTGCAGTCGCCCTGCCGCAGGCTCTGGGAGGCGAGATGGACCGCCACGGCCGAGGTCGAGCAGAAGGTCTGCACGGTGAGGCTCGGCCCCTTCAGGTTCAGCTTGTAGGAGATGCTGGTCGCGAGCGAGTCGCGGTCGTTGGTGATCGACGCCTGGAGGTCGCCCACGGAGTCCAGCAGCCCCGGGTCGCGGAGCTGCGACAGGAAGTAAGTGCTGAAGTTGGAGCCGGCGAACATGCCGATCTTTTGGAAATTGGCTCCCGGTGCGTAGCCGGCGCCCTCCAGGGCCTCCCAGCAGGTCTCCATGAGGATGCGCATCTGCGGGTCCATGAGCTCCGCTTCCCGCGGGCTGTAGCCGAAGAAGCCCGCGTCGAACTGATCGACGCCGGGGAGGATGGGCCGCGCCCGGACGTAGTCGGGATTGCCGAACAGCGCCGGATCGACGCCGGACTCCAGAAGCTCCTCGTCCGTGAAGTACGACACGGACTCGACCCCGTTGACCAGGTTCTGCCAGAAGCGGTCGAGGTCCGGCGCGCCCGGGAAGCGGCCGCTCATGCCGACGATGGCGATGCCTTCGCGGGTGGGGGCCTGCGCCTGACCTTCGTCGACAGCCGCGCGCAGCCGGTCGAGAGCCTCCTCGCCGCCGTCCACCGCACCCAGGGCTTTCGCCAGCCCGGCCACGGTGGGAGATTCGAAGAGCAGGACCGGCGTGATCTCGGCTTCGGGGAACTCCTGCTGCAGCTCGCTCACCACCTGGAGCGCGGTCAGCGAGGTGCCGCCGAGGTCGAAGTAGTTGTCGTGGATGCCGACCTTCTCGACGCCCAGAACCTCCTCGAACACGCGCGCCACCTTGCGCTCGGCTTCGCTGTTGACCGGCGCGTAGGCGGTGCGGAGGTTGGGCCGCGTGTAGCGCGTGGTCTCCACACGGGGCGCACGGGGCGCCGCCGGCTTCGCAACCCGGCGCAGCCACTGGTCCAGCCGGGCTTCGAGGTCGCCGGTGGAGTGGACCAGGACGGGGCCCAGGGTGGGATCGGCGGCGCGCGCCGACAGGATGCGGCCGAACGCCTCGACGCCTTCTTCCGGGGTCATCGAGGTTTCCGCCTCGGAATGACTTCCGCCGTCGAGACGCCAGGCATCCCAGGCCACCGACAGCCAGCGGGCGTCGCCGGCCCGTCTGCGCGCCTGCGCGAATCCGTTCAGGTAGGCGTTCGCGGCCGCGTAGGCAGCGAAACCGAGGCCTCCGAGCACGGACGACAGCGAGGAGAACAGGAGGCAGATGTCGAGCGGCCGGTCTCCCAGAACCTCTCCCAGCACCTCCACGCCGCGAACCTTCGCCCGGAAGTGGCGCTCGCACAGCTCGTCCCCGGTCAGCTGCACCGGCTGGAAGGCGTCGCGGCTCGTCACACCCGCGGCGTGGAGCACGCCGTGCAGCTCGCCGAAGGCCGACTCGACGCTCTCCAGGGCCGCCCGCATCGCCGCGGGGTCCGCGACGTCGGCCGCCAGCACCAGAACCTCGGCGCCCAGCTCCTCCAGCCGTTCGATCCGGCGGATCTTCCGGGAGGTCGGATCGTCCTCGCCGTGCTCGGTCCGCCACTGCTGCCACTGTCCGCGTTCAAGAAGGCCGGAGCGGCCCACCAGCGCCAGGCGGGCGCGATGCCGGAGCGCCAGCTCCTCCGCCAGCAGCAGGCCGACCCCGCCGAGGCCGCCGGTGATGAGGTAGACGCCGCCGTCCCGCAGCCCGGAAGTACTGTCCGCGGAAGGTTCGGCCGCGGGCTCCAGGCGGACCGGCTCGAAGTGGCGCAGCCACCGGCTGCCGTTCCGCCAGGCCACCTCCAGGTCCGCGGCGGAGCCATGGCGCAGCTCGGCGACAAGAGGAGCCTGATCAGTCGTAGCCGGCTCCGGATCGATCTCGATCAGGCGGCTCGCGAGGCCCGGGACTTCCTGCCGCAGAACCTTCAACACCGCCGCCAGCGTCGACCTGTCCGCTTCGACCGGCTCGCCGCCCAGAATGTCCTCAAGCCGGTTCGTGACCACCGTCAGCCGCGCGCCGCGCACCCGCTCGGCCCCCAGCGCCCGCGCCAGCCGCAGCAGACTGAAGAAGCCGACGGTCTGCGGCTCCGCAAGCCCGCCGGTCAGGCTCCAAAGGTGAACCACCCGGTCGGGCTGGAAACCCAGCTCCTGCAACAGGCGCCGGTAGTCGTCCTCCCGGCTCGGGTCGAGCCGCCATTCCAGGGAGGACACTTTCTCGAATCGGGCGCCCACCGCGGCCATTGCCACTGTGGAGCCGTTCGCCTTCAGACTCTCCGCGACGCGGCGGCCCACGCCGAGCTCGTCCACCAGGAGCAGCCAGGAGCCGCCCGCGGCCTCGCCTTCCGAGGAGGGAACGGGCAGCGGGGACGGCCGCCAGGACGGCCGGTAGTACCAGTCCGCGGGGTCCGCCTTCTTGACTCCAGATGGCGCCACGGCACGGGTCGCCGGCAGTACGGCTCCGCGGGGACCGAGCCAGTACCGCTCGCCCTCGAAGGGGTAGGCCGGCAGGGGGACGCGGCGGCGGTTCTCCTCACGGTAGAACCCATCCCAGTCCACCTCGACCCCCGTCAGCCAGAGCCTGCCCAGGGTGTCCAGCAGGAAGCCGAGATCCGGCTCGTCCTGCTGCGGCGGGCGCAGCGAGGCCAGGAGCACCGGATCGGACTGCGCCTGCCGCGCGACCAGCGTGGTGAGGTTGCGGCCCGGGCCGACCTCCAGGAAGACCGCGCGGGGATCGTTCAGCGGCTCCCGGATGCCGTCCGCAAACCGCACGGGCTGGCGCAGGTGCTCGACCCAGTAGTCCGGATCGACGGCCTGCTCGGCCTGGATGCGGACACCGGTCACGTTCGAGATCCAGGTCTGCCGGGGCGCGTTCCGAGGGACCGCCGAGACCCGCTCGCGGAAGCGCTCCAGCACCGGGTCCATCATCGCCGAATGGAAGGCGTGGGAGGTCCGCAGCCGGCCGGTGCGCACGCCCCGCGCGGCGAGCGCCGCCTCCAGGTCGGCCAGCGGCGCCTCGGGTCCCGAGACGGTGCACTGGCTCGGGCCGTTGACGGCGGCCAGCGACAGCTCGGGGCCGAGCAGCGCGGCGATCTCGGCCTCCGGCAGCGGGACGTTGAGCATTGCACCCGGCTCGACCTCCGAGATCAGCCGGCCGCGGGCCACCACGAGGGCCAGCGCGTCGGACAGCGCGAAGACGCCGGCTAGGCAGGCGGCGACATACTCGCCCAGGCTGTGGCCGATCATCCAATCCGGCTGGACGCCCCAGGCCATCCACTGCCGGGCCAGGGCGTACTCGACGACGAAGAGGGCGGGGTGGGTCAGCTCCGTCCGGGCCAGCTCGCGTCCAGCGGCCTCGGTCGCTCCGGCATCGCCCGACGCGGGGAACAGGATCTCGCGCAGGTCGCGGCCCAGGAGGGGCTTCAGCAGGTCGCAGCAGCGGTCCACTTCGGAGCGGAACACGGCCTCCTGCTCATACAGCCCGCGCCCCATGCCCGGGTACTGCGCGCCCTGGCCGGGGAACAGGAAGCAGACCGGCCGGCGGCCCGGCTCCTCGTAGTGGCTGAAGACCCGCTGCTCGTCGCGCGACTCCAGGCAGGCGACGGCGTCCTCATGGTCGAGGAGATTCCGGCAGACTACGAAGCGGCGGTACTTCAGGAGCTGCCGGCCGCGGTGCAGAGTCGATGACACGTCGGGCAGATCGAGCGCCGCGCCGGCCTGCCGCAGGTGGGCCGCCAGGCGATCGGTCTGGGCTTCCAGAGCTGTCGCGCTGTTGGCCGAGAGAACCAGCATCTGGAGAGGCCGGGAGGGGCGATCGGCCACGACCTCCGCCGGAGGCTCTTCGAGGATGAAGTGGACGTTGGTGCCGCCGATGCCCTGGACGTTGACCCCCGCGCGCCGGGGTTGTCCGTCGGCCGTCGCCCAGGGGGTGCGCTCGGTCTGGACGTAGAACGGGCTGCGCTCCAGGTCGAGCTTCGGATTGGGCTCCTCGAAGCTGATGCTCGGCGGCAGCTCGCCGCGCTGGAGCGCGAGCGCGGTCTTGATGAGGGCCGTGGCGCCCGCCGCGCGGTCGAGGTGGCCGAGGTTCGACTTCACCGAGCCGATGGCGCAGTATTGGACGCGGTGCACCCGGCCCGGCTCCGCGGAATGCGCCCGGAACGCCCGGGTCAGCGCCGCCATCTCGATCGGATCGCCCACTTCGGTGGCCGTGCCGTGGGCCTCGACGTAGGAGATCGTGTCGGCGGCGACCTGCGCATTTTCCAGGGCCCGGCTCACGGTCTCCGCCACGGCGTTGACGCTCGGGGCGGTGTAGCCGATCTTGCCCGAGCCGTCGTTGTTGATCGCCGAGCCCTTGATCACCGCGTAGATATGGTCGCCGTCCGCCACCGCGGCCTCCAGCCGCTTGAGGACGAGGATGGCGACGCCGTTGCCGAGCACCATGCCCCTGCCGCGGGCGTCGAAGGTGCGGATGTGCCCGTCGGGCGATTCGATGCCGCCGGGCTCGTGGAGATAGCCCACGCGGTGGGGCACGACGACCCGCACGCCGCCCGCGAGCGCCATGTCGCACTCGCCCCGTTCGAGGCTCTCGCAGGCCATGTGGGCCGCGACGCCGGAGGTCGAGCAGAAGGTCTGCACCGAGACGCTCGGGCCGCGCAGGTTGAGCTTGTAGGAGACGCGCGTGGTCAGCGCGTCGCTGGAGTTGCCGAGCCCCGCCAGCATGGGGTGGACCAGCCCCGCCAGCTCGGGCGACGCCGCCATCTGGAGCAGGTAGGTGCTGAGGTTCGAGCCGCCGAAGACGCCGATCCGGCCGGGATGGCGCCGCGGGTCGCAGCCCGCGTCGTCGAGGGCCTCCCAGGAGCACTCCATGAAGAGGCGCAGCTGCGGGTCGAGAAGCTCCGCCTCCCGCGGCGACTCCCCGAACAGCTCGGCGTCGAAACGGTCGATGTTCTCCAGCACCGCGCCCGCCTTCACGTAGCGCGGGTTGGCGAGGAGACCGGGATCGACGCCCGCGGCGAGCAGCTCCTCGTCGCTGAAGAAGGTGATGCTCTCGCGGCCGTCGAGCAGATTGCGCCACAGCTCCTCGGTGTTGGCGGCGCCCGGGAAGCGGCCGGCCATGCCGACGATCGCGATGCCCTGCCGTGCGCCCTGCGAGCCCGGCGCGCCGCCTGACCGCGTCCCGCCGACGTCGGCAGCCGGAGCTTCGAGGACCGGAGGCTGGAGATAGGCGGCCAGCGAGCGCACGGTCGGGGCTTCGTAGAGCGCCAGCGGCAGAACCTCGCGCCGCAGCTCGCGCTGGAGCTCGGTCGTCACCCGCAGGCCGAGGAGCGAGTTGCCGCCGAGGTCGAAGAAGTTGTCGTCGAGTCCGATCTGCTCCCGGCCCAGGGCTTGCCGCCAGGACTCCAGGATCCAGCCTTCCAGCTCCCTCGGCGTCAACGCCGCGGCCGGCCGGGCCTGCACCTCGCGGCCGGCCGGTTGCCCCAGGAGCAGGTCGAAGGTGTACTCCCGCGTGATCGCCCGCATCGCGTTGAAGTTGGGCGGGGAGACGACGACGTTCGCCAGATCCGAGGCCAGGATCCGCTCCAGGGCGTCCATGCCGCCCGCGAAGTCGATGCCGAGCCGCTCGCGGTTGCGCCGGAACGAGGCCAGGGCTTCCGGAGGAAGGCCGGCCATGCTCGATTCCCAGTCGTTCCAGAGCCATTCGCCCCAGTCGATCGACACGACGCGGCGGCCGATCCCCGATCGGGTCCGGGCCTGGGCGAAGGCGTCGAGGAAGGCGTTCGCAGCGCTGTAGTCCACCTGGCCGGGACCGCCGCCGAGGATCGCGGTGATCGAGGAGAAGAGGACGAAGACGTCGAGCGGAGTCTCACTCAACACCTCTTCCAGCACCTCTTCCAGAACGAGACTGCCCTGGACCTTGGCGCCCAGCACCGATGCGAAGTCCGCGGCGCTCTTGCCGTGCATCAGGCCCGCGGCCGGCACGCCCGCCGTGTGGAGCACGCCGTGGATCGCGCCGAAGCGCTCCAGCACCTCCGCCACGACCTCTTTCATGCGCTCGCGATCGGTCACGTCGGCGGCAAGGACGAGAACCTCGGCGCCCCGCTCTTCCAGAGCCCGCACTTTCGCGATCCGGCGGGCCATCCCCGTCCCGGAATCGCTCTCCGCGAGGATGCGGTCCCACTCCTCCCGCGGCGGCAGGGCGGTCCGTCCGACGAGCGCGAGACGCGCGCCGCAGGCATCGGCGAGATGCTCGGCGGCGGCCAGACCGAGACCGCCCAGGCCGCCGGTGATGAGGTAGACCCCGCCCTGACGCCAGACGGCGCCGGAGATGGCCGCCGGCCGGGCCAGGGGACGGGGCTCGAAGCCGCGGACCCGGCGCTCTCCGCCGCGCAGCGCAATCTCCCGTTCGACCGGCGACCGGTAGATCTCGGAGATCAGCCCGTCGAGCAGCCGGTCCTCGTCCCCGCTGCCCGGCGCGGGCAGCTCGAGATCGAGGTGGCGGATCGAAATCGAGGGGTACTCCATCGGCACGACCTGCACCGGGCCGGCGAGCATCGCCCGCAGCGGATTCAAGGTCTCCTCGCCGGTCACGGCGAAGGCGCCGCTCGAAACCACGTTCAGCTCGACCTTCCCGCGCAGGGCGGGCGACAGGGCGCGCGCCAGGTAGACGAGGGAGTGGAAGCCGAGGTCCAGCGTCTCGTTCAGGGAGCCGCCGTCCGAGTTGAGATTCCAGAGATGGAGGATGCGCTCCGGCAGATCTCCCTTCGCACCGAGATCCTCGACCAGCCGCCGATAGTGGTCCGGCTCGGCGGGATCGAGGGTCCAGGCCGAGCCCTCCGCCGCATAGCCGCTGCCGGCGGTTACCGTGAAGACCGTCTCGCCCCGCGACGCGAGGCGCTCCAGCAAGCGGGCTGCCAGCAGAGACGCATCGACGAAGACCAGCCAGGGGGCGGCGGATCGCGGCGCCGGCTCGGTCTCGGCTCGCGCGGGCTGCGGCGTCCAGACCGCCTCGTAGAACCAGTCCTCGACCTCCGGCCGCCGTTCGAGGTCGTCCATGGCCCCGGTCAGCCGGGTACCCTTCGTCACGGTGGAACCCTCGGCCGGCGGCGCGTCGATCCAGTGCCTCTCGCGCTCGAACGGATAGGTCGGCAGCGGCCGGCGCCGACGGCGCTCACCTTGATAGAAGCCGCGCCAGTCGATCTCCAGCCCCTGTTGCCAGAGCCGGCCCAGGGTCGTAAGCAGATAAGCCTGATCGTCCCCCGGCTCGGCTGTTTCGCCTGTTTGGGAACAACTGCGCAGGGTCGGCTGAGCCAGCGCCGCGCGCGCCACATCACAGTTCGGATGCAGTCGCACCCGTGAGGTGAGCGCCGAGCCCGGCCCCACTTCGAGCAGCACCTGCTCGGCCTCGCCCAGCAGCTCCGCCACCGCCTCGCCGATGCGATCCGGCTGATGGCTCTGGTCCGCCCACTCCCCCCAATACCGCGGATTGGTCGCCTGCTTGCGGTTGACCCAGCCGCCGGTGGCGCTGGAGAGGAAGGGCACCGACGGGGCGCGCAGCTCCATGCCGCCAACCAACTCCGCGACCCGGTCCGCCAGGGTTTCGGGATCGGTCGCCTCGTCGATCCAGCGCCCTCGCGCCGCCACCAGGCGGAGCGCGTCCTGGAGCGTGAAGACGCCCGCCAGGCACGCGGCGACGATCTCACCGGGGCCGTGCCCCAGCAGCGCCCGCGGCTTCACCCCCCAGGACATCAGCAGCCGGGCGAGCGAGTGCTCGACCACGAACAGCACCGGGTGGAGGTGGCGGGCCTGGCTCAGCAGGCGGACGGCCTCCTCGTCGTCGCCGCCTTGGAACCCGTCGAGAAGGCCGTCCTCGCCCACCTCGCGGAGGATGCCCATGCAGAGGTCGACCTGCTCGCGGAAGACCGGCTCGTCGCGATAGAGCCCGCGGGCCATGCCCGGGTAGTGCTCCCCTTCGCCGGGGAAGAGGAACGTGACCTGCCGGGAGGCGGGAGATCCCGATGCCGCCGGGATGGTGTCGGTGGCCTCCAGGGCCTGGATCGCCGACTCCCGGCCGTCGCAGACCACCGCGCGGCGGTGGGAGAAGACCTTGCGGCCGACCTGGAGCGTGTAGGCGACGTCGGCCAGATCCGCATCGTCGATGCTCTCGGCGTCCTTTAGACCCCTGAGATACCGGGCGAGGCGGGCGGCGGCCTGGCCGAGGGCCGTCTCGCTCCGGGCCGAGAGCAGCAGGAGCTGATTACGCCGGGACGGGCTCGCCGGTGCCGGTGCTGGCGCCTCCTCCAGCACGACGTGGGCGTTGGTGCCTCCGATGCCGAGGCAGTTGACGCCGGCCCGGCGCGGTCCGCGCTCCCCCGTCCAGTCGCGCAGCCGGTCGTTGACGAAGAACGGGCTGGTGTCGAACGGGATGTCCGGGTTCGGCTTCTCGAAATGAAGGCTGGGCGGGATCTGCCGGTTCTGGAGCGCCAGGGCGGTCTTGATCACCGAGGCGACGCTCGCGGCGCGGTCCAGATGGCCGATGTTGGTCTTCACCGAGCCCAGGGCGCAGAAACGGCGGGCGAGCGTCTGCTGCCGGTACGCCTGCGTCAGGGCCGCGACCTCGATCGGATCTCCGAGCGCGGTCGCGGTGCCGTGGGCCTCGACGTAGCTCACCTCGGAGGCCTTGACCCCGGCGTCCGCCAGCGCCGAGGCGATCACCGACGACTGCCCCTCAATGCTGGGAGCCGTGTAGCCCACCTTCAGCGAGCCGTCGTTGTTCACCGCCGAGCCGCGGATCACGGCGTGGATGTGGTCGCCGTCGCGCACCGCCGCGCTCAGCCGCTTGAGCACCACGACGCCCACGCCGTCGCCGAACACGGTGCCGCGCGCGCGGTGGTCGAAGGCCCGGGTGTGGCCGTCCGGAGAGTACTGGTCGCCGTGCCGGTAGAGGTAGCCGGTCCGCGACGGCACCCGGATCGAGACGCCCCCGGCGAGCGCCATCTCGCACTCGCCGTGCAGCAGGGTCTTGCAGGCGAGGTGAATGGCCACGGCCGAGGTCGAGCAGAAGGTCTGCACGGTCAGGCTGGGGCCCTTCAGGTTCAGCTTGTAGGACGTGCTCGTGGTGAGCGAGTCGCGGTCGTTGGTGATGACCGTCTCGAGCTCGCCGATCGACTCGACGAACCCCGGCCGCCGCATCAGGCCCAGGAGGTAGGTGCTGATGTTCGATCCGGCGAACACGCCGACCCGGTCCTGGAGCCCCTCGACCGCATAGCCCGAGGACTCCAGCGCCTCCCAGCAGGTCTCTAGGAAGAGGCGGATCTGCGGATCCATGAGCCGCGCCTCGCCCGGGGAGTAGTTGAAGAAGCCGGCGTCGAACTGGTCGATGTCCTCCAGGACCGGCCGTGCCTTCACATAGTCGGGATTGGCGAGCAGGGCGGGAGGGACCTCGTCCAGCTCCTCGTCGGTGAAGTAGGTGACGGCTTCGACGCCGGACGAGAGGTTCTCCCAGAACTGATCGACGGACCGGGCGCCCGGGAACCGAAGGGCCATGGCGACGATGGCGATCGCATCTTTCTCCACCGCCTCCGGCCGGCTGGCCGCCGCCGCCGCGCCCGGCGTCTCCTTCGGGGCTCCGGCGGCCCCCGCGCCCATGCCTTCGAGATACCGCGCCAGCGCCCGCACGGTCGGGGCCTGGAAGATCGCCACCTTGGGCAGCTCGACGCCCAGGGTCTTGCGCAGCTCGCTCAGGATCTGGAGGCCGACGAGCGAGTTGCCGCCCGCGTCGAAGAAGTTGTCGTCGAGCCCCAGCGATTCGACGCCGAAGTACCGCCGCCAGATCCCGGCGATGATCCGCTCCAGCTCCTCCCGCGGCGGCAGGGCCGGCATGCCGCCGGGCCGGGACGAGGGGGTCTCGGCGGCGGAGCCGGAGCCGCCGAGCGTCTCGGCGCCGAGCGCGAGGAACCACTCGCGGAGCGTTTCGAACGAGCGCGTCAGCACCGCGACGTGTGGCCGATCCTGCGCCAGGATGCGCTCCAGGGCGTTGAACCCCTCTTCGGGAGAGATGCCGAACCGCAGCCGGCTCTCTTCGAGGGCGGCGTGGATCTCCGGCGCGAACCCCTCCCAGACGTTCCACTGCCACTCGCCCCAGCCCACGGACACCGTGAAGCGTCCGCGCCGGGTGCGGTGGATGGCGAACGCGTCGAGGAAGCCGTTGGCGGCGCTGTAGGCCACCTGGCCGGTGCCGCCGACCAGCGCGGCGAGCGACGAGTAGAGGACCAGGAAGTCGAGGTCAATCTCCTCGATCACCTCCTCCAGCACCTCATCCAGGACCATCGTGCCGGCGAGCTTGGGCGGCATCACCCGCGCCAGCGAGTCCTTCGGGTTGAAGGCGATCATGCCCGCGCCGATGACCCCGGCGGTGTGGAAGACGCCGTGCAGCGCACCGAACCGGCCGAGAACCTGCCGGACCGCGGCCTGCATCTGCGCGCGGTCGGTGACGTCGGCCTCGATCAGGAGCAGCTCGCCGCCGGTCTCCGCGAGGATCTCTTCGATGGCCATGACCTCGCGGATGCGGTGCGGCACCGCCTCGGAGGCCCGCCGGGTCGGCGAGACGTCCGCCTCGGCCTCCGCCCGCAGGCTCGCCCAGTCCTCCCGCGGCGGCAGGCCGGTGCGGCTCACCAGCACCAGCCGCGCCCGGTATCTCTCCGCCAGGAACCGGGCCGCCGACAAGGCGAGACCGCCGAGGCCGCCGGTGAGCAGGTAGACGCCGCCCTGGCGCAGGCGCTGGCCGTCAGCGGTCCTGAGCGGCGTGAGCGGCGCGAGCGGCGTGCGGACGATCGACTCCACGTAGCGGTCCTGGCCGCGATAAGCGACCGTGGCGACATCGGCGACGGTCGCCCGCGATTCGATCTCCCGCAGCAGGTGCCCGATTTGCAGGTCGAGCGCCTCCGGCGAGTCGGGCACCTGGACGTCGACGCAACGGCTGGTGAAGCGCGGGTACTCGAACGGGATCACCCGGCAAGGACCGAGCAGGGTCGACTTCGCCGGGCTCACCAGGTCGCCGCCGGTGACCTCGGCCATGCCGCTCGCCACCAGGGTGAACGAGACCGTGCCCGGGCTCGGCCGTTCCCCGAGCGCCCGCACCAGCTGGACGACGCTTTCGAGGCCCAGCTTTTGGGCCTTCTCGGCCTGTTCGAGGGTCGAAACCGGATCTCCGCCGACGCTCCACAGGTGGACGATCTCGCCCGGAGGCGCAGGCAGGCCGTCGAGCAGCGCTTCGTAATCCGTCTCGACACCATCGGCACCGGGCCGCACCAGGACGACCGGCCGGCCCGCCTGGCGGAACCGCGTCGCCAGTCCCTCGCCGAGGCCGTGCTCGTCGCAGAACACCAGGACGGACGACGGTGACGTCGGGGCCGGCGAAGCGGAATCCAGACGGACCTGGTCCAGCGGCGCCGGATTCCAGACCGGCACGTGGAACCAGTCCTCCAGGGGCTTCTTCACCTCGTCCGGAGACAGCGCCGCCCAGACCCGCTTCGGCTCGCCTGAATCCAGAGCCTCCCACCAGTACCGCTGGCGCTGGAACGGATAGGTCGGCAGGCCGGCCCGGCGTCGAGCCTGCCGGGGCTCGTCCTGAGATGGAACCGGCAGCGCCTCGGCTGGGCTTTCGGTGCTTTTCCCCGAGCGGAGGATCGCCACGGCCTCCGCGCGGTCCCGGTCGAGGACGGCGCGCCGGTGCTCGAAGGCGTTCCTGCCCGTGCGCAGGGTGAAGGCCACGTCGCCGAGCGGAATCTCGGGGTGGGATTCGAGCCACGAGGCCAGCCGCGCGCAGGCCGCGTCGAGAGCGGCGGGGGTCCGAGCCGAGAGCACCAGCAGGTGCCCCCCCTCGTCCTCCTGCTCTCCGTGCAGCTCTTCGTGCCGCGCCGGTGCCTCTTCGAGCACGACGTGGGCGTTGGTGCCGCCGAAGCCGAAGGAGCTGACGCCGGCCCGGACCGGCTCGCCGCCCGCGGGCAGTATCGGCAGGGGTTGCGCGCGGTCCGCGACCCGCAGGCCGAGATCGGCGAAGTCGATCATCGGGCTCGGGGTCTCGAAATGGAGGCTGGGCGGAAGCTGGCGGTGCCGCAGCGCGAGGACCGCCTTGATCAGGCCGGCCATGCCCGCCGCCGCTTCCAGATGCCCGATGTTGGTCTTCACCGAGCCGATCCAGCAGGGCTCCTGCCGCGACGCGGAGGAGACCGCCGCGCCCAGGGCGCCGGCCTCGATGCGGTCGCCGAGCGCCGTGCCGGTGCCGTGGGTCTCGACGAAATGGACCTCCCCCGGGTCGATGCCGGCGTTGCGGCAGGCGCGCCGGATCACCGCCTCTTGCGCGGGACCGCTCGGCGCCATCAGCCCGTTGGTGCGGCCGTCCTGGTTGACCGCGCTGCCCCGGATCACCGCATAGACGTCGTCGCCGGCTTCGAGGGCGGCCGAGAGCGGCTTGAGCACCACCACGCCCGCTCCCTCGCCGCGCACGTAGCCGTCGGCCCGCGCGTCGAACGCCTTGCAGCGGCCGTCGGGCGCCAGCAGCCCGGCCCGGGCGAAGATCATCGTCACCTCGGGCGAGAGCATGACGTTGACCGCGCCCACCAGCGCCACCCCGCACTCGCCGGAGCGCAGGCTCTGGCAGGCGAGGTGGAGGGCCACCAGGGAGGACGAGCAGGCCGTATCCACGGCGAGGCTCGGCCCGGAGAGGCCGAGCTGGTACGAGATCCGGTTGGCCGCGATGCTGCGGGCGTTACCGGTTCCCGCCCAGGCATCGATGCGCGTGAGGTCTTCGAGCTGGAGGCGGCCGTAGTCGTTGGTCGAGATGCCCACGAACACGCCGGTCGCGGTGCCGCTCAACCGCTCCGGCGCCAGCCCGGCGTCCTCCAGGGCCTCCCAGGTCAGCTCCAGGAGGAGCCGCTGCTGGGGGTCGAGGCGCTCCGCCTCGTGGGCGGAGATGCCGAAGAAGGCCGGCTCGAACCGGTCCACCTGGTCGAGGAACCCGCCGTGGCGCGAATTCATCTTGCCGGGCGCGGCGTTTTCCGGGTCGCCCGGATCGAAGAGCGCCGCGTTGTCCCAGCGGTCGGCCGGCACCTCGCGGATCGCATCGACACCGCCGGAGACCAGGCGCCAGTAGGCGTCGGCATCGGGAGCGCCGGGGAAGCGGCAGGCCAGGCCGACGATGGCGATCGGTTCTGATGAGCCTGACTGACCCGAAGATCCCAGAGGCGAGGGATCGGTCTCCTCGACGGTATCTATCTCTATGGATGCCGCGATCGCCGAGGCGTCATCTCCGCCACCGAGGTGACGGCTCAGCGCCTCGATCGACGGATGGTCGTACAGCAGCGTCGGCGACAGCCGGCGCCCGAGCCACTCTTCGAGATCGCCCGAGATCCCCACCGCGTCCCGCGAGCCCAGGCCGTAGCTCGCGTAGGGCTCGGAGACGTCGATGTCGGCCGGGCTCAGGCCAAGCTCTTCGGCCAGGCGGGCGACCAGCCAGGCCTGGATCTCGCCCGCGTCCGGGGTGCGCGCCGTCATCGTTCCACCCTTCCCGGCTCGACTCTTCCCGTCGATGCCGGCCCCACCCGGGGGGGCATCTCGATGCGCAGGCCCGAGAGCTTCTCCACGTGCCGCGCGAGCCGCGGCAGGTTCGTGCCGTCGAGCGCCTTGGCCGACCTGTCGCGGTCGGGCGGCACCGGGGTGCCCGCGGCCAGCGCCCGCCGCCGCAGCGCCACGTCGGCCAGGATGCCCAGACCCCGCTGCACCTCGAAGTAGCGCACCAGCGACTCGTCGAACGGCAGATGGGCGCGGTAGAGCGTCTCGAACCGGCCCGGGAACCAGTCGCGGTAGAACGGGATCAGCAGCCGCGGCAGCAGGCCGCTCGGACCGACGACCGGGCCGTAGCGGACGATGATCCGGTTGGCCGCGAGGTCGTACTCCGGCGGCGCGATCACCGCCCGCGTCCAGTCGAGGACGGAGCTGACCCGGCTGCCGTCGATCATCAGATTGAACGGATGCAGATCGCCATGGTTGATGGCCCGCCGGACGGAAGAACCGAACGAATCGGGACGGTTGCGGTCGAGCCACTCCCCCACCGCGGCGAGCGACGGGAACTCCCGGGCGACCCGCCGCTCGCGGGTCTCCGGAGAGAGGTCCAGCGTCACCGCCAGCGGATCGAGCCCGGCCGCCTCGGCGGCAGCCAGCAGAACACCGGAGTCGAGGCGATGGAGGGCGACCATGGTCTCGGCCAGCAGGGCGGGCAGCCGCGCCAGCACCGAGGGATAGACCAGCTCGACCGCCGAGCGGCCCCCGGCGTGCTCCATGATGAGGAAGGAGGAACCAAGCCCGCCCAGCCCCTCGGTATCGCCGATACCGTCGAGCCTGTCGCCCACCAGGAAGACCTTCGGTGCGGCGAGCCCCTGTCCGGTGACCGCCTGGTGCGCCGCCGCCTCGATGCGCGCGCGCTCCGCCGCTCCCCCGGTCCGGAACATGCGCGCCACGAGCCGCTGGTCGAACGGCGCCGGAGCCTCCGACAGCCGGAAGCTGAAGATGTCGGTCTCGTTGCCGCCCTGGATGCGACGGGGCGCGACCTCATAGCCCAGACGGGGAGCGCCGAGCGTATGGCTCAAATATTGGAGCAGCGGCCCCTCGATCTCTCCGGCCTCCATCTCGGCGGTATCCTCAGGCTTTCAGGCTTTTTCAGCCGCTTCCCAACGTTCCAGTTGGCCCTTGCGATAGGCGGCCTTGCAGGCGTGCCGCTGGATCTTTCCACTGGTGGTCTTCGGCAGGCTGCCGGGGCGAAGCAGCAGGATGTCATGAACCCGCAGGTCGTGCTCCGCGGCCACCCGGCTGCGGATCGCCTTGGCGATCTCGGCGAGATTCTCGCCGCGCGGCAGCTCGACGAGCACCACGAGCCGCTCCTCGTCGTCGACATCGACCGAGATCGCCGCGCAGCTTCCGGGACGGAGGCTCGGCTCGGCCTCTTCCACGGTCTGCTCGATGTCCTGGGGATAGTGGTTGCTCCCCGCGATGATGATCAGATCCTTGATGCGGCCGGTGACGAACAGGTTCCCGTCCTCCAGGAACCCCAGGTCGCCGGTGCGCAGGAACGGACCCGCCTCCGGGTCGTCAGCCAGCCGGGCGCCGAACGTCCGCGCGTTCTGCTCCGGCAGCTCCCAGTAGCCGCGGCTGACGTTCGGTCCCGCCAGCCAGATCTCGCCGATGCGGCCCGGCTCGCAGCGGGTGCCCGTCTCCGGATCGGCGATGACCGCCTCCTGGCCCCAGAGGCGGCCGGAGCTGACCAGCGTGCGGGCGCCGTTCCCCGTCTGGTCCGGCGGGATCGGAACCACCCGCCTCTCCTGCAGCGCGGCGGCGTCGTAGGTGCCGGTCACCGGCGGGCCGTCCCACCGGGAGCCGCCCACGAACAGGGTCGCCTCGGCCAGGCCGTAGCAGGGGTAGAAGACCTCCGGCCGCAGGCCGAGGGGCGAGAACCTCTCCGTGAAGCGTTCCAGGGTCGACGCCCGCAGCGGCTCGGCGCCGTTGTACGCCACGCGCAGGCTGCTCAGATCGAGCCCTTCGCAGAGCGCGGGGGTGGCCTTGCGGACACAGAGGTCGTAGGCGAAGTTGGGGCCGCCCGTCAGGTAGGCCTGGTAGTGGCTGATCGCCTTCAGCCAGCGGACGGGCCTCTGGATGAAGTGGAGCGGCGACATCAGGACGCAGCTCATCCGGGAGGCCATCGTCGCGAAGACCATCCCGACCAGGCCCATGTCGTGATGCACGGGCAGCCAGGACACGGCGAGGGCGCCCCGATGGAGGTTCATCCCCTCGGCGGTCTGCGCCACGTTCGCCGCCAGGTTCCGGTGGCTCACCATCACCCCCTTGGGAGCGGCGGTCGAGCCCGAGGTGTACTGGAGGAAGACCAGATCGTCGCCGTTGATGGCCGCAGGGCGCCACGCCGCGGCCGGATCCACATCCGCGGCGGTCAGCCAGAGGAGGTTCTCGAAGCCGGGGATCGCCGACAGCCGCGCCTGGAACGTCTCCTTGACCTCCGGCGTCGTGATCACCGCCCGCGGCCGGCAGTCCGCGGCGATCGCCAGCAGGCGGTTGACGGCGGCTTCCCGGCGCGGATGGGGGATGGGGCTGACGACGAAGGTGGTGCCGGCGTAGAGGCAGCCGTACAGCGTGCGGATCAGCTCCAGGCCCGGCGGCAGAAGCAGCAGGGCGCGCTCGCCCTCGAGGCCGTGCTCCTGGAGGAGCGCGGCCACCGCCCTGCTTTCCTGGTCCAGCCGCCCATAGGTCCAGCGTCCGGTCTCGTTCTCCCCATCACCGAGGAAGACGAACGCGAGCGCGTCCGGATCGAGCTCCACGGACTGCCGGAGACGGTCGGCAAGATTCGTGGTCCCTGCATACCTGGTCAAGACGATCCTTCCCGTTCCTGCACCAACTTGAATGCAACAGTATATACGCCATCAAAACTTCATCAAAGAAACCAAAGATGTCAGCTCCCCGATACGCCCGATCGAGGAGAACACTGCGCTCTTCCAGCCTGTGACGGTCTGGCAACGTTTCGACGGCGGATTATTGCGAAGCCGTGACGATGCGTCAAGCGATTGCGCGCCCGCTTCGGGCCGAGCTTCGGCGCTGCGCTGGGCCGGTTTCCGCGAGCGGAACCTATGCTAGAGTATGAAAGATCTCGGAGTTCCTGGAGGAGACGATCGTGAGTCGAGACCGGCCGGCCAGTTCCGAGAGGAGTAGAGTCAGGAAGCACTTGCCTCCCGCCTCGCCAGGCCCGGCCGAGGCACCCGAGGCCCCGAAACCCGCGGAGCTGGAACACCATTCAGCCGAGCCCATCAAGGAGGGGAAGTCCATGGACACAACGGCCACCAACGCAATCAAGCTCGTCGGCGAAGGGCTGATCGCTCCGGGAACCAGTCTGCTTCTGGACGGTGACATCAAGGGGGGCGGCGCCCACATCGTCGTCGGCCTCGCGGCCAAGGCGCTGCTCGGACCGATCGGCTGGTTCCTGGTCGCGGCCGACTCGTTCTCACGCTCCACCACCGGCAAGAGCCTGACCGAGCAGCTCACCCCCGCCAAGAAGGAAGTCACGTCCGGAACCTGAGACCCCCTCCGGTCCGGGAAGCCCGCCGCCATGACCGGCGGCGAGGTCGAAGCACAAGACATCCTCCTGCCGTGGCCCTGGTCCGACGCTCGGGACCAGCGGCCCGCGGGATGGATGTCCATTGGGATACGTATTGAATCACTGCCCGCTCCCCTGACCCTTCCGGCCTTCCCTGATCCTCTTCTTCTCTCCTCTCGACCGGGTGTCGCGGCAAAAGTCAGGGAGTTGCGCGCAAGTCGACCGTGAGTCGCGCGAGCCAGCGGGGCGTCACGATCTGGCGGCGTCCAGATTAAGCTCGAAGTCGCGGGCCAGCGTATCCGCGATCGCCCAGCCTTCGAGCGTCGGGACGAGCCATCCGCCTTCGACGTTCACCAGCCCCGCCATCCGCTCCAACTGAGACCCGTTCCTCTCCAGAAGATCGACGCCATAGCGCTGGCGGAACCGCTCCAGGTCGACGCCTTCGGCCGTCCGCAGACCGAGCATCAGCGCTTCCAGGGCCAGGTCTTCCGCGGTCAGATCCTCGCTCCCCGCGACGGGCCGCTCGCCCGCGTCGATCCGCGACTCGTAGGGGTTGATCTTCCGCTCATTCCACCAGCGCCGTCGTCCGGAGAGGGCGGAAAGGCCCGAGAACGAGTGCGCCGAAGGCCCGACTCCGAGGTAAGGCGTGTGGTCCCAATACTTCCGGTTGTGCCGGGACTGATGCCCCGGCGAGCGCGCGAAGTTCGAGACCTCGTAGCCGGGCCAGCCGGCGTCCCGCAGGAAGGAATGCGTCAGAAGAAAGAGATCCGCTTGAGCCTCGTCCGGCGCTTCTGTCATCTTGCCCCGGGCGAGCCGGAAGCCGAATGGCGTCCCCTCGTGGATCGTGAGCTGATAGCAGGAGAGGTGATCCGGCTCCAGCGCGACCGCGGTCTCCAGGGTCCGCCGCCAATCGTCGGCCGTCTGGCCGGCCAGCCCATAGATCAGGTCGAGGGCCACGGTGTGGAACCCGGCCGCCCGGGCGAGCTCGACGCTCCGTCGAGCCTGCTCCGGCGAGTGGCGCCGTCCGAGGAACGCCAGGGCTTGGGAATCAAAGGACTGGATTCCCAGAGACAGCGTCCGGACACCCAGTTCCCGCCAGGCCTGAACACTCTCGAGAGTCACATCCTCAGGGTTGGCCTCTAGAAAGATCCAGGCGTCCTCCTGGACCGGGAGCGAGCGTTTCGCCGCCGCGATGATCCGGCCGAGTTGCTCCGGACTGAGGGCGGAAGGGGTGCCGCCGCCGAAGTAGACCGTGTCGATTCCCTGGAACGGCCCCTGGACCAGCTCAACCTCTGCGGACCACATCCCAATCTCGGAGATGAGATGTTCCGTGAACCGCCCCCGCCGCTCTGGTCCGCCCGTCAGAACGGCGAAGTCACAGTACGGGCAGATGGCAGAGCAGAACGGGATGTGGAGGTAGAGGCCTGGTCGATGGGAGTCGGACGGGTTCACCATGATCGAGTCCGCCAGGTGGAAGTGTGCAACAGGGTGGCGTAGAGTAACCGCAAGGGAGGGCGCAGTATGGCAGACGCAGGCATGGACGACAGCCGCATGAAAAATCTGGTCAAGACAGCCCTGATCGAGGTGCTTGAAGAGCGCAGGGATCTCGTACGGGATCTGCTAGAAGAGGCTCTGGAGGACATCGGTATGGTGCAGGCAATCCGAGAGGGGGAACAGAGTCTCCCGGTCGAACGTAGCGAGGTCTTCAGGATCCTCGAAGCGTGAAGACCGGCTTCCGGGAGAGCTTCGTCAGGGACTTGAAGCGGATCCAGCAGCCGGAGGTTCGGGCTCGGGTCAAGCAGGTCATTGAAGAGGTGGAGCGCGCCGCCAGCCTCGCGGAGATCCCCCAGATCAGGAAGCTTCAGGGCGGCGGCTCCTACTTTCGCATTCGACTTGGCGAGTACCGCCTGGGCCTGGCGGTTGAGGGCGATCAGGTGACCCTGATCAGAATCCTCCACCGCCGAGACATCTACAGGTACTTTCCCTAGCGTCCTCACTCATAGAGCCGATTGCGAGCTGAGGCTCATCCTTGGCTTCAGCGAGGAACTGGACAGCTCTCATCCGAAAAGACCTCATCCCAGGGAACAAGCCGGGCCCTTCCTTCGTCGATCGCGCGGCATCGCCTCTCGATTTCCTCGCTCCATAGCCGATCGTGGTCGGGGTGGTGGGGCTCGGCTTCAGTATCGAGGCTCAGTAGAAGCGTCCGGAGAAGCTGCTCGCGGCCCTCGACAGGCAGCTTCAAGATTTCCGACGTCAGATCTTCCAGTGTCATCGTCGCACGTAGCGGGAACATGTTCCCGAGTTTAGCTCAGCTCGCCTCGGCCGTCACTTCCTCGGCAGCTTCGGCGGCTTCGGCGGCTTCGCCTTCGGCTCCATACTCCTTCACAAACGGCCGCTCCCGCCCCAGCCGCTCTTCGGAGGCATGAATGAGATCTGGCAGGCCCTTCCGGGTGACGGCGCTCACGGGGATGCCGCCGTAGCTCCGGGTCAGGGCTTCGGCTTCAGGCTCGGGGAGGAGGTCGATCTTGTTCAGCACCAGGAGGCGCGGGACGTCGATGAGGTCCAGCTCTTCCAGGATGCTTTCGACCGCGGCCTTCTTCGCTTCCAGCCTCGGATCGGCCGCGTCCACCACATGGAGGAGCAGATCCGCTCCGGTCAGCTCTTCCAGGGTCGCGCGGAAGGCGGCGACCAGATCCTTGGGCAGGTCGGCGAGGAAACCCACGGTGTCGGTGATCACCACCTCGCCTTCCCTCGGGAAGCGCAGGCGCCGGCTCGTCGGGTCGAGCGTCATGAAGAGCTTGTCCTCGGCCTCGACCTCGCTGCCGGTCAGGGCGTTCAGGAGCGTGCTCTTGCCGGCGTTCGTGTAGCCGATGATCGAGAGCGTCGGAACGCCCTCGTCGTGCCGGCGGCGGCGGCGCAGGTCGCGCTGCTTCGAGAGGTTCTCCACCTGCTTTTCGAGCCCCCGGATGCGGTCGCGGATGCGGCGGCGCCCGATTTCCATGACGGTCTCGCCGGGGCCCCGGCCGCCGATGCCGCCGCTCAGGCGCGAGAGACCCGCGTCCTGCTCGTTCAGGCGGGGCAGGGCGTACTTGAGCTGCGCCAGCTCGACCTGCAGCTTGCCGTCCCGGCTCCTCGCGCGCTGCGCGAAGACGTCCAGGATGAGCTGCGTGCGGTCGATCGCCGTCAGGCCGGTGGCGTCCTCGAAGGCTCGCGCCTGGGCCGGCTTCAGGTCGATGTCGAAGACCGCGACGCTCGCGCGGCGGCGCATGGCTTCCAGGACGATCTCCTGGAGCTTGCCGCTGCCGACCACGGTGCGCGGATGGACCTGCGCGCGCTTCTGGCGCATGGTGCCGGCGATTTCCACGTTGGCCGAGCGGACCAGCTCCAGCATCTCCTGGAAGTGCTCGTCCTCGGGAACGATGCCGATGACCAGCACGCGCTCGCGGTCGGTGGAGCCCGCGTCGCTGGTGATGCGCGCAACCTCCTCTTCGAGGGCGCGCATCGTGGCCAGGACGTCGAGGTCGGTCGAGAGCTGATAGACGTCCCGCATCTGGATCCGCTCGAAGGGATCCTGCGCCAGGCCGTCGACCTTGGTGACGGAGGCCTCCGGCGCCAGGTGGGCGACCTCGGCGCGCCCGGGCAGACCGCTGCCGAGCACCTCGACCATGGCGACCATGTCCAGGCGCAGCAGCGCGAGGTCGTTCAGGTCGTCCTTGGTGAGCGGCTCACCCTTGAGATGGGTATGGACGAGCCGCAGGCCGCGGAAGCGGCTGGTACCGCCGCGCAGACGGCCGACGTCCGGCAGCTCCAGGCCCTGTGCATCGCCCAGGATGACGTTGCGCACGGTCCCGTCGCGGTCGAGCAGCACGCCGACCTGGCGGCCGAGCTTTCGCGAAATCTCCGTGAGATGCCGCGCCAGCTCGGGCGAAACCACCTCGCGCGGATCGACCCGGCGGCGGTAGGTGCGCTCCAGCGCGCGGATCTCGGACGTCTTGATGCCCCGGATGTCTCCGGCGATCTGATTGGAAATGAGCGTCTCCTTCTACTTCTTCGTTCGTCGGCTTCGTTCTTCGGCTCAGTGAACCGTGGGCGGAGAGTAGTACTCGTCCGGCGACAGCGCGTCGAGCCCCATTCCCATCAACGTCAGAAGCAGCTCTTCTCTTTCCATCGGACCGAGCGCCTCGAGGAGAGCCTGCTTTTCGGCCGGCCGGAACGGCAGCGCGGCGGCGAGCCCGTTGAGCAGGATGACGCCTGGCAGCGAGCCGAGGAGATCGAAATCGAACTCCAGGCTGTTGATCTCGGCGAAGCCGCGCAGGCCGCGCAGCACCCGCGACGGATCGAGCAGGCTCGCCAGCTCGCGCTCGTCGCCCGGGAACGCCGAGTAGTCCGCCTCTACCCGCCGGTAGCCCCGGCAGAGCGGCAGCTCACGGGCGATCCGGAAGCGCGAGACGCCGCGCAGCACGACGAAATAGCGGCCGTCCGGCTGCGACTCGCTGCGCTCGATCTTCCCGACGCAGCCGATCGGATAGAGGTCCGGGTTCGACGCGGTCTCGGCCGTCTCCACCCAGTTGTCCGGCTGCGGCACGAACGGCTGGATCATCCCGATGTGGTTGCCGCTCTCCAGGGCGTCCGCCACCATGTTCCGGTAGCGCGGCTCGAACACGTTGAGCGGCAGCAGGTTGCCCGGCAGCAGCAGAGAGCCGGTGAGCGGGAAGACCGGGATGACGCTCGGCGGCGTGCCTGAAGGCGTGGGAGGCATGAAAGGCGTGGACATGCCTAGGACCCCGTTTCCGACTTCAGCACGGCGAGGAAGGCCTCCTGCGGGATCTCCACGGAGCCCACCATCTTCATCCGCTTCTTGCCTTCCTTCTGCTTCTCCAGGAGCTTGCGCTTGCGGCTGATGTCGCCGCCGTAGCACTTCGCCGTCACGTCCTTGCGGAACGCGGTGATCGTCGAGCGGGCGATGATGTTGCCGCCGATGGCGCCCTGGATGGCGATCTTGAACTGCTGCTTGGGGATGGTGTCGGCCAGCCGCTCGCAGTAGTGCAGCGCCCGGCCGCGCGCCTTCTCCCGGTGGACGAGCTGCGACAGCGCGTCCACCTTGTCGCCGTTGACCAGGATGTCCACCTTGACCAGGTCGCCCTCCCGGTAGTCGGCCAGCTCGTAGTCGAACGAGCCGTAGCCCTGGGTGAGGCTCTTCAGCCGGTCGTAGAAGTCGAACAGGATCTCGGCCAGCGGCAGCTCGACGGAGACCTGAAGCCGCGCCTGCGACAGGTATTCGTAGGTGAGGTTCACGCCCCGGCGATCGCGGACGATCTCCATGACCGCCCCCAGATAGCGCTCCGGGATGAGGATGCTCGCCTTGATGAACGGCTCCCGCGTGATGGAGATCGAGGCCGGGTCCGGGTAGTGGGCCGGGTTGTCGATCCAGATGACCTCGCCGTCCTCCAGCGTCACCTCGTAGCGCACCGAGGGGGCGGAGAGCAGGAGGGAGAGGTTGTGCTCGCGCTCCAGCCTCTCCTGCACCACCTCCAGGTGGAGCAGCCCGAGGAAGCCGCAGCGGAAGCCGAAGCCCAGCGCGGCCGAGGAGTCCTTCTGATAGGTCAGCGCCGCGTCGTTGATCTGGAGCTTCTCCAGCGCGCGGGCAAGATCCTCGTAGTCGTCCGTGGAGATCGGATAGATGGACGAAAAGACGACCGGCTTCGCGTCCTTGTAGCCGGGCAGCGGCTCGGCCGCGGGCCGGTTGACGTCCGTGATGGTGTCGCCGATGGTGATGTCGCGCACCGTCTTGATGCCGGCGATGATGTAGCCCACGTCGCCGGCCGCGAGCTCGTCGGCCTTCACCCGCTTCAGCTGCAGATGGCCGACCTCCTCCACCCTGTAGGCCTTCTCGGTGTGCATGAGGTGGACGGTCTGGCCGGCGCGGACGGTGCCCTCCTTGATCCGGACGAGCAGGACCACGCCGCGGTAGGCATCGTACTGGGCGTCGAAGATCAGGGCGCGGAGCGGATCGTCCGGGCCGCCGGTCGGGGCCGGCAGCTTGTGGACGACCGCTTCGAGGATGTCGTCGATGCCGATCCCCTGCTTGGCCGAGCAGAGCACGACTTCGAACGGATCGAGACCGAGGTCGGAGTCGATCTCCTCGCGGACGCGCTCGATCTCGGCGGAGGGCAGGTCGATCTTGTTGATGACCGGCACGATCTCCAGGTCGAACTCCATCGCCAGATAGAGGTTGGCCACGGTCTGGGCCTCGACCCCCTGGGAGGCGTCGACGAGCAGCAGGGCGCCCTCGCAGGACATCAGCGACCGCCGGACCTCGTGCGAGAAGTCGACGTGGCCGGGCGTGTCGATCAGGTTGAGCTGATAGCGGAGGCCGTCCTTGGCATCGTAGAGCAGGCTCACCGTGTTGCTCTTGATGGTGATGCCGCGCTCGCGCTCGATGTCCATCGAGTCCAGGATCTGGTCCCGGAACTCGCGGTCCTCGACGCCGCCGCAGCGCTGAATCAGCCGATCGGCCAGGGTAGACTTGCCGTGGTCGATGTGGGCGATGATGCAGAAGTTTCTGATTCTTTCCATCTTGTCCAAAGGGATCTCTTCCTCGGCCACTCGGGCCACTCAGGCAGTCGGGCCACTCAAGGCAGCAGGCCCCGCGCCCGCGCGTGGCGGGACCGGTGCTCGGGGGGCTCATCAACCTTTCATCCTACAACGCTTGAGGGGGGCGGCGCTCTTCCCGCCCCTTCAGGAGATGGCTCAGGAGGGTGTGCGTGAAGCCCAAAATGGGAGGAAAACCGGCGGGCCGACCGGCGGGCAAGCTGGTCTGGTCGTCCGAGAAACCGCTGGAACACCGATCGGACGCCCCCGCCAAGGAGCCCTGGCGGAGCCTGCCTCCCAGGGAGCAGGACGTGCGGGTCCGCCGCGAGAGCAAGGGGCGCGGCGGCAAGACGGTCACCGTGGCCACCCCCCTGGTGCTCACCCGCGACGACGCCTCGAAGCTCCTCGCCGACTGGAAGCGCCTCTGCGGCGGCGGCGGCGCGCTCAAGGCCTCGAAGACCCAGGGCGGCGACCCCTGCTTCGAGCTGGAGGTCCAGGGCGACCATGCCGACAGGATCCTGGCCGAGCTGCTCAAGGCCGGCTACAAGGCGAAGCGGGCGGGGGGTTGATCGGGCCCGGCTTGACATTTTTCTTCGTCTGGGGTGGAATCAGGACCGAACCAGTCCTGTTTACTCTGGCTGAGCCATGATTCGAATCACCAAGCAGACCGACTACGGAATCGTCCTCCTGACCCACCTTGCGGCCCAGTCCGAGCGCTCCCTGAACGCTCCGGAGCTGGCCGCCGAGACGCAGCTGCCGCTGCCGATGGTCAGCAAGATCCTGAAGATCCTGGTGCGGGACGGCATGCTCGCGTCGCACCGCGGCGTCAAGGGCGGATACAGCCTGGGCCGGCTGCCGGAAGAGATCACCATGGCCGAGATCATCGCGGCCCTGGAAGGACCGATCGCCATCACCGAGTGCGTCGACGTGGGCAGCGACTGCGCCCACGAGCGGCTGTGCCCGGTGCGGAGCAACTGGCAGCGGATCAACGACGCGGTGCGCGGCGCGCTGGAGCAGATCACCCTGGCCGAGATGGCCGGACCGCTCACCCCGGTCCAGACGCTGGTGACGCTGGGAGGAGGCAAGTACGCCCCCAACCCCAAGTACTCCGGCGCGCACCTGCGCGAGGTCTGACCACACATCCTCTGAAGCCTTGATTTCAGACCGATGATTTCCGATAGATAAGGAAGAGCCCATGGAGACGTCTTCGACCAGCACCATCGAGCAGTTCGCTGCCCAGGACTACAAATTCGGCTTCGTCACCGACGTCGAGCAGGATGTCATTCCGCCCGGCCTGAACGAGGACGTGATCCGCATGATCTCCGCCAAGAAGGGCGAGCCCGAGTGGCTCCTCGACTGGCGGCTGCGCGCCTATCGCCACTGGCTCACCCTGGAGGAGCCGAAGTGGGCGAACATCCACTATCCGCCCATCGACTTCCAGGCGATCGCCTACTACGCGGCGCCCAAGGCCAAGGGCGACGGCCCGAAGAGCCTCGACGAGGTCGACCCGGAGATCCTCGCGACCTACGAGAAGCTGGGCATCCCGCTCGCCGAGCGGGCGATCCTGGCGGGCGTGGCCGTGGACGCGGTGTTCGACAGCGTCTCGGTGGCCACCACGTTCAAGGGCAAGCTCGCCGAGATGGGCATCATCTTCAGCTCGTTCTCGGAGGCGGTGCGCGAGCACCCCGAGCTGATCAAGCAGTACCTCGGCTCCGTCGTGCCGTACTCGGACAACTTCTACGCCACGCTCAACTCGGCGGTGTTCACGGACGGCTCGTTCGTCTACATCCCGAAGGGCGTGCGCTGCCCCATGGAGCTGTCCACCTACTTCCGGATCAACGCCCGCAACTCGGGCCAGTTCGAGCGCACGCTGATCGTCGCCGACGAGGGCGCCTACGTCTCCTATCTGGAAGGCTGCACCGCGCCGATGCGCGACGAGAACCAGCTCCACGCCGCCGTGGTCGAGCTGATCGCGCTCGACAACGCCCAGATCAAGTATTCGACCGTCCAGAACTGGTATCCGGGCGACGAGAACGGCAAGGGCGGCATCTACAACTTCGTGACCAAGCGCGGCAGGTGCGAGCGCAACGCGAAGATCTCGTGGACGCAGGTCGAGACCGGCTCGGCGATCACCTGGAAGTACCCGAGCGTCATCCTCAAGGGCGACGGCTCGATCGGCGAGTTCTACTCCGTGGCGCTGACCAAGGCCTGGCAGCAGGCCGACACCGGCACGAAGATGATCCACATCGGCAAGAACACCCGCAGCACGATCGTGTCCAAGGGCATCTCCGCCGGCCACGGCCAGAACACCTACCGCGGCGAGGTGAAGATCCTCCGCGGCGCCGACGGCGCGCGCAACTTCTCGCAGTGCGACTCGATGCTGATCGGCCAGGACTGCGGCGCCCACACGTTCCCGTACATCGACGTCCAGAACCCGACCGCCCGCATGGAGCACGAAGCCACCACGTCCAAGATCGGCGAGGACCAGATCTTCTACTGCAACCAGCGGGGCATCGCCACCGAGGACGCGGTCTCGATGATCGTCAACGGCTTCTGCAAGGAGGTCTTCCGCGAGCTGCCCATGGAGTTCGCGGTGGAGGCCCAGAAGCTCCTCGCGGTGAACCTGGAAGGGAGCGTCGGCTGAAACGCCGGCCCTCCCCTTCCTTACGAAATAAGAGAGAGACTGCGAATGCTTCAGATCAAGAATCTGCACGTAACCGTCGGCGGGAGTGAAATTCTGCGCGGCATCGACCTCGAGGTGCCGACCGGCGAAGTGCATGCCATCATGGGCCCGAACGGCTCCGGCAAGAGCACCCTGGCCCGCGTCCTGTCCGGCCACGAGGCCTACGAAGTGACCGAAGGCGAGATCCTGTTCGACAGTTATTCGGGACAAGCGGATCTGCTGGACATGGACCCCGAGATCCGTGCCCGCGAAGGCGTGTTCATGGCCTTCCAGTACCCGGTCGAGATCCCCGGCGTGAGCAACACCTACTTCCTCAAGGCGGCGCTCAACGCCGTGCGCAAGCACCGCGGCCTGCCCGAGATCGACGCCATCGACTTCCTCGCCCTGGTGCGCCAGAAGATGAAGCTCGTGCAGATGGAGGATTCGCTCCTCCACCGGCCGGTCAACGAGGGCTTCTCGGGCGGCGAGAAGAAGCGCAACGAGATCTTCCACATGGCCGTGCTGGAGCCGCGCCTCGCCGTCCTCGACGAGACCGACTCCGGGCTGGACATCGACGCCCTGCGCATCGTCGCCGACGGCGTGAACTCGCTGCGCCAGGCGGACCGCTCGTTCCTGGTCATCACCCATTACCAGCGCCTGCTCGACTACATCGTGCCGGATCGGGTCCACGTCCTCGTCGACGGCCGCATCGTGCGCTCGGGCGGCAAGGAGCTGGCCCTGGAGCTGGAAGCCAAGGGCTACGCCTGGCTCGAAGCCACCGCCGCCGGCACTGCCGCCGCGCAGCCCGTGGGAGCCTGACCATGACCGTGACGACCGAGACTCCCGACTCGACGACCGCGGCCGGGGCTCCAACTGCGCTCACGGGCGCGGCGCGCTTCGTGGCCGACTTCGAGCTGTTCCTGCGCGAGCTGCCGGCTTCCGAGCCCGCCACGCTCACGGCCCTGCGGCGCATGGCCATCGAGCGCTTCGCCACCCTCGGCTTCCCGACCCTGCGCCAGGAAGCGTGGCGGCAGACGAACGTCTCCGCCATCTCCCAGGGTGCTTTTGGCAGGGCCCAGCCCGGTTCCGCGGAGCCCGCCGCCGACCTGTCGCTGCTCGACCCGCTGGTCGGCCCGTCTGGCGACACCGCGGCGCGGCTGGTGTTCGTCAACGGCCTGCTCTCGAAAAAGCTTTCCTCGCTCGCCGGTCTTCCGGAAGGCGTGATCGTGGCGAGCCTCGCCGAGGCGCTCCGGATGCCGGACGCCGCCGATATTGCGGCGAAGATCGAGCCCTGGCTCGGCCAGCTCGCCCGCTTCGACGACCAGCCGTTCGTGGCGCTCAACACGGCGTTCTTGAGCGACGGCGCGCTCGTCTGGGTTCCTCAGGGCGTGGTCGTCGAGCAGCCGATCCACGTCCACTACGTCTCCGCACCGGTGGACGGCGAGCTGCCGCTGGCGGTCTTCCCGCGCAACCTGTTCGTCGCGGGCGAGGCCAGCCAGGTCACGGTGGTCGAGGCCTATTCGGGCGAGGGCTGCTACTTCAACTGTGCGGTCACCGAGCTGGTGGCGGGGCCGGGCTCGGTGGTGGACCACTACAAGATCCAGCGCGAGAGCCTCGAGGCCTCGCACATCGCCACGTTCCAGGTGCAGGCCGACCGCAGCTGCACGCCGAGCTCGCACTCGATCTCGATCGGCGGCGGCCTGGTGCGCAACGACGTCATCGCCGTCCTCGACGGCGAGGGCATCAACTGCACCCTGAACGGTCTGTACCTGGGCGAGGGCAAGCAGGTGATCGACACCCACATGCGGGTCGAGCACGCCAAGCCCCACTGCTCCAGCCACGAGCTGTACAAGGGCGTGCTGGACGGCGAGGCCCGGGCGGTCTTCAGCGGTCTCATCCACGTCCATCCCGGCGCCCAGAAGACGGACGCCAAGCAGTCGAACCGCAACCTGCTGCTCTCCCCGCGGGCGGTGGCGAATTCCAATCCGCAGCTGGAGATCTTCGCGGACGACGTGCGCTGTACCCACGGCTCGACCGTCGGCCAGCTCGACGACGACGCGATCTTCTACCTGCGCTCGCGCGGCATCGGCGAGGAAGCGGCGCGCAGCCTGCTGACCTACGCCTTCGCCAGCGACGTGGTGGAGCGGATCAAGGTCGACGCCGTGCGCAAGGATCTGGAGGAGCTTCTCTTCTCGCGGCTTCCCCAGGGAGAGGTCGTAAGGCAGGCGGTTTGATCCTCGACGGCGCCACGGCGCCCTCCCCTCGCCACGCGGGGGGAGGGACGGGATCGGCTCAACTCGCGCCGGCCTACGATCTCGCCCGGGTGCGGGAGGACTTCCCCATCCTGGCCCGGCAGATCCACGGCCGGCCGCTCGTCTACCTGGACAACGCGGCCAGCACGCAGAAGCCGCGCGCGGTGATCGACGCGATCTCCGAGTGCTACGACGGCTACTACGCGAATGTCGAGCGCGGCGTCCACACGCTGTCCCAGCTCTCCACCGAGGCCCGAGAGGGCGCCCGCGAGACCGTCCGCCGGTTTCTCAGCGCCGGCCACGCGGACGAGATTGTCTTCGTGCGCGGCACGACCGAGGCGGTCAACCTGGTCGCCATGTCTTGGGGTCGGGGGGAACAGGGGGGCCGCGCGAACGTCGGCCCGGGCGACGAGATCCTGATCACCGAGCTGGAGCACCACTCGAACCTGGTCCCCTGGCAGTCGCTCTGCCTGGAGCGCGGCGCGACCCTCCGCGTGGCTCCGATCGACGACCGCGGCGAGGTGATCCTGGAGGAGCTGGAGCGGCTGCTGTCGGACCGGACCCGGCTGGTGGCCGTGGCCCACGTCTCGAATGCGCTCGGCACCGTGAACCCGATCCGCGAGATCGCCGGGATGGCCCACCGGCAGGGCGCCCTCGTGTTTGTGGACGGCGCCCAGGGCGTGCCGCACGCGCAGGTCGACGTCCAGGATCTCGGCTGCGACTTCTACGCCTTCTCCGGCCACAAGATCTACGGCCCCAGCGGCATCGGCGTCCTCTACGGGCGCAAGGAGCTGCTGGACGCGATGCCGCCCTGGCAGACCGGCGGCGGCATGGTCCACGTCGTCACCTTCGAAAAGACCACCTGGGCGCCGGCGCCCCACCGCTTCGAGGCCGGCACTCCGTTCATCGAGGGGGCCATCGGCCTGGCCGCGGCGATCGACTATATCCAGGGGATCGGCGAGGGGATCGGCCTGCCGGCCATCGCGGCCTGGGAGGCGGAGCTTCTCCGCCACGCGACGGAGCGCCTCGCCGAGATCCCGGGCCTGCGCCTGATCGGCACGGCGCCGCACAAGGCGGCCGTGGTCTCCTTCGTGATGGAGGGCATCCACCCGCACGATATCGGCACGATCCTGGACCGCGACGGCGTGGCGGTGCGGGCCGGCCACCACTGCGCCCAGCCGGTGATGGCGCGGTTCGGCGTGCCGGCCACGACGCGGGCCTCGTTCGGGCTCTACAATCGTCATGAGGACGTGGACGTCCTCGTGACCGGCCTGCTGCGGGCCCGGGAGATCTTCGGCTGATGTCCGATCTGCGCGATCTCTATCAGGAGATCATCCTCGACCACACGCGCCACCCCCGGAACTTCGGGCCGCTGGCGAACGCCAATCATGAAGCCGAGGGCTACAACCCGCTCTGCGGCGACCGGGTGAGCCTGCACCTGCGCGTGGAGGGCGACCGGATCGAGGACATCGCCTTCGAGGGCTCGGGCTGCGCCATCTCCACGGCCTCGGCGTCGCTGATGACCGAGGCGCTCAAGGGCAAGACGCTGCCCGAGGCGCGGGAGCTGTTCCGCGGCTTCCACCAGATGCTGACCGCGAGCGGCGACGGCGCCGACCTCGGCAAGCTGGCCGTGTTCTCCGGGGTGCGCGAGTTCCCCATCCGGGTCAAGTGCGCGACGCTCGCGTGGCACGCCCTGCAGTCCGCGCTCGCGCAGCCGCAACCGGTTTCGACCCCGATTTCGATTCAGTAAGGAGTCTCCGATGTCCGACGACACGCCAGGCACCAACCCGACCGAGACGATCCAGGCATCTGCCGAGGGAGAAGCCGCTCCGGATCTCGAAAACCAGATCGTCGACGCGCTCAAGTCCATCTTCGATCCGGAGATCCCGGTCAACATCTACGAGCTCGGCCTGATCTACGACCTGGAGATCGCCGCCGAGGGCCAGGTGAACATCAAGATGACGCTCACCTCGCCCGGCTGTCCGGTCGCGGGCTCGCTCCCCGGAGAGGTCAAGGCCCGGGTCGAGGGAGTTCCCGGCGTCGCCGCGGCGGACGTCGAGCTGGTCTGGGACCCGTCCTGGAATCCGTCGATGATGACGGAAGCCGCGCGGCTCCAGCTCGGCATGTTCTAGGCCCTCCCCGGTTCGACCGCAATCCCCGGATGGCCCCGTCGGCCCCCTCCCCTCTACGCTCCTTCTGCCGGTGCATGACGCCCGGCAAGGCAGCGGAGGAGAGCGCGACATGATTCCTTTTCGTGTGGTTGGCATTCCCGAAGACCTTTCCCGGCAGGCCCGGCGCGAGATGAAGTCGCCGCAGTATGGACACCCCGCTCATGCGGAGATCGCGAAGGGGTATGGCCCCTGCCGGGCGTGCCTGGGGACGTTCCGGACGGGCGTGGACGAGCGGCTGCTGTTCACGTACGACCCGTTCGCGGGGCTCGATCCGTACCCGTCGCCGGGGCCGGTGTTCATCCACAGCGCGGAGTGCACGGCGTATGCCGCTCCGGGCTTCCCGCCGGAGCTTCGGGATCTGCCGCTCACGTTCGAAGGCTATGGAGACGGCCGGTGGATCGTGGCGCGCGAGCGGGCTTCCGGCGCGGACATCGAGCCGGCCCTCGAGCGGCTGCTCGCGAGCACGGACGTGCGTTACGTGCACGTCCGCAACACGGAGGCCGGCTGCTTCATCGCTCGGGTGGAACGCGGCTGAGCCCGCTGTCGGGTCCCGCACAGCCGGGATTTCTGCTGCGACTCGCCGTCGATTTGCGCGCAACTCCTGGATTTCAGCTGCTACTCGCGCGTAACTTGCGTCTAACCAGAGATGAATTGCTCGTAACCACTGGTGGTTGGTCGCGAAACTCACGGAGTTGGACGCAACTCGCGAGTGAGTCGCGCGCGCAACCTCGTGAGTCGCGCGTGATTTCCTGTTAGTCGCGCGCAACTTCCTGTTTGCCGCTGCGACTCACGCGGAGTTGCGCGCAAAACTCGGGTCAGTCGCGTTCTTCCTCAAGCGCCGACCTCAGGGCACCCGGGGCCGCGCTACGGCAGCTCGGCCGCCTCCAACCCCGCCAGGTAGAGCGCGTTCCACAGCAGCTTGAACGTCCGGTGCGGCTGGGCGCGGTGCTGGGGACGGAAGCCGATCAGCACCACCCGGCCCTTACCGACCTTGACCTCCACGACCGCGGCCCGCTTCTCAAGCCGCTCGCCGCCCTTCAGGTAGCCGCTCACCAGGATGTCCCTCTCGTCGCCGGGGTATGACGCCACGACGTGGCGCTCGAAGCGGCTGGACGACGGCGTGGTCTGGAAGGCCGGCGAGTCCGAGAAGTAGGCGGCCTCCTCGGCCTGCAGGCCATGGCTCAGCGGGTGCTCCGAGTCCATCAGGATGCGCAACATCGAGCCCGGGCAGTGGAAATCGTCTCCCGAGACCTTCGCCAGCACGTTGGTCACCGGCAGGCCCAGAAGCTCGATCGCGTAGTCGGACGACTCGTCCAGGGCGACCAGGGTTCCGCCCTCCTCGACCCACTTCTTGAGCTTCTCGCCGCCGTCGGCGCCGATGCCCCCGGCGTAGGGCGCGGGCAGCGGATCCCAGAAGCGGCGCGCTTCCGGCGAGCCGGGCTCTCCCCGCTCCAGGATGTCCTTGCCCACGGCCGGCAGGAGGATCGTGTCGACCTTGCCGCGGTAGGCTCCCGCCTTCATCTGCTCGTTGCTCAGGTTCTCGAAGCGGAAGCCGTAGCGCTCCAGCAGGAAACGGGTCCAGCCCTCGTCCATGCTCGCCACCCAGGGCTTGTAGAGGCCCACGCGCACCGGCTTGACCTTGAACGCCGGCCCCTTGGGCGCCTGATCCAGGGCCTGAACGGGCACGCGCAGCTCCTTCGAGAGACGGCTCAGCTCCTCGGCCGGGACCGAGCCCGCCGGGAGGTAGAAGTCACCCGGCGATCCGGTCAGGCTCTGGAGAGGATTCTGGAGCGGCTGCCGGAGCCAGTAGACCGTCCTGCCCTCGCCGGTCAGCCGGTTCAGGGCCGTGAAGGCCGAGTCCGCGGAGTGGGAGATCAGCCAGCCGCCGGGGCTCGCCGCCACGTCGCCGCCGGGCCAGAGCGGCTCCTTGATGGCGCCGAGAGCCGGTGTCGACGGAAGGGGAGACGCGGCTTCGGCGACCTCGACGCCCATGGCGATGGGGAGCGACCAGGAGGTCACGTCGTACGGGGCCATGACCGGACCGCCCTCGTAGGGGATGACTTCCGGGTAGCGCTGCGGCCGGAGCATGGTCAGCAGGAACGCCCGATACGGCTGGGCCGCCGGGATGACGTAGGTGCCGGCCGGATAGGTCTGGCGGTCCACGGTGATCGGAGACGCCGCGCGCTCCACCCGGACGCCGTGGCGCAGCAGGAGATCGACCAGGAGAGCCGCTGCAACGGGATCGCGCTGGCTCTCCGCCGGGACGATCCAGGCGTACGGCGGCCCGGCCTTGCCTGCCGCCGTGGCCTCGGTCGCCATCCGGTAGACGTTGAGCAGCAGGCTCTCCTTGAAGGTCGCGGCGGACTCAAGGAAGCTCCGGGTCGCGACGAGCTCGTACTCCACGATGTCGCGCAGGCGCCACCAGCCGCCCGGCCAGGGCGACGGGAAGTTGGAGCGCCGGTCGTACTCCGGCAGCCCCTTGACGCCGCCCCGCAGCTCGCCCGCCTCGATGCGCACCGGCGTCGCGATGTCGGCGCTCGCCACCTCGGTCAGGAGGCCGGTGATGTTCTTCCACCAGGCCGTGTTGCGCGTGCCGCCCGGCCAGTAGCTGTCGAAGATCATGTTGCTGCCCACGCCGAGCTTGCCCGCCTCCTCCAGCCGCATGCTCATTCCGGTGCCGACGAGATCGGCGGTGCGGAAGATCAGCGAGTGGACCTCGGGGGCCAGCGGGTCGGCCTGCGGCGGCACGAACATCCGCGGGCCGGTGGTGCCCATCTGGTGCTCGTCCAGGAAGAGCTGCGGCGACCAGCGTTGGTAGAGCAGGTTGCTGACTGCCTGCGTCTCCTTCTGGGTGAGCATGTAGTAGTCGCGGTTGTCGTCGTGCCCGACGTAGTGGTGGTACAGCCAGGGCATGTCGCCGCCCTCGAAGGGGGTGCCGACGTGCTTGTTGTACCAGTCCACCACCATCACCTGGCCGTCCGGGTTGATCGACGGCATCAGGAGCAGGATGGCGTCGTCGAGCCAGGAGAGCATCTTCGGATCCTTCGTCGTGGCCACGTCGTGGACAAACTCCATCGCCATCTGGGTGGAGCCGACCTCGGTCGAATGGATGGTGCAGGTGACGAGCGCGATCGCCTTGCCTTCCGCGACCAGCGCCTTCGCCTCCGCCTCGGAGAGCCCCTCCGGATGGGCGAGGCGCCAGGCGATCTCGCGGTAGCGGTCCAGGTTCTTCTGGTTCGCCTCGGAGGTCATCACCACCACGGGCATGTCGTTGCCGAGCGTCGACGTGCCCGCGGACTCGATGCTGATCCGGTCGGACGCGGCGTCGACGAGCTTCAGGTACTCGACCACCTTGGGCCAGGCCGCGAGCTTGCGGTCCGCCCCCACCCGGTGGCCGAGGAAGGCTTCGGGCGTAGGCAGGCCGGCGGCGCGAATCGGCGCGGCGATCGAGACGAGGGCGAGGGCTGCTGCGAAGAGGGCGGGAAGGCGATGATGGGAGCGCATGGCTGGGAAGTTTACATTCCCCCGGCGCCTCCTCTCACCCCCGGCCGGACCTTGACTTTTCAGCGGATTTGAGCGATCTTTGAGGGTACGCGTCGCTGGTTTCAGGGCGCGACCCTATCCCAGGACGAAGGCGAGGTGAGTAGCAAATGCCCGTTGTGCATGTGCGCGAAGAGGAGAGCTTCGAGAATGCCCTCCGCCGTTTCAAGCGCAAGGTCGAGAAGTCCGGAATTCTGACGGAGCTGCGGAAGCGGCAGCACTTCGAGAAGCCCTCGGTCAAGCGCAAGCGCAAGGCCGTCCAGGCGCGCAAGAAGATCATGCGCAAGCTTCTGGAAGAGCGTCGCCAGGGTCTGGCGTAGCGCTCAGCTCCTCAGCCTGCCGAGAAGAATTGGGAGGAGGTTCCTCACGGAACCTCCTCCTTTTGTTTGGGTCCGCTCCCGCTACTGGGCCTTCTTCCGCCACTCCTCCTCGGTCGGGATGACCACGGGCTCCAGCTTGCGGGCGGCCAGGGCCTTGTTGATCTCCCCGATCCCACCCTTCTCGAACGCGCCCAGCTTCGCCACGCCCTGGCTCAGGCGCTCGGCCAGCACGTCCACCTGGTCGAGCTGGGACCGGGTCGGCCGGCCTTCGTAGCCGTTCACTCCGCCGTAGAGCTGGCCGAGCTTCTCGCGCAGCTGCTCCTCGCCCGAGAGCCAGCCGCCCTCTCCTGTGGCCACGAGGGTGGCGTGGAAGCGGGTCAGCTCCTCGGCCAGCGCTTCAGCCTGGCGGGCCAGCTTGTCGCCCTTGGGCAGAGCCGCGGCCCGCTGCCGTAGCGCGTCGCGGGCGCCGAGCGTGGAGTCCACGACGTAGGCGAGCTTCTCCATCATGCCGTGCAGCTTGAGGGCCGTGTCGTACTGCAGCTTGCGGTCTTCCACGCTGTGGGTCGAGCGCGGATCGGGCACGAGCCGGGCCTCGCCGGTCAGGGTCTGGCCGCCCTTGGTGAGCTTGACCGTGTAGCTGCCGGCCGGCACCCGCGGTCCCACGAACGAGAACGGCGACTGGATGATCGAGTTGCCGCCCGGCGTGCGCGGACCCTTCATCCGCATCGGCCAGACGACGCGGTTGATCCCCTTGCGCTTGCCCGCGGGAAGGGTCGAGACGAGCGTGCCGTCCGCGTCGTAGACCTCCAGCTTGAGGTCGCCGACGATGTGGCGCTTCTTGAGGTAGTAGGTGACGAAGGCCGCGTCGTCCGGACTGGCGCCGATGTACTCCTCGTCGCCCGGGAACTCCTGGACCGACGAGGGGATGACCATCGCGGCCGGCCGGGAGGGCAGGAACGCGACCTCCTGGTCCAGCACGCCCTTCTTGAGGTTCCGCAGCGGCGTGATGTCGTCGAGGATGTAGATGCCGCGTCCGTGGGTGGCGAGGATGAGGTCGCCGTCCCGCGGATGGATGGCGATGTCGCGCACCGCCACCCGCGGGAAGTCGCCGCCGGTGTAGAGCGCCCAGGCCGCTCCGCCGTCGATCGAGAGGTAGAGGCCGTGCTCGGTGCCCAGGAAGAGCAGGTCCGGGTTCTCCAGATCCTGCTTGATCACATGGGCGAAGCCGGCGTCGTCCAGGGCCGGCGTCATCAGCGGCGTCCAGGTCTGGCCGAAGTCGGTCGTCCGGTAGACGTAGGTCTTCATGTCGCCGGTGGTGTGACCGTCGAAGGTGGCGAACGCCGTCCCCTCCTCGAAGCGCCCGGCCTCCACGGTGGAGACCCAGGTGTTCGCGGGCACGCCGGTGACGTTCTTCGAGACGTTGGTCCAGGTCTTGCCGCCGTCGCGCGTCACCTGGACGTAGCCGTCGTCGGTCCCGACCCAGATGACATCCTTGTTCTTCGGCGACTCGCTGATCGAGAAGATCGTGGTGTGGTTCTCGGCCGAGGAGTTGTCGACCGTAAGGCCGCCGGACTGGAGCTGCTGCTGGCGCTTGGGGTCGTTGGTGGTGAGGTCCGGGGAGATTTTCTCCCACGACTCGCCCTTGTCCCGGGTGCGGAACAGGAACTGGGCGCCGATGTACATCGTGTCCGGCTGGGTGGGGCTGAGATGGATGGGGGTGTTCCAGTTGAACCGGTAGTCGGGGTCGCCCTTGAGCGGCAGCGGCTGGATCTCGCGGCCCTCTCCGGTGGACAGGCGGACGCGCGACATCTCGCCGCCCTGGTACTCGACATAGACCAGGTCGGTGTCGACGGGGTCGCGGAACGCCCAGAAGCCGTCGCCGGCTCCGATGTTGCGCCAGCTCCGGTTCTGGACGCCGACGGGGCCGCGGGACGGAGCCATCCACGAGCCGTTGTCCTGCAGGCCGCCATAGACGTTGTACGGCCACTCCATGTCGTAGCTCGCATGGTAGAACTGGGAGATGGGGAGCGACTTGACGTGGCGCCAGTGGTTGCCCCGGTCGTTGGAGATGTAGACGCCGCCGTCGGTGCCGAGCACCAGCTCCTGGGGGTTGGCCGGGTTGATCCACAGGGCGTGATGGTCGCTGTGGACGCCGCCGCCTCCGCCGGTGAACGACGAGTTGAAGGTCTTGCCGCCGTCGCTGCTGAAGGTGAGCGAGAGGCCGGGCTTGTAGACCCGGTTGTGGTCGGTCGGGTCGACCACGACGAGTGCGAAGTAGAACGGCCGCACCTGGATGTTGAACGAGGAGTTGACCTCGCGCCAGCTCTCGCCGGTGTCGTCGGAGCGGTAGAGCGCCGTGTTCTTCGACTCCACCAGGGCATAGAGGGTGGCCGTCCGGGACGGGGCCACCGCCACGGCGACGCGCCCCTTGTCTCCCGCGGGCAGTCCGGCCTCGATCTTCTTCCAGGTCTCGCCGCCGTCCCGGCTCTTGTAGAAGCCGGAGCCGGGGCCGCCGGAGCTGAAGGAGGAGGCGCCGCGGCGGAACTGCCACATGCCGGCGTAGACGAGGCTCGGATCCTGCGGATCGACGGCGAGGTCGGAGCAGCCGGTCTTCGCGTCCACCTTCAGGACGAGCTTCCAGGTCTTGCCGCCGTCGGTCGTCTTGTAGACGCCGCGCTCCTCGTTGTCGTTCCAGAGGTGGCCGGTGGCGCAGACCCAGACGGTGTTGCCGTCCGTCGGGCTGACCTGGATGCGCGCGATGCGCTCGGAGCCGACCAGTCCGACGTGCTCCCAGTTGTCGCCGCCGTCCGTGCTCTTGTAGACGCCGTCGCCGACCGAGACGCTGTTGCGGACCCAGCTCTCGCCGGTGCCGACCCAGACGGTCTGGGGGTTCTTGGGGTCGATGGCGATGGCGCCGATCGACTGCGTGTGCTTGTCGAACACGGGCTTGAAGGTCACGCCCGCGTCCTTCGACTTCCAGACGCCGCCGCTCGCGGCGCCGACGTAGAGCGTGAGGGGGTCGGCGGCGACCGCGGCGAGCGCCGCGACCCGGCCGCTCATGACCGCGGGACCGATGGCGCGGGCCTCGAGGCCGGCAAACGTGTTCGAGTCGATCTCGACGCCGGCCGGCGCAGTTGCCGGCGGGGCTGGAGCCTGGGCCTGGGCCGGCGGGGCAATCAGCGCGGTCAGCGCGATCGCCAGGCCGGCCGTGGCAAGACACAGAATTCTCTGAGGTGTGAGCATGTCGTCTCATCCTCTCTCGAAGGAAATCAAGGGAAACGGAAAGGTGTCCCGGGGCCGCGGACGGCCCCGGAGACCACGGAGTGTCAACGGGCGGCGGTCTACTGCGGTTTCGGTGCGGCTTCGGCCTTGGCAGGCATCTCGAAGCGGCTGGCCGCGAGCTCCGGGTTGATCTCGATCTTCTCGAAGGTGATGGTCTGGCCGGGGCCCTGGGCGCCCTTGACCTTCGACTGGATCGAGTGGGCCATCACCAGGCCGCCGACTTCCTTGTAGTCGCCGAAGGTGGTCTCGCCCTCGATGTCCTGGCCCTGGATCTTGGTCTTGCCTTCGGCCTTGATCTCCAGGTAGCTGTCGGCGTCCAGGTAGAGGGTGGAGATGTCGCCGTTCTTCTTGGTCACCTTGAGCTTGTAGGCCGGGGTGCCTTCGACGTCGCCCTTGCCCAGGAACTCGACCTGGTTGCCCTTGGCCTTGTAGTCGACGAGCGCGCCGTCGATGTCGGCCTGCTCCTCGAACTGCTTGAGGGCGTCCTCGGGGATCGGCTCGGGCTCGATCTTGCCCATGAAGGGCATCACCATCCAGCCGGTGGAGCCGTTGTAGGCCTGGATGCCGGTCATGCCCTGGAAGGTGAACTCCATGTGCATCTTCTTCGGGCGGGCCATCTCGATGACCATGGGGGCTTCCATGCCCGGTCCCATCATCATCTTGCCGGAGATGCGCAGGGTCTGGACGGCCTTGAGCTTGTCGAGCCCGCCCTTGGCCTCGATGTTCTTGGCGATGATCTCGTCAGCGGTCTGGGCCCAGGCCGCGGCGCTCATCAGGCCGGCCAGGAACAGGCACGCGAATGTCTTACGCTTCATGCTGCCTCCTTGAGGATTCGTTGGGGGGTTGCCGTGCTGCCCGGCAGAATAACCGAACCACGACTCCAGGTGCTACAGGGCATCATCTCCTCTACGTCGCCCGGGTCAGAAAGTTGCTCCCGGGCCGGCCAGAGGCTAGGCTTGGCTCCAAGACGCAGGATCGGAGCAGGAACGATGAACGACAAGTGGATCGCGCTCAAGCAGACCGAGGGAGACCGGCAGACCTTCTACGTCCGGGTGGACGCCATCTCGGCCCTCGGCCCCTCCGGCCAGGGCAGCCGGATCTGGATCGACGGCACCCCCGTGACCGTCGAGGAGACCCCCCAGCAGGTGATCGTGAAGCTCAAGACGCCCAAGGCACTGCTCGGGCGGAAGGGGGAGAAGGAGGGGGAGTAGATGTCTCTTCCCGATCCCCTCATTGCCTCGTCGCCCGAGCGTCTCGGAGGCACTCCGGTCTTCGCAGGTACGCGCGTTCCTGTCCAAATCCTCCATGACTATCTAAGGAATGGGGATTCTCTGGATGAGTTCCTGGAGGACTTTCCCTCTGTGACGCGCGAGCATGCGATCGCTGTGCTCGGGAACTTCCCCCAGGCGTTTGCGTAGACAGAAGCGAGGCGGCGGCTCCCTGAACGGGGAACGCGAGCGCCTCCAAACCCCATCCGGAGGGATCGACGACATGGCCTCCAGCCTTGAGGTGCGGGACGTCCGCAAGAGCTACGGCAAGTTCGTGGCCGTGGACGGCGTTTCGTTCACGGCTCCGGCCGAAGGGAGCATCTTCGGCCTGCTGGGTCCGAACGGCGCCGGCAAGACGTCCACCATCCGCATGATCATGGACATCATCGCGCCCGACTCGGGCGAGGTGCTTCTGTTCGGCCGCCCGCGGGGCGACGCCGAGCTTCGCCGCGTGGGCTACCTGCCCGAAGAGCGCGGCCTCTATCGGAAGATGACGGTCCTCGACCAGCTGCTGTTCCTCGGCGAGATCCACGGCCGCAAGCGGCGCGACCTGCTGCCCGCCATCGACCGCTGGCTCGAACGGGTCGAGCTGTCCCAGTGGCGCAAGTCCAAGGTCGAGGAGCTGTCCAAGGGCATGCAGCAGAAGGTCCAGCTCATCGGCACCCTGCTTCACGAGCCCGAGCTGCTCATCCTCGACGAGCCGTTCTCGGGCCTCGATCCGATCAACCAGGAGCTGTTCCGCGACCTGTTCCTCGAGCACCGCAGGCAGGGCAGGACAGTCATCCTCTCCACCCACGGCATGGAGCTGGCCGAGCGGATGTGCGACCACATCTGCCTGATCTCGCACGGCCGGGTGGTGCTCACCGGCAGCCTCAAGGAGATCAAGCGCCGGGTGGGCGGCAACGCCTACCGGCTGGTCGCCGAAGGCGACCTCGAACGCCTGCACGAGCTGCCCGAGGTCGAGCAGGCGGTGGTGCAGGACGGCCGGGCCAAGCTTCTCCTGAAACCCGGCGCCGAAGGTTTCGAGGTGCTTCGCCGGATGGTGGAGTTCCTGCGCGTCCACGAGTTCCGCTCCGAGGAGCCGGAGCTGGAACAGATCTTCCTGAAGGCGGTGCGCGATGCGGCTTGAGACCATGAAGATTGTCGCCCGGCGCGAGTTCCTGCAGCGCGTCAAGACAAAGGGATTCTGGATCGGCACGGTGGTGTTCCCCGTGTTCGCCGTGGCCATGACCATCCTTCCCTCCCTGTTCCTCGCCAGGACGAGCACCAGCCATCAAGTCGTCGTCGTGGACGAGACCGGCCGCGTCGCCCCCGAGCTGCTGAAAGACCGGCCGCGCGCCAAGGCCGATCCGCTCAAGAACCCGGGCGGCGCCGAAGCCGAGAAGCGCACGGCCCGCCTCGCCTTCACCGTCGAGCCCACGGAGACGGACACGAAGGCGCAGCAGGAGTCGCTCCGCAAACGGGTTCTCGCCAAGGAGGTCGACGCCTGGATCTGGATCACTCCGGGCGTCCTCAAGGGTGATTCGGTCGAGTACCGCGGCCGGAGCGTCTCGAACTTCATGACCCAGGGCGAGCTCGAACGCCGGCTCACCGACGCCGTGCGGCGGGTGCGCCTGGCCGACGCCGGGCTCGATCCCGACAAGATCGGCGCGCTGTCCGCGCCGGTCGGCCTGAAGACCATCCGCGTCTCGGCGGAAGGAAGCCGGGCCGAAGGCGGGGCCGGCGGCTTCTTCTTCGCCTACATCCTCTTCTTCATGCTGTTCCTCGGCCTGATCATCTGGGGCCAGCAGGTCATGAACGGCGTGCTGGACGAGAAGTCGACGCGCGTGGTCGAGGTGCTGGTCTCCTCGGTCAAGCCGTTCGAGCTCATGATGGGCAAGCTGACCGGCATCTGCCTCGTGGGCCTGACTCAGTTCGGGATCTGGCTCCTCTCTCTGGTGGTGGTGACGGCTCCCGGCCTGATCACGTCGCTGGCCTCGATGCCGGACGACTTCAAGCTGCCGACGCTGCCGGTGACGACCGCGGTCCACTTCCTCGGCTTCTTCGTGCTCGGGTTCATGATCAACTCGAGCTTCTACGCGGCCCTCGGGGCGGCGTTCAACAACCAGCAGGAGGCGCAGCAGGCGGCGGGCACGATGAGCCTGCTGTTCTCCGTTCCGGCGATCATCATGCCGATGGTCATCAACGCGCCGTCGTCCAAGCTGGCGGTGGTGACGTCGCTGATCCCGCTCTTCACGCCGGTGCTGATGCCGCTCCGGATCGTGGTGGAGACGCCGCCGGCCTGGCAGATCGCGCTCGGCTACGTGCTGACGTTCGGCTTCCTGATCGCAATGGTCTGGTTCTGCAGCCGGATCTATCGCGTAGGCATCCTCATGTACGGCAAGAAGCCGACGATTCCGGAGCTGCTGCGCTGGGTGAGATACTCTTGACCCCGTGAACGTACGTCCCGGTCGAACCATCCTGGGTGGCGGGGGAGGCGGTCTCAGCGGACCGATCCCCCGCGACCTGATCGTCATCGCCGCCATACTGCTGGTGACGGTGACGCTGTCCTCGTTCCCCTCCACCCGGCTCATCCCCGACCTCCTGACGATCACCCCCGCCGCCTGGCAGTCCGGGTTCGTCTGGCAGGTGGCCACCTATCCCTACGTCGAGGCGCACGGGCCGAGCCTGGGGTTCGTGATCAACATCATCCTGCTCTTCCTGTGGGGCCGGGACGTGTACTGGGGGCTGGGACGGCGCCACTTCTGGCGGCTGCTGGTGTTCAGCAGCGTCGGTGCGGGCCTGCTCGCGGTCCTGGCGGACGCGGCAGGGACTCTGGCCGGCTGGGTGTCCGCTCAGCGCTTCCTGATGATGCAGGGCTGGACGCTGCTGGCGATCCTGCTCTCCGCCTGGGCGCGCGCCAACCGCGGCGCTACGATCCTCTTCATGTTCATCCTGCCGATCGAGGCCGGCTGGCTGGTCGCCCTGGAGATCCTGCTCGCCTTCCTCGGCTTCCTCATTACCAAGGATCTCCCGGGCTTCGTGGGAGTCTGCGCGGCGATCGGGATCTCCTGGTCGTTCATCGCCCGCCGCGGAAAGGTCGGTCTCGGCAAGAAGGATCTCCGGGAGTACCGGCTGCGGCTGGAGCGCTGGTGGATTCAGCGCAAGCTCCAGCGCATGAAGAAGAAGCGCGGCTTCCGCGTCGTGCCGGGCGACGGCGGAGGGGGAGCCGGGAGCAACGGGCCCGGCCGGGGTGGCGATGTCCGCAAGGGGCCCTGGGTGAACTGAGGTCTCTTTCCGGTCAGCGGAAGGCAGATCGGCCGGTTCGAAGTGCCCTAGGAAGGCTGTAACCAACTCGCCAGCAGGGCTTCGAAGCCGAGGAGGAGCGGCTCGTCCTCGCCCGCCGTCAGGGGCCTGGGCGATGCAGGCTTCCCTTCCCACCAGGGCGGGAGCTGATCCGGCTGAGACGGGACTTGCAGCCCCGCGTCCAGGATGCCGTCGACCGCCTTCTGGTCCACCCAGGTGAGAAAGAGCGGGCCTCCCTGTTGCGGCTGAAGCTGTCGGACCTCGATCGTCCCCCCGCTCCACCCCCAGGCTGCGCGGCGCACCGAGGCCCGGTCGGAGCCCAGCTTCGCCTCGACGAGCTGATCGTAGATCGGCGAGCCGAAGCGGTGGGCCATGCGGTCGACGATCCGGGAGAACAGCGGGCGCTCGAAGCGCTCGGCGAGGCGCCATCGGACGCGGTAGACCTTCCCCCGGAACAGCTCGTACTCGGCGTAGGCGAGGTCCGACTGGGAGAACCGCCGATGGAAGGCGGCGAGGCCCGAGTCCGGGGCCGGCGCGACCTTCTGGCTGAGCAGCCCGGGCTCCAGCCCGTCCCCGGCCCGGGTCCGCAGCTCGGTCTCGTCCATGCCGAGGCGGACCGTGTCGGGGGACGCCGGCGCCGGGAGCGGGAGCGGATGGCCATGCCCCGCCGGAGTGACGAGAAGGAGCCCCGCCAACCCTGCTCCCAGCGCTCCCGGTCCGAGTCTCACGGAAGTCCCGGAGGCGTGTAGCCGTTACCGTCCCGGTCGACGAAGATCGGGTTGGTGAAGGCCAGCGGCACGACCGAGGGCTCCACGCTCCAGACCGCGTCCAGGAGCTGCGGAGAGAGGGGCTCCCCCTGGTCGTCGATCCGGACGCCGGCTTCCACGATGAAGTAGGAGTCCGCGTCGACTCCGGGCACCTCGATCAGCCGGTGGAAGCGGGACGTCGGCCCTCCCACGACGCGGTCGGTGGCGACCGGCAGGGTCAGGATCAGCTGGCCGTTGCGGAAGATCCGGATCTCCTCGACTGGAATCCACGGCGCCGCATCCACCCGGATCTTCAGCGCCACGGTCGGGCGCGTGGCCTTTACCGTCTTGCCGATGCCGTCGAAGAAGCGGTCGATGCTCTCGCGGTCGGGCTTGCCGCGGTCGGCGTCGCTCAGAACCTCGAAGCGGACGATCGGGCCGGTGGTGCCGAAGGCGCGGTTGGCCAGGATCGCCTGCGCGATCTCGTTCTCGTCGATGGCGCCCAGGCTCTGGGCCACGGAGGCGACGTAGGTCCGGCCGTACCCGGGGCTCTCCAGGACGGGCCGGTGCGAGTCGGAGTTGGCCATGCCGGTGCGGTGATAGCCCTGGTTGAGCAGGCTGAACCAGTCCTTCCTCACCTCGAGGTAACGGCTCAGGGACGTGCCGTTGAGGATCTCCATGGCGTCGAAGCTCAGGCCGTCGGTGTCGGTGCCGGACGCTCCCACCACGCTCTTGTTGTACAGCGACGGCAGGCTCATGAGGCTGTTCGGGAAGGCGGTGATCGGCTCGTCCGGCTGGTAGCCGCCGGTCGTCGGATCGCCGCCGGGGTTGGCCAGGCTGTTGAACAGGCCGATGACCACGGTTCCGGCGAGCCCGGCGCGGGGATGGTTGAGCACCACCACCTCCGGGTCGGGCGGCAGGCTCGCCCCCGGCGTGCCCGGCTGGCCGGCCTGGATGGCCGCGAGCCACTGGGGCAGCGTCGCGGCGTCCGGAGTGGTGCCGAGGAGCGGAAGCGAGTCGAAGCCCCGCAGGCGGTCCATGGCCGTGCCGGGATTGAGGTACTCGTCGGAGGGGGCGCCGTTCCTCCGCGCTCCCGGGATCACCGAAAGCGGCCAGGCGATCCAGTGGCCGATGGCCTCGGGGAAGGCGTTGACGTTGCCGGTGGCCGCGCTGACCGGCACCGGGATCGCGCCGCTCAGCTCCTCGCCCACGATCGACGCGATCTCCTTGCCCGCGCCGAGCTGGTTGATGATCGGCCGGTAGTCGGAGGTGAAGTCGTGGTCGCTCGAGACCATCAGCTCGACGCCGGAGGCCAGGTACGAGACGACCCGGTCGGTCATGGGGACCGAGGCGTCGAAGCTCTTGGTCGAGTGGACGTGCCCGTCCATGCTCACGTAGCCGTCCGTGGTCACCTCCCGCCGCAGATCGACGCGCAGGTGCGAGACCTGCTCCTCCCTCACGGTCACGTCGCGGACCTCGAGGCTGTACTCGATGCCGCGGGAGGCATAGATCCGGTACTTACCCGGCGCGAGCTTCACCGTGCCATGGCCGTCGTGGTCGAGGACGACGTTGAAAGTCCGGTCGCCGGCGAAGGTCTCGCCGAGCTGTGACGAATTGCCCTCGGTGACCGGAGCCAGGCCGTCGCCGGTGCGCTTCGACAGCCCGGAGAAGTTGCGCAGGCTGAGATACTGCCGCCCGAAGTCCGGATTGTCCGTGCCGTCGAGGCCGTAGATCGTGAGCTTGACCGGGCTCTCCTCCCGGCTGCCGTTCTTGAACAGCCGGGTGACCTCGTAGCGCAGCTCGCCGGTCCCGCTGAGCGGGATGTCGCCGAGATCCTGGACCTCGCCCTGGATCGTGTCCTGGATAGCCGCGAGGCTGACGGTCAGAGGACCGATCTCCCCGGTCTCCCGGTTCTCGGCCTGGATCCGGGCGTAGTAGATGGATGGTACCGCCCCAGGTGCCGCCGGGTCGCTCAAGGCCTGCAGGCGGACCGTGAAGCGGCCGTCCGCACCGGTGACGGCGTGCGTCATGGGCAGCGGCGCGCCGATCGTGGCCGGGATCACCTCTTCCGCGGTGCCGTCGCCGTTGTTGTCGATGGCCGTCACCATCGGCGAGAGGTCGGGGGCGCCGGGGACGGTGTTCTCGAAGATCAGGTGGGCGTCCGGGACCGGACGTCCCTTCGTGTCCACCACCCGGCCGGTGAACGCGGCGCGGGCGTCGAGACCGCCGAAGGCCGGCTTGTAGAGCAGCGGCAGGGCCACGTCGAGCCCCGCCTCGACGTTGTTCTGCGGCGCGACCACCAGCTTGCGGGCGTAGGTCAGCGTGCCCCCGGGAGCGAGCTGCGGCGGATTGCCGGCGGCCACCGCCGCGACGTCGAAGTAGCTTCCCGGCAACGCCACCAGGGGGGAGGCCACCCCGACCAGCGGCCGGTCGACGGAGTCCGCGACGAAGACGTAGCTGACCTCTCCCGACGGCGTCAGATCGTTGTTCGCCGGACCGTCGGCCGGTCCGTTGTTGCCCGGCATGGCCAGGAAGCTCCAGGAGCCGAGCGACGGGAAGGGGTTCGTCAGCTCGTACGGCGGCGACATCGGCCCACGGTTGGGAAAGGGCTGGAACGGCAGGCGTCCGCGTCCCACCATCACGTCCGCGTCGGCGATCGAGAAGAGGGACACCGACGCGGTCCCGTTGTTCTTGACGGAGGTCGTGATGTCGATCCAGGAGTTGCCGTCGGTCACCGAGTAGGTGGTGACCACCGTGAGCGTCGGCTTGCTCGGGCTCGACACGCCGCTGTACAGGGCGATCCCGTAGACGGTGATCGAGGCCGTGCTCCCCCCGCTGACCAGCACCGGGTCGGGGAGGCCGCTCGCGGAGCCGAGATAGAGCACCACGTTCACCGGCGAGAAGTTGAGGACGTGGTGGATCTCGGTCAGCTGGTCGTTGCGCCGTCCCCGGTTGCCGACGTCGATGAGGATGCCGCTCGACGGCAGCGACTCGCCCGAGAAGGGAACGTTGAAGTCGGGAGTGGCGCCGATCGCATGCACGACCGCCTCGACCTTGTCGTTGCGCATCAGGAGATCCCCGACCCCGCCGTCGAAGTCCGTGCCGCCCATCTGGGCGAGGTCGGGCAGGGTCAGGGTCCGGGCTTCTGCGGCCCGCGCCGGAGGCGGAGCCAGCAGCATCAACAAGAAGGTGAAAGCAAAGACGAAAGTCCGGTCCATGCGGGCATCTCCCTTGGAGCAGGTGCAGTAGGGGCCAACTATATCCTCCGGCGGGCGCGTATGTGGCGCCCGCACAGTAGATACGATAGGATCGGTATCCCGTTCCGTGCGCCGTGCCGTGCGGTTCGCGAAGAATTTTGTTGGAGCCAACCTGCCCCCGTGGTGAACAGGAGTCGTAGCGATGCTCTACGCCATGTATTTCTTGTTGAGCCTGGCGGTTGGCTGGTTGGGCAGGAACCGACAGTTCGGGTTCTGGGGCTTCTTTCTCGCGGCCATGATCTTCACGCCGCCCGTGGTTCTTCTCATCTGGGCCTTGACCTCTCCGAGCGAGCGATAGGCCTGAGCCCGAGGCGCCCGTCTCCGCTGCCCGCCCAAGGATCCGTATGAAGCTTCTTCAGCTCATCCGTAGGGAGTCGTCCCTCTCTTTCGGCTGGCTGGTCGTCATCTCCACCATTTCCGCCAACGCCAACGCCCTGCTCCTGATCATCGTCAACGTCGCTCTCGAAGACGAGGCGGCGACGGGGCAGACGGCGACGTTCCGGTGGCTCTTTCTGTTCGTCGTCTTCCTGGCGATCTTCGCGCTGACCCGGAGGCACCTGCTGATCGTCCTTTCGAAGGAGCTCGAGCAGGTTCTGCACAACGTGCGGATCCGGGTCGCCGACAAGATCCGCCGGGCGGACCTGCTGTCCCTGGAGGGGCTCGAACGCGCCGGAATCTACGCCAGCGTGCAGCGGGAGACCCTGCAGATCTCCAGCATCGGCAAGCCGCTGGTGCAGGTGGTCCAGGCGATGCTGCTTCTGGTGCTCACGCTGCTCTACATCCTCTACCTGTCCCCCTACGCGTTTCTCTTCACGGCGAGCACCATCGTCGCCTCCTCCCTCTTCTACCTCACCCGGAAGAGGAGGCTCAGCGGCGTCATGCGCGATGTGCTGCGCAAGGAAGACAAGGTCTTCGAGACGCTGAGCCACGTTCTCGACGGCATCAAGGAGGTTCAGCTCAACGCCGCCCGCAGCGATGATCTGATCAGCCACGCCCGATCCAGGTCGGAGGCCGCCCGCGACCGGAGAATCGACGTCGACGCCGAGTTCACGGCTTTGGCGACCTTCTCGCAGGTCGCCATCTTCGGCGGCCTCGCTCTCCTGGTCTTCGTCCTCCCCCAGCATCTCGCGGGTCTCCGGGAAGAGGTCATGCCGGTGGCCATGGCCTATATCTTTCTGATCGCCCCGGTCTTCGGCACGCTCGGATTGATTCCGGATCTCTATCAGGCCGAGGTCGCCGTCCAGTCGATCCAGGAGGTCGAGGCGAAGCTCGACGAGGCCATCCGGCCGGTTCCTCCCAAGGTGGCGGAGCGCACGTCCTTTCAGCAGATCGTGCTGGACGGTCTCACCTTCCAGTTCGACGACCCGAGAAGCGACCATCCCTTCTCGCTCGGGCCTGTCAATCTGACTCTGGCAGCGGGCGAGGTGCTCTTCCTGACGGGCGGCAACGGCAGCGGCAAGTCCACCCTGCTCAAGCTCCTCACCGGGCTCTATCGCCCCGACAGCGGCGCGATCTACCTCGACGGAGTCCGGGTCGAGGGCCCGCAGGTCCATACCTACCAGAGCCTTTTCACCACCGTCTTCAGCACCTTTCATCTGTTCGATCGTCTCTACGGCCTGCCGGAGCCCGATCCCGGGCAGGTCGAGCTGCTGTTCGGGAACCTCGGATTGACCGGGAAGACGGACATCGTCGACGGCGCCTTCACGACGCTGAACCTGTCCACGGGGCAGCGCAAGCGGCTGGCCCTGGCGGTCTCGCAGTTGGAGGATCGGCCGATCTTCATCCTCGACGAGTGGGCCGCGGAGCAGGATCCCGAGTTTCGCAGGAAGTTCTATGCCGAGATCCTGCCGCAGCTCAAGGCGGCCGGCAAGACCGTCATCGCGGTGACTCACGACGATCGCTATTTCTCGACCGCCGACCGGGTATTCCGAATGGAGGAGGGCCGTCTGACTCCTCTCTCGGCGGAAGGTACGGAGTGAATCGTGGAAGAACGGAAACCTTTCAAGATGCGGATGCAGGCCTGGTGGAGACGGAACAGTCTCGGCATCACCCTCACCTTCCTCCTGCTCTCCGCCCTGGTGGCGTTCCTCGCCAACAACATCTTCATTCCGATCTATCCCGGCCAGGCGGGCGTGCAGTGGAGCCGGTTCGGCGGCGGCACGAAGACGAACACGGTGTACGGCGAGGGGATCCACGTGATCTTCCCCTGGAACATCATGGTCAAGTACGACGTCCGCTTCCAGCAGCGCTCCGCGAGGTTCGACGTGCTGTCCATCGACGGCCTGGATATCTCCACGGTGGTCACGGTGCGGTACAAGCCCGTGGTCCAGAACCTGGCCCTCCTGCACAAGCTCGTCGGCCCCAAGTACGTGGAGACGCTGCTCCTGCCGGAGGTCGGCGCCCAGGCGCGCACGTTGATCGCCGGCTACACTCCGGACGATCTCTATTCGCCGACCCGCTACTCCATTCAGCGCCAGATCCTCGGGCGGCTCGTCAACGAGACCCGCGTCCGCATCGGGCCGCGGTCCGCCAGGCTGACGGACTTCCTGTATGTCGAGGACGTCTTCCTGGAGAGCGTCAAGCTGCCCAAGGACGTGGAGCAGGCCATCCGCAACAAGCTGGCGCAGCTCCAGCACCTGCAGGAGTATGAGTACATCGTCCAGCGGGAACGGCGGGAGGCGGAGCGAAAGGAGATCGAAGCCGGGGGCATCCGGGCGTTCCAGGACATCGTGAACGAGGGGATCTCCGACCGCTACCTGCGCTGGAAGGGGATCGACGCGACGCTCAAGCTGGCGGAGTCCAACAACACCAAGATCGTGGTCATCGGCGCCGGCCAGGACGGCCTGCCCATCATTCTGGGAAACGTGGACAGCGTGCCGCCGACGCCCGGGGCCGCCCGCAATACCGCCCCCAATACCGCTCCCAATATTCCCAATACCGCTCCCAACCGGACCGGGCAGTTGCAGCGGGGGGCACCGACCGTCCCCACGGCACCCGCCCGGCCGCCGAGCGAGGCGCCGCCGCCGCCTTAGTGCTCGTCACGAAGCCGGGGCCGGTGTTCATCCACAGCGGGGAGTGCGCGCGGTCTGGATTTCTGCTGCGACTCACGGTCGACTTGCGCGCAACTCCTCGATCGCGGCCGTGACTTGCGTGTAATTTGCGTCTAACTAGACGCCGAGTCGTGCGCAAAACTGGTGGCTCGCTGCGAAACTCATCGAATCAGGCGCAACTCGCGAGTTAGTCGCGCGCACAGCCTCGTGAGTCGCGCCTGATTTCCTGTTAGTCGCGCGCAACTCCCTCCTTGCCGGTGCGACTCGCGCGAAGTTGCGCGCAAAACCCGGGCGACTTGCGTCATTCCTGGAACGCCGGCCTGGTGATGTCCGAGGGGCGGCGCGGGTGGCCCGGGTCAGGTGGTAACAGCACTGCGATGCCCGTGTGAAGCTCGTCACACCGCGGAACCCCGGAGTTGCGGTACGCTAGAGATTCCCGGGCTTTTTCAAGAAATGAGCAGCACCACGAAGCCGAAGCAAGTCATTCAAGTGGGGGGACACCTTCTCGCGCTTCCCGAGGGGGTTACCGCGAATGAGTGGGCGCTGGAGCGCGTCAACTTCCAGAACCCGCGGATCCGCGCCTTCCTCGGCTGCATCCGTCTTCTCGACGGCGTGCTGGAGAGCAACTATGCCCTCCTGCACTGCTCGCCGGAGCGGCTGCTCGACATCTGGCGCAAGGTGCGGCAGGTCTCGGAGCTGATCGGCTCCCGCGTCTCCAACCTCCTGGAGACCCCGTCCCGCATCCCGGCTCTCGAAGAGGCGCGCCAGAGCGCCCAGACCTCGCTCGGGATGCTGGAGCACCAGGTGCTGCGCCGCCTGAGCGCCTTCCCCGAGGACGTGCCGCCCGACCAGCTCATGGACGTCCGCAAGCTCCTGTGCATCTCGATCGGGCAGATCCACGCGTTTCTCGCGGACACGTTCGGCGAGCTGATGGCCAAGGACCCCCGCAGCCTCCACGACTCGGACTACTTCCTCTCGCGCCGCTTCCCGCAGGACATCGAGGAGGCCGAGTGGCTCCACGCCACGCTCGTCCGCCTCGGCGAATACCTGCAGAAGCTCGACGAGGCGCGCATCCTCCACATGACCATGCTCGCGGACCGGATGCTCCGCGAGGAGACGATCCCCACCCGCCACGGCTGGATGGAGCCCCGGGCCTTCCTCGACATCCTGCTCACCGGCCTGACCCCGAAGCTCAAGGAGGTGCTCGCGCTGCGCGGGGTGCGCTTCTACGAGATGGAGATCCTCGACCGCTACGCCTTCGAGATCCCGGCGAAGTGCCGCACGGCCATGGACCTCCACGCGGTGGGGAGCGAGGCGCTGGAGGGGATCAAGGGGATGGTGGGGCCGACCCGGCCGGAGCGGACGCAGAACGTCCAGGACCTGCTCCAGATCCACGCGGTGTTCAGCCGGCGGATCGCGAGCCTGATGACCGACGTCGACAAGGCGCTCCAGGATCTCGTCGCCTTCATCCCCCTCTGGCTGGAGGGGGTGGAGAAGCGGCGGGCCCTGCTGCTCAAGCGGGAGCTGGGCCAGTCCCAGACCCAGGCGCGCACCGACGAGCCGGAGCCCGCCGCCGCGCACCGGCGGTGATCCCCGCGGACCACCGCCTCACCTGATCTTCAGCGCGTCTTCCTTTTACCGGCCTGAGCGGTCTTCGCGGCCTTGGGCCTGGGCTCCTCGACGTACTCCTTCCGCAGGTGGACGGCCGGCTGCTTCCTCTTCATCCGCAGGTTGAGCATCTCGACCAGGACCGAGAACCCCATCGCGAAGTAGACGTAGCCCTTGGGGATGTGCTGGTCGAGACCCTCGGCGATCAGCGACATGCCGATCAGGAGGAGGAAGCTCAGGGCGAGCATCTTGACGGTGGGATGCTTGTCCACGAACGCGCTCAGCGGGCCGGCGGCGACGAACATGACGCCCACGGCGATGATCACCGCGGCCATCATGATGACCAGCTCGTCGGCCATGCCCACGGCGGTGATCACGGAGTCGAGCGAGAAGACGATGTCGAGGACGAGGATCTGGGTGATCACGCCGGCGAACGAGGCGACGGCGCGGGCGTTGCCCTCGCCCTCATCGCCCTCCAGCCGGTTGTGGATCTCGTGCGTGGCCTTGGCGAGCAGGAACATGCCGCCGCCCAGGAGGATCAGGTCGCGGCCGGAGATCTCCTGCCCCAGGACGGTGAACAGCGGATTCGTCAGCCGGGCGATCCAGGCGATGGACGCCAGGAGGCCGAGGCGGATGAACATGGCCAGCCCCAGGCCGAGCTTCCGCGCCTTGGCTTGTTGCTCCTGGGGCAGCTTGCCGGCCAGGATGGAGATGAAGATCACGTTGTCCACGCCCAGGACGATCTCCAGGACCGTCAGGGTCAGCAGGGCGATCCAGCTCTCGGGGTTGCTCATCCACTCCATGACAATTCATCCTTCCCGGCCGTTCGGGGCTCGTGGGATGCGGATTGTAGCAAAGCAACCCGCGGGGCGCGGTAGAATCCGTCCTGCATGAGCGACACCGTCACCCAGGGCATCCGCATCCAGGCCGAGAGCGTCTACGACGAGGAGCGCAGCGCTCCCCAGGAGAGCTATTACTTCTTCGCCTACCAGGTGAGGATCTCGAACGTGGGCGAGGAGACCGCGCAGCTCCTGAGCCGCGAGTGGTTCATCATGGACGCCACCGGCGACGAGCAGCGGGTCCAGGGCCCCGGAGTGGTCGGGGAGCAGCCGGTGCTCGCCCCCGGCGAGGCCTTCGAATACACGAGCTTCTGTCCGATCAAGACGCCGGTGGGATCGATGCACGGCACCTACCGCATGATCCGGGCGGACGGCGGGAGCTTCGACGCGGTGATCGCACCGTTCTCGCTGGCCGTGCCGCACTCCGTCAACTAGATATCCGGGTCTATTTAGAAAGGCCGGTCTAGGCGAGCCGGCCCTGGATCCAGCAGCCTCCCAGCACGCGGGTCCCCTGATAGAAGACCGCGGCCTGGCCGGGGCGTAAGTAGGGCGCTATTTTGTGGTACGGTTCCATCCTCCTGATACGGCGTTCAAGGACGGCAGGGAGGTAAGATGCTAGCCACGATGGCGACGAGCGCACCGGTTGAGCGAAGCCAGCGAAAGAGCTCCGGCGCGTTCTATTCGCCTCCTGCCCTCGTCGAGCCGATGGTCTCCTGGGCTCTCACTGGCACCGACCGCGCGGTGCTCGACCCCTCCTGCGGCGACGGCGTGTTCCTGGAGGCCGCAGCCCGGCGGCTGCGCGACCTGGGAGCCTCGCCCAGGCGGGCGGCCTCTCTCCTCCACGCTGTCGACATCAATCCGGATGCCGTGCGCGTCACGCGGGACCGCCTCACCTCCAGCCTGGGCCTGCCCTTCGGCAACGCCCGCGTCGCCAGCTTCTTCGAGCTTCCTCCTCCCGGAGCTCTGTTCGGACCGGCCGACGGAATCGACGCCGTGATCGGCAATCCCCCGTACATCCGCTATCAGGAGTTCACGGGCGGAGCCCGGCTTGAGGCGCTGGAGCGCGCGGCCCATGCGGGCGTTCGGCTGACCCGCCTGGCGTCGTCCTGGGCGCACTTCGTCGCCCACTCAGCCGCCTTCCTGCGGCCCGGCGGGAGGCTCGCGCTGATCCTGCCGGCCGAGCTCATCCACGCCTCCTACGCCGCTCCGCTGCGGGCTCACCTGCTTCAGGCGTTCCGGGAGGTCCACGTCGTCGCGTTCCGGCATTCGGTCTTCCCTGGCGTCCAGGCGGAGGTCGTGCTGCTGCTTGCCGCGGGCAAGGACGAGGGGCCGGGCCGGCTCGGGCTCTCCGAGGTCGACGACGGCTCGGACCTCGCGGATCTCGCGAGCCTCCTGGCCGGAGCCGAAACCTTCCCTTCAGGGTCGGAGCCGGAGAAGTGGCTTCCCGGCTATGCCGCCCATCCGGGGGCCGTCACCCTGGAGCACCTCGAGGGCCGAGGCCTCCTGACCCCTCTCCGGGAGATCGGCAAGGCGAGCATCGGCTTCGTCAGCGGAGCGAACGACTTCTTCGTGCTCACACCCGAGGAAGCGGCCTTTTGGCGTCTTCCGGAAAGCTCCCTCCAACCGGCCCTGGTCCGCGCGCGCCAGATTCCCGGTCTGCAGATCACACCGGCCGACTTCGCACAGATCCGGGCGCTCGGAGAGCGCTGCCTCCTCTGGCTCCCCGGCCAGCGGCTGACCCGGGCGGAACAGGTGTACCTGGAGAGAGGGAAAGAGCTGGGCTACCCCGACCGATACAAGTGCCGGGTCCGGTCTCCCTGGTTCCAGGTGCCCGGCGTCGTCACGCCGGACGCATTCCTCACCTACATGAGCGATGTCGTGCCCCGCTTCTGCCTCAACAAGGTCCGGGTGGCGGCCTCGAACAACCTGCTCACGGTCCGGTTGCCCGGGATTCCCGAGAGCCTGAGAACCGCCTTCGCCGCAGCCTTCTACAACTCGGCGACGCTGCTCTCCTGCGAGAGGATCGGACGCAGCTACGGCGGCGGCGTCCTGAAGCTCGAGCCCCGGGAAGCCGACCGCATTCTCGTCCCATCGGCGGCGCTGTTGACCCGGCACGCCGAGTCGCTGGAGGCGCTTGCTCCGAGAATCGACGCGGCGCTCAGGAGCGGACGCGGCGGTGGATTGAACGAGGCCATCGCCGAGGCCGATGCGGTCCTGTTTCATCGCAACCTCGTCGCCGACGGCGACATGGCCGCGGCCAGGACGTCGCTGCATCAACGCCGCAGAGATCGGGCCCGTTCCTACCGGAGCCGGAATGCCGGGGAGGCTCATGGCGCGTAAGACCAGCCCCCGGGTCGCGGACAGCTCCGGCTGCCTGCCGCTCCTGAAGATGTATCAGGCGGCCCTCTCGGCCGGGCCCTCCCGCTGGACCCAGGTGGAGGACGAGTTTCTTGCCGCGATGTGGAGCTTTGACCAGGGCTTCGCCAGCGGTCTCGCGAACCAGGGGGACAACCAGAACGGCAAGGGCGATTTCTTCACCGACCTCATCGCCCTGCTGCTCGAGCACTGTTCCGGCAAGGAGCTTCACGGCCGGGGAGCCGTACCGGGACTGATCTTTCCCAAGCACAACCTCGACACGTCCTATCCCGCCAAAGGAACCGTCGAGATCCTCATCGAGACGAAGGTGGCCGGAGCGCCGAAGACCCAGCGAAATCCCGGGCAGAAGAACCCCAAGGGGAGGCCCGGCAGTGCGGATCTCGACAAGCGGGTCAAGGAGGCCGGCCTCAAGACCATCGATCTCAAGGCCGAATGGGCGCGCAACGCAGGTCAGGGAGGCGGACCGACGAGCGACCTGCTCACCTGGCTCAAGGCGAGCAAACCCATGTCAGTGCTGTTTCTCGCGGTCCGCGTGGTGGACGACAAGGATTTTGAACGAACCGTCTCCTTTGCGAACGCGGCCCAGCAGATGATGGATGCCGTGGGGCTGGTGGCCTACGGGCCCGCCCCCTCCGGCACCGGATACCGGTCCCGGAAGATCCCGACCCACCTGGAGCTCGACCGCGTTCTCACCCGGGTCTGCACCGCTTTGCGGATCCTGCCGTAGCGACCGGCTGCTGCACGCGGCAGGCCGGTCAGCCCAGCCGGCCCTCGATCCAGCAGCCTCCCAGCACGCGGGTCCCCTGATAGAAGACCGCGGCCTGGCCGGGGGTGATGCCGCGCTGGGGCTCCGCGAAGCGGATCTCGGCACGGTCTCCCGGCAGGGGATGGATCGTGGCCGCGACGCCCGGGTGGCGGGAGCGGATCTTGACCGTGGCCTCGACCTCTCCGGTCTCTCCCGCGGGCGCCGGTCCGATCCAGTGCAGCCGCTCTCCGGCCAGGCCGGGGGCGAGCAGCTCGGCCTCCTCTCCGACCACGACGCGGTTCTCTCCGGGCTCGATGGCCAGGACGAACAGCGGGCTGCGCGCCGCGAGACCGAGGCCCTTCCGCTGGCCGACGGTATATCGATAGTAGGGCTGGCCCGTGCCCAGCTCCTTGCCGTCCGTGTCCACCAGCGCGGCGGGTTCGGCGAGCCGGGCGCCTGCGAAGCGCTCCGGGTTCTCCGCGACCTGGGTCTCCACGAACTCGCGCACGCCTCCGGCCACGAAACAGACCTCCATGCTCTCCCCCTTCTCGGCGACCACGAGGCCGGCCTCGCGGGCCAGCTCCCGGACCTGCGGCTTGGACATCTCGCCGAGCGGGAAGAGCGACGCGGCGAGCTGCCCCTGCGTGAGCTCGAAGAGGTAATAGCTTTGGTCTTTATCGGGATCAACCGCCGTGTGCAACTCGGGGCCGTCGGGACCGTCCACGATGCGGGCGTAGTGGCCGGTCGCCACCCGGTCCGCGCCGAGGCGCCGGGCCCGCTCGAGCAGCAGGTCGAACTTGATCCAGGTGTTGCAGCGCACGCAGGGGCTCGGCGTGCGGCCCGCGAGGTAGTCCTCCACGAAGGGATCGACGACCTTGTCGCGGAACTCCTCGTCCAGCCGCAGCGTGTAGTGGGGGATGCCGGCCTGCTGGGCCACGCGCTTGGCGTCCCCGAGATCGAGGGCGCCGCAGCAGCGGCCGTTGGCCTCCACCGTGGACTGATCCCAGAGCAGCATGGAGAGGCCCACGACGGGTATCCCCTGCCGGGCCAGCAGCCAGGCGGCCACGGAGGAGTCGAGGCCGCCGCTCATGGCGACTGCGGTGAGCGTGCTCATCGTCCTGCTCCTACTGACAAGCTGGCAGGCGCCACCCGGCGCAGCTCGGCCACCTCGCGCGCCAGGGCGCCTAGAAAACCGTCGAGCTCGCCGGGCTGATTCGCGATGCCGAAGCTGATGCGCAGCGAGGCGAGGGCCTCGTCGCGGGAGAGCCCGATCGCCAGCAGCGTCCTGCTCGGCTCGACCGTGCCCGACGAGCAGGCCGACCCCGTGGACACGGCGTAGCCCGCGAGGTCGAGGCGGATGAGCAGCGATTCGCCCTCGACGCCCGGGAACGCCACGTGGGAGGTGTTGGGCAGCCGGGGCGAGCCCGCGCAGTGGACGATGGCGCCGGGAACGCGCTCCGTCACCAGCGCCTCAAACCGATTGCGCAGGCCGGCGAGATGGGCCTGCCGCTCCGGCAGCTCCTCCCGGGCGGCGGCCGCGGCGGCGCCGAAGCCGGCGAGGGCAGGGACGTTCTCGGTGCCGGCGCGGCGGCGGCGCTCCTGGCTGCCGCCCACCAGGAACCCGGGCAGCTCGCGCCCCTTGCGCACCCGGACGGCCGCGGCGCCGAGCGGGCCGTGAAATTTGTGCGCTCCCAACACCAGGAAGTCGACGCCGAGCGCGTCCGCGTCCACCGGGATCTTGCCCGCGGCCTGGACGGCGTCGCAGAGCATGGGAATCCCCCGCTCCCGGCAGGCGGCGGCCACCTCCGCCACGGGCTGGATCGTGCCCAGCTCGTTGTTGGCGAGCATGAGGCAGACGAGTCGCGTGTCCGGCCGCAGGGCGGCGATCATCGCGGCGGCCGGGACGACGCCGTCCGGTCCGGGAGTGATGCGGCTGACGATCGCGCCTTCCTTCTCATGGCGGTTCTCCAGGCGGGCGGCGGCCTCGCGGACCGAGGGGTGCTCGATCGTCGAAAGAACCAGATGTCCTCCGGCTGCCTGGCCGAAGATCACCGCGTTGTTCGCCTCCGTCCCCGACGCCGTGAACACGATCTCGGCCGGCCGGGCACCGATCAGGGCGGCCACGCGCTCGCGCGCCTCCTCCACGGCGTTGCGCGCCGCCTGCCCGAAGGCGTGGATCGACGACGGGTTGCCGTGCCGCTCCCCGAGCCAGGGGAGCATGGCTTCCCGGGCCTTGGGGTGGAGCGGCGTGGTGGCGTTGTTGTCCAGGTATACGGGATGCATAGAGCGGTTTATTGTAACGCTTGAGGCGGGGCTGGAATCCAATCTGTGCAGGGCCCCGACGCCGTACCCGAGATATGGCTCATTCGAGAGGTAGATTCATGCCCGTGTCCCCTTTTCGCCGCTCGCCGTCCTTCCGAGGGGACGCTTCGCGTCTGGTCGTCAAGGCCTTTCTCCTCCTCCTCGTCCTCGGTCTGCTGATTCCGGCCATTTCCCCTGCGGCCCACGCGGCGGAGAAACCGAACCGGGCCGAGCGCAAGGAGATTCAGAAGGCGACGAAGGAGGCGATCTCGAAGCTGCCCGTTAAGTACCAGGAGTGGCTCGCCGAGGTGCAGCTGCTGATCACCGACGACGAGCGGAATTCCTTCCTCGCGCTGGACAAGGACTACCAGCGCGACGCCTTCATCGAGCGCTTCTGGGAGTCGCGCGACAAGTACAAGTCCACGGCGCGCAACGAGTTCCGGGACCGCTGGGAGGCCCGCATCCAGCAGGCGCGGGCGCAGTGGGGCGGCAACCTCAACGACGAGCGGGTGCGGATCTTCCTCCTGAACGGCGCGCCGTCCGTGTCCTACAACTCGACCTGCTCGACGATCCTCTGGCCGCTGGAGGTCTGGTACTACGCCGGCAGCGACCAGATCGGCGAGGAGTTCGTGGTGGTCTTCTACCGCCGCTGGGGCGCCGGGCCGTTCCGGGTCTGGAACCCCATGGAGGGGATCGACGTCCTGTTCGTCGACGGCGCCTCGACCGGCAACCGGGGCGGGCACGCGGCTGGCGAGATCTCCCGCGGCTGCCCGCGCGACGGCGACCGGATCGCCGCCGGGGTCGGCTGGGTGCAGAGCCAGGGCATGGGTTACACCATGCTCCAGAACCGCCTCGAGTCGCGGCCCCAGGGTCCGGGCGGCGAGTGGGTCGCGACCTTCGGCTCGTACTCGACCGACATTCCGGAGGGCGCGGCGCTGCTCCCCGCCAAGCTGGACCTGGACTATCCCGGCCGCTATCAGAACCGGACCGTCCTCCAGGGCGTGCTCTCCGTGGCCGCGGCGGACGCGGGCGAGGCGAAGCTCGCCGAGCACCGGTCCTACAACTTCGTGGTCACCGGCGAGCTGCTCCAGGGCGGACGGCTGTTCGACCGCTTCCGCTACAAGTTCGACTTCTCCGGTGCGGAGCTGCCCGTGCCGGAGGCCGGCGGTATCGGCGATGTTGGCGATACCGGCGCCCAGCTGCCGCTCCTGTTCCAGCGCTTCCTGCGCCCGGGCGAGTACCTGATGATCGTCAAGCTGGAGGATCTGAACTCCGGCAAGCTGGCCCGGATCGAGCGCAACATCGTCATTCCGCAGGTGGACAAGGCCGCGCCGCCGCCTCCTCCCTCGGATCCGGAAACCGCGCGCATCCTCAGGGAGGCCAACGCCGCGATCAGCAACGGCGAGACCACGGTCCGGATCGTCCCACCGCCGGGCGAGCTGCAGACCGGCATGATCCGCTTCGACACCCTGACCACGGGCGACATCGTCCAGGTCACGTTCGCCCTGGACGGCAAGGCCGTGCTCACCAAGCGCAAGCCGCCGTTCAGCGTCGAGCTGGATCTGGGCTCGCTGCCGCGCCCGCGGCACCTCGTGGTCACCGCCTTCGACGTCGGCGGCCGGCAGATCGCGAGCGACGAGACGCTCATCAACGCCGTGGTCAACCGCTTCCGGATCAAGCTGGTCGAGCCCCGGCGCGGCCAGCGCTACGAGAGCAGCCTGCTCGCCGACGCGCAGGTCGAGATCCCGGACGGCGAGGCGCTGGAGCGGATCGAGTACTACCTGAACGAGACTCGGGTGGCGACGCTCTACCAGCCGCCGTACTCGCAGCCGATCGTGCTGCCCAAGGGCGAGCCGCTCGCCTACGTCCGCGCCGTGGCCTTCCTGGTGGACGGCAACTCCACCGAGGATCTGGTCTTCGTCAACGCGCCGGACACCCTGGAGGAGATCGACGTCCAGTTCGTCGAGCTGTACACCTCGGTGACCGACCGCCAGGGGCGGCCGGTCGCCGGCATGCAGCAGAAGGACTTCGCGGTCTCCGAGGACGGCGTGAAGCAGGAGATCGTCCGCTTCGAGCAGGTGACCAACCTGCCGATCCACGCCGCCGTGGCCCTGGACATCTCGGCGTCGATGGACGGCAAGCTCACCGAGACCCGCGAGGCCGCGCTGCGCTTCCTGGAGCAGACGATCCAGCCGAAGGACCGGGCCTCGATCGTCACCTTCAACGACCGGCCGAACCTGGCCGTGAAGTTCACCAAGGATCTGACCACGCTCGCGGGCGGCCTCGCCGGCCTGAAAGCCGAGCGCGGCACGGCGCTCTACGACACGATCATCTTCTCGCTGTTCTACTTCAACGGGGTCAAGGGCCAGCGCGCCCTGCTGCTGCTCTCGGACGGCAAGGATGAGGGGAGCCGCTTCTCGTTCGAGGACGCGCTCGACTACGCCAGGCGCGCCGGCGTGACGATCTACTCGATCGGCCTCGGCGACGACCTCGACCGCAAGAAGCTGGAGAAGATCTCGGAGGAGACCGGCGGCCGGGCGTTCTTCGTGGCGCGGCCCGCGGAGCTCGACGCGATCTACACGACCATTGAGGAGGAGCTGCGCTCCAAGTATCTGATCGCCTACCAGTCGACCAACACCGGCCGCGGCGACGAGTTCCGCTCGGTCGACCTCAAGACCAACAAGCCGGGCGTCGAGGTCAAGACCCTGCATGGCTATTACCCATGAAGTGAAGTGGCGAGGCGGGCTGGTGCTGCTGCTGGCGCTGGCCTTTTCCTGCATATCCTCCGGTGCCCTCGTAGCGGCAGCGTCCGAGCCTCCGTCCCGCGCTGACATGGAGAAGGCCCGTGCCGCTGCCGTCGCGGCGCTTCCCGAGGTCTATCGGACCTGGGTGGAGGACGTGGAGATGCTGCTCACGGACGAGGAGTGGATCTCCTTCCTCGCCCTCGCCAAGGACTACCAGCGCGACGACTTCATCGCCCGCTTCTGGCAGGCCCGGGACGAGCAGCCGCGGACCGCGCGCAACGAGCTCCGCGAGGGCTGGGAGGCCCGCACCCGGGAGGCGCGGCAGCGCTTCGGCGATCTGCGCGACGCCCGCGCCCGCGCCATGCGGCTCAACGGCATCCCCGACGACGTGCTGCTCTCCGACTGCTCCATGGTCCTCTGGCCGATGGAGGTCTGGTACTACAGCCGCAGCGAGCGCTCCAAGGAGGAGCTGGTCCTCATTCTCTTCAAGAAGTGGTCGGCCGGGCGGTACCGGATCTGGGATCCGGCCGACGGCGTCGAAGCGCTGCTCGCCGACGGCGCCGCCGGCTCCGGCGAGCCGGTCGTCCGCGACGACGGGTCCGGCCTTGCGGACGGACCCTCGGTCGGGGGCATCGGGAAGGTCCGGACCTGCGGCGACGACGAGCACGGCCGCCGGATCGCCGCGGCCGTCGGCTGGGTTCTCTCCCGCGACGACTGGCCCTTCCTGATGGCGAAGATCGACTCGCCGCCGGAGCCGCCGGGCGGCGAGTGGGTCTCGACGTTCGAGTCCTACCGCACCGACGTGCCGGCGGGTGCGGCGCTGCTCGACGCCAGCCTGGACATCAGCTTCCCGGGCCGGCAGCAGAGCCGCACGGTCGTCCAGGGAGTGCTCTCCGTCGGAGCTGCCGGATTGACGGAGCTGGCCGGGCACCGGTCCTACGACTTCCTGCTCACCGGCGAGGTGCTGACCGTCGGCGCGGCGGAGCTGGGCGTGCTCGACCGGTTCCGCTACCGGTTCAGCCTTCCCGTCGGACCGACGATCCCGCTCGTCTTCCAGAGGCCTTTGCGGCCTGGCGACTACACCCTGGTCGTCAAGGTGGAGGATCTGGGCTCCGGCCGGTTCTTCCGCGCCGAGCGTCCGCTCACCGTGCCGGCGGTGGACGCCGTCATGACGCCTCCTCCGCCCGCCGATCCCGACTCCGCCCGTCTCCTGGCCGAGGCGGAAGCGGCGCTGGCGAGCGGCGAAACGGTCGTGCGCATCCTGCCGCCGCCGGGCGAGCTGCCCACCGGCATGAACCGCTTCGACACCCTGACCAGCCCGGACGTGGCCGAGGTCACCTTCGAGCTGGACGGCAAGCCCGTGCTCACCAAGCGGACGCCGCCGTTCAGCGTCGAGTTGGACCTGGGCCTCGTGCCGCGTCCCCGGACGCTGGTCGCGGTCGGCCACGATGCGGCCGGCAAGGAGCTGGCGCGGGATGAGCGCATGGTGAACGCCGCGGCGAACCGCTTCCGGGTCCGCCTCACCGAGCCGCGCCGGGGGCAGCACTATGCCAGCAGCCTGCTCGCCCGCGCCGACGTCGAGGCGCCGGACGGCGAGACCGTCGAGCGCGTCGAGGTCTTCCTCAACGAGACGAAGGTGGCGACCCTCTTCCAGCCGCCCTACACCCAGCCGGTCGTCCTGCCGAAGGACCAGCAGGTGGCCTACGTGCGGGCGGTGGCCTACCTGTCGGACGGCAACTCCACCGAGGATCTGGTCTTCGTCAACGCGCCGGACTACCTGGAGGAGCTGGATGTCGACTTCGTCGAGCTGTACACCGCGATGCTCGACCGGCGGGGGCGGCCGGTCGAGGGGATCGCGGAGAAGGACGTGAAGGTCGCGGAGGACGGCGTGCCGCAGACCGTCGTCCGCTTCGAGCGCGTCACGGACCTGCCGATCCACGCCGCCGTGGTGCTCGACGTCTCGGCCTCCATGGAGGACAGCCTGGACCAGGCGCGGTCCGCCGCGTTGCAGTTCCTCCAGCAGTCCGTCCGGCCGCGGGACCGGACCGCGCTGATCACCTTCAACGATCACCCCCACCTGGCGGTCAAGCTCACCAAGGACACCGACGCCCTGGCCGGCGGCCTGGCCGGCCTCAAGGCCGAGCGCGGCACGGCGCTCTACGACACGGTCGTCTTCGCGCTCTTCTATTTCAACGGCGTGAAGGGCCAGCGGGCGATCCTGCTGCTGTCGGACGGCAAGGACGAGGGGAGCCGGTTCGGCTGGGAGGAGGCGCTCGACTCCGCGCGCCGGGCCGGCGTGGCGATCTATCCGATCGGCCTGGGCTCCCAGGTAGAGAAGCGGAGGCTGGAGAAGCTGGCCGACGAGACCGGGGGGCGCGCGTTCTTCCTGGACGACGCCTCCGGGCTGGCGCCCATCTACGCCTCGATCGAGCAGGAGCTGCGCTCGAAGTACCTGATCGCCTATCAGTCGACGAATTCGGGGAGGCGCGACCAGTTCCGGACGGTGGAGGTCAAGGTCGGCCGGCCGGGGGTCGAGGCCAAGACGATGCGCGGCTATTATCCATGAGCGGTCCATGATCGGTCCCTGGCTGGCGCAAACGATCGGGGCCTGATAGGTTGCCCCGATCCATGAGCGATCGTGAGTGGCAGGTCGGTCTTGCCGGGACCTTCGATGTCGAGAACTATGGCGACCTGCTCTTTCCTCTGATTGCCGAGGCGGAGCTGGCGGAGCGCCTGGGTCCGCTCAAGCTCCACTGCTTCTCCTACGACACGAAGACCGCGGACGGCTGGCCGTTTCCGGTCACTTCGGTGACCGAGCTGCCGCGGCTCGCTCCCGATCTCGACGCCCTGATCGTCGGCGGGGGGCTGCTCGTCCGGTTCGACAAAGACGTGGCCCCCGGCTACGGCCCGCCGCTGGGCATCCACCATCCGACCGGCTACTGGCTCTCGCCGGCGCTGATCGCCCTGCAGCACGACGTGTCCGTGCTGTGGAACTCACCCGGCGCCGTCTACGAGGATCTGCCGGCGTGGGCCGATCCGCTGATGGAGCTGGCCTTCTCGCAGAGCGCGTACATCGCGGTGCGGGACGAGCCGTCGCGCGCCGCGCTCTCCCGCTTCACCGGCCGGGAGCGGATCGCCGTCGTGCCCGACACCGCCTTCGGCCTCGGCCGCCGGCTCCCCTCGCCGCCGTCGTGCGAGGTCCGGCGGCTCCTGGAGGCGGCGGGGCTGACCGGCCCGTACGTCGTCCTCCAGGGCGCCCGCAACCTGGGTCCCTTCCAGCGCTTTCTCAAGAGACATTCGGGCCAGCTCGGCGAGCTGCGCTTCCTGGCCCTGCCGATCGGCCCGGCGAACCGCGACGACACCGCGGTCCTGGACCACGACCTGCCCGGGCTCGTGAAGCTGCCCTCGTGGCCGCACCCCTTTCTGCTCGCCGAGATCCTCCGGCAGGCAGAGGCGGTCGTCGGCTCCAGCTTCCACCTGGCGATCACCGCGCTGACGGCGGGCGTGCCGGTGTTCTCCCCGGTGGATCTCTCGTCGGGCAAGTATCGGGGCCTGGCCGGGTTCGAGACCATCCGGCCGGTTCCCGGGGACTTCAGCGATCCGGCCGCGTTCTTCTCCCGGCTGGGCAGGAAGGCGGTTTCACCGCAGGTCGAGGCCGCCGCCGGCCGCGTGGGCGAGCACTGGGACCGGATGGCGGAGGTGCTTCGAGCCCGCCGCGGGAAGCCCGCCGGGGCTCACGTGGCGGTCGGCCGTTTCTGGCAGTCGCTGCCGGGCGTCCTGGAAGCCGCGGCCGTGCGCCGCGAAGCCGAGATCGCGCTGCGCGAGCGCCGGATCGCCGACCTCGAAGCCTCGACCTCCTGGAAGCTGACCGCCGCGCTGCGCTGGGTCGGGCGGCGGCTGGGGCGGTAGACTGGAAGACCGCTTCGGAGAACGGCGGAGAACCACGGAGAAGGACGGAGACGATCGGCATGCTGGACCTGACCAGGATCGCGCAGCGCACCCTGGAGACCGAGCCCTACTCCTGGGCGGAGATCGACGGCCTCTACTCGCCGGAGGACGCCGCGGCGCTCGCCGCCGAATACCCGCGCGACCATTTCAAGACGCTCTCCGGCAACGACGGCGAGAAGGAGTACCTCTACGAGGCCCGCTCGCTGCTCGCGCTCGGCGCGGACGAGGCCTCCTTCCCCCGCGAGCTGAGCCCCGCCTGGCGGCAGCTCGCGAACGACCTGGTCGCGCCGGGCTACCGCGAAGCCATGTCGCGGCTGACCGGGCTGGACCTGACCGAGGCGCCGATCGAGGCCAACGTCTACCACTACGGCCCGGGCTCGTCGCTTGGGCCCCACCTCGACATGCCGATCAAGCGGGTCACGCACGTCCTCTACTTCAACGACGCCTGGAACGCGGACGACGGCGGCTGCCTCAGCATCCTGCGCTCGAAGGACGCGAAGGACGTCGCCGCGCGGGTGCTTCCGCTCGTCGGGAGCTCCGCGGCGCTGGTCCGGTCGGACCGCTCCTGGCACGCGGTGGAGCGCGTCGCCGAGAGCTGCCGCAAGTCGCGGCGCTGCGTCACGATCACGTTCTACAGCCCGGGCTCGGTCAGCCCGATGTGGCCGCCGGGCGACGAGACGCCGCTCCACCGGTACGTGGACCCGGACGAGAAGGAGACCGGGAAGGCCCAACCGGCGTCCTGGGTGCGGAAGCTCTTCGGGTTGGGGTCGCGATAGCGCCGCCGGTGGTACCATCCTCCGGCGATGTCGTACCGCCCCCTAGCTCGACGTCTTCTTCTCCTCCTCCCGATCCTTCTGTTCGCTCTGCCTGTCCACGGGGCGGAGCCGCCGGCCGCCCCTGACCCGGTCCCGGATACGGCCAGGGTCAGGCCGACCGAGGCCGAAACGGCCTCGGAAATGGGGACAATTGAGCCGCGGCACAAGCGTTTCCTCGAAGAGGTCGCGCCGCTGATCGACGAGCAGGAGCGCGCCGCGTTCCTCTCCGTGCGCCAGGAGTACCAGCGCGATGCGTTCATCCAGCGCTTCTGGCAGCAGCGCGACCCCTTCCCGAAGACTGCGATCAACGAATTCCGGGTCAACTGGGAGGACCGGGTCCGCATCGCGCGGGAGCGCTTCGAGAACCTCACCGAGGACCGGGCGCTGATGACGCTCTTCTTCGGCGAGCCCTCCGACGTGATGCGCAATCCGTGCGCCGACGTGTTCCTGGCCCTGGAGATCTGGTACTACCCGGGCACCGAGCGCGTCCGCGGCGACTTCAGCCTGGTCTTCGTCCGGCGCGGCCCGTTCAAGCTCTGGTATCCGGGCGAGGGGATCGCGGCGCTGCTCTCGTTCTCCCCCGAATCGCGGGCGCGCGGTGGCGGTGGCGGTGGCCTGGAGCAGGCCATCGTGGAGGGCTGCCCGCGGGGAGACGAGGTGCTCGGCCGGCTCTCCCGCGCCCTCGACTGGTCGGCCATGAAAGAGAAAATCGTCCCCGATCCGGGCGACGAGTGGATCTCCGCCTTCCTCTCCTATTCCACGGACCTGCCGGAGGGGGCGGGGACGTTCCCGGCGCAGGTGGATCTCGCGTTCCCGGGCCGCTACGGCAGCCGCACGACCGTCCAGGCCCTGGTCAGCGTGCCGAAGGACGCCGTGCAGGCCGAGGAGATCAAGGGCAAGCCGTCCTACAACTTCGTGGTCGACGGCGAGCTTCTCTACAAGGACGAGCTGTTCGAGCACTTCCGCTACCGCTTCGTGCTCCCCGAGACTGACTCGGCAGCGGCTCCGGGAGCCGCTCCCGCGAGCCCCTTGGCGGGAACCATCCCTCTGGTGTTCCAGCGCTATCTGAGGCCGGGCAGCTACACCTTCATCCTGCGCATCGAGGACACGGCCGGCAAGAAGTACTTCCGCCAGCAGCGGGAGCTCGAAGTGCCCGCGGCTGCTTCGGCTGACACCGCCCCGGCTCCCGCCCCGACCGTCCTGGCCGAGGCCAACGCGGGCAGCGCGCTCTCCGACGAGCAGGCCATCCGCATCCTGCCGCCGCCTCCGGGCCTGGTCACCGGCAAGGTGCGGCTCGACGCCAGCACGACCGGCGAGGGCATCGCCCGCGTCAGCTTCCTCCTGAACGGCAAGACCATCCTCACCAAGTCGAAGCCGCCCTACAGCGTGGAGCTGAACGTCGGCGATCAGCCGCGGCTGCACACGGTCACCGCGGTCGCGCTGGGGTCGTCCGGCGAGACGCTCGCCGAGGACCAGATCCTTCTCAACACCGGCCCGCACCGCTTCTCCATCCGCCTCGTGGAGCCGCAGCCAGGCAAGACCTACCAGGCCAGCCTCCGCGCCCAGGCCCAGGTCGACCTGCCCGAGGGCGAGAAGCTCGATCGCGTCGAGCTGTACCTCAACGAAACCCTGGTCGCGACCCTGTTCCAGCCGCCCTACGTGCAGCCGCTGCTCATCCCGCAGGGCCAGGCGCTCACCTACGTGCGCGCCGTGGCCTACCTGGCGGACGGCAACTCGACCGAGGACACGGTGCTGGTCAACGTCCCCGGCGACTTCGCGGATCAGATGGATGTCCAGTTCGTCGAGCTGTTCACCTCCGTGGTGGACGGCCGCGGCCGGCCGGTCGAGGGGCTGACCCGCGACGACTTCAAGGTCTACGAAGACGGGGTGGAGCAGGAGGTCCGGCGCTTCGAGCTGGTCAAGGACGTGCCGATCTACGCCGGCGTGGTGCTCGACACCTCGGGCTCGATGGGCGACCAGGGGGGCAACAAGCTCGAGGCGGCGGTGCGCGGCGCCCTCGACTTCTTCGAGCACGTCATCACTCCCAAGGACCGGGCGGCCGTCATCACCTTCGCCGACCAGCCCAGCCTGGCGGTGCGCTTCACCAACCAGCAGGAGGTGCTGGCCGGCGGCCTGGCCGGCCTCACCGCCGAGGGCGACACGGCGCTCCACGACAGCCTCGTCTACGCCCTCCACTACTTCGGCGGGATCAAGGGGAAGCGGGCGATCGTCGTGCTCTCCGACGGCCAGGACTTCGGCAGCAAGTACACTTTCCTCGAGACGCTGGAGTACGCGCGGCGCAGCGGCGTGGCGATCTACGCGATCGGTATCGACCTGAAGGAATTCGACACCCGCACCAAGCTCCAGCGGCTGTCCGAGGAGACCGGCGGGCGCTCCTTCTTCGTCGGCACCGGCGGCGACCTGGGCAAGATCTTCGAGGAGGTGGAGACGGAGCTGCGCTCGCAGTACCTCCTCGCCTACCAGTCCTCGAACCAGGGCAAGGAGGAGAAGTTCCGCGCCGTGGAGATCAAGGTCGCGAAGCCCGGCCTGGAGGCCAAGACCGTGCGGGGCTATTACCCATGAGCGTACCCATGAGCGTACCCATGAGCCCGGCCCCGCTGCCGGCCCTGATCCTCGCCTCGGCCTCGCCCCGCCGCCGCGAGCTGCTGGAGCGGCTCGGCGTGCGCTTCACGGTCCGCGCCGTGGACCTCGACGAGACGCCGCGGCCCGGCGAGCAGCCCCGGCCCTACGTGCTCCGGCTGGCCCAGGAGAAAGCCGCGGCCCGCGCCGAGCCCGGAGAGCTGGTGCTCGCCGCCGACACCGTAGTTGTCCTCAATGATGGCCTCGACGGCCCCGAGATCCTCGGCAAGCCCGCGGACCGGGACGGCGCCCGCCGCATGCTCCGCAGTCTTTCGGGGCGCGAGCACACCGTGCTCACCGGCATCGCCCTGGAAGAGCCCGGGAAGGGCGCAGGAAAGGGGAGACTCTCGGACGTGGACGAGACGCGGGTCCGCATGGCCGCGCTCACGGACGAGGAGATCGACTGGTACGTCGGCACCGGCGAGCCGATGGACAAGGCCGGCGCCTACGGCATCCAGGGGATCGGCTCGCTCTTCGTGGCCGGCGTGGACGGGAACCACACGAACGTCGCGGGGCTGCCGGTGCCGGCGGTCTACCGGCTGTTCGCCAGGCTCGGCCACGACCTCAAGCGCTTCGCTGTATGAATAAGGCCATCGCCGATACCGCCGTCGTCCTCGTCCACCCGCGCGAGGACGGCAACGTCGGCTCGGCGGCCCGGGCCATGGCCAACATGGGCCTGGACCGGCTGATCCTCGTCGATCCGGCCGCGGCGCTGGGTCCGGTCGCGACCATGTTCGCGGTCGGCGCGAAGCACGTGCTGGACGGGGTGGAGCGCAGGCCGAGCCTCCCCGAGGCGCTGGCCCCCTTCCGCCGGGTGGTGGGGACGACCTCGTCCCGCGACCGGCGGTGGGACGTGCCGCTCCTGCATCCCCATGAGCTGCCGGCCTGGCTCGCCCAGGATCCGCCGGGTACGCCCACCGCCCTCGTCTTCGGTCCCGAGGTGGGCGGCCTCACCAACGACGACCTGAGTCTGGCGAGCGTCCTCGTCACCATCCCCTGCTCGCCCGTCCAGCCGACCCTCAACCTCGCCCAGGCCGTGCTGATCGTGGTCTACGAGCTGTTCCAGGCGCGGGCCGGCGTTCAGGAAACGCCGCCGGCCGCCCCGCCGGCGGTCGTCGGGCAGCCCGAGCCGCCGGCGACCACGGCGGAGATCGACGGCCTCTTCGAGCACGCCACGGACGTTTTGCGGCGGATCGGCTTCGACCGCGACGACACCTTCGCGGGCGCGCTGCGCGACCTGCGCCGGCTGGCGGCCCGGGCGGGCCCGGACAGCCGGGAGGTGGCCATCCTGCGCGGCATCTGCAGGCGGGCTCAGCGGGCGCTGGAGCGGTCGAATTCACCGTGATAGCATAGATGCTACACAAGGACGGCCGCACGAAGTGGACGGGGTGACAAATGAAAAGGATCGGTCTCGGTGGGAGTCTTGCTGGAGCCATTGCTTTCCTGGGATGCCTCCCTGGAGCCGTAGCGCAGGCTCTGCATCCCGTGATACCGGCGGCAGATGCGGAAGAGGGCGCTGATGAGCCAGCCCTCGGGCGACTCGATCCGGTCCCAGCAGCGGACGAGCGAGAGCAGAATCTCCTGGCGCAGATCCTGCGCGTCGTCCTGCGGAATCCGGAACCACTGGAGGATGCCTCGAAGGTTCGGCTCCACCCGCTCGAGGGCGGCCAGCGCTTCCTGCCCGGCTTCCGGGCTCATGACCCGCCTCCCCGCCGCATTCTGAGCCCCGCCGCCAGCGCCCGCAGCAGCTTGCCGAGAACCTCCCACTCCTCCGGCGTCCCCAGCTCCTCCATGTCGGCGAACGTGGGCGGACCCTCGGGCTCCGGGGCCGGCGGCCCGCCGACGCCCTGCGACAACCCGGACTGCTTTGTGACGACCTGGCGGCTTATTCCGAGCCCGAGATGAACCCGAGCAGCCGGGCGATCGAGCGCTTCACCTGCTCGTCGATGTCGGCTTCGGCGAAACCTTCGGGCTCCGGGATAAATCCGATCTGGACATCCTCCATCAGCACCCGGGCCGCCTTGCCGGTGGCAAGGCCGTTCTGTGGCGGGAAGGCCGCGCGGAAGAAGTTGGCCGGGTCCATCTCCAGGGCGTCGAGGATCATGAACACGTGCCGCATGCGCAGCTCGACCGTCCCGCCCAGGATCTTGCTCAGATAACCGCTCGAGAGCTTCATCTGCCGCTCCAGCGAAAGGCGGGAACGGCCCGCCAGCCGCACGGCGTTCGAGAGAGCCTGGGCCAGCTGGAGGATCCTCGGGTCAGGGGCTTCAGCTTCCTTGGGATTCGTCATGATGCCAAAAAGTATCACAAACCGGCCGAGCGTCAGGAGAATTCAGCCGAAATCCGGTCGAAAACTGCCTCAGGGAGGCGCTGAAGGGTTTGGGCTGGAGGAGGCTAGAAACTGTCCCGCGTGAAGCCGCGGGTCACCATCTGATAGGTCAGGGCCGCCATGCAGCGGCGGGCGACCTTGCGCACGCTCGACGGGTGGTAGCCCATCTTTTCGGCCACCTCGGAGGAGTCGTAGCCGAGGCCATAGCGGAGCTGGAGCAGCTTGCGGCAGCGCGGCGGCAGCTCCTCGAGCAGGTGATTCAGATCCCAGAGCAGCTCGGCGCGCTCCTGCGGCGCGGCCACGGGCTCGCACAGCAGCTCGAGGATGGCCGTGTCGACCGAGCTGTACAGCGTGTTGCGCCGCCGGCGCCAGTAGACGACGCAGCGGTTCCGCAGGGTGACCAGCAGCCAGGCTTCGGGATCCTGGATGGTCTCCCACTTCTGGATCGTCGAGATGAGGGCTTCCTGGACGAGATCCTCGGCGTCCGGTGCCGGGATGCGGTACCGTCCAAGCACCTGCTTCAGCCTGGGGCGCAGCCGCCTCAGGAGCTCGTCGATGGACTCCCTGCCTATTGGCTGATCGGACACTGCCATGTCTATCTTCTGCTTCCCTCTGGGAAGCGGAGATGGCCCCCCGTTTCCCGGTGCATCATAACCCGGGAGGTGCGCCAGCCACCGGAAGGATTGGCTTTCCACCGTCTCGGGGGCGGCTGCGCGTGAGGATGATAAACTCCCGCCCGCATGACTACAACCGTTGAAATCCGTCCACAGGTCGCACTCAGTCTGACCCGGTCGCCCGTGGTCGGCGTGGTTCGCACCGCCTCCTATCAAGAGGCTGCGAGACAGGCCGTCCTGTTCGCCGACGCCGGCATCGAGCTGGTCGAGATCACCTTCACCGTTCCCGACGCGCCACGGCTGGTGCGGGAGATGCTCGCCCGCCGTCCCCAGGACGGTCCGCCCTGGATCGGCATGGGCACCGTCACCACCGCCGAGCGGGCCCGCGAAGCCGTGAAGGCCGGTTCCGAGTTCATCGTGACCCCCAATGTCAGTGCCGACGTAGCCCGGATCGCCCGGGAGGCCGGCCTCTATCTCATCCTCGGCGCGCTGACGCCCACCGAGGTCGTAGCGGCCCAGGAGCTGGGAGCGGACCTGGTGAAGGTCTACCCCCTGCCTCCGGTCGGAGGACCGCACTACCTCTCCACCATCCGCCAGCCGCTCGGGGACATCCCGATGCTGGCCGGTGGCGGGTTCAGCGTGGACGAGATCCCCGCGTACATCCGGGCCGGGGCAACCGCCTTCGGCATCGGATCGCCGCTGCTCGGGGCCGACGACGAGGAAAGCCGTGGGCGAATCGCCCGCGCTCTCGCCCTGGCCCGTGTCGGAAAGGAGGACAGATGACCTCGACCCCTCCGCGCCAGGTGGTCTTCGACCCCACCCCGGAGATTTACGCCACCGATTCCCAGGGCTCGTTCACCTTCCCATTGGTAGTGGCGGGAAAGGCCTTTCTCGGGACAGGTACGTACGACGAAGTTCGATTCGTGTTCTCGCTCTGGCATCCGTCGGGGCAGCGCACCATCGATCTCGACCGTGCCTATGTCGAGCTTCGCGCCTCGTTCGACCCGGAGGAAGAGCACTGGACCAAGATCGCCGAGATCGAGCCGGTCGTCCCGCCCTATGCCGGCGGTGACAGCTTCGACGGCTGGATCGTCCTGCCGGTCCTGGGCAGCACCAGCGCCTTTGCCCTGGTGGGAAGCGGCTTCGAGCCACGCGCCCGGTTGCAGGTCCGGGCGAGCGCGTACTTCGTCGCCTGAACGGGACGGCGGCCTTGAGCCTCCACAAGGCCTTGAACGCCCTCCGCCGCCGGCTCGCCGGCCTGCCGGCGCGGGGCGCAGCCGCGCCCGTCTCGCCGGAGGTCCGCAACGACCTCTACATGGCCCACCTGGCGGTCTACGCCTTCGCGGCCGGTCTCGTGGAAGAGGGTCAGGTGCTCGACCTCGGCTGCGGGACCGGCTACGGCGCCGACCGCCTGGCCCGCGCCGGGGCGTCCCGGGTGGTCGGCGTGGATCCGGACGAACGGTGCCTCGCCTACGCGCGCAGGCACTGGCTTTCGCATACCGGCCCCAATACCCGGCCGGGTCTCCGGTTCGTCTCCGGGGCGGCCGAGGATCTCGGCGGCGACCTCGGGCTGTTCGACCTCGTCGTGGCCGCCAACCTTTTCCCTCACGTCGCCTCGCCCAAGACGGTCCTGGACTCGGTCGTCCTGCGGCTCGCTCCGGGCGGCGCCCTCGTCGCCTCCGTGCCGCCCGTCGTCGACGAGCGGACCATGGAAGCCCACCGCGCCAGCGGCCTGCACCGCTCCAACCTCTATCTCTGGGATTGGGAGTCGCTCTTCCGCAAGCGGTTCAAGGAGATCCACCTCCACCGCCTGGTGCCGCCCGCGGGGCTCGACCTCTCCAGCCCGGCGCCCTCCCGGTTCGGAGTCGAGGACTTCCGGATCGAGGAGATCCCCCTCGCCGACCTGAACGAAGCCGGCAGCCTCGCCGCGATCTTCGTCGGTCTCGGTCCCCGGGTCTAATCGGGCTGATAACCCCGCAGCGGGTTGTCGAAGCCCTCGCAGCCGTTGTGGACGAGCACCTGCTCGGTCTCGACGATGCGCGGGCGCTCCACCGTCCGGCCCTCGGGTCCGGGGACGAGCTCGACGATCTTCTGCCGGCGGATCCGGTAGTGCTCCCGGCTGGAGAAGTGGACCACGAAGCTCTTGCGGGTGAGCGAGGGGTCCTCGACCGCGGAGCCGCCGTGGAGGAGCGACGCGTGCCAGATCAGCACGTCCCCTCGCTTGCAGGTGAAGTGCTCGGTCGCGAGGCCGTGCTCGGCGGCCTGGCGCAGATCGAACTCGGCCATGGCCCGGGACTCCGCCTCGCCGTAGCGGGCGTGGTCGTAGAGGAACTGGCCGGGCTCGAACTGGTAGTACGGCAGGCGGTGCGACCCCGGCACGTACATGAGGGGGCCGCACCTCGGGCCGATGTCCTCCAGGGCGATCCAGGCCGCCACCAGGTGGCTCGCCGGCTTCGTCTGGACGAACACGGGGTCCCGGTGGAGCCCCTGCTGGCTGCCGAACTCGAAGAAGAGGGACTGGGTCGCGACCGGCGGCCGTCCGAGCAGGCGGTCGACGTAGTCGAAGACCGCCCGGTTCAGGTAGACCCCAAGCGCCGCCTCGCTGTGCGAGTGAAAGTCGGCGATGCGGTAGGAGGGCTTGCGCTCGACCGCCTCGTCCGCGAGTTGGAAGGAGCGCATCGCTCCCAGCCGCGCCCAGGCCAGGTCCGCCGGCTTTTCCCGCCAGACCCGCTCCACATCCTCTTGAAGACGGTCGCAGACCTCGGCCGGCAGTCCCGAGGCGAACTTCAGATACCCGCGGTCCACGAAATGCCGGAGGTTGCCGGCCATCTCCTCACCGATCTCCCCCCTGCGGGCCAGAATGTCGATCCGTTCCTGGGCGTCCGGCTGGTCGATCCACAGGTCGCTCGCCAGCGCTCCGGCGTCGGTCAGCGGGCCGGTGGGCGTAGCGGGGCGCTTCTTGAAGAGGTCGGTCAGTCGCATGAGGCCTAGCATATTGCCGGAAGCTTCCGGGAGACTCATGTCCGCGATATGGTCAGCTCATATGGAGACGACGCGGCATCGCAGCGAGCCCGCCTATAAGTGACCTGATCTGAGCACTCCCGGAGAGGGCCTCGTCTTGGAGATCGAAGACGGTCGTTGGGAGTTGATCCAAGACCGGATCTATGTGGGACGGGGAGGAGCGCCCGACCCGAAGCCCGCTCGTCCGCTGGCGCTTACGCGCGGTCAGTCATCCACCGGCTCCGCCGACCCAGCCAGCGCCGACAGCTCCGAGATCGGCCGCATCACCCCGCCGCGGACCACGTAGCGGATCTTCCTCAGGTTGGCCACATCGGCCAGCGGGTCCGCGCCCACGATCACGAGGTCGGCCAGCTTGCCCTTCTCGACCGTTCCGATCTCCTTCCCCCGGCCCATGGCCTGGGCGCCTCCCCGGGTAGTGGCGGCGAGCACCTGCTTCGGCGTGAGGCCGGCGGCCTGCATGGCCTCCATCTCGGCATAGAGGGACGGGCCGTGCAGCAGCAGCGGGTTTCCGGCATCGGTCCCGGTGGCGATGGGGATGCCCGCGTCCGCGACCCTCTTCAGGTTGGCGGCGGCGGTGCGGCCCCGCTCGCCGGTTCGGTTGGAGATCACGGCCATCCCCGCCTCGTCGATCTCGTCCTCGGGACGGATCGCGATCTGCGGCGTCTCGGCGAGGAGGTCACGGGTGTGGCGGCTGACGCAGCCGTTGGGATCGTCCACCTCCGGCGTCCTGTGCCGGAGGATCGCCTCGTAGGTCCGCTGATAGCCGAGCCCCAGGTTCAGGGTCGGGCAGTAGATCGTGCCGTTGGCGCGGGCGAGGTCGAGGAACTCCCGGTCGACGCTCTGGTCCGCAACGCTGTGGACCAGCATCGTCGCGCCGGCGCGTAGCGCCTCCTTTGCTTCGATCAGGTTGGTGGCATGGACGATCAGCGGGAGGCCCAGGCGCTTCGCCTCCTCGCCCGCGGCCCGCATGGCGGCGACCGATTCGGAGAGAGGGCGCTTGTCGCTGCGCAGAAACCAGACCTTGACCGCGTCGGCTCCGTGGGCGGCCAGATACCGGACCTCATCCTTCGTAGCCGCCGCGTCGGTCATATAGACGAACTGCTTCTCGCCAGGGAGGTTCAGCCAGTAGTCCTCGGTGGAGAGCAGCGGTCCGGCCGCGGCGAGCCGCGGCACGTCCGTGGCGGTCTCGAAGCGCTCGGGCAGCGCCAGGGTCCAGGGATAGCCGCCGACGTCGAAGGCCGCGGTCACCCCCGAGCAGAGCAGCGAGCGGCCGATGCGCTCCGGATGATCCTTGAGGTCGGCCGCGACCTTCTCATAGGGATGCCGGTCCCGGGCGTCCAGCGTGTCCGGCCGGCCGTCGATCCAGCCCGTCTGCGAGAAGTGGACGTGGGCGTCGATCAGGCCGGGCGTGATCCACAGGCCCTTGAGGTCGACCTGGTCGATTCCTTCGGGGACCCGGCAGGCGGAGCGCGAGCCCGCGCAGTCGATCCTGCCGTCGCGCAGGATCACCACCGCGTCGGGAATGGGAGCGGAGTCGGTGCCGTCCACGAGCGTGGCGCCGACCAGCGCCCGCGGCGGCGGCGGCACGCCGGGAACCGCCGCGAACGCGGTGCTGACGGCGATCCTCCAACCCTGGGATGTCTTGAGGAAGAGACGCTCGGAGAGCCCGGACACCTCGTCGGCGCCGTAGCGGACGCGGTACCGGTACGTGCCGTAGACCACGCCCGGCTGCACGGGGGTGAGGCGGAGATCCTCCGCAGCGATGGAATCCGGCCAGCCCTCTCCCGCCGTGGCCGCCAGCCCGGCATAGCCGAGCTCGAAGCCGCCGGGACCGGTGCGGACCAGACGCTCCGATTCGAGGTAGCAGGCCAGGTAGGCGTCGCGGTCCTTGTCCCGGATGGCGTGCAGATTTTTCTCGAACAAGGCCCTTGCCGAGCCCAGATCTGCTTCGTCCGGAGAGGCGAAAGCGGAGGCGGTCGGCGCCAGCAGCAGCACGGCCAACAGGAACAGGGGGCGGTATCGTCTTTGCACGGGGTTCTCCTCGCTCGATGGGATCCGGACGTATGCTACCAGCAGGCACAAGCGGGGCGATGGCTGGATTGCGCCCTGTCCAGGGATGCTCTACAGTGTCCTCGCCTTCTGTAGAAAGCATGGTTCTCAACGGTCCAGGAGACCGAGCACGCCAGGAGACTGAGCACAGATGACGCCCGCGATCGAACCCGCCTACCGCAGGTCCTCCGGACTGGTCGATGTCCTCGACCGGGTGCTGGACAAGGGGCTCGTCATCGCCGGAGACATCCGCGTCTCCCTGGCCGAGGTGGAGCTCCTGACCATCCGTATTCGTCTGCTCGTCTGCTCGATCGACAAGGCCGAGCAGATCGGGCTCGATTGGTGGCGCCACGATCCCAATCTGTCTGGCGCCGGACGCCAGCTCACTCTTGAAAACGAGACTCTGCGCGAGCAGGTGCGCCGCCTCGAAGAGAAGGTCGCGGTGCTCGCGCAAGAGCGTCCGCGCCGGACAGGCGCACGCGCTGACAGGAAGAAACCCAGGGGGTAGACATGCCGGTCGAACGTGCTTCCGGAGGAACCAGCCTCATCGATGTCCTGGACCGGGTCCTGGACAAGGGTATCGTCATCGATGCGTGGGTCCGGGTCTCTCTCGTGGGGATCGATCTCCTCACGGTCGAGGCTCGCGTCGTCGTCGCGTCCATCGACACCTACATCAAGTATTCCGAGGCCGTGTCCCAGGTTCCCGCCGTCTCGCGGCCGGGGCTCGAGTCACGGACGTCGGACGAGCTTCTCGCGGAGAACGCTTCGCTGCGCGCCCAACTCGCCGCCGCGACGAGCCGCGAAGAGCTCATGCCGGTACGGCGGCGCTCGCGCTCGACCGCCAAGCCCTGAGCCGTGGCCCGCATCGCCCCGTTCACCGCTGCGCCCCAGCCCCGGGGAGGAGTCGGCTCGCGGGCTCGGTTGGCGCTGGTCGACGCCCTCCTCGCCGAGCAGGGCTCGCGGCCGTGCGCCGTCCTCGCCCTGCGCTGGCTCGCCCGGCATGCGGGCGTCGTCCGGGGGCTGTGCGCGGTGGTGGAGAGCGAGACCTGCCGTCTCGTCGGGCTCACCGGCATCGGCCTTTCGCTGGCCGCTGTGGACGCCTTCGTGCTGGACCTCAACGACCGTACCCATCCCCTGATCGTGGCGCTCGCCGGCTCGGAGCCGGTCGCCTTCCGCGGCCAGGGGCTGCGCCAGCCGCTCGACACCCCCCTGGAGAGCGAGCCGTTCCACGCCGTGCCGCTCGCCGGCCAGGGAGAGAACGGCGATGCCGGCTCCGGGCTTCTGCTGCTCACCGGCGTCGAGCCCTCCGTCGAGGAAGACATCCGCTGGGCCGCCGAGATCCTGGGCATGCGGCTCCAGTCGCTCTGGTTCCGCAGGTCGCAGGTGGACGAGCGGCGCTACAAGCGGGAGCAGAGCTGGCTTTTCGGCGTCATCAACGCGGTCACCGACCCGATCCTGATGACCGACTCCGAGGGCCGCATCCTGGTCGCCAATGCCAGCGCCGAGATGCTCCTGACCGCCGACGACCAGAAGAGCGAGGGGCGCCGCCGGGCCGTGGCGCTCAACAACATGCTCTTCTCCGCCTCCACGTTCACCACGGGCACGGCCGGCGCGCCGGGTACCGCAGCCGGCGGCCCGAGCCGCCACGAGCTGCTGCTGGTCGACCCCACCGAGGGGCAGGATCTGCTCTTCGAGGTCATGAGCTCGCCGGTCAAGATCCGCGTCGGCGAGCACGGCACGGTTTCGGTGCTGCGCAACGTCACCGACCTGAGCCGGGCCACCGTGGAGATCGAGGAGAACTACCGCCGGCTGCGCATCGCCGAGGCCGAGACCCGCGCCGAGCGCGACCGGCTCGACCTGGTCCTCAACTCCGCCCTCGATCCCATCCTGGTGACCGATCCGTCCGGCAACATCGTGCTCATGAACCCGCCGGCCGAGCGCATGTTCACGGTCGAGCCCACCGCCCACAGCGACGAGGCCGAGCGCCGGGTGCGCGCCAACGACGCGGTGTTCACCTCCTTCGTCTCCGGCCTCTACGCGAGCCAGTCGCTGCGCTGGCGCGGCGAGCTGAGCCTGGTCGATCCGCGGAGCGGCGCCACGGTGCCGGTCGAGGCGATCTCCGGCAAGGTCGTCTCGAAGCACGGCGAGGATACGGCGGTGGTCACCATCCTCCACGACCTCACCGAGGCGGTGGAGAAGCAGCACCTCTACGAGCAGGTCAAGCGCCACTCCGAGGAGCTGCGCGAGAAGGTCCGCGAGGCCACGGCCGAGCTGGCCGAGCAGAACGAGCTGCTGCGCCGGCAGGCGTTCCAGCTGGAGCAGGCGTCGGCGGCCAAGTCGCAGTTCCTGGCCAACGTCTCCCACGAGCTGCGCACGCCGCTCAACGCGATCATCGGCTACACCCACCTCCTGCTGGAGGGGGTCTCGGGCGAGCTCAACCGGCCGCAGCGCGACAAGCTCGGCCGGCTCGACTCCAACGCGCGCCACCTGCTGTCGATCATCAACGATCTCCTCGACCTCGCCCGCATCGAGTCCGGCAAGCTCTCGGTCCAGCTGGAGCCGGTCGACCTTCAGGAGCTGATCGACGAGGTCATGACGGAGGTCGAGCCGCTGATCGACCGCACCACCCTGGCGGTGACCCGGCACGTTCCGTCCGAGGTTCCGGGGCTGCACACCGACCGCCAGAAGGTCAAGCAGATCGTGCTCAATCTGCTCTCCAACGCCCTCAAGTTCACCCCGCAGGGCTCGGTTGCCATCCGCCTCGACTGCGAGGTGGACACCGACTGGATCTCCATCTCCGTGACGGACACCGGCATCGGCATCTCGGACGAGAACCAGAGGACGATCTTCGAAGCATTCCAGCAGGCCGACAGCTCGTACGCGCGGCGGCAGGGGGGGACCGGTCTCGGTCTGACCATCTGCCGCCGGCTGGCGTCAATCCTGGACGGACAGATCAACCTGGTCAGCCGGCTGGGCGAGGGCTCGACGTTCACGCTCGTACTGCCCCGGCAAGTGAGGATTTCATGAGCAACGAAGGGGTGGACGAGCTGGCGCCGCTCGTGCTCGTGGTCGACGACGTCGCCCACGGCCGCGAGATCTTCGCCGAGTACCTGGAGTTCCGGGGCTTCCGGGTGGCCACGGCCGCGGACGGCCTCGAAGCGCTCGACAAGGCCTACGAGCTGCGGCCGGACGTGATCCTGATGGATCTTTCCCTCCCCGGGATCGACGGATGGGAGGCCACGCGGCGCCTCAAGCAGGACGAACGCACGCGGGAGACGCCGATCATCGCGCTCACCGCCCACGCCCTGGCCAGTGCCCACGACCGCGCCAAGGAGGTGGGCTGCGACTCGGTGGTGACCAAGCCCTGCATCCCCAGGGATCTCGAAGCGGAGGTCCGCCGCCAGCTCGCCGCGCGCGCCGGACGTTCCTGACCGGCTGAGGACCGACTGAGGAGAATCGAGCCCCCATGCCCAAAGCGAAGGAACCGACGAAAGCCGCCCCCGCGAAGACCAAGGCCGCCGCGAAGCCTGTAAAGGCCGCGAAAAAGACGGCGCCCGCGAAGGCCGTGACGCCTGTAAAGACTGCGAAAAAGGCGGTGCCCGCGAAAGCCGTGAAGGCTCCGGCCAAGAAAGCGGTCCCGGCCGCGAAAGCTCCGATCGCGAAGCTCTCGCTTGAGGACGGGCCGAGGAGCCCCATGGCCGACCTCGTCGCCTCCGAACGCCCCGGCGAGCAGAGCGGCAAGTACGTCTACTGCATCATCCAGTCGACCGAGCCCCTCCGCTTCGGCCGCATCGGCATCGGCGGCGAGCCCGCCGACGTCCACACGGTCAACTACAAGGACATCGCGGCCGTGGTCTCCGACACCCCCCTGGAGGTCTACGACCCGACGCGCGAGAACGTGCTCGCCCACGAGCGCGTCAACGAGGCCGTGATGCGCAGCTTCACGGTCCTCCCCATGTCCTTCAGCACCGTGTTCAAGACCCGCGAGGACATCATCGAGCTGCTGCGCACGGCCTACGACGCCTTCCACGACGTGCTCGACAAGATGCACGACAAGCTGGAGTTCGGCCTCAAGGTGCTGTGGGAGCCCGAGCTGATCATCCGCGAGATCGAGAAGGACGACGACAACCTCCGCCTCCTGCGCCAGCAGATCTCCCACCAGAAGGGCTCGACCTACTTCGCGCGCATGCAGTACGGACGGCTGGTCGACTCGCTGCTCCAGGAGCGTTCGGAGCAGCTCGTGTCCGAGCTGTTCTCCGTCCTCGGCGCGGTGTCCGTGGCCACGCGGGCGAACAAGCCGATCGGCGACAAGATGATCCTGAACGCGGCCTTCCTGGTCTCCCGCGACCGCGAGGCCGACTTCGACGCCAAGGTCAAGGCGATCGACGCCAAGTATGAGAACCTGATTTTCAAGTACACTGGACCCTGGCCGCCCTACAATTTCGTCAACATCCGGTTGAAGCTCGAGCGCGCCACCGACACTCGCTGAATTTCTCCCGATGATCGTGGCCCGATGATCCTCGCCGTCCTTCTCGACAGCCTTCTCGCCGGAGGAATCCGCTTCGTTCTGGACAAGATCGCCACGGCGGTCGACTCCGAGATGAACGACGAGGGCCGCCTGCGCGAGGAGCTGCTCTCCGCCCAGATGCAGTACGAGAGCGGCGAGATCACGGACGACGAGCTGGCCTCCTTCGAGGCCGAGGTCTTCGAGCGCCTGCGGGAGATCCGGAACCGGGAGCGGGAGAACGCCGCCGGTGCCGGGAGCCAGGGCAGCCCCGGCGGGATCTCCTTCGAGTCCGGCTCGTGGGACGTCGACGTGAGCTTCGACGCCGGCCGTCCCGGCGACGACGACGATGAGCCGTAGCGCCGCAACCTACCTCTACTGCGTCGTGCGCAACCCCGGGCCTCCAGAAACCGGAGACGTCCCGGACGGCCTCCCCGGCCTCTCCGCCCCCCGCATCCTTCCGGTCGGCGACGGTCTCTGGCTCGTCGCGGCGGACGCTCCGCTTCCCCGGTACGACGCCGAGTCGATCCGCGAGCATCTCCAGAATCTCGACTGGGTCTCGAAGCGCGCCCTGGCCCATGAGTCCATGGTCGAGCACTTCGGCAGGATCGGCACCGTCGTTCCCATGAAGCTGTTCACCCTCTTTGCCAGCGACGAGAGGGCCCTTGCGCACGTCCGGAGCGACCGCGACCGGCTGGACCGGATCCTTGCGAGGATCGGTGGCTGCCGCGAGTGGGGAGTGCTGGTCCGCTTCGACGAGGAGCGTGCCCGCTCCGTCGAGTCGGCCCGGATGGCGACGAATGGAGACGGCAAGACGTCCGGCACGGCCTTCCTGATGCGCAAGAAGCAGGAGAAGGACGCCGCCCGCAATCTTCTCGGCGAGCTGCGGCCGGAGATGGACGCGGCCTTTTCGGATCTCGCGGGCTCCGCGTCCGAGTCGCGGCGGCGCGAGCCCGCGGCGCCGGCGCTCCTGCTCGACGGCGCCTTCCTGGTGCGCGACGGCGCCGCCGCGGAGTTCGAGAGCATCGTGGCCCGGTGGGCCTCCCGGTTCGCGGAGCGCGCCTGCGAGGTGACGCTGACCGGTCCCTGGCCGCCCTACAACTTTCTGGACGATGCGCCTTGAGCGCATTTTGGGAAGAACGACCGTGAGCGCTCCGGCCACCCCGGTGGCCTCCATCTTCTCGAACGCGGAGCCCTTCGAAGGGCAGGGCGAGACCTCCCTCCTCGACCTCGTGGACAACCTTCTGAACCAGGGCGTGGTCGTCACCGGCGAGGTGGTGATCGGCCTGGCCGGCGTCGACCTGATCTATCTCCAGCTCTCGGTCCTGCTCTGTGCGGCGGACCGGGTCCTCCCCCCGAAGCCGAAGGCGTGAGCGGTCTCGCCGTGTACGCCCTGGCCGCCGGAGAGCCGCTGGCTCCTTTGGATCCCGGGCTCCGACTGGTCCGCTGCGGCGATCTTCTTGCGGTGGTTGGCGAGACGGCGCCGGTCGCGGTCAGCCCCGAAGCTCTGAGCGCTCACGACGTGCTCGTCCGCAGGCTGGCCGACCGCTTCGAGGCGCTGCTGCCGGCGAGGTTCGGAGAGAGGGTGCGAAGCGAGGAGGAACTGGCCGGTCTCCTGGGTCCGCGCGCGCAGTCTCTGGCCGAAGCCCTGGAGCGCGTGCGGGGCTGCGCGCAGATGACCCTCCGCGTTTTCGGCGAGGCTTTTCCGGAAGCCGATCTGCCGGCCTCCCCGGAGACGGGAGGCTCGGGTACCCCCGGCACCCGGTACCTCGAAGCGCGTCGCCGCGACTTGGAGCGGGCGCGATCGCTGCCCGAGATCGAGCCCCTGCTGGAGATCCTGCGTCCCATCCTTCGTGGTGAACGGATCGAAAGGCGCGGCCAGGGCCGGTTGCTCGGGAGCGCCTACCATCTCGTCAGGCGCGAGGACGTCGAGGCCTACCGCCGCGCCGTGCAGGATTCCGGCGGGCGACTCAGCGGCCGGAAGGTCGCCCTAACCGGCCCGTGGCCCCCGTACGCCTTCGCCCCTGGACTGTCCGCCGGCTCTGGAGACCCGACATGAGCACGCGGGAAGCCGTCCGCCTGGAGATCGAGGAGTTGGAGGCGCTACGGGAAGAGATCGAGAAGCGCGTCGCGACTGAAGCGACCATCGCGGCCGACGCTCCGCGCTGGAACGCCGACCCTGAGGACGTGAAGCGTTCGGTCGGCCGCCTCGTCCTGACCCTCGTGGAGTTCATCCGCCGCCTCCTGGAGCGCCAGACGATCCGCCGCATGGAAGCCGAGACTCTCACTCCCGAGGAGATCGAAGCCCTCGGTCAGGCTCTCATGAAGCTGGAAGAGACGGTTCAGTCCCTCGCCCAGACGTTCGGTCTCGACCCCAGCGAGCTGAACCTGGATCTGGGACCGCTCGGCAAGCTCATCTAGGCGCGCGTCAGAGCTTCATCACCATCTTGATCATGTCGTGCTGGTTGCCGTCGGGGTCCGTCCCGTAGCCGGGGATGGTGTAGCCCTCGAAGCCCAGGTCGCTGAGGGTCTGTACGGCGTCGGCTTCCAGATCCGAGATCAGCATGCAGGTGAGGTGGCGCAGGCCGTTGGCCCGGGCGATGGCGATGAAATTGTTCACCAGGATGGTACCGAGGCCCAGGCCGCGGTAGGCCGGGTCGATGAGCCACTTGATCCTTCCCACCAGGCGGAGCGGGCTGCCCTCGCGGCGGTGGAGGGTCGCGTCCGCGACGATCTTCGAGCCGTCGCAGGCGAGGACGGGAAGAACCTTCGCGTAGTCGAGCTCGCGGCCCCAGGTCTCGACCAACGCGTGATTGTCGATCCGGTCCCAGGCGAAACGCCGGACATCCTCGGGCAGGTGCCGGAAGAAGTCGGAAAGCGCATCCACATCATGGGCCGTAAAAAGGCGCAGCAGCAGGCGGCGCCCGTCCCGGAGCACGGCCTCCTGAGGAAAACGATCAGCCATCGGTGTATCCCTCCGTTTGGTAGACGCCTGGAGCGTAGCACGCGGCGCGGGCCCTCGGAACGGAAGCTACCACAGCGAAAGGGTCTGGAGTTGGCGCGACTCTTGCTTTACCTAGAATGCGGGTGCGTGCGAAACGGGTCTTTCAACAGGAGGGGATCGGCCATGGAATCGAGACTCGAGCCGGCGACGGACACAGCTCTGGGAGCGGGGATTCTGATTGCAATTCTCTGGGGGATCGGGGTGAGCCTGCGGGCGTTCTCTCTCCCTCCCGACGCCGTGAGTTGGGGAGAGTGGATGATTCAACTCGTGGGCGGCGCGCTCGCAGGCGTGATTCTGCCGATCGTGATCCTGCGCACCGCGATCTGGGTCCGCCGGATCGAGGCCTCCCGCCTGGCCCGGGCATCCCGTGCCGCGCGTGCCATCTCGTCGTGAGCTTTTCGCGGGTATCTGCGACATGGGCGAGATGAGGGCCGAAGGGCCGGTCCTCCTATAGACTCTCCTCATGGCCGACCGCGTTTGGGAGGAGATCTCCCGCACGGTGCGCACCGGTGCGCCCTACAAGACTCTTCTTCAGCGACTCGGAGATGTAGTTCGCCTTCCCGTGCCCGCCGCGGCCTGGGTGGGCGAGCTTCTGTCCAAAGACCTCGACCGGCCGCTCCTGGTGATCGTGCCCCGCGAGGCGGACGCCCTGGCCTGGACGGAGGCGTCGCGGCTGTTCGGCCGCAGTGACCACAGTGACAACGACGGTGGTGTGGTCTATTTCCCGGCTCCGTCCCTCACTCCCTATCAAGAGGCCGAGATCTCCCTGCTGGTCCGCGCCCAGGAGTCCGTGGCGCTCCACCGGATCGCCACCGGAGACGCCGCGGTCGTGGTGGCGACGCCCCGAGCCCTGTTCCGGCGTCTCCCGCGCGCCGAGGACATCAAGGCGTCGACCCTGCTCATCCGTCCGGGCGAGGACCACTCCATCGAATCGCTCTCGGAGCGGCTCGTGCGCTACGGCTTCCGGCGTACCGACCTCGTCTACGAGGTGGGGGACTTCGCGGTCCGCGGCGGCCTGCTGGATCTGCATCCTCCGGGGGAGGAGTCGCCGGTCCGGCTCGACTTCTTCGGCGACACGGTGGAGTCGATCCGCTGGTTCGACGCGCAGTCGCAGCGCTCGGAGGACACGCTCGAGTCCGTCTGCATCCTTCCTCTTCTTCTCTTCCCCGGCGGCGAGACCGAGGCGATGGTTCTGGCCGACGTGCTGTCGGGCGGCGCCGAGGAGCTGGACTGGGGACCGGAGGCGGAAGAGCTTCTCGAGTCGCTTCGCAGCAAGGGCAGCTTCCCCGGGTGGGAGCACTACCTGCCGCTTCTCGCGCCCGGCACCTCGGACCTTGCCAGCCTGCTCTCGAATCCGCTCGTGCTGGCGGTCGACCCTCCGGCGCTGGAGACCGAGACCGCGCACCACGGCGACAGGATGAGGACGGACTTCGAGGCGCGTCGCGCCCACCGCCGTCTCGCGCTGCCGCCCGAAGCCCTGGAGGTTCCGGAGGAGCGGGTGAGGGAAGTGCTGGACGGCGCCGAGGTGCGGCTGCGCGATCTGGTCCTCTCCGGCGGCGCAGGCAGCGCCGGCGGTACTGGCGATATTGTCGACTTCCACGGCTCCCTGACCGACATCTTCCATGGCCAGCTGCCGCGCTTTCCACAGGAGGTCGCCACGGCGCGGTCGCGCGGCGAGCGCTGCATCGTCCTGGTCGCGCCAGCCCATCGGCGGCGCATCGAGGAGCTGCTCGAAGGCCGGGAGATCACCCTCGGCCGCGGCGGCGTCGAGCTGGTCACGGGCGAGCTGGGCCGCGGGTTCCGCCTGCCGTCGGCCGGCGTGGCGATCTACGGCGAGCAGCAGCTGATCCCGCAGGTGCGCCTGCAACGGCGGGCGGCGCGCACCCGCTACGGTCCGTTCGTCTCCGGCCTCCGCGATCTTCGGGTGGGCGACTTCGTGGTCCACCAGGACCACGGCATCGGCCAGTTCGTGGCCCTGCGCAGCGTCGGCGGGGAGGTCGACGTCTCCCACCTGCCGCCGGCCCTGCGCGAGGCGGCTGCGCCGCCCACCTCCGGCGACACAGAGGTGATGGAGATCTCCTACGCCGGTGGCAAGCGTCTGCTGCTCCCGCTGAGCCGGCTCGACCAGGTCCAGAAGTACAGCGGCATCGAGGGCTTGGCGCCGCGCCTCGACCAGCTCGGCGGCACGTCGTGGAACAAGACCAAGGCGCGGGTCAAGAGCGGCATGCGCGACATGGCGGGCGAGCTGCTCAAGCTCTACGCCGAGCGCCAGATCGCCCGCGCTCCGGCCATGCCGCCGGATTCCGACTTCCTCCACCAGTTCGAAGCCGCGTTCCCCTACGAGGAGACGCCGGACCAGCTCGAAACCATCGCGGTCATCAAGGAGGATCTCCAGCGCGAGCGCCCCATGGACCGCCTGCTGTGCGGCGACGTCGGCTACGGCAAGACCGAGGTCGCCATGCGCGCCGCATTCAAAGCCGTGGACAGCGGCTACCAGGTGGCGGTGCTCGCGCCCACGACCATCCTCGCGGACCAGCACCTGGAGGTCTTCCGCAAGCGCTTCTCGGGCTTTCCGATCACGATCGAGATGGTCTCGCGCTTTCGTTCCCCGCAGGAGATGCGCGAGCTCAAGAAACGGCTGGCGGACGGCAAGATCGACGTGCTCATCGGCACCCACCGGCTGCTGTCGAAGGACATCGTGCTCCCGAAGCTCGGCCTGATGATCGTCGACGAGGAGCAGCGCTTCGGCGTCGCCCAGAAGGAGCGTCTGAAGCAGTTCAAGAAGAACGTCCACGTGCTGGCCATGTCGGCCACGCCGGTGCCGCGGACGCTTCAGCTCTCGCTGGCCGGCGTGCGCGACCTGTCGGTGATCGAGACTCCGCCCAAGGACCGCATGGCGGTCGAGACCGCGATCCTGCCGTTCAACCCGGAGCTGATCCGGGAGGCGATCGAGCACGAGATCGAGCGCGGCGGGCAGATCTACTACGTCTACAACCGCGTCGAGTCGATCGAGAAGATGCAGACGGTGCTCAAGGAGCTGGTCCCCGGCGTGCGGATCACCGTCGGTCACGGCCAGCTCGACGAGGAAGAGCTCTACCGGCGGATGCACGCGTTCTCGAACCGGGAGTTCGACCTGCTGCTCGCGACCACGATCATCGAGAACGGCATCGACATCCCCAACGTCAACACCATGATCGTCCACCGGGCGGAGCGCTTCGGCCTGGCGCAGCTCTACCAGCTCCGCGGCCGGGTGGGGCGGAGCAACCAGCTCGCCTACTGCTACCTGCTGGTGCCGGAGGACCGGGTGCTCTCCGAGGTGGCGCGCAAGCGGCTGGCGGCGATCCGCGAGTTCACCGACCTGGGTGCCGGCTTCCGCATCGCGGCCCGGGACCTGGAGATCCGCGGCGCCGGCAACCTCCTGGGCGGCGAGCAGAGCGGCCACATCAGCGCGGTGGGCATCGAGACCTATCTCAAGCTGCTCGAAGAGACGGTGCGCGAGCTGCGCGGCGAGACCGTGGAGGAGGCGCCGTCGGTGGCGATCGACCTGCCGGTGGCGATGTCCATCCCGCAGGACTATGTCGAGGACGCGAACCTGCGCATGGAGATCTACCGCAAGATCGGCGCGGCCGAAGACACGGAGAGCGAGATCCTGGCCGAGCTGTCCGACCGCTTCGGTCCGCCGCCGCCCGCGGTTGTGACGCTCATCGCGGTCGCGGGCCTCAAGCGGCTGGCCGAGTCGCTGCGCGTGCAGTCGATCTCCGGCAAGGGCGGCGAGGTGATCATCCGCCTGCGGCGCGATGCGCGGATCGATGTCGACCGGCTCATCGAGATGGTCTCCACGCGGCCCGGCACCGCGATCAGCCCCACGGGCGTGCTGACCCTGGCGGCGACGGGCGGCCGGCAGATGATCGGCGTGGCCCGCGAGGCGCTGGAGGCGCTGTCGCAATGAGCTCTCTCCGACCGCGTCGATCGCGTCGATCGCGTCGGTCGCTCACCGCCGGAGCGCTCCTGCTCGCTCTGGCCTGCGGACCGGAGCCGCCCGCGCCGGACGTAGCGGCCCGCCTGGGCGATCACGACGTCCACTACTCCGAGTTCGAGGCCTACCTGGCCCAGGCGGCCGGCGACTCGGACGGCGTGCTGGGGAGCGACGTCCTGTCGCAGCTCTTCGACCAGTTTCTGGACGAGAAGGTGCTGATCCGGATGGCCGAGGACCGCAAGCTGCTGCCGGCCGGGGACGCCGGTGATACCGGCACGAGGGATGCCCGCGGGGCGCGCGAGGCGATGGACGCCCTGCTGCAGGACGGCCTGAAGACCGAGCCCACGAACGCCGAGACCGCCGCCTGGTACGGGGCTCACCGGCAGGAGTTCGTGCGGCCCGAGCGCGTGCGGCTGCGGCAGATCCTGACCGAGGACCGCGCGTCGGCGGAGCGCGCCCTCCAGCAGCTCGCGGCCGGCGTCGACTTCGCCGAGCTGGCGAAGCGCGTCTCGCGGGATCCCAGCGCCGCGATCGGCGGCTACCAGGGCGAGCTGTCGCGCGACGAGCTGCCCCCCGCCTTCGCGGACGCGATCTTCGCCCTCCAGCCCGGGGAGGTGAGCCGCCTGATGCCGGCCGAGTACGGCTTCCACATCTTCCAGGTCACCGAGCGCCTTCCGGCCGGAACGGTGCCGCTGGAAGAGGCGCGGGACGAGGTCGGGGAGCGCCTGCGGCAGGAGCGGGCCGACCTCCTGATCGCCGAGCTGGTGCGCGAAGGGCGCTCCCAATACAATGTCGTGGTCCACCGACGGAATCTTCCCTTCAACTACAAGGGTTCCTATCTCTGATGAGCAGACCTAAACTACTCCTGCCGTTCCTCGTCCTCCTGATTCCGTCGGCCCTGGGCGCCGACATGCTCAACCGGGTCGTCCTCCGGGTCAACGACCAGATCGCCACGCTCTACGACTTCGAGCAGCGGCGGTCGAACATGGCGCGCGAGCTTCTGCGCCAGACGGACCTGGACCCCGCGGAGCGCACCAGGCTCCTCGGCGAGGTGGGCGAGCTCGCCTACAAGGATCTCTATGAGGAACTGCTCATCGAGTCCCGCGCCGAGCAGCTCGACGTCACGGTCCCCGACGCCGAGATCGACCAGCAGATCGAGCAGATGAAGCAGAACTTCGGCATTGCGACCGCCGAGGATTTCGCGGCGGCCCTGGCCCAGTCCGGCATGGACGAGCCGCAGCTCCGGGAGCGCCTCCGCCGCGACATGCGGGCGCGCGAGGTCATGGGCCGCGAGGTCCAGAGCCGGATCAAGCTCGACGAGGACGATCTGCGGCGCATCTATCAGCGCGACCGGGAGCAGTTCCGGCAGCCCGACCAGCTGCAGCTGCGCGAGATCGTCGTCCTCGAGGAGGGCGGCCTCGCGAGCGCTGCCGAGAGACAGGCCCTGGCTAGGCAGATCCGCGACGCCGTGGCCGGCGGCAAGTCGCTCGCCGACGCCGTGGCCGAGACGTCCGGCAAGGGGCAGACGAGCGGCGTGATCGAGATCGGCTGGGTCACTCCCGGCGACCTCGATCAGAACCTCGAAACGGCCGTCTGGAAGCTGGCGGTCGGCGTGCCGAGCGAACCCGTGGCCGGCCGCGGCGGCCTTCACGTGCTCCAGGTGGTGGAGCGGAAGGAATCGCACATCCCCGCCTTTGCGGAGGTGCAGGAGCAGATCCGCCAGCGCGAGTCGCGATCGAAGATGCAGGACGAGGTCGGCCGGTACATGGCCGAGCTGGAGAAGAAGTCGTTGATCGTGACCGAGCCGCCGCCGGGCGCGGAGAATTTCCGTCGCCAGATCGGCGCCCGTCCCAAGACCGAGGACGAGCGGCTCGGCCTGGCGCCGCTTCCCACCCCCACCGACACGCCGCCGCCGCCGCCGATCGAGGTCAATCCCGCGGTGGCCGGCGAGCCGGGCGCCCTCCCCGAGCCCAAGCCGATCACGAATCAGCCTCCGCCCGTGATGGAGGAGCCGCCGAACGTCACGGCTCCCACCCCCGAGCCGCCTCCCCCCGGCGCTCTCTGAATCTGCTGCCCGCCTCTCCTTCGATGGGGAGGCGGGCAGGTGGTTCCCGCTCGTAAGCCCGCCTCAGCCTCCCTCGTTCTTCCTGGTCCAGACCCCCCACCCGAGCCGGCTTCAAGTTTCCGCTAGCGCTCCATTTTCGCCTTCTTGGTGGAGTGGAGTGGTCCTTCGGCTTCATTCGGTGGAGTAAAGTGGGTTGAAATGGACAAAAGTGGATAAACGTTGCTAAGATCCCACCTCAGACAGTTAGGACTCGGGGGGAGGAGTCCCCACAATGTTTCGCGGAAGCTCGCCAGCCAAGATTGACGACAAGGGACGGCTGAAGATCCCGACTGATTTCCGTCGGGTTCTGGAAGACCGTCACGGTCCCGAGCTCTTCGTCACCTCCGTGGTGGGCGACTCGGCGCTGGTGTATCCGCTGCCGGTCTGGGAAGAGGTCGAGGCACGGCTGCGGGCGGCGCCGTCGACCGATCCGATCAAGACGCGTTTCCTGGAACGGGTGAACTACTTCGGTCAGCAGGTGCAGCTCGATGTGCAAGGCAGGATCCTCATCCCCCAACTTCTCCGGGAAAGCGCGGGGATGAGCGGCGACGTGGTGGTGTCGGGGCAGCTCGACCACCTGGTGGTGTGGAACCACGACCGCTTCCTGGCGCGGTTGAACGAACAGCCGTTCACGGAGGACGACTACCGTGCCCTCAGCGCGCTTGGCATCTAGGCGCGCCGACGGTTCCGTAGAGGAAGGCCACTCGACGCGTTGGACGCACAGCATGTGCCTGTTCTGCTCGAGGAGACTCTCGACCTGCTGGACCTCCGGCGGGGCGGGATCTTCGTCGATGCAACCCTCGGTCTCGGCGGACACGCCGAGGCCATCCTGCGGGCCTCTCCGGAGGTCCGCCTCATCGGCGTGGACCGCGATCCCGCGGCCCTCGAACGCGCCCGGGAGCGCCTGTCTCCCTTCGGAGACCGGGTGCGCTTTGCGCACGCCAACTTCCTTCAGCTCGAACAGGCCCTCGCCGGCCTGGGCGTGGGCGCAGGAAGAGTTGATGGCGTGGCGGGCATCCTGGCCGACCTGGGCGTCTCGTCGATGCAGCTCGACACGCCGGAGCGGGGCTTCAGCTTCCGTTTCGAGGCGCCGCTGGACATGCGCATGGGGCTCGCCGAACAGACGGCGGCCGACCTGGTGAACGAGGCTTCGGAGGGGGACCTGCAAATGATCATCCGCGACTATGGCGAAGAAAAGCACGCGCGGCGGATCGCCCGGGCGATCGTCAACGCCCGCCAGGACAACCCCATCGAGACGACCGGGCAGCTCAAGCGCCTCATCGACCGGGTGAAGAGCAGCCGGCCCGGCGAGCGCGAAGGCCGCGTCGACCCGGCCACGCGCGTCTTCCAGGCGCTGCGCATCGCGGTCAACGAGGAGCTCGCCAGCCTGGACGGCATGATCCAGCAGGCGATCGACCTGATGGCGACCGACGGCCGGCTGGTGGTCATCTCCTACCACAGCCTGGAAGACCGGATCGTCAAGAACAGCTTCCGCGACGCGGGCCGCGGCGAGATCGACCAGATCACCGGCCGCGCCCGCGCCGAGACCCAGCTCATCGAGGTGCTGACCCGCAAGCCCGTGCGGCCGTCGGATGCCGAGGTGATGCGCAACCCCCGTTCGCGCTCGGCACGCCTGCGTGCGGCCCGGAGGACTTGACGCCTTGCGGAGCGCTTACGCCTTCCGGCGGCCGGTGGCCAACACCTATCTCGTGCGCGAGCGGGATCGCCGCCGCACGCGCGAGCTGGGTCTCGTGCTGCTGGTGGTGTTCAGCCTCGGCGGCGGGCTCCTGGCCTACATCTGGATCCATCTCCAGGTGCTGAGCACGGGCTACCGCATCGACGAGCTGGAGCGCGAGCACGTCGAGCTGAACCGCGAGGAGCGCCAGCTCCGCCTCGAAGCCGCCTACCTGGCGAGCCCGTCGCAGGTGGAGCGCCGCGCCGTCAACGAGCTCGGCATGCAGCCGCCCACGCTGGAGCAGGTGGTGTTCTGGGAGGAGCTGCCGTGAATCCCGGCAACGCCCTGGCGCGCTTCCCCCGCGTGCGCGTCGCCGCCGTGATCGCCGCAGTGTGGATTCTCGCGATCGCCGGCCGGCTCTACCAGCTCCAGGTGCTGCGCTACGACCACTACGAAGCGAAAGCCGCCCGGCAGCAGCAGCGCGTGGTGAAGCTCGATCCGTCCCGCGGCACGATCTACGACGCCCGCGGCCGGGAGCTGGCCGTGTCCGTCCAGGTCGATTCGGCCTACGCGGTGCCGCCCCAGATCGACAACCCACAGGAAGCCGCGGCGAAGCTGGCCAAGGTCGTGCCCGGGCTGGACGCCAGGAAGCTCGCCCGCAGCCTGGCCGAGGACCGCGAGTTCGTCTGGGTGGCGCGCAAGCTCGACGCCCCGGTGGCCGAGGCGGTGCGGGCGCTCAAGCTGGAGGGCATCCACTTCCTGGAGGAGAGCAAGCGCTACTACCCGATGCGCGAGCTGGCCGGGCAGGTGCTCGGCTACGTCGGCACCGACAACCACGGCCTGGCCGGCCTCGAGCTGCTCTACGACGAGAAGATCGTCGGCAAGCCGGGCGTGCGCACGGTGCTCCGCGACGCGCGGCGCGGCACGGTGGTGGCGCCGGGCCTCGCGTTCGCCGAGGCCGAGCCCGGGCAGGATCTGCATCTCACGCTCGACGCGGCCATCCAGCACATCGTGGAGCGGGAGCTGGAGAAGGCCGTCCAGGAGCACGGGGCGAGCCGCGGCATCGCGGTGTTTCTCGATCCCCGCACCGGCGGCGTGCTGGCCATGGCGTCCTATCCCGGGTTCGATCCCAACGACTTCGGCCGCTACAGCCCGGACCGCTGGCGCAACCGGTCGATCATGGACGTGTACGAGCCGGGATCGACCTTCAAAATCATCACCGCCGCCGCGGCGCTGGGCTCCGGCCTGGTCCATTCGACCGACATCTTCGACTGCGAGATGGGCGGCATCACGGTCTACGGCAAGCGCATCCGCGACCACAAGGCCTACGGCCGGCTGACGTTCGCCGACGTGCTGGCGAAGTCGAGCAACGTCGGAGTCATCAAGGCCGCGCTGATCCTCGGCGACCAGCGGCTCTACACCGCGATCCGCGGCTTCGGCTTCGGACGCCCGACCGGCATCGACCTGCCCGGCGAGGGCTCCGGCATCCTCCATCCCATGGAGCGCTGGGGGATGCGCGGCAAGGCCTACATCGCATTCGGCCAGGGCATCTCGGTGACCCCGCTCCAACTCGCGGCGGCAGTGGCCGCGGTGGCGAACGAGGGCACGCAGATGAAGCCGCACGTGGTGGCGGGCGTCGGCCGGGGAGACATGGTGCTGGCGCGGCTCACCGGGCCGCCGGTGGCGGGCCATCCCCTGGAGCCGGCCACGGCGCGCGAGCTGCGGCGCCTGCTCGAAGGGGTGGTCACCGGAGGCACGGGCCGCGGCGCGGCCGTCGCCGGCTACCGCGTGGCCGGAAAGACCGGCACGGCGCAGATCCCGGTGGCCGGTGGCTACTCCCGCAACGGTTATCTGCCGAGCTTCGTCGGCTTCGCGCCGTCGGACCGGCCGGAGATCGTCGGCGTGGTGGCCATCGCCGAGCCCCAGGGCTTCGAGTACCACGGTGGACAGGTGGCGGCGCCGGTCTTCGGGGCGATCACGCGGCAGGTGCTGCTCTACCTGGGCATCCGGCCGGAGCGGGACCGTCCCCGGACCTGGCCGGGCCAGCCGGGCATCACGGTTCTTGCGGGCACCGAGCTGACGGCTCCCACCGCGGCGCCGCCGGTTCCGGTGTCGAACGAAGGCGACTTCGAGGACATCCTGCCGCCCGGCGATCCGCCGCCGGTGGGACGGGCGGGCGGACAGCCGGCTGCCGAGCCGATCGGCCGACGCGAGAGCGCACCTTCGACCGCCCCCACCGGGCAGACAGGAGGCCGCTCTCATGCGCCTTTCTGAGCTGGTGGGACGAACCCTGGAAAGCGATCCGGACGTGACTGGCGTGACGCACGACTCGCGTGCGGTCCAGCCGGGCGATCTTTTCGTCGCCACGGTGGGCGAGCGCTTCGACGGGCGCGCCTTCGCGGCGGGCGCCGTCGAGCGCGGCGCCGTTGCCGTTCTTGGACCCAATACCGGTCCGGAACCCGCACCGGCCGGTCTGGCGGTCCCGTGGATCGCCGTGGACGATCCCCGCGCCGCTCTCGGACCGCTCTCCGCCGCGGTGTACGGCCACCCGGACCGGGAGCTGACCCTCGTCGGCATCACCGGCACGAATGGCAAGTCCACGGTGGCCACGCTGGTGTCGGCCATCCTCGACGCGGCGGGCCGGCCGGCGGGCTTCATCGGCACGCTCGGCTACCGCTTCGGCGACCGGACGTTCCCCGGCGGCCACACCACTCCCGAGGCCTCGGACCTCTTCCGCACGCTGCGCCGGATGCGCGAGGCGGGCGCGCAGGCCGTGGCCATGGAGGTCTCCTCGCACGCCCTGGAGATGGGCCGCGTCGCGGGCGTCGAATTCGATGCCGCCGTGTTCACGAACCTGACCCGGGACCACCTCGACTTCCATCCGGACATGGAGAGCTACTTCGCGGCGAAGCGGAAGATCTTCCGGCAGCTCAAGCCCGGCGCGAAGGCGGTCGTGAATCTCGACGATCCCCGGGGCCGGCGGCTGGCCGACGAGATGCCCGGGGCCGTGACCTTCGGCACGGGAGACGAGGCTCAGGTGCGATGCCGAGGCGTGGAGATGACCGCCTCGGGCATCCGCGGCGTCCTCGTGACCCCTCGCGGCGAGATGCCGTTCGCGACGCGGCTGCTCGGCCGCTACAACCTGCTGAACCTGCTGGCGGCGGCGGCCACCGCAGAGGCTCTCGGGCTGCCGCACGAGGCGGTGGCGGCGGCGTTGGCCGGGCAGCTGCCAGTTCCAGGCCGCCTGGAGTCGGTCGACCGCGGCCAGCCGTTTCCGGTGTTCGTGGACTACGCGCACACCGACGCGGCGCTCGACGCGGCTCTGCGCTCGGTGCGCGAGATCGCGGCGGACGGGCGCGTGGCCGTCGTCTTCGGCTGCGGCGGCGACCGCGACCGCGGCAAGCGTCCGCTCATGGGCCGCGTGGCCGCCGATCTCGCGGAGCTGGTCGTCCTCACCTCGGACAACCCGCGCAGCGAGGACCCGCTCGCCATCCTCGGCGCGATCGAGGAGGGCGTGAAGGCGAGCGGCGGCCCCGGCAGCCGCGGCTACCGGATGGTGCCCGACCGCCGCGAGGCGATCCGCGAGGCCCTGGTCTCGGCCGGCCCCGGCTGGGCCGTGCTGATCGCGGGCAAGGGCCACGAAAAAGAGCAGATCGTGGGAGACCGGAAGCTCCCGTTCTCCGACTTCGACGAGATCGAGAAGGCTTTGGAGGAGCGCTTTGGCACGCCTGACGGTGGCTGAGATCGCCGGCGCCCTGGCCGGGCGCGGAGCGCGGATCGTCTCGGGAGACCCCGCGGCGGTGTGCTCCGGCGCGGCCATCGACTCCCGGGCGGTCCACGGCGGCGAGATCTTCTTCGCCCTGCCCGGAACGCGCACGGACGGCCACCGGTTCGTGGAGGCCGTCGCGGCCCAGGGCGCCGGAGCGGCGGTGGTTCAGGAGGACGTTCCCCCGGTCCCGGCCGGGGTGGCGATGGCCGTCATCCGGGTGGATGACACCCTGCTGGCGCTCCAGGATCTCGCCCGCCACGTGCGCGCCTCGGGCGTGCCGAAGAAGCTCGTCGGCATCACCGGCTCGATGGGCAAGACGACCACCAAGGAGCTGCTGGCGGCCATGCTCGGCGCGCGCTTCGAAACCTGGAAGACGGTCGGGAACTTCAACAACCTGATCGGCTTCCCACTCTGCCTCCTCAACGTGCCGGACGGCACCGAGTGGATGGTCGCCGAGATGGGCATGTCCACCGCGGGCGAGCTGCGCCAACTCAGCCTCCTGGGCCGGCCGGACGCCGCCGTGTTCACGGTCGTGCGCGCCGTCCACCTGGAGTTCTTCGCCGGCGTGCGGGAGATCGCGGAGGCCAAGGCGGAGCTGCTCGCCGGGCTGGCCTCTGGTGGGCCGGTGATCGCCAACGCCGACGATCCCGAGGTGGCGCGGATCGCGGCCGGGCATCAGGCCTCGGGCGGCCGGGTGGTTTCTTACGGCGTGTACGGAGTCGAATCCGAGGGCGTCGACGTCCGCCTGAGGGATCTCGTCCCGGGACCGGAGGGCCTCGGCAGCCGCTTCGCGATCGAGGCCGATGGGCGGAGCGTCGTTTTCGAGTTGCCGCTCCACGGCCTCTACAACGCCGAGAACTGCCTCGCCGCCGCAGCGTGTGCCCTGACCCTCGGTCTGTCTCTGGACGAGATTGCCGCGGCCGTCCGCGACGTCAAGCCGGCGTCGATGCGCGGCGTGGTCCACCGCGGCGCGTTCACTCTGGTGGACGACTCCTACAACTCCAACCCCGCGGCGCTCGCCAAGGCGCTGGAGTCCGCCGTTCGTCTCTCAGGAGTCCGCCGCGTGGCCGTCCTGGGCGACATGCGCGAGCTCGGACCGGAAGGCCCGCGCTTCCACCGCGAGTCCGGCGAGACCGCGGCTCGCCTCGGCTTCTCGCCGATCCTGGGCGTGGGCGAGCTGTCGCGCGAGCTGGTGGCCGCAGCGAAGGCCGAGGGCGCCGAGGCCGAGTGGGTGGCGGACGCCGCCGCCGCCGCCGAGTGGGCCGCCACCGAGATCCGCGACGGCGACCTGGTGCTCGTGAAGGCCTCGCGCGGCGTCGGCCTGGACGCAGTGGTCCGCAGGCTCGTTCCCGGAAGCTCGGAGGGGGCGCACTGATGCTCTACCACCTCCTCTATCCGCTACGCGACGTGATTCCGCTGTTCAACGTCTTCCGGTACATCACGTTCCGGATCGCCGCGGCCATCGTCACGGCGCTGCTGCTCTCGTGGCTGCTCGGCCCATGGTTCATCCGGATGCTGCGCCGCCTGTCCGTGGGCCAGAACATCCGCGACGTGGGTCCTCAGGCCCACCAGGTCAAGGCCGGGACGCCCACCATGGGCGGCATCCTGATCCTGTTTGCCTGCCTGGGCTCGACGCTGCTCTGGGGAAACCTGACGAACACCTATGTGTGGATCGTCGTCCTGGTCACCGCGGCGTTCGGCGCCATCGGCTTCGCCGACGACTACATCAAGGTCCGCAAGCGGCGGAGCCTCGGTCTCACCGCGCGCTCCAAGATGCTCCTCCAGATCCTGGCCGGCGCGGGCATGGGCGTGGCGTTGTACCTGCTGCCCGGCTTCGACTCCGAGCTGAGCTTCCCGTTCCTGAAGCGGCTGGTGCTGGACCTCGGCATCCTCTACATCCCGTTCGTGGTGATCGTGCTCGTGGGCGCCTCGAACGCGGTCAACCTGACCGATGGGCTCGACGGGCTGGCCATCGGCACCACGTCGGTCGCCGCGGCCACCTACGCGGTGTTCACCTACGTCTCCGGCAACCGGGTGATCTCGGACTATCTCCAGATCTCGCACGTGCCGGGCGTCGGCGAGGTCGCGGTGTTCTGCGGCGCGCTGGTCGGTGCCGGGCTCGGCTTCCTCTGGTACAACGCGCACCCCGCCGAGGTGTTCATGGGCGACGTCGGCTCGCTCGCGCTCGGCGCGGGCATCGGCAGCGTCGCCGTCATCGCCAAGCAGGAGATCCTGCTCGTGCTCGTGGGCGGCGTGTTCGTCATGGAGGCGCTCTCGGTCATCATCCAGGTGGCCTCGTTCAAGATGCGCGGCAAGCGGGTGTTCCGCATGGCGCCGCTCCACCATCACTTCGAGCTGACCGGCTGGGCGGAGCCGAAGGTGATCGTCAGGTTCTGGATCCTGTCGATTCTCTTCGCGCTGCTCTCGCTCTCCACCCTGAAGCTGCGATGAGCGGCATGAGCGCGGCATGAGAGTCCCCTGGGGCAACGGCCGCTTCGAGCGGGTTCTGGTCTACGGCCTGGGCCTGTCCGGCCGCGCCGCCGCGCACATGCTGCTCGGCCGCGGCGTGTCGGTCGTGGCGGTGGACGCCAAGGCCGGGATCGACGTGTCGGACCTGGAAGCCGCTGCCGGGGCCGGGAAGGCGAAGTTCGAGCTGCTGGCTGCCGCCTCTGGGGCAGAACCGCAGGAGCTGCCGCCGCCCGCCGCAGGCTTCGATGCCGTGGTGGTCTCGCCCGGCGTGCCCATGGACCGCCCGCTGCTCGAAGACGCCCGGCGCCGCGGCGTTCCGGTGATCGCCGAGGTCGAGTTGGCCGCGCCGTTCCTCAACGGCCCGGTGGTGGCCATCACCGGCAGCAACGGCAAGAGCACGACCACGGCGCTGACCGGCGCCATGCTCCGCGCCGCGGGCCACAAGGTCGAGGTCTGCGGCAACATCGGCGATCCGCTGGTCGGGAAGATCGACGGCCCGCCCGGCCGCGTCTTCGTGGTCGAGCTGTCGAGCTTCCAGATCGAGGGGATCGTCACGCTCAAGCCCCGCGCCGCGGCGCTGCTCAACATCGCGGAGGACCACCTCGACCGCTACGGCGACCTGGCCACGTACGCGGCTGCCAAGAAGCGCCTCTTCCTGAACCAGGATGGCGGAGGTCTCGGAGGGATTGCCGTCCTCAACGCGGACGACCCCGAGACCGCCGACGTTCCTACCCAGGCCCGCACCCGGCACTTCTCGCGCCGCGGCCGGGTCGAGGACGGCTGCTACCTCCGCAACGGCAAGGTGATCGAGGTCACGCCGGGCGAGTCTGACGTGGAGCTGTTCCTCGCCTCGGACGTGCCGCTCGCCGGCGTGCAGAACCTCGAAAACGCCATGGCAGCGGCGCTGCTCGCCCGGGCCATCGGCGCCGATCCGTCCGAGTTGCAGGCCGGCCTCGTGGGATTCAAGGGGCTGCCGCACCGGATGGAGCGCATCGGCGAGCACAACGGCATGGTCTGGTACGACGACTCGAAGGGGACGAACCCGGCGGCGACCGCCAAGTCGCTGGAAGGATTCGAAGCCGGGACGGTCCACCTCATCCTCGGCGGCCGGAACAAGGGCGCCGATCTCGGAATGCTGGTGCCGATCGTCCGCGAGAAGGTCCGCCGCGCCTACCTGATCGGCGAATCGGCCGACGAGCTCGCGGCCGTGCTCGACGGCGTGGTGGAGCTGGAGCGCTCCGGCACGATGGAGGCCGCCGTGAAGTCCGCCGCGCAGGCGGCCCGCTCCGGCGAGGCCGTGGTGCTGTCTCCGGCCTGCGCCAGCTTCGACCAGTTCCGCAACTTCGTCCATCGCGGCCAGGTCTTCCAGGATCTCGTCCGCAAGCAGCTGGCTCAGAATCCGCCCGCTCAAGGAGGCTCGCATGGCGAAGAAGCTCGCCTTTGACAAGGTGCTCTTCACCACCGTGACACTCCTCGTGTCGTTCGGTCTGGTGATGGTGTACTCCGCGAGCGCCGCGCTGGCCCGCGGGCACGCCGTGGCGTTCAACCCGTTCCTGGTCAAGCAGGCGGTCGCCGCCGGCCTCGGTTTCGTGCTGATGGTCTGGCTGATGATGCTCGACTACCGGACGCTGCGCCGGCCGGCGGTGATCTACACCCTGCTCGGCGTGGTCGGGCTGCTTCTCGTGGCCGTGCTCTTCGCGCCGCAGCGCAACGCCACGCACCGCTGGTTCTACGTGGCCGGGTTCTCGCTGCAGCCCTCCGAGCTCGCGAAGCTCGCGCTGATCCCCTTCCTGGCCTACCTGATCGAAAAGAAGGAAGAGCAGGTCAACCAGGCCTCCTTCCTGGTGCCGGCCGGCCTGTTCACCGGCCTGCTGGGAACGCTCATCCTGGTGGAGCCGGACATGGGCACGGCCGTGCTCCTCTGCGGCACCGCGTTCCTGATGGTGTTCCTGGCCGGGCTCTCCTGGCGGTTCATCCTGGCGGCGATGGCCGCGGTGCCGCCGACCCTGGTCGGCCTGGTGCTGGCCGAGCCCTACCGCCGCGAGCGCTTCTTCGCGTTCCTCGATCCCGAGAAGGACGCGCTGGGCAGCGGCTTCCAGGCCCTCCAGTCGCTCATCGCCGTGGGCTCCGGCGGGATGTTCGGCCTGGGCGCGGGGCAGAGCGTGCAGAAGCTCTACTTTCTGCCGCATCCGGAGTCGGACTTCATCTTCTCGATCGTCGCCGAGGAGCTCGGGATGATCGGCTCGCTCGCCCTGGTCGCCGCGTTTGCCGTGCTCGCCTGGCGCGGCTTCCTGGCCGGCGCCAAGGCTCCCGACACCTTCGGCCGCTATCTCGGCTGGGGCTTCACCGGCGTCCTCGTCATGCAGGCGTTCATCAACGTCAGCGTCACCATCGCGCTGTTTCCCACCAAGGGAATCCCCCTGCCGTTCATCTCCTACGGCGGCTCCTCCCTGGTGGTGACGCTCTGCGCGTGCGGTGTGCTGCTCAACCTGTCGCAGCACGGCTGACCGGCTGATCGGGACGAATGGAATCGATGCGATGGAACGGACACCGAAACCCACGCTGCACGCGCTCCTCGCGGGAGGCGGCACGGGCGGCCACATCTTCCCCGCGCTGGCGGTGGCGGAAGAGCTCGCGAAGCGGGGGTGGCGCGTGAGCTTCACCGGCTCCGAGACCGGGCTGGAGGCGCGCCTGGTGCCCGAGCGGGGGATTCCGTTCCATCCGCTGCCCGCCCGGCCGCTGGTCGGCCGCGGTCTGGGAGGCAAGATCCAGGCCTTGACGACGCTGGCGTCCTCGGCCCGCGCCGCCTCGAAGCTGATCCGCCGGCTCGGCGTGGACGCGGTGCTCGGCACGGGCGGCTATGCGTCCGCTCCCGCCGTGGCCGGAGCGCGGCTGGCGCACAAGCCGATCCTGCTGCTGGAGCCCAACGCCCGCGCCGGCGTGGCCAACCGCTGGCTCTCGCGCTGGGCGTCGGGCGCGGCGGTCGGCTATGCGGAGACGGCGCACGACCTCAAGTGCCCGGCCTGGGTGACCGGCGTGCCGGTGCGCTCGGCGTTCTTCTCGGTTCCTCCGGTATCGTCCCTGGAGACGGAAGCGCGCGTGCTGGTGCTCGGCGGCAGCCAGGGCGCGAAGCAGATCAACGAGGCCATGCCGGAAGCCGTGAAGCAGCTCCTGGAGCGGATGCCGCAGGCTCGCGTGCTGCACCAGGCCGGAGGCCAGAATGTCGACGAGGCGCGCGCCGCCTACGCCCGCGCCGGGCTCGGCGAGCCGCAGGTCGAAGTCGTGCCGTTCCTCGACGACGTGGCCGGCGCCATGGCCCGGAGCCACCTGCTGGTGTCGCGGGCCGGCGCCATCACCCTGGCCGAGATCTGCGCCGCGGGCCGGCCGTCGCTGCTGCTGCCGCTGTCGATCTCCCTGGCCCATCAGGTGGACAACGCCCGCGTTCTGGCGACCGCCGGAGCCGCCGAGCTGCTGATGTCGGACGATATTTCCCTGGGTACGGCTCTCGGCAAGCTGCCCGGAGCGCTTCTCGATCTCCTGGCGTCGCCGGACGCCGGAGCCCGCCTGGCCAGGATGGGAAAAGCCGCGCGCTCCCTGGCCCGACCGCGCGCCGTGGCCGAGATCGCGGACCGGCTGGAAAACCTCGGAGGGTTGCGCTGATGTTCAACCCCTTCGCGGATCTGACGCGCATCCACTTCGTCGGCATCGGCGGCGCCGGCATGAGCGGTATCGCCGAGATCCTCTGCGCGTTCCAGCAGGCGGACCTGGAGGTCAGCGGCTGCGACCAGTCGTCCAGCGAGGCGACCGAGCACCTCGTGCGCCTCGGGATCGACGTCCGCAAGGGCCACTCGGTCGACCACCTCGAAGGGGTCGAGCTGGTGGTGATCTCCTCCGCCGTCTCCGAGGAGAACGAGGAGGTCCGCGAGGCCCGCCGCCGCGGCATTCCGGTGGTGCGCCGGGCGGAGATCCTGGGCGAGCTGATGCGTCTCCGGTACGGCATCGCCGTGGCCGGCACGCATGGCAAGACGACCACCACCTCGATCGTCGGCACGATGCTCACCGAGGCCGGGCTCGATCCCACGGTGATCGTCGGCGGCCGGCTCCGGCTGCGCGGCACGGGCGCCCGCCTCGGCCAGAGCGAGTTCATGGTCGCCGAGGCCGACGAGTTCGACCGCAGCTTCCTGCGGCTGACCCCCGTCGTGGCCGTGATCACCACGATCGACCGCGATCATCTCGACACGTACCAGGACATGGAAGCCATCCAGGAGGCGTTCGTCACCTTCGCCACCCGGGTGCCCTTCTTCGGCCGCGTCATCGTCTGCCTCGACGACGCCAACGTGCGCCAGATCCTGCCGCGCATCGCCGACCGCCGCATCCTCACCTACGGCTTCTCGCCGCAGGCCGAGCTGTCGGCCGTGGACGTGCAGGCCCGCCAGGGCGGAACCCGCTTCTCGGTGCGCATGCTGCGCGACGGCCGCGAGGCCATGCTGGGCGAGATCGACCTGCCCATGCCCGGCCGGCACAACGTGCTCAACGCGCTCGCCTCCGTGGCGGTCGGCCTCACCCTGCGCGTCCCGTTCGAGGCCATCGCGCGCGGCATCGCCGGCTTCGAGGGCGTGCATCGCCGCTTCGAATTGCTGGGCGACTGGCGCGGCGCGGCCGTGGTCGACGACTACGCACACCATCCCACCGAGGTCGCGGCGACGCTCGAAGCCGCGCGCCAGAGCTATCCGCGCGGACGCGTGCTGGCCGTGTTCCAGCCGCATCTCTTCTCGCGCACGCTCGATCAGGCCGAAGGCTTCGGCGACGCCCTGCTGGGCGCCGACCTCGCCCTGGTCACCGACGTCTATCCGTCGCGGGAGGCGCCGATCCCGGGCGTCACGGGCGAGCTGGTCGTGGACGCCGCGCGCCGCAGCGGGCACCGCAACGTCCACTTCTGCCCGAGCTGGAAGGACGCGCCGGCCCTGCTCCAGGACGCCGTCCGCGAGGGCGACGTGATCGTCACGCTCGGCGCCGGGGACGTGAACCGGCTCGGGAAGCAGCTCGTCGACGAAGGCTCGTCGAGCGCGACGGCGAAGGAGGCCGGCCGGTGAGCGTGGCCGCGGTTTCGCCTCAGCCAGTATCTCCAGGCGTGCCGAACCCGGTCGGCCCCGTGCCCGTGCCTGCGGTCTCGACGAGCGGCGCCGACTTCCGCCGGGCCGGCGCGCCGGTGCGCCGCAAGCGGCGCAATCCGCTGCTCGCGCTGCTGCGTCCGCTCGCATTTTCGCTCGGTCTCGTGGCGGTGCCCGCGGCGGTCGTGACCTGGGTCGCGACCTCGCCGCGGTTCGATCTGCATCACGTCGACGTGGACGCCGCCACCGCTCGGATTTCGGCCGGAGATTTGCAGAGAGCCGTGGCACGGTTCGAAGGCGAAAACCTTGTCTTGCTGCCGCTGCGCAACATTGAGAGGGCGATCCGCGCCAACCCCTGGGTGGCGACGGTGGCAATCGAGAAAGAGTTACCAGACCGCGTGCATATCGAGGTAACGGAACGGCGTCCGGTGGCTCTGATGGAACGCGGCGGCCGGCTGGTCTTCGCGGACGAGGACGGCCGGCCCATCGCGCCGATCGAGGCCGGTGGGCAGCAGGACGCGGCGCGGCGGACGGGGCTCGTGGTGGTGTCGTTCTCCCACCCCCGGCTCTCCGCGTCCGACGGGGTGGAGGGGGCGCTGGAAGTGGCGGGGGAGCTGGGCCGTGTGCAGCCCGACTGGGCTGCGGCCCTGTCGCGCATCGAGGTGCTCGGAGAGCAGGACTTCCGGCTCCACACGGACGCGCTCCGCTTCCCGCTCCTGGTCACCCGGGGGCAGGTGGGACCGAAAGTGGAAAAGCTGAAAGATCTGCTCCCCGAGCTGGATCGCCGGTATCCGGTGATCCGTTCGGTCGACCTCCGGTTCTCGCGCCGCATCGTGGTGCAGCCGGGGTCTCCAGAGCTGAGGTCATAGAGTCATTTTTTTACTTCACTGAGGAGAAGGAACCAGGCTATGGCCAAACCAGAACCTTACTTCGTGGGCATCGACATCGGATCCTCGAAAGTGGGGGTGCTCATCGGACAGCGCGACGACAAAGGCGGTATCGAGGTAGTCGGCAAGGGACTGGCTCCGAACCGCGGCACGCGCAAGGGGAACATCGTCAACGTCGAGGCCACCGTCGATGCGCTCAAGCAGGCGAGCGAGGAGGCGGAGGTCATGGCCGGCGTCGAGATCTCCCGTGCCTACGTCGGCCTCTCCGGCCCCGACATCCGCAGCGTCAACTCGCGCGGCATGGTCTCCGTCTCCCGCAAGGACCGCGAGGTCACGCGCCAGGACATCCAGCGCGTGCTCGAAGCGGCCCAGTCCGCCGCTCTGCCGTCGGATCGTGAGATCCTTCACGCCGTGCCCCAGGAGTTCCTGGTCGACGAGCAGGGCGGGATCGACGATCCCCTCGGCATGCTCGGCACGCGCCTCGAAGTCATGGTCCATCTCGTCACCGCGAACGTCACCCGGTCGCGCACGCTCCTCACGTGTGTCAACCGGGCCGGCATCGAAGTGATCGAAATGGTTTTCGAGCCGCTCGCCACGGCCGAGGCGATCCTCACCCCCGACGAGCGCGAGCTCGGCGTGCTGCTCGTCGACATCGGCGCCGGCACCACCGAGTACGCCTACTTTGCCGAGGGCGAGATCCAGTACAGCGCTGTCGCGCCGATCGGCGCCGGCCACTTCACCAACGACCTGGCCATGGTGCTCCGCACGCCGTTCTCGGAAGCCGAGCGCATCAAGGTCAAGCAGGGCTGCTGCCTGCCCAGCATGGTGACGGAAGAGGAAGGGATCGCGGTGCCCACGGTGGCGGGCGGCACCTCGCGCGTCGTGCCCAAGCGCGAGCTGTGCGAGATCCTGCAGCCGCGGGCCGAGGAGCTGTTCAACCTCATCCGGGAGGATCTCCTCAAGCACATCGCCGACGACGGCCTGCGCGGCGGTGTCGTGCTCACCGGCGGCGGCGCGCAACTCGACGGTCTTCTCGAGCTGTCCGAGCAGATCTTCAACGCCGGGGTGCGCTATGGTCTCCCGAAAGGTCTCGGCGGCCTGGTGGATGTGATCAGCAGCCCGTCGTGGTCGACGGCCTCGGGCCTGCTCCTCTATGGGCTCGGCGCCGAGGACAACCAGGGCAAGCTCCAGCCGAAGCGCTCGGGTTTCAGCATGCGCAGCGTGATGGGCAGTCTGCGCGGAATGTTTTCGGATCTGCTCTGAGAATGACTCTTCAAACCCGAAAAGGGGGTGCATCATGATTCTGTTCGACGACCAGGACGCTCCGGAAGCAGCGCGTGAAGCGTTGGTCCGCGTCCACGAGGCGGACTCGACGCCCGCTCGCATCAAGGTCATCGGGGTTGGAGGAGGCGGTGGCAATGCGGTCAACCGCATGATCGACGCCCAGCTCCGAGGCATTGAATTCATCGCCGCCAACACCGACCTGCAGGCGCTGCAGAAGTGCCGCGCCCCGATCAAGATGCAGATCGGCAACCTGCTCACCAAGGGCCTCGGCGCGGGCGCCGATCCCGAGATGGGCCGGCGCGCCGCCCTCGAAGACACCGAACGCATCCTCGAGACCCTCGAAGGCGCCGACATGGTCTTTCTGACCGCCGGTCTCGGCGGCGGCACCGGCACCGGCGCGGTGCCCATCATCGCCTCGCTGGCGGCCGAGATCGGCGCGCTCACCGTGGCCGTGGTCACCAAGCCGTTCGGCTTCGAAGGCCGCCGCCGCATGCAGCAGGCCGAGCGCGGCGTCGAGGAGCTGCGCAACTCGGTGGACACGCTCATCACCATCCCCAACGAGCGCCTCCTGAACTTCGTGGAGCGCGGCACGCCGCTGTCCGAGGCCTTCCGCATCGCCGACGACGTGCTGCGGCAAGCGGTCCAGGGCATCAGCGACCTGATCACCATCCCGGGCGAGATCAACGTCGACTTCGCCGACGTGCGCACGATCATGACCGGCATGGGCATGGCCCTCATGGGCACCGGCATCGCCAAGGGCGAGCACCGGGCCCTCGAAGCCGCGCAGCGCGCGATCTCCTCTCCCCTGCTGGAGGAGACGTCCATCCAGGGCGCCCGCGGCGTGCTGATCAACATCTCGGGCGGTCACGACCTGACCCTGCACGAGGTGGCGGAAGCCGCGCGCATCATCGCCGATTCGGTCGATCCGGACGCCAACATCATCTCCGGCATGGTCATCGAGCCCGGCCTGGAAGACGCGATGAAGGTGACGGTGATCGCCACCGGCTTCGACCGCAGCGTCGACGACCGTCCGCGTCCGGCGATGGTGTCGATGTCGTCCAGCCGCCAGGGCGTCCCGAGCGCCCAGAGCGTGCCGAGCTTCACTCCCGCTCCCGTGCAGGAGCGGGACGAGCCGGAGCCGCTCGACATCCCGTTCTACCGCAAGGCGGTCGCGCACAGCCGCGGCGACGATCCGGGCGGCTTCGGGCCGAACTGGTCGAACGTGGACGACTACGACATTCCCACGGTCCTGAGGAAGCAGATGGACTGAGGCTGGAGGAGCGCGCGATGAGCCCGAATCTTCGAATCGGTCGGACCGGGACGGCTCGAGAGGACTCCCGGGAGGACGGGGGAGGGCTCGCCCGCCTCCTCCGGGCCTGCTTGCTGTCCGCGCTGGTCGTCGGGTTTGCGGGGCTGGGGGCGGCCCCGGCAGGGGCGCTGGATTTCGTCTATCTCGTGCGCCATGCGGAGAAGGCCGATCCGTGGCCGAAGGAGCGCGACCTCGACGCCTTCTGGCCGCTCTCGCCAGCCGGCGCGGTCCGGGCGGAGGCGCTCGGAGCCCGCCTGGAGAAGGCCGGGATCTCCGCCGTCTATACCAGCCGCACCACGCGCACGATCTCCACGGGCATGCCGCTGGCGACCCGTGCGCGGATCCCCATCGCCGCCGACGACGCGACGATCCATACCGCGGACATGGCCGGACTTCTCGCGCGTCTGCGCGAGACCCATGCGGCCGATGCCGCGGTGCTGATCGTGGGGCATTCGAACACCATCCCCCACCTCCTCGTGCGGCTCGGAGCGGTCCCCGAGTGCTATACCCGGCTCGGGATCACCGACGGCCCGGACGGGCTGCTGATCGACGGCTACGACGGTCTCTGGAAGGTCGATCTCCGGCGCCAGGGTTGCGACGCCCTCGCGCGGGAGTAGGGACGCTCAGACCGCCGGAGCTCCGTCGTCGTTACCAGGGGTGCCGTCGGCGCCATCGGCACCAGGGGTGCCGTCGGTGGGCATGGGCGTCTGCGGCTCCCCGAACTCGTCGCCCGGCGCCTTGCCCTGGGCCTTCTCGGCCTTCTTCTGGCGCTTCTCGTCCTGCTTCTTCTTTCTCTCCAGATCCTTCTTGCGCTTCTCAAACTGATAGTTCGGCTTGGCCACTCTTCGTCCCTCTCGAGCGAGCAATGGTATTCCGGCGATGGCCGGCCATCTGCGGGGGATCGATCCCCAAAGCATGTTCAGTGTAACGCAACAGGGCGTGCCAGCGAGAGGGGGGGGTGGCGGGCCGGAGCGCCGAACCCCGTACTCCTCGGTAAGGGTGCAATCCTTTCCGGAGCCCCTTGCCAAGGAGAGCTGTCAAATGACTTCGACATCGAAGCGGCTTTGCCGTCCTGCCGCGGCCCGTGGCGGGCTGCTGGCCGTCTTTCTTGCCGCCGCCGGAGCGGCCGCCTGCCAGGCCCCGCCGACGGCCCAGGACCAGCCGGCCTCGCCGACCCCTGCGACTCCGATCCCGGCGCCAACCGAGACCTCCGCGGTCGAGCGGGGCCTCTATCTGGTCACCGTCGCCGGCTGCAACGACTGCCATACGCCCCTCAAGATGGGGTCGAACGGTCCGGAGCCGGATCGCGAGCGTCTGCTCTCCGGCCACCCCGAGACGCTGACCCTGCCCCCACCGCCGGCCGCGGCCGGTCCCTGGAACTGGTCCGGGGCGGCGACCAACACCGCCTTCGCCGGACCCTGGGGCGTGACCTACGGCACGAACCTCACGCCGGACGAGATGACCGGCCTGGGCATCTGGACCGAGGAGACCTTCCTCAAGACCCTGCGCACCGGCCGGCACTGGGGGGAAGCCCGCCCCATCCTGCCGCCGATGCCCTGGCAGAACTACTCGGCGATGTCCGACGAGGATCTCAAGGCCGTCTACGCCTACCTGCGCAGCATCCCGCCGATCAGGAACCGCGTGCCCGAAGCCGTCATGGCTCCGCCGCCCGGCCAGGAGCCCTAGGCCGGGGGTGCTTCACTCCGAAAGCATGGAGGGCCGGGAGCGGGACTCCCGGCGCGCGGCGGTGTCCGGTCTTGGCGAGCCCGGCCCTCCCGTGTCTTTCGGTGCATCGATTGTCAAAGTCTTACACCGACGGCTTTCAGCCGCGACCCTGAGCCATAAAACGGGTTAGAGTTGAAGTGGATCGGTGCCTGCGTCGAGGTCGTAGGTTCAATGGCGCGCGTAGCCCGTGTCAAAGTCCGACCCGGAGCCG